>MKTJ01000047.1:323814-417933 GCA_001898225.1 Chloroflexi bacterium 54-19
AGTAAACCACTTGAAGTAAGGTTTTTGCGAGTCGTCCAGCACGGTTGTGAACGGCTCGAACCAGTGTAACTCGTTGGCCTGGTCGCGCCAGAATTCTTCCCGGTTAGCCAGGCTCCACTTGTAAAAATCTTTGTAGTCGGAAAAGCCTTTTTTCTGCATGTAGGCGTAAATATTGGAATTTTCGACTACCGCCTGGTCTGGTGAAAAAAGCCGGTTTTCAGTTAAAACATGGTCGGTTGAATCAAACTTGAAGTTATTTGTCATACGCCAGAAGTTCCTCCTTCTATCGAAGCGGCGCTTTCGACGGTGGACAGCGCCTTTTTCCTTTGATGCAATTCGCCCGGTAAACCCACGACCAGGAATTCAAAAGCTGGCCCACGCCAATCTGCTAGAAGTTTCCTCATATTCTCATTTCCTCTGAGGAAACCTGTCTGTAGCCGCCAAACGCCGTCCGAAAGTTTATCCAAGAATTAGCCCGGTGTCACTTATGCTAAATGCTGGGTTTAATTATAGTTTAGGCTCCGGTAAGTTTCAATAACGCAACGTTTTAGGTTCTTGGTTAGCTCACTTTATGCTATAATCAAAAAGCTACACTTGCGGGCCAGGCTGTTCTTTTAGATGAGGGAGTTTAAAGCCGATGAGCGTGCGTGTCATAAAAGAAATCATTTTTATTGCGATGGGCGACGAGAATTTCCGCCAGAAATTGGTTTTCGAGCCGGATGAAACCCTGAGCCAGTACGACTTGACCCAGGAAGAATACAAGGCTTTACGCATGGGCGACAAGGACAAAATGGTCAGCATGGGCCTTGAAGCGAACCTGGCCCAGTACGGCTACCTGATGTTTTCCAAACGCCGCTAATTTCCCCTTTTAGTTAAGTTGAGGGTAAGGGCATGAGTGATAGCTGTTCACCCAACATGGATAAGGGCAAGGGTAAATGGCGGGCCACCGTCGTTAAAGTTCCCAACCGGGAGGCGCAACTCCAAAACCAGGCTTACGACCGGCAACTGGCTTTGGTTTTGCGCAGCCGGGATGTCTTCCGCTTCCGCAATTTCCTGGCCGCTTCCGGGCGGGCCTTACCCGACGAAATGATGCTCGATACCCTCAAAATGGCAACCCTGATGCACCAGGCTATCCTCGGGCTGGCCGAACTGGCCGATATTCACGATTTCTCCCAGCAGTGGCTGGCTGACAACACGGCGGTTCCCGCAAATAACCAGAGCCTGACCGAAGCGGCCAAACGCCAACCCGGTGTGCCGCCTCCCGCCCCCGGCAAAAGGACTATCCAGTTGCGGGCGATACCCCTGCGCGATAAAGCCGACCTGAATTAAACAGGCTGCCTTAAAAAAGGATTTGAAGAGGGGGCTGTATACGAAATATACAGCTCTTTTTCTTTTTTAAGCCAAGTTTGTTTATTGACTTTATATGTGAAAATAGGTACAATTAAAAACTAGAAGAATATAGAAACCTGACCTTCAGGGCATGGTGCGGCTTGTAAAAGCCAATTCCTGACCGGCGGTAAAGCCCGCGAGCCTCAATACTTTTTAGTGGCGAAGCATGATTCGGTGAAACTCCGAGGCCGACAGTAACAGTCTGGATGAAAGAAGGTAACGGCGCGGCGTTAGGCTGCTCTTTTCCTGATTTTGCAATTCCTTGAAGGTAATCACCACCAGATGATTACCTTTTTTGTTGCAATTTCCCGGACCTGAGAGGGGCGTAGCGGGTATTGCTGTTACCCGCTACGCCCTTTTTAATTTAAAAATTCTGGAATGGGATACTTTTATGATGACCCATAGTAGAAGCGACAATAATATAAATCTGCTTAATCAAACACCGACAGATAAAAATGCCGAGTTGTTGAACCCTGCCGGGTTGGCTGACCGCCTGAACCCGGCGGCGGCAGAACTCGAAGACCTTAATAAGGCTGACCGCAAGGAAGCCCGGCCCCGCCTGGTCCTGGGCCGCTTGTCGTTCTTATCGGCTACCCTGACCGGGCTGGTCCTGCTGGCTCTCTGGCAAATCCTGACCATGGCCCAGGTCTACCCTGCCTATATTTTACCTTCGCCGGAAGCCGTCTTTAACCGCTTTGGAGAAGTCCTGGCGAACGGCTCTATCTGGAAACATATCGGTACAACTGCCTCGGAGGCCCTGTTTGGGTTTGCACTGGCCTTTGGGGTGGCAGGGCTGCTTTGTTACCCGGTCGCCCGGTCGCGGGTAGTTGCCATTATTTTGAACCCGCTCCTGGCCGCGACCCAGGCCATTCCGTTGATTGCCCTGGCCCCCTTGCTGGTAGTGTGGTTTGGCTTTGGCCTCCTGCCCAAGGTTATTACCTGCGCCCTGATTGTCTTCTTTCCGCTCTTGCTCAACGCGGTATCCGGGCTGCGGGGAATAGATCCGACCCTGCGTGAGGCGGCGGCGGTCTTCGGGGCGACCCGCTGGCAGGCTTTCTGGCTGGTCGAATTGCCCCTGGCGATGCCGACTCTCCTAACGGGTATCAAGATTAGCCTGACCATTTCGATTACCGGGGCGGTTGTCGGTGAATTCATTACCTCCGACTCCGGTCTTGGCTACCTGTTGAACCTGGGACGCGGTCAGTTCGATACGGCCCTGGTCTTTGTAGCCCTGCTGACGCTGGCTTTTATCGCTATCCTGGCCTATGGGCTCGTAACGCTGCTTGAAAAATTCTTGTTGAGCTGGCAATAGTTATAATTATATATTTTTGAGAAGTTTGAGAAGCATGTAACCACGAGAGGAAATACGATGCGGTCCCTTATAAAAAAAGATGTTACTAAAATATCGGCGAGAGGAGCAGCCCTGGCGGGATTGGTCCTGGTGTTAAGTTTGTTCCTGGCGGCCTGCGGTGACCCCACCGTTGCCCCGGCTCCCTCCACCACGGCGGCTTCGGGCACAACTGCGGCGGGAGCGACAACTGCCGCCGGGGCAAGTGGGGGTAATCAGGCCGTGACCCTGGCCCTCAGCTATATCCCCGATGTCCAGTTTGCCCCTTACTATGTTGCCCAGGATAAAGGTTACTTTACCAAGGAAGGCTTAAACGTAACCTTTCAGCACGGCACCATTGACAATCTGATGGCCCTGGTCGGGCAAGGAAAGATTCAGTTTGCCCTTGCCAGCGGCGACGAAGTCCTCCAGGCCCGCGCCGGGGGTATCCCGGTCCGCACCGTTGCCACCCAGTACCAGAAATACCCCGTAGCGCTGGCTTCGCTCAAGGGCAAGGGCCTGACCACCCCGGCCTCGCTCAAAGGCAAAACTATTGGTATTCCCGGCCAATACGGTTCGAATTATATCGGTTTGAAGGTGCTACTGGCAGCGGCCCACCTGACCGAGGATGATGTAAAGGTTACCAACATCGGCTTTACCCAGCGTGAGGCGATTTCCCAGGGTAAAGTTGACGGCGCGATGGTCTATTCCATGAACGAGCCGGTCCAACTTGCCAACGCCGGGGTAGCCGTGGATGTCATCCAGGTTTCCAGTGTGACCAACCTGGCTTCAGTTGGCCTGATTACCAGTGATTCGGTGATAAGTTCTAACCCCCAACTGGTCCAGAAAATGGTCCGGGCGGTCCAGCTTGGTATTCGCGATACCATCGCCAACCCGGATGCGGCCTTTGATAGCTCGATAAAAATTGCGCCCGACTCCAAGGGTTCTGATCCCAATTTATCGAAACTGGTCCTGAAAGAAATGGTCAAATACATGACTTCGGATAGCGTCAAAGGGCAGCCCTACGGTTATAACGACCCTAAACTCTGGGAAACTTCCGCCCAGTTCTTGCTCGATAATAAGCTACTTCAGACCAAGGTGGATTCCTCGACCGCTTTCACCAACGATTATATAAAGGCGGACCAGGGTATCTATAGCTAGACCGGGAGATTTCTTTTTATTGCGTAACCGGCCCGGTAGCCAACCGTTCCCTATACGGGAAGTGGGCAGGCTCCGGCCCGGTTTTTTATTTGACTACCGCCCGTTAAAATCCGGGGCCAACTATCTAATATTGCTAGTTGGGCCGTTGTAACTTATAATCAATCCTAAGTTATCTTTATCTTTTATAAATATTTGTGACTTTCACTCCCTAAGGCTGAAATCGAAGGGTTGGCAAACAGGTTTCGCCGCAATCCGACAGGTGAGGGTCCAGTACTGAAAAATTCAAATTTATGACTTATCCGGGCGCGACGCTGAATAACCGCTATAAATTGGAAAGAAAGGTCGGGGAAGGCGGTTTCGCCACCGTTTACCAGGCTACCGATTTGTTGCTGGGCCGGACGGTCGCGGTTAAAATCCTCGATAACACTTCAGCTGCCGATAAAGAATTGATGGGCCGGTTTCAACTGGAAGCCCGCGCCGTGGCCGCGCTCGACCATCCCAACATCCTGACCGTCCATGACTTTGGCCTGTTGCCCAGCAGCGCCTTCCTGGTGATGCCTTTTATTGCGGGTGGGCCGCTTTCGGCGCTTTTGCGTTCGCGCCGGTTGACGTTGGAAGAGATCGCGGAATACCTGGAACAAATCGCCGCCGCCCTGGATAGCGCCCACAAAATGGGTATCGTTCACCGGGATGTCAAGCCGCAAAATATCCTGGTGCGCACCAAAAACTGGCTGGTCCTGACTGACTTCGGTTTTGCCAAGATGCTCCAGGATGTCAACGCCGAGGCTGCCACCAGGGCCCTCGGCACCGTTCACTATGTCGCGCCGGAGCAGGTCAAGGGTATGGTAAGTGCGGCCAGCGACCAGTATTCGCTCGGTGTCCTGCTATACCAGATGGTTTCGGGCTCACTGCCCTTTAACGGGACGCCCCACGATATGATTTCAGGGCACGTCAACAAACAGCCGCCCTTGCTGGCCGGGCAGGCTTCGATGGCCGGAATTAACCCTCAAATCGTTGAAAATATCGACCGGGTGTTGCAGAAAGTGCTGGCGAAAGTCCCGGCCAACCGCTATCCTTCCTGCGAAGCCCTTTACCAGGCCTATAAAGAAGCTATCACCCTGCCGCCCAAGGCGGCTAACCCTGTCCCGGTCTACACACCGGCCCCAGACGAGGATAAAACCGTAATCGGGGATGTCCGAAATCTACCCGTTATCAATAAAGTGGCGCCATCTTATCCCCAGGAAACCAATCTTTCGACGCCGGTTAACGCAAAGAGTAATCTAAACCAGCCGGTCACGCCCAACTATTCCCAGGAACCGGGTTATGACGCGACGGTGGTCTATCCGCCTTCGAGCCAGACCCAGGGGATGCAATATGGTTCGCGTTTCGACCAGCCCACGATGCGGGCCCCGGAAATGGTCCGGGCTCCCCGTTTAAACGTGCGGACCGAGCCGGACCAGCATCTGAATCTGAGCTTTGAACTGACCGGCAACGCCCTCAAACTTGGCCGCGAACTCGATAACGATTTGAAGATACCGCTCTCGACGGTATCGCGCCACCACGCGACCCTCTACCGGGTTGGCCCGGTCGCGCCCGGTATGACCTACAAAATTGTTGATAATAACAGCCGCAACCAGCTAATTTACCGGGGTCAAATTATCAGCGAACATACCCTGCAAGATGGCGACGTTATCGAAATCGGCAAAAAGGGTTACGGCGAATACGTGGTCTTCCTGACCTATATCGGGCCGGTCTTCCGCTAATTATTTCCCTGTAGCATATTAAAATCCCCTCTTGTGGCGCTATGCTATAATTTTCATGCGATAAAAGTATAAATCGCCTGGAAAGTTTTTAGAATGGTTCATCTTTCGGACCGCCCTCCCTGCTAGTTAGCAGGTAAAAACTCACCCGAAACCCGCACTTGCTCCCCCAATAGCAAGTTTCAATTTCTATTCCTCTTAAAATCCAATTCCTTACCCGATGACCTGGACGGCGCCTGACGCCGGTTTTTCGCGTGCGCGAAATTACTCTCCCAGGCTCGTGCTCCTCCATTTTGGACCTTTTTTCAACCAAACCATCAAGCAGAAGAAAGAACCGAAATGGAATATATTTGTGGAAAACGGACCGCCCAGATGGACGGTTTGACCCTAGCCGCGCACCTGGTTGCCCGGTTGACCGGGGCCGGTGAGATTGTCCTTGACCTGGGTACAGGTGATGGTCGCTATGTCGCGGAGCAAGCCCGGCGAAATCAAGCTAACTTTTATATCGGTCTCGACGCTTGCCGAGAAAATCTGGTGGAGATTTCCCGGAAAGCTCCCGCAAACAGCCTGTTCTTGATTGCCAGCGGTGAGAACTTACCGGGGGAATTGACCGGGCTGATCGGGAGTATCACCCTGAACTTTCCCTGGGGTAGTTTGTTGGAAGGTCTTCTCGAGAGCGTGTCGGAGGTGATGACCGGGTTGAGGATGGTTGCCCGACCCGGTGCAAAATTGGAGCTACGGCTCAACGAAAGCGCCCTCCGAATGTCCGGTCGTTCGCTCGAAACCGGGCGTGAACAGGTCATTAGCGCCCTGGAAGGGGCCGGGTTTGCGGTAGAAATGGTCGAACTGTTGGAAGTTACCGGGCTAAAGAAGTTTCCTTCAAGCTGGGCCCGGCGCTTGGCTTCGGGTCGGGAAGGGCAAGTGCTGCAAATCAGGGCTTTTTACATCCCTGTACCGGAGCCGGTAACACCACCTGCCGGGGAAATGGTCCTGACCGGGGCGGCTCCTTTGTAGATTCAGCCCTGTTTCTCCATTCTCACATAAAAAGGGGCGGCCTTCGTAAAAGAGGGCCGTCTTTCTTTAATTATATTGTGGTTCCCAGAATTTTTCGCCTTTGCTTTCTAAGAATTTTTCCAGAAAGTCATTTAGCGACCTGGCAGGGTTATACCAGTCCGGCCTTTTATCAATTGGTAGCGCTATTAGAATGCTACCAAAATCGGTTGCATTGGGGTCCGCCCTTATTACAAGTAAATCGGTATCACCCAGGAATTCACCGATAATCAAATCACCTGGCCGAAATTCTTCAGAGTGTAGTGCCAATTTTTCTTTGTGCCTGATTAAAACCTGGTCCGGCGTCCATAAGACCAGCCCCCATTGGCCGTAAGTTATATCTTGAAAGAGGACCAATCCAGCCGTTCTGTTCCAAAGCCGGGTGAGGTCAGGAGGTAATGTGCAGCCAGTTTCGTCCTCAACCCGCTTTTGATTGCAGGTCATGCTGGGCAGCACGATACAACGTTGTTGGGGTGGCAACGGATGACCGGGCGGATTGTAAAGTTCCATACTGTTAATGCGTTGGAGTAAGGCGTTTAGTCACTGATCTTCCCTTTTTTTAAGAGTTTGGGTATTGGGTGAGTCTATAATCTCGCTTTGTTGGTTCCCATCCTCTTTGAGTTTGTCGAGCAGGTAGCGGTCCCGGGCTTTCAACAGGTCCGGCCCGGCCTGTTTATCCCACTTATAAAAACCCTGCCCGCTTTTGAGGCCGAACTCGCCTCGCGCAATCATCTCATCCCAGAGGGCCGGGGGCTGGGCCATATCGGACAGGTGCGGGAACAGGTATTCCGAGATGCCGTGCCAGACATCCCCGCCGCCCAGGTCCGCCACCTTGAACAGACCCATAAAACTCGAACGCCGGGCCAACCCCTTCTGAATGACCTGGTCGAGTTCTTCCACCGTTGCCACCTCCTGTTCGAGCAGGTAAAGACATTCCCGCAAGAGGGCGAATTGGAGGCGGTTCCAGATCAGGCCGGGCATTTCTTTGCGGACACGCACCGGGGTTTTGCCCATGCCGAGCAGCAGTTGGTAGACCTCCTCCACGCGGGCGGGGTCGGCCAGTTCGCCGGGGGTCAGTTCGACCAGCGGCATCAGGTAGGGTGGGTTCCAGTAGTGGGTACCCATGGCCCGGCCCGGATTCTTTAAAAATTGGAAAATCTCGGTTACGACCAGGCTGCTGGTATTGGTCAGAAAGAGCGTTTCAGGCGGGCAGACCGCTTCCAGTTCCTTAAAAAACTCCTGTTTGAGGCTTAAATTTTCGGGAATGTTCTCGACCACGACCGCCGCGTTTTCAAAAAGACCGGGCTTATCCAGCGAGGCTGTAGCGAGATTTTCCAGGGCCGTAACGTGTCTTTCGGGCGAGAGGAAGTCTTCGGCGGCCAGGAAAGCGAGGGCGGTCTCGGCGCGCTGGCGAGCCGTGAAAAGCCGGACCCGGTCGCGACCCGCTAACGTCACCCGGTGGCCGTGGGCCAGGTAATCCACCGCTACGCCTGGACCCATCGTACCCGTACCCACACAAACTACTTCCAGCATTGTTCGCCGCCTTTAATTATTAATTAACCGCTAATTTTCAAAAGATATGGCTAAATTGCCGCCTGCCAGGGGCGGTTTATTCGTGGTCTTGCTCGAAGCTATCAAGACCCTGGCTATGGGCAATCAACCCGGTCAGTTCTCGGACAAGTTTGTTATTAAGAAACGGGCTGAAAGTTGCCAGGGTTTCCCGTTCATCGTCCGGGTAGAGCGCGATAACTTCCCATCCGCCCCCACTCTGGTCGTGCCGCTCCTGTAAAATTATCGAAACCGGCCTGGTGTTCAAATTTAATAGGCTCCTTCCCAAGGTTATCGGAATTTTGGAAATCACGGGGTAAACTGCCGGGCCTAATTTTAGCATGAACTTTCCTTTCCATTCCGAATATTGCTTCATAATAAAATATCAGGATGGCATAAATATGAGATAGTCTTAACAACGAATTTCTTTTTGCAAAGAGGAATTCAACTCAGAGTACATATCCCCTTTAGCCAAAAAGAGGTTTGACCCCAATTTTACCCCTAACCTTACCCATTTGGGTCTATCGCCATTGCTTAAGTTTTGTATAATAGCAATAGCAGGGGGCCAGCAGACATGAGCCCGCCCTTGAATTAGGCCGGGTTTTGTGTGATAATGTCATTAAGACTAAAAGTAGTCGGAACTTGGAAACGAAACGGGGGTTATGGCAACGATTTCAAAGGAGCAGGCCCAAAAACCGCTGGTTTTAGCACTGGACGTGGGTAGCAGTTCCCTTCGTGTAAGCCTGTACGACGGCACCGGCAACGCCATCGAAGGGTTGGAAATAAAATCTACTTACCAGCTTGACACCACCCCGGACGGTGGCGTAGAAAAAGACCCCGACGAGCTTTTTAACATTACCTGCCAGGCGATTGACCGCCTGCTCGAATTGGCCGGGCCGCTGGCCTCTCAGATTGAGGGGGTCGGCATTGATACTTTCTGGCACAGCCTGATGGGTATCGACAAAGACGGCCACAGCACCACCCCGCTTTTGACCTGGGCTGATACCCGCAGCGCCAGTATCGCCCGGCAACTGTCCCGCGAATGTGACGGCAACGACCTCCACTCACGGGTTGGCACCGTCCTTCATCCCAGCTATTTCCCGGCCAAACTGCGCTGGCTGGCCGCCGCCCAACCCGTTATCTTCCGGCGAACCCGTACCTGGCTCTCTTTCGGCGAATATCTATACCTGAAATTTTTCGGCCACACCGTTTGCAGCATTTCGATGGCAAGCGGCACCGGCCTTTTCGACCAGAATAAACGCGAGTGGGACGCCGAAGCCTTGCGCCTGGCCGGGATTACCGCCGACCAGTTAGCGCCGCTCGGCGACCTCAGTACGCCCCTGAAAAATTTGCTGCCGGAATTCGCCAAACGCTGGCCGAGCCTGGCCCAGGTGTCCTGGTTCCCGGCGGTCGGGGATGGGGCGGCGGGTAACCTCGGTAGCGGCTGTTTCTCACCCGACCGGATTGCCGTGATGGTCGGCACCAGCGGGGCCATGCGTGTAGTCTATGCCGCGCCCGGTGTAAAAATTCCCTGGGGTCTCTGGTGCTATCACGCCGACTATCGCCGGTTTGTTATCGGCGGGGCTCTCAGCGAGGGCGGCAACCTTTTCGCCTGGATGCGCCAGAATTTCCAATTGCCCTCGGTTGAGGAAAGCGAACAGGCCCTCAGTCGTCTTGAACCGGACGGTCACGGCCTGACGGTCTTGCCGTTTTTGACCGGCGAACGCAGCCCCGGTTGGAACGCCAGCGCCCGGGCCGCCATTGTCGGTTTGAGCCTGGATACCACGCCGCTCGAAATTTTGCGGGCGGGGCTGGAAAGTATTGCCTACCGCTTTGGTATTTTGCACTCGATTATGGCGGACGCGCTGCCTCCTGCCCTCCAAATTATCGCCAGCGGCGGCGCTCTTTTGAACTCGCCGACCTGGATGCAAATCCTGGCCGACGTATTGAATCGCCCGGTGACTGCCTCAGCCGAGGGCGAAACGACCAGCCGGGGCGCGGCTTTACTGGCCCTGGAACAATTGGGGGTCTTTGGTCCTTTGCCGCCCTCTCCGGTCCAGGCTGGCACGGTCGAAGGTGGCTCGGATAATGCTAAACCTTTAATTGATAAAATTGCGGTCTCAGCGGAGAGTTCCTCAAGGACACAGGTTGGACAGGTGCCGGAATGGCAGCCGAGCGGATTGAGTCACGCCCAGTTCGCCTTCGGGCAGACCTACCAGCCCAACCAGGCCCGGCATGCCCGCTATGCTGCCGCTATCGAGCGACAAAAACAGCTTTACAATGTCCTGGTCCAGAATAATACTGTTTAAAACGTTTAACGAACCAACGTTAAACGTGGGACCCCAAGGGGTAAAGTTATTTTCAGTCCCAGGTGGGATTAGCAATTGGTAAAGATTAAATGCACCGTACCAAAGTCAGTAAAGTAATAAAAGCAATCTTAGTGTAAATTTTTCCAGAACGTTAAACGTTTTCCGTTCAACGTTTAACGAATTAAAAGGAGGCGCGGAATTTGACTACTGCAACACCCAGCAAACTGACCAGCGACCAACTGGACCAACTTTGTATCAATACCATTCGATTTCTTTCAGTAGATGGCGTCCAGAAAGCTAATAGCGGCCACCCCGGTGCCCCCATGGGTATGGCGACGATGGCTTACACCCTCTGGACGAAACACCTGCGCTTTAATCCTAAAAATCCCAACTGGGCCAACCGGGACCGCTTTATCCTCTCCAATGGGCACGCTTCCATGTTGATTTATAGCCTGCTTTACCTGACCGGCTATGATGTGCCCCTGGACCAGTTAAAGCAATTCCGCCAGTGGGGCAGCATCACCCCCGGCCATCCCGAACGCGGCCTGACACCCGGCGTCGAAGTGACCACCGGCCCGCTCGGCCAGGGTTTTGCCAACAGCATCGGCGAAGGTATTGCCGAAGCTTTTCTGTCGGCTACCTTTAACAAACCTAATTACGACCTTTTCGACCACTACACCTATGTTTTCATGGGTGATGGTTGTATGGAAGAGGCAGTGTCCCACGAAGCGGCCTCGCTTGGCGGTCACCTCCAACTCGGCAAGATTATCGCCTTCTACGACGACAATGGTATCTCGATTGACGGCAACACCGATATCACCTTTACCGAAAATGTAAACAAGCGGTTCGAGGCTTACGGCTGGCACGTCCAGGATGTGCCCGATGCCTCGACCGACATCGAAGCGATTGACAAGGCCATCCGTGAGGCCCAGTCTGTCCTCGACCAGCCTTCCCTGATTGTCTGCCACACCCACATTGGCTATGGCAGTCCGAACCGCCAGGATACCGCCAAGGCCCACGGTAACCCGCTCGGCAAAGACGAAATCGTCCTGACCAAACAGGCTCTCGGCTGGCCGCAGGAAGAATTCTACGTACCGGAAGAAGCCCTGGAAGTCTTCCGGGCCGCCGGTGAGCGTGGCGCGGCCCTGGAAGCCGAATGGAATAAACTTTTCGAAGCCTACAAACAGGCCGAACCGGACCTCGGCGTGAAACTGCAAAACGCCCTCGACCGCAAACTGGCCGACGGCTGGGACGCCAAACTGCCGGTTTACGGCCCGAAAGACCCTCCGATTGCCACCCGCAACGTGCTGGGTAAAGCCCTCAACGCCGTCGCCGAGTTCGTACCGACCCTTATCGGGGGTTCCGCCGACCTCAACGAATCGACTTTCACCAAGCTCGACGCCTACCCCGAATTCAATCCGAACAAGTATCACGACAGCAGCTACGCCGGACGGACCATCAACTGGGGTGTCCGCGAGTTCGGAATGGGCGCGGCGGTCAATGGTATGGCCGCTCACGGTGGGGTCTGGCCTTACGGCGCGACCTTCTTCACCTTTAGCGATTATATGCGCCCGGCTGTCCGCCTGGCGGCCCTGTCGGAGTTGCCCTCAATGTTTGTCTGGACCCACGATAGCGTCGGTCTTGGCGAGGACGGCCCGACCCACCAGCCGGTCGAGCATCTTATGTCGCTACGGCTTATGCCCAACCTGAACATGATTCGCCCCGCCGATGCCAACGAAACGGTCGAAGCTTTGAAGGTCGCGCTTCAGGCACACGGCCCGGTCGGTTTTGTACTCAGCCGCCAGAAATTGCCTGTCCTCGACCAGGAGAAGTACGCTAAGGCGAGCGGCCTGGCGAAAGGGGCCTATGTTATTTCGGAAGCCCAGGGCGGTAAACCCCAGCTTATCCTGATTGCGACCGGCTCGGAAGTTTCGCTGGCCCTGGACGCCCAGGCCAAGTTGCAGGAAGCCGGTGTGGCTACCCGCGTGGTCAGCATGCCAAGCTGGAAACTTTTTGAGGAGCAGTCCGACGAATACCAGCAGGAAGTCCTGCCGGACGATGTGGCGGCCCGTCTCTCGATTGAACTCGGTGTGACGACCGGCTGGGAGCGTTATGTTGGTCCCAAGGGCGCCAGCCTCGGCATTGACCACTTCGGCGCGTCCTCGCCCTACGAAAGAATTCTCAAGGAATACGGCTTTACCGTCGAGAACGTAGTCGCCGTGGCCCAGGAATTGTTGAAAGACCCTAAAGCGACCCAGCGCAAGTTGCGCGAAAACCAGCGCAAATTTGCTGCCGGTGGACATATCTCCACCGCCCCGGCCCGTGGCGATGAAGGACACAGTTAATTTAAAGGGAGATTTATTATGAGCGACACCAAAGGCGAGGAGCAAGTAAAGGGCGCGGCCAATGCCGCTGCCAATACGCCTAACCAGCCCCTTTTCGACTTGCTTAAAGAGGGTCAGAGCGTCTGGTACGATAATATCGCACGTGGCCTTATTAAAGACGGCTCCATCCAGAAGCTGATCGACGAAAGCGGCGTCCGGGGCGTGACCAGCAACCCGACCATTTTCGAAAAAGCTATCAGCGCGGGCGACGACTATGACGCCCAAATTAAAGAGCTTATCGCCACTACCAGCAGCGCCGACGAGGTTTTCGCGCAACTGGCAATCACCGATATTGGCAATACTGCCGACCTTTTCCGCCCGGTCTACGATAGTAGCAACGGCGGCGACGGTTTTGTCTCGATTGAAGTTTCGCCGACCCTGGCTAACGATACCGCCGGGACTATCCGTGACGCCCACTACTTCTACGAGACCATCAACCGGCCTAACGTTATGATTAAAATCCCGGCCACTCCGGAAGGCTTGCCTGCCATTACCGAGGTTATCGGCGCGGGTATCAACGTCAACGTAACCCTGATTTTCTCGCTCGAAGCCTATAAAGACGTGGCGAATGCCTATATCGCCGGTCTTGAGAAATTGGACGCGAATGGCGGCGATTTGAGCAAGGTCGCGAGCGTCGCCAGTTTCTTCGTCAGCCGGGTAGATACCCTGGTCGACAAACTACTGGACGGGAAAATCGCGGAAGCCGATGACGCCAAAAAAGCCGAACTGGAAGCCCTCAAAGGCAAAGCCGGTATCGCCAACAGCAAACTGGCCTACGAGTTGTTCCAGGGGATTTTTGGGTCGGAACGTTTCCAGAAACTGGCCGCCAAGGGCGCTAAACCCCAGCGCGTGCTGTGGGCCAGCACCAGCACCAAGAACCCCAAGTACCGCGACGTTATGTATGTCGAGGAGTTGATTGGGCCTGAGACGGTGGACACCATGCCGCCCGCGACCGTTATTGCCTTTGGCGACCACGGCGTGGTAGCCCGGACGGTCGATAAAGACGTGGACCAGGCTCACGCTGCTATCGACGCCCTCGAAGCGAACGGCATCAGCATGAAAGCGGTCACCGACCAGTTGCTGGCGGAAGGTGTAAAGAGCTTCTCTGAAAGCTTCGCCAAGATGCTTGAAGGGGTTGAGGGCAAACGCCTGAAACTGCAAAAAGAGCTGGAGGTCGCTCGATGACAAATGAGGTTTCTCCAAACCTCGTTAATCTCCAGAGCCCCGTAGATGCGGCCCTGGCAAAATTTGACGAAAACGATTTTGCGGCGCGTTTTTGGAAAAGAGACGCTACGCTATGGTCATCCGACACGGCAGACGCCGGCCCTATCGAGGCGCTGTCGGGCTGGCTCGATTTGCCGTCCAGCATGAAAAGTGCCGTGCCGGACCTGCTGGCCCTGGCCCAATCCGTCAAGGAGGAAGGTTACGGGCAAATTATCCTGGTGGCCGTTGACGAAAGCAGTCTTCCGGCGCTGGTGCTTGAGCAGGCGTTGGGGCGCGTTTCCGGCTATCCCGAATTGACGGTGGTCAACCGGGAAGGCGAGGTTATGGGACGTACCCCGGCCTTTCCGGCTGGCCCCGCTAAAACTCTCTTTGTAATAAGCGCCGCTAACGAGGACATGTTGATGATGCCCGGTGTGGCGGTGCTTTACGACCGGGTACGGCAGGTCAAAAAAGAGCGGCCTGGCGATAATTTTGTCGCCATTACCCGGTCGGGCACGTCATTGGAAAGGTTCGCCCGCGAACTTCATTTCCGGGAAATCTTTATCAACCCGCCCGGTATTGCCCCACTTTACCTGGGGCTGTCCTATTCCGGGTTGGTCCCGGCGGCGCTGGCCGGTTACAACATCGGTGAGATGTTAAACCGGGCCGCCGTTATGGCCGAGGAGTGTCACAAGCCGGGGCTGGAAAATCCCGGTTTGTACCTGGGCAGTATTTTGGGGTCGGCTCAAGTTCCGAACCGGCCCGGTACCAGCCTGGTCCTTACCCCGCAAATCGAAGGTTTCGCTTTGTGGGCGGACCAGTTGGTAGGTATCGAAACCCGCCGGAATTTACTCCCGCTCGACGAAACCCTGAAAGGGGTAGGGGTAGCGGACCGGCTGGTGGTTAGTTTGCAGTTGAGCAATCAGAAGGCTTTGCCCATCGAGCGAATGCTCAAAAAGCTCGAAGATACCGCGCACCCAATAGTCCGGTTGCGGCTAAAAGACCTGGCCGACCTCGCGGCAGAGTTTTTCCGCTGGCAGTTTGCCGCGTCCGTCGCGGCGGCTTTGCCGGGATTAAACTCGGCCGTCAAGTAGTAGCTTTTTTACCTGGAAGGGCCGGTCTAGCAGGGCGGTCCTTTCAGCAGGCAGTTTACCAACTTGTGAATTGTCGGGAAGACCACGAAGGCGCGGCCATCCCCTGTCAACCTAAGATTTTTGTTAAGCGAAAGGAAAGGGATACAATGGAATTAGGCTTTGTTGGCCTCGGACGTATGGGCTTTAACATGGTGCAGCGATTGTGCGAGAAGGGCCATAACGTGGTGGCTTACAACCGCAACCAGGCCAAAGTGGAAGAAATCAAACAGCACGGCGCGCGCGGTGCTACCTCCCTCCAGGACCTGGTGAGCCAGTTGACCGCGTCCCCCAAGGCGGTATGGTTGATGGTTCCCAGCGGTAAAGTTACCGAAGAACATATCCTCGAAGTAGCCGATTTACTCCAGCCGGGCGACATTATTATTGACGGCGGTAACTCCAACTATCACGACACCATGGCCCGTTACGAAATGGTCAAGGCCAAAGGCATCCACCTCCTGGACGCCGGTACTTCCGGCGGTATCTGGGGCTTGACAGTCGGTTACGCCGAAATGGTCGGCGGCGACCCGGAACCGGTCAAACACCTCGAACCGATCTTCAAAGACCTCGCGCCTGAAAACGGTTACCTGCACTGCGGTCCGAGCGGCGCGGGCCACTTCGTGAAGATGGTCCACAACGGCGTCGAGTACGGTATGCTCCAGGCTTACGGCGAAGGCTACGAAATCCTGGAAAAGAGCCGCTACGACCTGGACCTGCTCGCCATCTCCAAGATGTGGCAGAACGGTTCCGTGGTGCGCAGTTGGTTGCTCGACCTGGCTGTCCGCGCGTTCGAAGAAGAAGGCAACGCCCTCGAAAACATCCGGGGTTTTGTCGAAGATAGCGGTGAAGGCCGCTGGACCGTCCAGGAAGCGATTGACCAGTCCACCCCGGCCCCGGTCATTACTGCCTCGCTTCTGGCCCGTTTCAACAGCCGCCAGGACGAAAGCTTTAGCGCCAAGGTTATTGCGGTCATCCGCAACCAGTTTGGCGGCCACGCCGTCAAGTCTGAAGGCGGCGAGTTTGTCGGGGTCCGCCAGGTACCGAAATAACCGGGTCCTGAATAATAACTGCAACACAACCTTTCAAAAAGGAAGAGTATCACATGACTATGATGGCTACTTCGCCGTCACAGGCCGAATTGCCGAATCCCCTCCGCCAGGGGATTCGGCTGGAGCGTGTGCCGGAACCATGTACGATGATTATTTTTGGCGCGACGGGCGACCTCACTCACCGCAAGCTTATCCCAGCCCTGTACAACCAGGCCCTGGAACGCCGCCTGCCGCCGAATTTCAACATGGTTGGGTTTGCCCGCCGCCCCTATAATGACGAGACTTTTCAGCAGGAAGCGCTGAATTCAATAAATAAATTCTCCCGCCGCCGTCCGGCTGAACCGGTGGTCTGGGACCAGCTTGGTAAAAATATCCACTATGTCCAGAGCGATTTCACCAACCCTGAAGGGTACAAAAAGTTGGCTGAAGTCCTCGACAAAATTGATGAAGAAAACGGCACGCGGGGCAATCGCCTATTTTATCTTTCGACCAACCCTGACGATTATCCGACTATCGTAAATGCTTTGGGAGTGGTTGGCCTTAATAAACCTAACAAGCCGGGCGCATGGGTCCGTATTATTGTTGAAAAACCTTTTGGCTTCGACCTTCCCTCCGCCCTGAAATTGAACAGCACGATAGGCCAGATTTTTGACGAGAGCCAGGTCTATCGTATTGACCATTATCTCGGTAAAGAAACCGTCCAGAATATTTTGGTTTTCCGTTTCGCCAACAGCATTTTCGAGCCGCTGTGGAACCGCCAGTACGTTGACCACATCCAGATTATTGTTTCGGAAGAACTGGGTGTGGAAGGCCGTGGCCCTTACTACGATGAGTCCGGGGCTATGCGTGATATGGTCCAGAACCACATGATGCAGGTTTTGAGCCTTATCTGTATGGAGCCCCCTTCCAACTTCGAGG
The DNA here is from genome assembly GCA_001898225.1 of Chloroflexi bacterium 54-19. Classification (GTDB taxonomy): domain Bacteria; phylum Chloroflexota; class Chloroflexia; order Chloroheliales; family Chloroheliaceae; genus 54-19. The sequence continues at coordinate 341,043 of MKTJ01000047.1, forward strand.
CAAACGCCGTCCGCGACGAAAAAGTTAAGGTCTTGCGGGCTATTTCGCCTTTGACGCCGGACGAAGTGGTTGAACGGACCGTGCGCGGCCAGTACGGGCCGGGCCTGATTATGGGCCAGCCGGTGCCGGGCTACCGCGAGGAAGAACGCGTTCCACCCGATACTATCACCGAAACCTTTGTAGCCCTCAAACTTTTCGTGGATAACTGGCGCTGGGCCGGGGTGCCGATTTACCTCCGGCATGGCAAACGTTTGCCAAAACGGACCAGCGAGGTAACCTTACAGTTCAAGCCGGTGCCGCACGGTCTGTTCAGCCAGCCGGGCGACCCGCCGATTGAGCCGAACATCCTTTCGTTGCAGATTCAACCGAACGAAGGTATATCCCTCAAGTTTGGCGCGAAAGTCCCCGGCCCCACCATGAATATCCGGCCTGTCACGATGGATTTCCGTTTCGGCCAGAGCTTCGGGGTGGCCGCCGCCGACGCTTACGAACGCCTTATCCTGGACGCAATGCTCGGTGATTCGACCCTGTTCGCCCGCCGCGACGAAGTTGAGCAAGCCTGGGCCATCGTCACTTCTATCCTTGATGGCTGGAAGTTGCACATGCCCCCCAGGTTCCCCAACTACGAGGCCGGTTCCTGGGGTCCGGCGGAAGCCGACGAGCTTATCGAACGGGATGGCCGCCGCTGGCGCAGACTTTAACCGGGCCGGAGAATTAGCACAAAAGGGGCTTAAAAAGAGGAATTTGCAAGAATTTCTCTTTTTAAGCCGCCTACCAAAATTCTTTAGCCTGTTCAGAAGGGTGGTTTTACTTTGAGTGAAAAAGTAGTAGATTCTTCAAAAAACGGAGTATCCAAAGAAACCCTGGTTAATAGCGCTACCCTGGCCGAAACGGGCACGGTAGACGAAGTGGCAATGGTTATCGAACAGGGTGAGGCTAAAGAAGTAACCCTGAACAACATCGAGAAAGGTTTGACCGCCCTCTGGCAAGCCGCCGCGAAACCTCGTGCCGGTGAAGCCGAGCCGCCTGTAAACCGTGCCTGTGTCCTCAACCTCGTTATTTGCGTCAATGGAGACGAACAACTTAGCGAAGTCACCCAGCTTATTGCCAGTATCACCTATTCGTATCCTTGCCGGGCGATTGTACTGGTGCGAAAACCGGACGAACCGACCAGCCCGATTTCGGCCTTTATTTCCGCCCACTGCCAGTTGCCGACTTCTTCCGGCAAACGGGTTTGCTGCGAACAGATTACGGTAGTCGGTAACGGCGAATCGGCCAACGGGCTCTGGAGCCTGGTCCTGCCGCTGGTAGTGCCCGACCTGCCGGTAATGCTCTGGTGGCCTGTCGAACCGGCCCTTGACGGCCCGCTCTTTAGCCGTCTGATTAAAACCGCCGACCGCCTGATTGTCGACTCGCGGACCTTTGGCCGGCCCAGCCAGACCTTTGCACACCTGGCTCAACTGGCCCAGGGCGATTACAAAGATACTTCCTTCAGCGACCTGGGTTGGTCCCGCCTGACTCCCTGGCGCAATACCCTGGCCCAGATTTTCGATAATCCGTCTTTACGCCCTTTCCTGGCCCATATTTCCCGCCTTGAAATTGACTATGAAGCGCCGCAAGATAATGCCCAGCCGAACTTCTCGGAAGCGCTGTTGCTGGTGGGCTGGCTGGCGAGTCAACTTGGCTGGCAACCGGCCTTCAGCCTGCGGAAGAAAGGCTCCAGCGCGACCCTGATTCTTAACCAGAATGGTGTGCCCCTGACCGTGGATTTTAACGGCCATAATGACCGCACGGACGAAATCGGTGGTATTACCAGGATCCAGATAGAAGCCGACACTTCAGACCTGGATAATGGCGATAACTCTCGGACAGCGACTTTCTCGATTGAGCAGGAAAATAACTCCGAGCGGGCCACCACGAAAGTAGTCGTGGACAACAACCCGCCCGTTGTTAACAGTGTTCTTTTCCCGAAAAGAGACATGATTGACCTGCTCTGCGAGGATTTGAACGTGGTCCGGCGCGATCAGCTTTTTGAAAAAGCCCTGGCCCTGGCCGGGCATTTCAGCCAATAAAGGAAGTTTTTATGCAAAACAAAGGCGATTACGAGCTGGTAGTTTTGCCTTCCGGTAGCGAAGTGGCTCAGGAAGGTGCCCGCCGCTTTGCGGACCTGGCCGACGCGGCAATTGCGGAGGCGGGTCGCTTTACGGTCGCGCTTTCGGGTGGCTCAACCCCGCGTACAATTCACCAGATTCTCGCCGCGCCCCCTTATCACGACCGGATTGATTGGTCGAAGGTCTATATCTTTTTTGGTGACGAGCGTTGCGTGCCGCCCGATGATGCCGAAAGCAATTACCGGATGGCAAAGGAGACGTTGTTAAGCCAGGTGCCGATTCCCGAAGACCACGTTTACCGGATGCGCGGCGAGGAAGACCCGCAAAAAGCTGCCGCCGAGTATGGCGCAGACCTTCAGAAGTTTTTCGACCTGAAAGAAGGCAGCGGTCCGGCCCCGGAGAACTTTCCCCGGCTGGACCTGATTTTCCTCGGAATGGGTCCGGACGGCCACACCGCCTCGCTCTTTCCCGAAACCGCGGCCTTGCAGGAACGAGGTAAGCCGGTTACGAATAATTTCGTACCCAAGCTGAACACCAATCGGCTGACCCTGACCGCACCCTCGATTAACCGGGCCGCCAATGTCATTTTTTTGATTACCGGCGACTCTAAGGCTGAGGCTTTGAAGGAGGTCCTCGAAGGCGAGTACCAGCCTCAAATCTATCCGAGCCAGTTAATCAAGCCCGGTAACGGTCAGTTAACCTTCCTGGTTGACGAAGCCGCCGCCGCTAACCTGACACACAAGTAATGGGGCCGGGACCACGTAGTTGCAAAAGCGGCGGGGTCCCGGTTTTATTTTGAGTAGAAATATTTATTATGTCTGAAAATCCACTCGATTTTAATAATTTGTTGTGGTTCCAGGACATCTGGCGCGACCGCGAGGAGCGGGCTTATCCCGAGCTATTCGGCCAGATTCCCAACACCCTGATTCCTCTGCGCGTAGAAAGATTGCGCCAGGTTCTCGGCCAGGGTATAACCATTGATGAAAATTGGCTGCACCATGCCGTGGTCGAAATCGCTCCCAACCAGCAGCACGCCGACTGGTTGTATGTTACGACCGGGCTCAGCCAGCCCTGGAAGATTGACGACCCGGCCAAACTGGACCGGAACGGCTATAGCGGTATCGGTTTTGAAATGGTTTTGAGAACAGCCGAAAGGGCCGGGTGGGCCGTAGATGTGTTGCACTCGCTCATGGCTTACCAGCTTGGGGTCTATAACGAAATCAGGAAGGGCAAGCTGTTCGAGTATTACGACTGGATGCCGTTAAACGGTCCGATTAGCCCCCGTTATCCCGAAACCGAGGTACGGGGAATGTTTATTAGCCGCCCGCAGGACTTTACGTCCCGCTTCGAGTTGCGTTCCGGTCAGGTCGATGTATTACAAATCGTGGGAATAACCGGGGCCGAACTGGCTTACGGGCTGAGCCTGGGGATGGGCCGGTTGGAAAAGCTGTTGTACGCCCAGGATGCCGCCCCGGTGACGAACCCGGCCCGCTCGTCTATCGAATTGCCGCAGACTTTTAACTTGCCGCCCCAGATTGCCAGCCGGTTCTAAATTTACCCGGCACTTTTGCCACCTGGCATACATTTTGCAAATCAGGCTTACGACTAACTATTTAGTGTTAGACGAAAGACTAATTGTGTAAAAGGAGGTGGATTATGCCGGCTAAACGGGAAGAAATCGAAAACAACGGCGCTAAAAAGTATATTCGGCGGGACGAGAAAGGGCGTTTCACCAGTTACCAGGTTGACGAAGGCAAATCCTTGAGCCAGGATGCCAAACGTCACGCTAAGAATACCACCACGTCCGGTCAGGGTGATAAGGGTGACGGACGTAAGAAAAGCTAAGCGGAATAAATAAGGGCGCTGGTAAACCCGGCGCCTCTTTTATTACTTTAATCAGGGTTTATCCGCAATTAAGGTTTGTCCGCGATAAGAACCTTTTGGGGTGGCACCGTATCGCGATATGGCCCCAGCACGGTTATGGTAAGTCCCAGTTTTTCGAGTTCGGTGGCGTCTTCCTCGACAAACCGGAAATCGCTGATAACCACTCGTCCTCCCGGCGCTAAAACCCTGGCGATTTCGCCTAACGCTTTGGCCCGTTCCTGTCCTCGGTAACTCACCCCGATTTTCCCCTTGACGTTCATGTGCTCGCCGATGTTGTGCAGGCAGAGGTTGCTTACCACCCGGTCAAACGACCCGTTCTCAAAAGGGAGTTTACGGGCGTCGGCTTCATAGACATGGACCCGCCCGCCGACTTCTTCCAGGTCGATATTGCTGCGCAGGGCTTCTTCACTGTTGCCGGAGAGGTCGCTCGACTGCCAGATGTCAATCGCGGTAACCCGCATGGCGGGGGAGCGTTTGGCCGCGCCAATCGCCAGCAGCCCGCGCCCGCTGCCTATGTCGAGGACGCGCGAGTCCGGTTTCAATTCGGCCAGGTCGAGCAGGCGGTCCCGGTGCTGGAACTTCTTCTGCTTGCTGTAGTAGAACATGCCGAGAGGGGAATAGAGCGTCCCCAGTCCCGCAACTAACGCCCAGACCCGCAGCCACTTGCGAAATTTCTTACCTTTGAACGGCATGAAAACCGCCAGCCCCAGTTCACCCAGGCTTAATAGCAGGAGATTGCGAATGACGCCGGGTGCGTCCAGGCCGTAATCGGCTTTACCGCCCGGCTCGATAGCTTTCAGGAGATTTAATTTCATACTCTTAAACTAAAGACTTATTAGTGAAAGGCGGCCATTATCAAAATGGCCGCTCATCCTCAACTGGTGGGAGAAATTCTAGACCGGGTGCAGACCCACGAATTCGAGAGCCAGGGTTTCCTCCCAGCCGTACATAACGTTCATGGCCTGTACCGCGTTGCCGCTCGTACCCTTCATCAGGTTATCAATAGCAGCCATCACCACCAGGCGGTTGCTCCGCTCGTCCCGCTCGAACCCGATGTCGCAGAAGTTGCTGCCGCTCAACACTTTCGGTTCGGGGTAGCGGTAAATCCCTTCTTTGGTCTTGACGATGCGAATAAAAGGCTCGTTGTTGTACTCCTGGCGGTAGACTTTCCAGATGTCCTTTTCCTGCAAATTCTCTTTCAAAAAGACGTGGCAGGTCACCAGGATACCCCTGACCGCTTCAATCGAAGTGGCCGAGAAATGGACCGTCGGTTTGACGCCGAAGTCGAGTTCCTGCTCGATTTCCCCGGTGTGGCGGTGCATGGTCGGCTGGAAACTCCGCATGGCCCCGCTCCGCTCCGGGTGATGACTTCCGGGGGTAGATTTGTACCCGGCGGCGGAACTGCCGATTTTCCCTTCGACCACAACCATGTTCGGGTCTACCAGGCCGTGTTTAAAGAGCGGTTTCAGGCCCAGGATAGTTGCCGTCGCCAGGCACCCGGCCCCGGAAGCGTAATTGGCTTCTTTAAGCTGGTCCCGGTGCAGTTCGGGAATACCGTAGACGAATTTAGAAAGCCATTCTTTCGCTTCGTGCTGGTGCTCGTACCAGCGCGGGTAGAGTTCCGGGTCGTGCAGGCGGAAATCGGACGAAAGGTCGATAATCCGGGGCGCCAGGGAAGCAAATTTATCTATCCGGCCTACCGCCGAGCCGTGGGGGAGGGCCAGGAACAACAAATCTACCGGGTGCAAGGCGCTAATCGGTACAAATTTCAGTTCGGTGCGTTTGCGCAGGTTCGGGTGAATCGTATGAACAAACTTGCCTGCATTGCTCTCGCTGGTGACCTGGACCAGTTCGACGTGCGGGTGGTTGAGCAAAAGCCGCACCAGTTCACCGCCGCCATACCCGCTGCCACCCACCACGCTTACCCGGATTTTCTGGGTTTGGGTTGACACTTTTATACTCCTTTTTGAATAGTAGTCAGAGGTCAGAAGTCAGTAGCCAGAGATTTTTAGACTTAAATCTTCCAATCAAATTTCTCACTTCTATTTGGCTTTTCCTCGGTTACTAAGTCTGACTTCTGACCTCTGACTACTTGTTTATAATAAAAAAGTTGGTAGCCGGGCCACCAACTTTTACTTTTTGTCAGCATCTTGCTGGCTACGAATTACTGTTTACTGGCCTCGGCTAAATTTTAAAACTACTGTTTAGCTACTTTAAGGCAGTAATCAACGACCCGACCGGGAATATTAACCCCGGTGGTATCAATCGAGTTGCGAAATTCCATGGTATAGTTTACTTCATTGACAAGTAAACCCCGGTCTTTATCTTCAAAGACATCAATGGCAACGACCCCACCGCCGACAGCCTTGGCCGCCCGCACGCACAGGTCATTCAACTCCGGCGTAACCGGGCAATTGGTTGCCTGGCCGCCGCGCGCCGTGTTGGTAATCCAGTGTTCGCTTCCCCGGTAGATGGCGCAGATAGTCTCGTCACCAACCACGAAAGCCCGGATGTCGCGCTGCGGTTTGTTGATGTATTCCTGGACATAAAAGATGCTATGCTCGTAGTTGCCGAGCGTTTCTTTGTGTTCGAGGACCGCTTCGGCGGCTTCCCGGTCGTTAATCTTCGCCAGCAAGCGGCCCCAGCTTCCCACCGACGGTTTTATTACCACCGGGTAGCCCATTTCTTCAATCGCCTTGATTGTTGCTTCGGGCGTGAAAGATAGGGTCGTCTTGGGGGTCGGGACGCCGTGGTGAATAATCGCCTGGGTGGTCAGAAATTTACTGCCGCAGGTCTGGGCGACCTCGTAGGTATTGACCGTTTTGATGCCCCAATCGTTCAGGACTTTGAGGGCGTAAAGCGCCCGGCCATGATGGAGCGACCGCTCCAGGATTACATCGTAATCGAACGGTTTCTCTTCCAGGCGAAAAATGATTTCGTCGTCATAAATGCGGTCAAACTCGATGCCGCGCTTGTTCAATTCTTCGAAAAGCAGCTTTTCCTCAACCCGGATGCGGGAAACCAGTACCCCGAACTTCATTTACTCTCCCCAGTCCTCTTCTTCTTCGGGGGCGAGTTCGAGCACGACCGGGTCAACCGAGACTACTTCCAGTTCGGCCCCGCAGTCGCCACACTGCACAATTTCGCCCTTTTCGACATCTTCATTGAGGCTAATATCCGCCCCACATTCGGGGCAAGCCACCGCCACATCGTTCATTTCAAAACTCCTCTCGAAATACCTTTACCTGAAATAAATATTAGTTAGCAAACGTAACTTCTTAAGATGCGGGACAACCTCGGCCCGTTACAACCTTTTCAAGATACAATCAGAATTACTACCAGCGCGATACCGACTAAAACTTGCAATAGCACCCCGGCGGCATAGAGCAGGTAAGCCGGGATAGCCTCTTTTAGCTGTACAAACGCGCCGAGAATATCGTTGGCGATAATCGTCACCAGCCCGATAAGCGGTAAGAACATCAACTCGCTGCGGTCACCCAACCGGTCTACCTGGCCCACTTTGTTAAAGTGAATCCGCAAGATGTCCGGGAAATCGTTGTAGCGTAACAGCATCGAAAAGTAGATAAACATGTTCAAAATGATACCGAGCGCGATCAACCCCCGGCCCAGGTTGTCGTGCCAGAGCGGGTGACTGAGCAACGGCCCCTTGTTAATACCTTCCTGGACCGGCTCAATCGCGCCCAGGCGTTTGCGCAGGTTAAACTCGGTGATGAACTGCTGCCGGTCTCGCGGAGAAATGGCGTAAGTCTGGCTGTTCGTCCGAATTAACAGGGTGCCTTCAACCGGGCGGGTCGAATAGAACTGGATTACCCCCAGGGCCGGTACTTTACTCTTGTTGAGGTAAAAGCCGGGCCAGGAGCTAAAAGGCCGCCGGGTTACCTGGTCGCTTTCGATTTCGGTCGCGGTGGTTACCGCTTCGGTCTGGCTTTGGGTCGTTTTTTCGCCCCCGTCACCGGCCTGGCCTTTAGTGTCCTGTTCCTCGTCATCGAAATTGATAGCCAGCGCTCGCATTTCGCGGGGGTTCAGGACCTGGGCGGGTCTTTCCTCGTAATCATCGCTTTCGGGGCGGGCCGGGTTAATAACCGGCTCGGTCCCTGCTTCCGAGATTTCGACAAATTCAGCGGTTTCAATCTCGAACGCTTCCAGGTACTCAAGGTCGCTATCGGCAGCAGCCGTCTGGGTCATCTGGTAAGGGCGGTCGGCGTCTGGTTCGGCTATCTCCACCTCTACCATCTCTTCGTCCAGGTCCGGTTCCGGCGCTTGTGGCGGGGGAGCCTTTCGCGGGTACGGTCTGGTAGAAGAACCGGTAGACCGGGCCGAGCTTTCGGCCCTGGTATCGGTGGCAGCCCCGGCGCGGGCTGTCCCGGCACTTGCCCCCAGGTCAGCGGCGTTCTGGCCCCGTTCTTTAGCCCTGGCGATGACCACTTCAGCGGGCAACATATAGCGGACGTTCGCCAGCGGAATAACCTGCTGGGAGTCGCCAAGGTTCACCCGGATAGCGTTGCGGTCCAACGAATAGCGCAGGGCGAAAAACTTGCGCGTCTGGTAAGCCAGGTATAGCACCACCAGCAACAGGACCACGCACAAACAGACCAAAAAGAAGGTGCCGATATTGTTGCCGGTGGGCACCGTTAGCAGTTCTGCCGGGGTATCCGGGTCGGCATCGGGCGATTGGACGGCCTGGACAACCTCGGTGGCGGTTGCCGCCATTACGGTTATCCAGACTGCCAGTCCGAAGATTACCGCCGCTACACCGGTAAAAATGATTCCAATCAGGCCGCCTTTTGAGGGCAGCGCACGCCAATCTTTCATTCTAATAAACCGGGGTACACCATTCCTTAAACTTAGCTACTTTGCCGCGGACCACGTCAAAGTAATATTGCTGCAACTTCTTGGAGAACGGCCCAACCCCGCCATCACCGAGGGGCCGGTGGTCAACCGAGGAAACCGGGGCCATCTGCGCGCCCGTCCCGCATAGGAAAAGTTCGTCACAGGTATAAAGCTCGGTACGGTCGATTACCCGCTCGACAACTTCCATTCCGAAGACTTCTTTGGAAATCCTCATGATGGTATTGCGGGTGATACCGACCAGCACGTTTTCGTTCACAGGTGGGGTATACAGCTTGCCACCCGCCAGCATGAAGACGTTTTCGGCGCTGCCTTCGGAAACGTGTCCTTCCGAGGTCAGCATAATTGCTTCGTCAAAACCGTTGAGCAGGGCCTCGCTTTTGGCAAAGGCGCTGTTGACATAGGCCCCGGCCACTTTAGCGCGGGCCGGGATCATGTTGTCGTCAATCCGTTTCCAGCTAGACACTCCAACGCTCAGCCCTTTTTCAGTGTCAATATACGAGCCAAACGGTAGAGAGTACATGCAGAAACTGACCGGTAACTCGTGCAATTTTACCCCAATAACTTCCGCCGAAATATAGACGGTCGGGCGCAGGTAAATATCCTCGCGGAAGCCGTTTTTGCGGACCAAATCGCGCGTAATCGTGCAAAGCTCGTCCACACTGTAAGGCAGTTTGATACCGAGGATTTTGGTGCTGCCCTGCAATCTTTCAAAGTGTTCGCGCAGCCGGAAAAGATAAACTTGCTCGTCTTCGGCGTTCCAATAACCACGAATACCTTCGAAACAGGCCGTGCCATAATTAAAAGCGTGGGTCAGGATGCTTATTTTTGCGTCGGCCAGCGGAACAATCTCACCGTTAAAGAAGCTATATATTGTATCTGACATTTCCGCTCCAATCTCTAACTGGGTTCTGAGTAGCAATTTTTAAATGGACTTCCCTGATTATAGCACAAAGCTATTCCCAGGTGGGCCGCCCGGTTAAGCAGCGAAGACTGTTTCCGGGTTTAGAAACAGTCTTCGGGTGCAATTTATACCTCCGCGTGACCTAGCTGGTCGGCGAAGGTGTCGGGGCGGCGGTCGTCGTCCCGACCGTTGGCGTGCTGGCGGTGGTAGCCGCCGCAGTTGTCGCCGCTGCCGTAGTTGCCGCTGGTGCGGTGGTCGCGGCGGGCGACCCTGCCGGGGTGCCAGTACCCGGTGTCGCGCTGGTGGCCGCCGTTGTCGGGGCCGGGGTCGGCGGTACCGGCGTATTGGTCGGCGGGATTACCGGTGTAAAGGCCGGGACAGGAATGACCGTCGCGGTCGGGGCCGGGGTCGCCGGGGTATTATAGGTCGGCTTGGCCGCGTCTACCTTACCCTTCAGCCAGTCCGCGAAATACTGCGGGTCGCCATTAGCATCGGTTGTCTGGAAGCCCTGGATTGTGGTGGCGTCCAACGGCCGCTTATCATCCTTATCAGTGCACCAGATGATGTGATAACCGAACTGGGTCTTGACTGGCTGGCTGATCTCGCCTTTATTCAGTTTTAGGGCGGCTGCCAGGAAGTCCTTGTCATAACCCGTCTTATCGGTGCTCCAACCGAGGTCGCCATTATTGGTCGCCGAGCCGGTATCGGTGCTCTTGGAGCGGGCCAACTCGACAAACTTGGCGTTAAGCTGGTCGGCCGGGGTCGCCTTAAGCTGGTTATAGATGTCCTGGGCGGTCGCTTCGTCGGCCACCAGGATGTGGCTCAGTCTTTCCGAAGGGTAAGGATCCCCGATTTTCGGCTGGCTTGCGGCCAGTTGTTCAATAACTTTTTTCTTAACCAGGGCCGGGCGGGCTTCCAACTTCTTATAGTCGTCGTCACTCAGGCCGGTGTACTGCCGGAAGGACTTCAGGTAGTCGCTCTGGTAGGCGGCAGCAGTCCCCTGGACCGCGTTAGGAGCAATGGGTGTGCTGGTCACGGTGGCGGTCGGCGTGACAGTGGCGGTGGCCGAAACCGTGACGGTGCCGCTGACGGTAGTCGTCGGTCCGGGTGTACCGGGCGTTGTGGTCGCGCCGGGGGTCAGGCCGGGTGTCGTGGTAGTTGAGCTAATGGTCGTCGTCGCGCTCACGCTCGGCGAAACCGAAGGAGTCGCGGTCGGTAACGGGGTGACGGCGGCGGCGGTAGCCGTGCTGTACTGGGCGGCCTGGGTCGCTACCGGACCGGCGGTGGCCGTCTGAAGGGCCTGGGTCGCGTCCGGGGTCGGGGTGTAAATAATTCCCTGGAATTCATCACCAAGATACTTGTTAACGTCATCGTCACTAACCGAGATGTTAAACTGGTCCTTGGCGGCCTTTTCCATCACGATATTACCCACGTACCGTTCGAGGGCATCCTGGTTGACCGGTCTGGAGGCGATATTGTTTGCTTCGTCCTGGAGTAAGCTTAACTGGGACTGTAGCTGAGTCTGCTGGTCGCCGCTGGTATAGTTTAATTGCTGTTGAATCGCGCCGGACTGTTTGAACAGGTCAATTTTGCGGAACTTGTTATAGTCGGCCCGGCTGATGTTCTGCCCGTTCACGGAGGCAAGGACATCGAAATTCGGAGCCAGGGTAGTTTGCCAGATACCGAAAGCCAAAACAACCACGACCAGGGCAATTACGGCAATGGTGGCCCAGACCAGTTGACGCTGGCGTTTAAGGTCTCTCTCATAGCGGGAAAGGGCCCTGGCGCTCATCTGGGTCTGGGGACGATTACCCCCGGTAGTAGCCTGGGCCGGGCGAACTTTTCCGGTCGGGGGATTGGCCGGGGCCGGAGTGGCCGGTTTAATTGCGGGGCTGGCCGGTTTCGAGGGATTACTTGCGCCTCTTAGCGGACGGTTGGCAGCAGGTACACCGGGCGCGGCCTTGCGTTTGTCCCGGCCCGGCGTCTGGTCCGGCTTATTGTTTCCCTGGTTTGTGTTATTGGTCATGGAGTGGTTCTGCTTCTCCTCCCAGATAATATCTATCTAGTAAAACGAATGGGCATAGGAACAATGCGGCCAAACTGCCTCATCCTATGCCCATTATTTATGGTAAATGCTTCCTGCTAACGCTGGCGTGGCCGGCCCGCTTCAGGACCGGCCCGGTACCCAACAATAGCGGTCCGGCGGGCAAGACGCCGGGACCAATCCTGAACCTAGCGGGACTGATTAGCAACGTAGGGCAGGAGGGCCATATAGCGCGCCCGCTTGATAGCGGTGGTCAACGAGCGCTGATGGAAGGCGCTCAGACCGGTCTTGCGGCGAGGCTCGATTTTGCCCCGGTCCGAAAGGTAGCGGCGCAGACGCTGGAAGTCTTTGTAATCGACTTCGTGGATGCCGTCAATCCCAAACTGGTCCACCCGGCGGCGCGAGGCAAAGCGGTCTTTGCCACCCGGACGGCGAGTCCGGCGCGGGCCGCTCCCGGCCCCCGGACGACCACCATCGCCATCACCGTCGCCATCCCGGCGCGGGCCACTGCGGAAACCCCCGGTGCGGGCCGGACGTTCGCTGGTAGCCGGGGCGCTGGTATTAGCGGGCGTCTCGGTGGTATTTTCGGTAGTAGTTGAATCTTGATTTTCAGTAGTCACCTGAATTTATCTCCTTCGGCTTTCAACAATCGTTAATCTTGATTGTAGGGAAGTTCTTGTAAAAGCCATTTATAATAATTATTAACTTCCCTCTGGCCCAAGCCAGAAGAGAAAAACCAACCGCTGGTCTTTCCCAAAAAGCTATTGGCCGAAGATTTGAACAGTCTGTTTAGTGGGCTGGTTGGCCCCGTTTCTTTAAAACGGAATGTCCTCTAAGTCGGTTTCGCCGCTGTCGTAGCTGTTGCCACGGGAGCGATTACCACCGGAAGACCGTCCGCCTGAGCCAGAATTGCTATTACCGCCACCACCCGCGTTATCCCAGGCATCCTCGATGTCATTGCCGCCACCGCTATTTTGCCCTTTGGAATCGAGCATCGTCATATCGGTAGCAATAACTTCGGTCGAATACTTCTTGATTCCGTCTTTATCGGTATATTCGCGGGTCTGTAACCGGCCTTCGATAAAGACGTGACTGCCTTTGTGGAGGTAGTTGGAACAGGTCTCGGCCAGTTTCTCCCAGGCTACGACCCGGAACCATTCGGTCTGCTCTTTCCAGGCATCGCCTTCCCGGATATTTCGGCTGGATGCGACTGAAAAAGTAGCCACGGAACGGCCATTGGGTGTAACACGCAGTTCGACATCCTTACCTAAACGCCCGGTAAGCATTACCTTGTTCAAATCTCTAGCCATTGCTTCTATCTCCTAAAATAAACGTTTCGGCTCAAAAAAATAAGCACGGCTATTGGTAAAGGCTAATCTTTCTCCTGGCTGACCAGCAGATGACGCAGAACCTCTTCGTTTAGCCGCAGGCTTCGTTCCAGTTCCCCGGTTTGGCCTGGGTCCAGCTTCAGCGTGGTGACGACGTAGTAGCCATCGTTAAATTTGCCAATCGGGTAGGCCAGGCGGCGTTTGCCCCAGGGGCTGGTCTGATTAATTTCGCCCAGTTCTCCACCCAGGCGGGTAATCAGGCTGTTAATCCGCTCTACACTGGCGGGGTAGTTCTCGTCGCCGAGCTCAGGCGAGAGAATATACATCATTTCGTAATCGCGCACGGTTTCTCTTAAATTCCTTTCTCACAGTCTTTTCCACGGGTTTGCCCCGACACCTTGAACCTGCCTGGCAGGTAGCCAGAGTCTGTGTGAGCCAGTCTCTCTAATGACCAGGTGTGGCGCGGAAAAGAAAGAATAGTTGACGGTAAATCAATCGCTTAGTCCGGGCAGGTGCCCACAACCGAGGAAGAATTATACCAAAATTGGCCCTCCCACGCAAACCCGCCAACCCCGATTTTTGGCCGGAAAAATTAGGTCTGTTTTAGTATTGGGGAAAACCTATAATCCTGACCGCTTTCCGGGCGATTTAAGGCCCGGTTTCACCTGTAACCCTGGCTCCACTGAATAGCTTATTAGGAAACGCGAAGAAAATCGCAATAAAGATAGTCAGCACCAGACTTAACGGGAAATTTACCAGGGCTATCAGCAGGGTAATGAAATAGCCGGGAATACCAAACATATATTGCCGCGTTAAACCCCGGACCGCGTCCCGGTCGGCCTGGGGATTTAACAGGCGGTCTTTTTGGGAAGCATAGCGCCAGGCGAGGTTAAAGAAAATGGCCGTAAAGATAAAAACCCCGTTGTAAACGATAGCCGCCACCTGCTTCTGCCCGTCCGGTTTTAGCAGGTATTCCCCGACCAGTTCGGTCGTAAAAGGCAGGATGGTGATACCGAGCAGTATCCCGCCATTGAGAAGCATAAGGACTGTATCTATCCGGTGGATATGGCTGAACATCCGGTGATGGTTAATCCACATGATAAGTATCATGACGAAAGTGGTGACGAGCGCGAGATAGGTCGGCCACTGGTCAAAAAGGGCAATCCAGAGGCTTTTGCCTTCGGGTTGTTCGCCCGGTACTTTGATTTCCAGGGCCAGTAAAGTAATAGCGATAGCTATCACGCCATCGCTGAAAGCCTCCAAACGGCTGGTTTCCTTGCCTTCCATAAAATTCTCCCATGCCAGAACAAAGGTCAATTTTTAACAGTAGACACAAAAAATAAGCTGGCCCAAAACGGCAAGGAATTATTCTGACTGGTTAAAAACAGTGAATAAAATGATTATAACATTTTTGTGGGTCTAAATTTGCAAAAATTGGTCTTGTGTTTGTTTTCAAAATCTAGCTGAGGTACATTATCATTCCATAATTCCGGTTGGCGGCATCTTTGTAATAATTCCGCATCTCCAGAAAATTTTCCCAGAGATAGGGCTTAAAGATTAAGCCGTCATGTTCCTCCCAGTTACCCAGGTAGATTTCTTTTTCATTCATGTCTTTACCGTCGTACTGGGCCAGGAAACCTTTTTCGGAAATATTATTCAAAGACCTGGTTAGACTTTTAACGTCCCCGGGATTCCAATAGCTGAAAGTAATGCCTGGGCCTGAAACAGAATTTTCCTCAGGACCCCGGACAGCTAAAGTAATCGGTGGTTTTTCCCCTTTGGAAAGTTTTTCCAGGATATAAAGAATCCCATGCCAGGCGTAGTCAGTATCAGTACCTTCTACATTCTTTCCTCTGGCTGTTATTTCAAGCCACTCTTTTTTCTTGTCCTCACCGCTGATATTGACAGAAGGCTCGGTAAAGTCATCTCCCAGAAAACTATCAATGAATTCTGGGTTTTTAATTAAAAACTCCAGGGTTGTCGGTGAAACCTGTTTAAAACAAGCTGCGGTACTCATCTTTTAACGTATACCCTTTCTTAAGATTCAAGACAGGTAAACTATCATGCCGTTGCTGGCTGGCGTTCTGCTATTATTCGCAAAATCCCGTAAACCCATCCCGCATCGAAGCTCTATTTTCACCAGAACCGGCCTCACCTGAAGAGGAAGTATTAGCCGGTGAACGGGTTTAAGTAACAAATTTATTGGGCCATTTGATGGATGAGGCGCAGGGTTGCCACGCAGTCGCCGATGGCGCTGTGGTCGCCGCCCTGGAGCCGGTGGGTCTTATAGCCCCGGCCATTGGCGTTTCTTTGCCCGGCGAAGACAGCGTATTTCTGCATCGCGCAAAAATAGTTCGGAAGGTAAAACGGCCTCAGGCGGTGAATTTCGCAACTCTGCCGCAACATCCGCAAGTCGAACGAAGCGTTATAAATAATAAGCGTTTTGCCGCTCAAAGCGTGATTTAGCTGGTGGTAAAGCTGGGGAAAGGTCGGGGCGTAGGCCACCATGCGGTCGGTGATGTGGTGGACCTGGGTGGTCTGCCAGGGGATAGGCTGGAGCGGTTTTATCAGGCTGTCAAAGACAATTTCGCCCTGCCCTGAGAGAAGCCCCACCTGGATGATTTCGGCGCTGCGGTCGAAGCCGGTCGTTTCGGTATCGAGGATAACAAAGTTATCGCCGCGAAGCAGTTCACGTGCCCAATCGCGTACAGCCAGGCGGTCCAGGGTCGGGTTTGGCATCATTTTAGAATCCCTACTTAACTTCAAGCGTGGGCACAAACCGCGCCCGGCCAGGAGGTTTAATTTCTTTTGCTGAAAATGGAAATGGCCCTGAGAAATCTGGTGATTTGCGTTTATCTTAAGACAACTTACATGCCCTGTCAAGAATACTAAACGAAAAGTGAAAACTGAAATTGATTAATTTTGACCCTGATTTTCACTTAAAGTTTTTATTATTGGGAAGTGAGAAAAAAGAAACCGCGTGCCGGGAAAAAGGTGCTCCAAGAGCGTTTTGAAGGAAGTATGTAAAATGGCAAAATACTCAAAAATATTGGCCTGGATAGTCTCAATCATCGCTTTACTCGCGATTATTGCGGCAGGGTTGGGGGTCTTCTGGCAGGGCAGCGACCCACATACCATTTTTGTCACCCAGCGCGGCCAAACCGTGGACATCCAGGGGAGCGGCCTTTACAAGTATGATTCGGTGAGCCTGGCTTCGCAGGGAATCGCCCAGGATGTTGTGACCCTTTTCATGGGTGTGCCTCTGCTGCTAATTTCCCTCTGGCTTTATCAGAAGAGTCTTTTGCGCGGTAAGCTGATGCTGGCCGGGACCCTGGCCTACTTCCTCTACACCTATATTCTATATGCTTTTAATACGGCTTTTAACGTTCTATTTCTGGACTACGTGGCGCTTAGTTCGTTGAGCTTATTTGCCTTTATTCTTACCCTGATGTCCGTTGATGTTGCCGGTCTACCGGAGCATTTCACAGGCAAATTGCCCCGCAAATCAATCATCACCTTTTTATTCATTTCAGCGTCCTTTTTGCTGGTGGCCTGGCTGGGCCGGATTGTCCCGGCTTACTTTGATAACAAGCCGCCAGTTGGCCTGGAGAACGCCACCACCCTGGGCATCCAGGTAATGGACCTTGGTTTAATTGTCCCGGTGGGCTACCTGGGAGGTTATCTACTCCTCAAGCGAAGCGCCTGGGGTTATTTGATTTCGGCAATTATGTTGTTCAAGGTTTTTACCCTGGGAACTGCCCTTTGCGCCATGATTATAGGCCAGTTTATCGCGGGTGTAGAAATGGCCCTGGTGGAGGTTATTATTTTTCCGTTGCTGGCCCTGGCCGGGATTGTATTAACCTTACTGCTCCTGATAAACCTGAAAGAAGCAAGGGTCGGAGAAAGCGTCAATGAAAGACCGGCTGAACTAATTCTACAAAAATAAGGTTACCCGGTATGAAAGCCGGATAGGTAATTTGAATAGAATGGAGAAATTTTGTTAAATGGCTAAAACACTGATAGTTTACGAGACAAGCGAGGGGCAGACGGCGAGTATTGCCCGGTTCATCGGTGAAATCATCCGGGAACACGGGCACCAGGTCGAAGTAATTGATGTAAAACATATCCCATTTGCTTTTGGGCTGGATAAATTCGATAGTTTTATTTTTGGAGGGTCCGTACACGTAAATCATTTACCCGGCGAGCTTAAAAGTTTTATTTACCTTAATCAAAGCCTTATCCGTCATCGACCCTCGGCCCTCTTTTCGGTCAGTCTGACTGAGGCCACTCACGGGATTGAGGCCAGGGCTAAAATTGAAAATTATTTTTCAGATTTTTTAGATGAATTGGACTGGAAACCTTCCCTGACTGCCAGTTTTGCCGGGGCCATCGCTTATACCCAGTACGGTTATTTTAAGCGGAGCCTCTTAAAACAGGTTTCCAGGGCGAACGGCCTGGGCACCGACCCCAATCGCGATTACGAATATACCAACTGGCGGGCCGTCCATACTTTTGCCGATGAGTTTGGCGGGTTGCTCAACTAACTTCTCCAATGGCCGGGCCGGACCCTGGGAGATATGAGTCCGGCCCTATCCGGCCTGTGAACCCTGCCGCTTTTACCCAGAATTCACCTTTGTAAACCACCTTTTCTATTTAAGAAGGCTAATGTTGTTGTAGAGAAAAAGGTATAAAAAGAGGGGTACAAAAGGTGACAACACAAAATTCTAAGACGGGCATGTTCCAGCCGGTCCTGGCAACCGATAATTTACGCCGTGAACACGAAGCGGCCTTGCGGGTGTTCCGGTTGATGGACCGGGCCGCCGCTTATCTCAAAGATGGCCGGGATATAAGCCCGTTCTTTTTTGAGCAAGTGGTTGATTTCCTTCAGCTTTTTGTGGTCTGTTCCCATCACGCCAAGGAAGAAGAAATTCTTTTCCCTTACCTGATAGAAAAACATATCCAGGAAAACAGCGTTCCCATTAATACCATCCACCAGGAGCACCTGGAAGAACACCGTCTTATTCAAATAATGGAAACCGGCTTTCAGCTTTACAAAGCGGGCAAAGGGGCGGGCCGGAAGCTCCTTATTGAAACCTTCGAGCAGTATACCCATATTGCCCGCCGCCACGTCATGAAAGAGAATACCCTTTTTATGCTGGCCGATAAAGGGCTGTCAGCCGCCGACCAGGCCGCGTTAACTCAAAGCTTCCACGACCTCGAATGTCGTAAACTTTATGAAGGCACCGCCGCGCGCCTTGGTGAACTGGTCAACGAGCTTGAGCGAGAGGCTTTTCACTGGGATTAGTTATCGTCCTTTCTTACTTCTAAATTAAGCTGCAAATACAGGCCGTTTTAAAGCGGCTTGGGATTGACATTCGTGATAAAATAAAGGGCAGTAAGCTCTCTACGCAAATAAGCTTCTGGCAAGTAATTTTTGCTTGTCGCAAAGTTTGCAATAGCAAGTCGTACGAAAAGCGGCTCTGGCCGGTGGGAAAGCAATTTCACCACGGGCCCCCTGTCGTTACCCGGCTGTAAAGCTGGCGCGGCGGGTCGCCGAACAGTTCTGTTTTTGCCCGGCTGATGCGCAACTTTGTACCTGCCAATTCTCCTCACCGTGAATTCTCGGTAGAACAAAGCTCTGTATCAGACTGGCCTAGGTTCAGTCCGAACAACCCTGCCCGACCTGATGGCAAGGTCTATTGCTTTATGGTTTCAAGGGAGAAATCGGCTGTGCAGGAGAAGATAATTTAAAATGGCTGGTGTAACACTAGAACACATCACCAAACGCTTTGGTGACCTCGTTACCGTTAAAGACCTGAACCTCGACATCAAAGACCAGGAATTCCTGGTGTTGGTCGGCCCCTCCGGTTGTGGCAAATCCACCACCCTGCGTATGATTGCCGGTCTGGAAGATATTTCGAGTGGCAACCTCTTAATCGGTGGCCGCCGCGTCAACGACGTAGCCCCGAAAGACCGCGATATTGCGATGGTCTTCCAGTCTTACGCGTTGTACCCCCACATGTCGGTTTACGACAACATGGCCTTTGGTCTGAAACTGCGCCACACCCCCAAAGAGCAAATCAAAAAGCGCGTCCAGGAAGCCGCCCAGATGCTGGAAATCGGCCACCTGTTGGACCGCAAACCGAAGGCTCTCTCCGGCGGTCAGCGCCAGCGCGTCGCCCTCGGTCGGGCTATCGTCCGCGAGCCGAAAGTCTTCTTGATGGACGAACCGCTCTCGAACCTTGACGCCAAACTCCGGGTCCAGACCCGCACCCAGATTTCCAAACTGCACCAGCGCTTGCAGACCACCGTTATCTATGTAACCCACGACCAGACCGAAGCCATGACCATGGCCGACCGCATCGTGGTGTTGAAGGACGGTATCTTGCAGCAGGAGCCGAGCGCCCCGCAGGAACTCTACGACCACCCGGAAAACATGTTCGTCGCCGGGTTCATCGGTTCACCGCCAATGAACTTCTTCGACGCCACCGTGACCGGTAGCGGCGATAACCTGGTCCTGGACGCTGGTACCTTCAAGATTACGGTCCCGGCAATGATTGCCCGCGACGTAGCCGCCTACGCCGGCAAGGAAGTGGTTTTTGGTATCCGGCCTGAGCATATCAGCGACTCCCGCTATACCGATTCTCACGTTGATACCACCAACAGGGCGCAGGTGAACGTCGAAGTGGTTGAGCCTATGGGTAGTGAAGTTTATATCTACCTGTCCAGCGGCACTCAGTCCTTCCAGGCCCGCGTTGACTCCCGGACCCGCGTTCGCCCGAACGACCAGATTGAAGTAGTCTTCGACACCGACCACCTGCATGTCTTTGACAAGCAGACCCAGGTTTCGATCCTGAAACGGGCGAATTTCGACCGGCCTAACCGCTCCTAATTCCTGATAACTCTCTTCGCTAAAAAAAATAGGCTCCTACCCAACCGGGTAGGAGCTTCTTTTTGTCTATTCTCAAAAAATAAAAGTTTTATTGTAACTCCCTCAATTTGAAGCGCTGCAATTTGCCGGTGGCGGTGCGGGGCAGACTCTCGACGAAGATAATCCAGCGGGGATATTTGTAGACCGCGATTTTATCCTTTACGAACTGTTTTAGCTCCTGTTCCAGGGCCGGGCCTGCCGCGTAATCCGCTTTCACCACCACGAAAGCGCAGGGTTTGACCAGTTCATCGCCGTCCATCCGGCCAACGACACCGGTCTCCTGGACCGCCGGGTGTTCAACCAGGGCGTTTTCAACCTCGACCGGCGAGACCCAGATGCCACCAGCCTTGATCATGTCGTCGGCGCGCCCGTGGTACCAGTAGTAGCCGTCCTCGTCCTCGTGGTACTTGTCGCCGGTGCGTATCCACTCGCCCAGGATTGTTTCGCGGGTCTTGTCCCACTTGTTCCAGTAATAGGCGCAGGTGCTTGGTCCCTTGATGATGAGCATGCCTTCCTCGTTCGGGCCGACATCCTGCCCATTTTCATCCACGATACGGGCTTCGTAACCGGGAACCACTTTCCCGGTGCTGCCGGGCCGCACCTCGCCGGGGCGGTTTGATACAAAAATGTGTAGCACCTCGGTCGAGCCGATACCGTCGAGAATTTCCACGCCAAAGCGGGCTTTGAACCGTTCCCAGACCGCTTTAGGCAAGGCTTCCCCGGCGGATACACCTGCCCGAACGCTCCCCAGGTCGTAATTACCAGGTTGCGAGAGCATGGACGCAAAGGCGGTTGGGACGCCAAAAAAGAGGGTTGGCTTTTTATTCGAGGCGATTTCCAGCAGTTTCCCCGGTTCGGGACGGCCAGGGTGCAGGATAGTCGAGGCCCCTACCCCGAACGGAAAATAGAGACCATTACCGAGGCCGTAGGCGAAGAAGAGTTTCGCCACGCTGAAACAGCGGTCGTCCCCGGTCATTTTAAGGATGCCTCTGGCGTAATATTCGGTGCAGTAGACCATATCCCGGTGCAGGTGGACCGCGCCTTTAGGGAAACCGGTCGTGCCGCTCGAATAGAGCCAGAAAGCGGCGTCGTCCCGGCTGGTCGGGAAGGCATCAAGCTCAGGCGAGGCATTTTCCAATAATTCGTGGAAAAGCAGGTAGCCCTTCGCTTTCAACACGGTGTCGTTGGGGCCGCCAGGTTGCTGGCTGACCACGATAACCTGGCGCAGTTGCGGACAGTTTTCCCGGATAGGTTCGAGGGCGGGTAGGAGTTGCTCGGAGACAATCGCAAAGACGGCCCGGCTGTCATTGAGAAAATACCGGTAGTCCGCCGGTTTCATAAGGGTGTTGGTGGGGATTGGCACCGCTCCGATTTTCATGGTTCCAAAGAAAGCCGCCGGGTACTGGGGACAATCTAGCAGTAAGAGTAAGACCCGCTGCTCGATTTGTAGACCCAATCCGGTCAGGGCGTTCCCGGTCCGGTTGACCATTTCACCGACCTGGCCGTAAGTTATTTCCTGGTTTTCATAGTAGATAGCTGTTTTGTTGGCCCGGCCTTCGGCCAGGTTACGGTCTACAAAGTAGGTGGCGGCATTGAAAAGGGACGGTACGTTGACCAAGGAAGTGGCGGCATTGGCAGTGGCCGGTCCGGTTTGCGACATCTTCGTCCTCCTGTGAATAGTGGTCAGTGGTCAGTAGTCGGTAGTCAGTTAATACGAAAATTTCTGAAAGTTAACCATATACGCTCAATTAGTTGAAAAACACTGACTGCTGAATACCGGCTGCTGTTTTTAGTTATCGGCGTCTTTAGAGCCGTGATTGACCGGGTAAGATGTGATAATGGTGCCATCGTTGCCCACGACCGTAAAAACGTCTTTATTACGGCCAGGAATTTGATAGCTATAGGAGAGCCGGTCGTTTGCTTCCGAATCCGGCTGCCGGTCGGTCAGGCTTTTCTGTATCAAATCGACCACGTCCTGTGGTGTTTTGGCCCCGGCATCCTGGGGGAAGGTCGAAATGGTCCCACCATCGTACCAGATGCCCTTGAAGTGTTTCCCGTAGATATGGGCCCAGCCATAGTCCCCGTTATGACCGGTGCCGCGCCCGTACACCAGTTTGACCTTCCGGCCCTGGCTGTCGCTAAAGTTGCGTATAACGGTTTTTTCAGAAAATTTTTCCGTCAGACTAGGCAGGTCGGTGGCGCTGGTCGACACCGTGGAAGTCTTCGTACCGGTGGCCGGTTTCGAACTGACCACGCTGGTGGTAGCGGCTTTCGTGGCTGCGACAGTCGCAGCGGTAGTGGGGGTGGGCGGGTTGCGTGGACCTTCGATGCTGGGCCGGGCCTGTACGGTCATTTCTTGCGGCGTGTAGGTTGGATAGTCACCACAGGCCGCCAGGAAGACGGTCAACGGTAGCAACAAAGTCAAAACGAGGGCTAAACCATTCACCCTGAAAAATTTTATGTTCAAACTGGCTAACCCTTCTATTCTGGCCGGTGCTTATTTGCGTAGGGACGAATAATTCATTTTAGCAATTTTAAAAAGGGGCTGCAAGATGTATCCTTCGAGAACCAGGGCAACTGCAAAGTCCGAAAATTCTGTCACATTCATATGACCGTGATATGCTCCTACGAACCGGAGACGCCCTAAAGGGTGTCGCTGCGCTCGGAATGACAAGATGGCGGCTGTGCTATTTGCCACTGGCGCATTTCGGAACCCCGCGCCTTTCAGGGTGAACGTTCAACGCTATTTATATTATTTCAGGCGAAGAAGCGGCGTCCGAGAATAGACACGGCCACTACCAGGGCCAGCCCCAGGAAGGTAAGGGCGGCCCCGCTCCAGGTGGCTTGCCGGAAACGGAGAGGTAACCGCTCTTGCAACCAGACCGCCGTCTCCGCAAACGGCCCGGCCACCGCCAGGGCCAGCCAGGGAACGACAAGGGCCAACCGGGTGACATTGAGCGGCCCCGTCAAGTTCAAAACGATGAAATACAGGACCGGGAAGGCCAGAAGCGGCCAGAACCTGCCCCACGTTGTCCGGCGCACCACCGCATACGCAAAGGCCAGGAAGACCACCGCCAGCAGCCCCAGGTCGTAGCCGAAGAATTGCTTGAAATAGCCGTTCAGGGCTGCTTCCGGCGCGGGCTTGATTGCGGCCAGGCCCTCCACGAAACGGTTTGCACCGAGAATCCAGCCGGGACAGGCCAGGGTCCAGCCGAGCAGCCACCCACCCAGCGTCACGCCATTGCGTCCCAGCCGCTTTTCTTTTCCGGTCGGGGATGCGGTCTGAAATGCGGCCAGCCACAGCAATGGTGCCAGGATTAAACCAGACCCATAAGCCGCCCCGGTCGCCAGCCCGGCCAGCAGCCCGGCCCAAAAGAGAGGCGCGCGCCGTCCGGGTTCGCTAAAGGTCATGGCATAGAAAGCGAGGGCACCCAGCGCCGCTGCCAGTAGTTGCGGGGCCGGGTTGGGAGTTGCCTGGTAAGCCAGCCAGGCCAGCCCGCTCAGCCCGGCAGCGCTGGCCCCGGCCAACCCGGAGCGCCACCAGCGCGAGCCCGCCGCGTAGACCACCACAATCGTTACCAACCCTAAAAGCAGATTGACATAGGTCAGGTAGTCGAGAATGTCCTGGTTAGCGACCTGCTCCGGGCTATTGATTTTTCCACCGCTGGCTTGCTGGAAGAAAATTAACTCGACCACAGCGGCCCCGCCATAGAGATAAAGCGGCGGTTGCTCGTAACTTTTGGGCTGCCAGTTGCTCTGGTTGATAATATCGCGGGCCTCGGTGGCGAACGCCTGGACCGCTGCCGGGTCGGGTGAAGCCGAGGTTATAGGCCGGGTTTTGAGAGCCTGGTACCGCAACAACCCGCCCCCCAACAAGGCCACCACTAAAATCAGGACCGGGCCGTTGGCGACCAGCCAGCCGCGTAGACCGGCCAGGGTGAATCCCCGGCTCCGCCCGATTTTGTAGGCAATTACTACGACCAGCAAAAGTACAGCCCCGGCCAGCCAGAGCGGGCTTTTCACCGGCAGAAAATAATCTCCGGTCAGGAAAAGCAGGTAGCAGAGCAGGGCCAGCCCTGGGGCCAGCCCCGCCAGGACGATATTCAGCCAGTTTATTTTCTTCGGGAGACCGGGTTCGCTGCCGGGCTGCTTGAAATCCATAGGTTATTTGCTCACTTTTAGCTGGGCCAGGACGAGTGAATTGCTGCCATCGGCCAGTGGTAAAGGCGTAAACTTGCCGTCGGGCAGGTAAAGGCCCAGCACCAGGTTATAGTCGCCGGGCGGCAGATTGGCGGGTAGCGCCAGGTTGGGCGTGTCAGTCACGATTTCGCCGGGCTTCCACTGGCCGGTCGGGTAAAGACCCTGCAAAGGCGGGGTGTCTCGGCTTGCCAGGTTCTGGTCCGGTTTTCCGGCAGGTTGCAAATGGATAAAGACCACGTAGTCCGCGCCGACCGGGCTCAAGACCTGCCAGTAGACGCTCAAACCGATGGTTTCGCCCGGTTTGAAGATGGGCCAGGGCTGGTTCTGACTAATCTCACCGGGTGGCGGCAGAAATATACGGCTGTCACCAGGGTTCCCGGCGTTCAGGCCGAGCAGCTTCAGTTTGCCGCCAAAGTCTACTCCTTTAGGGTATTGCAGCTTCAGGGTAGCGGGTGTGACCCCTGTTTTAACAACTGTGAAGGCCGGGCCGGGTTTTTCGACCGCCTTGGTTTCAAACTGGTGGACGATGTTGGCCGGTTGGAGCAGTTGGGGATAGCTGCCCGCCGCGCCCAGCCCGTAGACCCGGTCCTGGTTAATAGCCAGGTACTGGATGCCCCGCTGCTGGTAGTATTCAAGCGGAAAATCGTTCACGCCCTGGTCAGCCACGCGGGTAAGGAGGTTGGGATAATCGCCCCACTGCTGGGGCCGCATTTCCACCATCTTTAGCGGACCCGGCCCGGCCTCGGTTTTCAGCCAATCCTCGACCCGGCTGTAACTGAACGGCTGGTCGTTGAACTGGTCGCCGTAAAAAATCGCTCCTAGCGTCCCGTTCATGGTCAACAGCAGGAAGATTAGCGGTATAACCACCGCGCCATAGCGGTTCAAGACCGGGTTCAGGCTAAACCTTGCCAGGCGAGGCGCGATAAAGCTATCCCAGGCCCAGACGCAAAACAGTCCTGCGAAGATGGCCCCGTAAAGGGTCAGCGGGAGGACGTTACGCGGGTAAATCAGTCGGTAGGAATTGATGCTTAAGAGGTAGACCAGCGGAAAACTTAGCACTAGCAGGTCGGCGGCCCGGTGCCGGAAGACCAGCAAAAGCAGCCCGCCCCCTGCCAGCAGGCAGAGCCACAGGCTGTCATTCCAGATGACCTGCAAATTGCCCAGCCAGGGCGTATCGGTAGCGTAGTCAACCGTCGAGAGGCGATACTTGGTGATATTGGTCCCGAATGCGTCGCTGTAGCCCTTTACCCGGGCTAAAAGGTAGGGGGTGGTTGCCAGGAAAATCAAACCTGCGGTCAGGAGGACGCTGCCGAGCCGGGGCGAGAAATAGCGCTTTATGCGGTCGGACCAGGTGGGTGTGGTATTGAGAGCCCGCAAGAAGGCGGCGACCAGTGGTAAGACCAGGGTGACGACCCCGTTCCACTTGGTGCCGAGGGCCAGCCCGACTATCACGCCACTCCAGATATAATCGCGCAGGCGGCCCTTTTGAACGATATTCCAGGCCGGGATGAGGGCCGCCAGGGTCAGGGTCGCCATCGGCATATCCACGGTGACATAATGAGAGTGTTCGGTTGCCAGGGCTGAAAAGGCTACAAACCCCGCCGCCAGCAGCCCGGTCCGGCGGTCCTGCCAGATTTTCTTAACGGCCAGGTAGGCCAGGGGAATCGCCGCCGCTCCCCAGAGAGCGGTATAGGTCCGCTCCCAGATAAAGACCTGGGGTGCGGTGGTGATGGCATAGGTTTTGTCGGGCAGGCTGCTCACGCCGTTATAGAGTCCGGTAAAGTTGCCCCATAAGAATTGCAAGGCTCCAACGATAGCTTCCTGGTAAAGATAGAAGCTTGGATAGTAGTACATCTGGGTGTCGAAGTCGCCCGTCTTTAAGAGGTGCGTACCTACGTCCACGGTCAGGTTTTCGTCGGCGGGAATGATATAGGGCAAACCGTTTTTCTGACCCCAGACCCGCAGCCATAAACCGAAAAGGGTCAGCAAAACAACAGCCAGGCCAAAGGGCGTGAACCTGCCGTAAACCCGGTGACTCCAGACAGAAAATTTTTGGCGGGTTTGTGAGGGCTTCTCAAGGGCCGGGCGCAAAAACGTTACCAGCAGGGCCGTGCCAAAAAGGGCCCAGACCCCGGCAGGTCCGGCCACCCACAGTTTACCCCGGCCAAGTTGGACCGCCAGAGCGGCCAGAAAAAGCCCCACCAGGCCCAGGTTTAGCCAGAACGGCCAGCGCGGCGGTTTGGATTCGGGCGGGTTTGGTCCCGGAGTCTCCGGTGTAACCCGCTCCCCAGTAAATAATCTCATCCTGAAAAAGTTTATAAATCGCGACTTTCGTTTTGAGCCTGGAAAAGGCCGGGTATTGGCGCTAAACCATCTCAAAGGGAGTGTTTTATGCGAAAGTCCTATAAATAAAGATACTGACCTGTAGACCATGTCCCCCCCAAAAGCAGAACAAGAGGTAGTATCTCATAAACGAGCTAAATGTTCCAACCGGGAATTTGAGATAGGGCGGGGTTAATTAACGGCTGCGGTAAGGCCAGTGAGCAATCACCATGGCCCCGACCAGCACTACAAAGAAGACTACCGAAGCGCCCAGGGTTATCTTGGCGTCAAACCAGCCCTTGGTAAAGCCAAAACTGAGGGTCATGGTTATGACCAGGATAAGGACGAGGGTGGTTATAAGCCAGCCGCTATGGGTGTTCAGGCTGAGCCGTTTGAGAAAGTCCCAGGGCCGGGCAGGTTGTTGGTGGACGCTAGCAACCGGTTTGGGGGCAGGCGGTTGCGCGTGCATTTCGGCCAGCAGCGTTCGGCTGGAAACTACAGGGGGTTTATAGCGGACCGTTGCAGAATTACGGGTATGGTCCGAGGTTTGAGGGGCCTTCTCAATCTGTCCTCGCTCCATCTCATCAGACATAACATCATCTCCGGCGAGAAGGGTCGCATCAGGCAACCATAAATTAAAGGGTTTGTTTTGAAAAATCGTCAAGTAGGCAGTTGAAGAAAATTGACACCAGCGCTTATCATCACCACCGCAAGGTAGCGGTAGGGTTATATTAAACAAGTTAGGTAAAAAAAAGGTAAAAATTAGATTAGGGATTGGTAAAACCAAAAGCAGGTTGGTTGCCTAAAATGCTTCAAATTTAAAAATATCTCAGGTTTTGCCTCCAAGAAATAATTGATCCTTGCTTTTCAAGCGAAAGAGTGCTATATTCATCAGGTAAACTTATAAGTTTACCTGATATTCATTTGATGGTTTCGGTTAAATGGAAGATAAAGACAACCAACAACAAGAGATAGATAAGCTGGTAAACGAATTGCACGATGTGGTGCGCCAGCTCTTGCGCCTGATGCGCCAGGAAGTCTCGCTCTACGACCTCTCCATGTCGCAGGTTTCGGTTATTGCCAAGCTGGACGTGCCGGGCGGCCTCACGGGGGCTGAACTGGCGCGGGCCGAAGGTGTAAAGCCGCAGTCAATGAGTTCGACGGTGGCTTCTCTTGAGAAGTTGGGGCTTATCCAGCGCCAACCCGACCCGGCGGATGGGCGGCGCATCGTGCTTTCGCTGACCGAGGCAGGTCTCGAAGCCCGGCGAAACCGCCTGGCCGCGAAACAAGTATGGTTGCACTCGGTAATCGAACAGTTGTCGCCTGCCGAACGCCAGGAATTAAAACGCGGTCTCGAACTGCTGGGCCGTATCAGCCGCTAGAAATTTTTATAACTGGCCGGCCTTTGAATTAAGAAGGTTTATTAGGAACACCCGGAAAGGTTCGCCAAAACAGCCGGGGAAAAGAAAAGGAGCAATCACTTGCCTGTTACCACGCTTGACCCCAGGACTGCCCTGGTAATAATTGACCTGCAAAAAGGAATGCGGAATGTGCCTGCCGCCCACCCGGTCGAAGAAATTTTTGCGCGGGCCGGAGAACTCGCCGCTGCCTTCCGCTCCTACCGGCTCCCGGTAGTCCTGGTCAATGTGATGGGTGGCGCGCCGGGCCGGACCGACTTTAAACGCCCCTCTATGATCCCACCCCCCGATTGGGCCGAACTGGTGCCGGAACTCGATGCCCAACCGGACGACCTCAAAATTACCAAGTATCGCTGGGGCGCTTTTCACGATACCGGCCTGCACCAACGACTGCAAGAACTGGGGGTTACTCAGGTCGTGCTTGCCGGGATTTCTACGAGCATCGGGGTCGAAACGACCGCTCGCGCCGCCTATGAGCATGGCTACAACGTCACGCTGGCGGTGGACGCCATGACCGACTCGAACCCGGCAGGTCACGAAAATAGTGTCAAGATTATCTTTCCTCGCCTCGGTGAGACCGGGACCGTTGCGGAAATCCTGACAGTCTTAAAAGCCACGCGGGGCGCCCAGGCCCAATAAGGGGCCTTTTCACAAATTTAAGGCAGCCGGCTTTGCCGGAAAACGGGTCTATGCAAAGATAATGGAAACTGAAACACAACCTCTTAAAACCCCTGTCTCTGAGAAGCCTTTCACCTGGCGTTTCGTAGCGCCCCTGATGTGGGGTTCTACCCTCAACCCGATAAACAGTTCCATCCTGGCGACGGCCTTGCTGGGTATCGCGACCGGTCTTAATGTGACCCTGGCCGAGGCGACTACTCTGGTGGCTGCCGTTTACCTGGCAAGCGCGGTCGGTCAACCGACCATGGGGAAACTGGCAACCCATTTTGGACCCCGGCGAGTCTTTGTGAGCGGGATGTCGGTGGTAGCAGTAGGGGGCCTGGTCGGCTGGCTGGCCCCAAATATCGCCTGGCTGCTGGTGTCAAGGCTCCTGATTGGGATTGGAACCTCGGCGGGTTATCCGACGGCGATGACTATGATACGCCAGCGGGTCGATACTTTTCAGACCGGGGTACCAGGTAACGTCCTGGGGAGTCTTTCTATTGCCGGGCAGGTCACGACCGCACTCGGTCTGCCGCTTGGCGGTGTCCTGGTCGGTTTATTTGGCTGGCGGGCGGTCTTCTTTATCAATATCCCGCTTGCGCTTATCGGCATCACCGGGACGCTTGTGTGGGTGCCGCGGGATGTCATTAAACCGGGGCAGCGGCGGGGTTCGCTGCTCCAGGCCCTTGACCCGCTCGGTATTACCCTGTTCGCGGGGTCTATCATCGGTCTGCTGGTCTTTTTGCAGAATCTGAAAGAGCCGCTCTGGTGGCTTGGGGCCGTGGTTGTGGTCTTCCTGGGGGCCTTTATCGCCTGGGAACGCCAGGCCAAAATCCCTTTTGTTGATATTCCAATGCTGAGCCGGAATCGCCCGCTCCAGCGTACTTACCTGCGGAACTTTCTAGCCCTGACCGCGCTTTACCTGGCCCTGTACGGTCTGAGCCAGTGGATGGAGCAAAGCCTGGCCCTATCGGCCACCACAGTTGGCCTGGTCTTGCTGCCTTTGACCCTGGTCGCAATTGCCATAACCGCTATCGTCTCCCGGCGCAACCTGATGCGCGGGCCTCTGCTTATCACCGGGGTGTGTATTATCGCCAGCGGGGTAACTCTCATCTTCGTGAATTCGCAGACAAGTATCGCGGTAATGGTCGGGCTAAGTATCATAATGGGCCTGGCGAGCGGCCTGGGGAACATTGGCAACCAGCTAACCCTTTACCAGCAAAGTCCCAGCAGCGAAATCGGGGTGGCCGCGGGGTTATTGCGGGCGTCTACCAACGTGGGGGCGATTTTTTCTTCCAGTATTATCGCGTTGGCTTTTGGCAAGGCGGCCACCGATGGCGGTCTGCACAATATCGCCTACGCCTTTAGCGTGCTGGGTATTATCGTGTTCTTGATGGTGGCCTTCGACCGGGCGATACCCTGGAAAGCCACCCGCTAGTTTTTTATCAATGGAGGGAGTATCATAAAAATGGAGTGGCTCTACCACGTCGCTTATTTCTTTGGGGGTCTTTTTCTAACCAATGCCATCCCCCACTTTGTTACCGGCTTGATGGGGCGGCCTTTTCAAACCCCTTTCGCCCACCCGTCAGGCGTGGGTCTTTCCACTTCGACCCTGAACGTGGTGTGGGCTTTTATCAACCTGGTGCTTGGGTATGTCCTTGTCTGCCAGGTTGGGAATTTTGACCTGCGCTCCTGGGCCGACGCTATTACCCTGGGGCTGGCCTTATTGCTCGGCGGTCTTTTCACGGCGTGGAATTTTGGCCGGATAAACGGCGGTAACAACCCCGAAGACCGCTAACAGCGTGCCTTGTTCGAGATTGTTACCGGGGATAACCGCACCAGCCGGGTATTTTCGATATGGGTTTTGTCTTACGATTGCGCGGCCAGTTCGGGGAAATGTTCTTCAAAGTAGCGGCCCCAATCGGGTTGAGAGCCATCTTTATCCCGGAAATCGTATTCGCGTTTGAGTTTCCAGGTGCTTTGATAGGTGCCGGTTTTCGCCATGATATTTGGGTCGCTGGCTAAAGCGGCGACGGCTTCCCCGATATAGTAGGGGGTTTCCGAGGCGATGAAATGCTCCTCCTGTTTAGTGGCATCCTTCCAGGTTTCCTCGGTGACGCCAAAATAGTCGAGCATTTCCTCCGAGCGTAAAAAGCCTGGGGTTAGCGAAAGCGCGGCTACCCCGTGCGGTTTTAGTTCTTCGGACATTCCATAAGCCAGCCGCATGACCGAGTTTTTAACCAGGTCGTAGGCCAGGTTGCCCCGGTAGCGGAAGGTATCGCCGTCGGTTACCTCAATTATCAAACCTTTGCCGCGCGAAATTATGAGGGGCGCGCCATAACGGGCCGTAATAATGTGGGTATGGACGGCATTTTCCAGCAGTTGCAGGACCGTTTGCACAGGAAGTTCCCAGAACGGTTTGCCCATCTGGCTCCCGGTGAAAGGCTCCCCACCCCAGATGTCATTGACTAAAATATCCAGGCCGACCTGCTCCGCCTTTACCCGTTCGAATAGAGCGCTGACCTGGCCTTCGTCACGGTGGTCCACCTGGACGGCAATCCCGGTCCCTCCGGCGGCGCTAACCAGTTCGGCGGTTTCATCAATGGTTTCGGGACGGCCCATCCCCACGCCTTTCTGGCCTCGCACGCTTCGCCCGGTGCAATAGACCGTGGCCCCGGCCCGGCCTAACCCCAGCGCGATACCTCGCCCGGCCCCACGGGTGGCCCCGGCTACAACTGCTACTTTCCCGCTCAAAGGTTTTTCCGCCATTCGGTTTACTCCTTTTCAAAATAATCGGGTTTTCAAAATTTTTGTTTCGGAATTTCTCTTATACCTTCTGTTATCAGTATACCTTCTTAATATGACAACCATTGTCATATTTGGGATCTATACTTAAAATGGAGGTGGACAACCAGTTTCAAAGCGATTAACCAGGGTGTGGAGAAAGGGGAAACAATGCGGGCCGACCGATTGCTTTCGATAATGCTGCTTTTGCAGGCCCATCGCCGTTTGACGGCGGGCGACCTGGCGCGCCGCCTGGAAGTCTCGGAGCGGACCATTCACCGCGATATGGAAGCCCTGGGTGTGAGCGGGATTCCGGTGACCGCCGAACGTGGGGCCGGGGGCGGGTGGAGTCTGCTCGAACCCTACCAGACCAACCTCACCGGCCTCAACGAAGCGGAAATCCAGGCCCTTTTCCTGGCAAAACCGGCCAGTTTGCTCGCTGACCTGGGTCTGAACCAGGCCGCCGAAGCCGCCCTTATCAAACTGTTCGCAGCCTTACCTGCCTTTCAGCGCCAGGGCGCCGAATATGCCCGCCAGCGCATCTATATTGATACCAGCGGGTGGCGGCAAACCGGGGAAACAAACGCCTGGTTGCCCACTCTCCAGGAAGCGGTCTGGGAAGAACGGCAGGTCCGACTGGTCTATCGCCGCAACGACGATACCGAGGTCGAGAGGGTGGTAGACCCTTTAGGGCTGGTGGCAAAGGGCAATATCTGGTACCTGGTGGCGGGCGTGGATGGCGAAATTCGTTCCTACCGGGTATCTAGGGTGATTGAGGCTGTCCCGGTGCCGACACCTTGCCAGCGACCCCCTGATTTCGACCTCGAAGCTTACTGGAAAGCGTCGGCGGGGCAGTTCCAGGCCACCCTGCCGGTTTACCGGGTGACGGTCCGGGTGGCGCCGGAATTTATCCGGCGGTTGGGTTTCAGTTTGCGGTTTGCCCGGATTGAGAAGACCGGGCCAATTGAGGAGGACGGCTGGCAAGAAGTGATTATCCGGTTCCAGACCGAGCAGGAAGCCTGCGAACACTTATTGGGTTTTGGTACTCAAACCGAGGTCGTGGAGCCGCACGAATTAAGGGAAAGAATTATAGAGGGAGCCAGGGCGACCCTGGAATTTTATAAAAAATAAGAGCCTGCTAGTTTTCGGGCTAACAGGCTCATTGTTTTTTATCTGAGAGAGCAATACGCTTTCGCGTTTCGCCTTAAAATGCGGTTTCATAGAGGTTTTAAGTGGTTTAGGGAAGTCAAACTTTTAATAAACAATTCTTCGTTTGACTTATCTCCCTGTCAATTAATAAAGCATAGGCCGTGCCAGGGTTTGCTTTTCCCTCTCAATCTAGTAAGAAAGTCCTATAAGATACTCAAACCTTCACCCAAAAGTCACCCTATTGTGGTTCCACCTCGTTTGTTTCTTCCTGGGCGCTCCCTTTTTCCAACTTTTTGTCAAGGAAAACCTCATTTTTAGGGTCAGGGCAGGGCTGTTTATTAACTTCCTCTTTGCGAATATGGGTCACGGTAACATTTTTGGTGGTCTCGTCGATTTCCAGGACTGAAATCAGTTGGATACCACGGCAGATTAAACGAAATTCTTTCTGAATCATAAGAGAGTCCTTTAAGGGCTTAATTTCTGGATGGCACGCCTTAACCCTATTTTTATTGGTGAGAGCCGTACAAACAGGAGTGCTTTTTAACTTGAATATATTCTAAAATCAGGGTGTTAAGCCTCTGTTAAGCTGTTATTACGTTCCCAAATCTCATTATAAATACCGGAAGGGGCGGGGCATCCTTTTGAATCTGGGCCAAACGTAGTAAAATCAGGCCGGGTACAGAAGATTATAGGCCGCAAGATAATTTAGAAAGAAACGATGCCAAAAATAAAGGGAAACCTGATTATCGGACAGTCCGGGGGCGCGACTGCCGTAATTAACAGCAGCCTGGCCGGGGCGGTGGCGGAGGCTTTACGCCACGAAGAAGTCGGTGAGATTTACGGGATGTTGGATGGTGTCCAGGGTTTATTACAGGAACAGTTGATTGACCTGCGCGCCCAGGTCGGCACCCCTCAAAAATTAGATGAGCTAAAACATACTCCCTCGGCGGCGTTGGGAATGTGCCGCTACAAACTGAACGACTCGGAACGCGAGCGTATCCTGGCGATTTTAAAGAAATATAATATCCGTTACTTTTTGTACGCCGGGGGCAACGACAGCGCGGACACCTGTCACCGTCTCGACCTGATGAGCCGGGAGGCCGGGTACGAACTGCACGCCATCGGTATTCCAAAAACGATTGATAACGATTTGCCGCAGATGGACCACTGTCCCGGCTACGGCTCGATAGCGCGGTTTTTGGCGATTGCCACCCAGGATAGCGGGATAGACTCCCAGGCGGCCCACCTGGTCCATCCCATTAAATTGATTGAGGTAATGGGCCGGAACGCTGGCTGGGTGGCGGCGTCGGCTGTCCTCGGTAAAAGGCGCGAGGAAGACGCTCCCCACCTCATCTATACGCCGGAACGCCGCCTCGACCCGGCCAGGTTTCTCCAAGATGTCCAGGAGGTCTATAAAAAATACGGCTATTGTGTGGCGGTGATTGGCGAGACCGTCCGCGGCCCGGACGGTAAAACCCTCGGCACCCAGGCCGAACCTTACCTGGTAGATTCGTTCGGCCACAAGTATTATCACGGCCCGGCCCACTATCTCATGGGCCTGATAATCAAGGAGCTGGGGATAACGGCCCGGTACGATAAGCCCGGTACCATCCAGCGCATGAGCATGCTTTGCGCCAGCCCGGTTGACCTGGACGAAGCCTGGGAAGCGGGGGCGGTTGCGGCCCGGCGAGCTATCGGGGGCGAGACCGGGTTGATGGTCACGCTTCTGCGCGGCCAGGACGAAAATGGCGGCTACAAATGCGAGTACGGCGTGACGGCCCTGGAAAATATCGCCAATACCGAACATAAAATGCCCGTGAGCTATATCAACGCCGCCGGGAATTTTGTGACCCAGGACTTTATTGATTACGCCCTGCCTTTAATCGGCGGCCCTATCCCGGCTTATCTCAAGCTTGACCGGGCGGCCCTGGTTAAGACCTCGCTCTAATTTCTCAACCTATTACAAATTACAAAAATAAAAATAGGACTGCTGGAAAGGCAGTCCTATTTTTTATAGATTCTTACATCATTGTGGACATCATTGCAGCGGGAGTAGCGCAACCGCCTTCGCCGCTGGGCCGGACGTGCGGCGGGTTAATGTCTTCCACGCCCAGGTAGCTATAGGGGTCTTCGCCGCAGACCAGTTCAATGTCGCGGAAGTCGAGTGTCCCCATGTTTTCGCCACGCTTGGGGGCCTGCCAGGGCAGGAACGACTCGGCGCTCATGAAGTGGTTTACCAGGGCGCGCCGGTAGCCTCCCGTGGCCCGGTTGGGCAGGGAGCGGTGCAGCAGGTAGCCGTTAAAGAAGACCACCGAGCCGGTCTTAACCTCGACCGGGATGGCGTCTTCGTCTTTATAGGGGAAGCGATAAGCCTCGCCGGTGCAGTCGAAACGGCGGTCGTTATGGGCCTGTTGCGGGTAGATGATGCCGCGTTTATGCGAGCCGGGAATGACCCACAGACAGCCGTTTTCAGTGGTGGCATCGTCCAGGGCAATCCAGGCTCCTGTCAGGGAGCGGTCCCTGGTAGGAATGAAATATTCATCCTGGTGCCAGGCCTGGCCGGGTTTGCCGGAAGCCTTGATGAAAAGCATCGACTGCATGGCTTTCACGTTTGGCCCGATAACCTGCTGCAAGACTTCGACCGTCTTAGGGTGCTTCAGGGTGTCGTACATCGGGCGGGAAAGCTTGTGGGGGAAATGGATGCACAGGTAGCGGCGGATAACCTCGTCGTCGGTTTCGTCCGGGCTGGCCGGGATGACGCCGTCGATGTCGCCCGCTTCACCCCGGCACAGGCGGACCGTTTCGGCGTGCAGGGTCGCTACTTCTTCGGGGCTAAAAGCGTCGGGTACGACCAGGAAGCCATTTTCTTTGAAAAACTTGCTATATTCGGTCTCTTCGATATTACGAATGTCCAGGGCGCTTGTCATTTTTATCTTCCTCGATAATCCTTTAATTATTCTCCAACATCCTTGAGCAGTTAAAAGCACCAACTCCGGAATATATTTTACTATATCACAATTTGATTTTCATTCGTCTCGATTTCTTTGTTAAGGAATAGACCGGGGCCAAATTCGAGTTTTAGGGCCGGACCGGGTTCTACAGGGTGGCGTTATAGCGGGCGGCCTTAAAGCGGCGGGTCAGGCGGCGAAAGGAAAAAGTGAAACCGGGCCAGAGGGTAGTGTTGTGCCCCTGTTTATCCAGGTACCAGCTTTTACAGCCGGAATTCCAGACCGTCTTTTTTAACCGGTCTTGCAGCCATTCGTTGTAGCTGGCAACCACATCCGGCCTGACCTCAATCGCTTTGAGCCCTTCTTTTTTCATGGTGCGTAAGGCCCCGACGATATAATTTAACTGGGATTCAATCATGAGAATCATCGAGGAATGGCCCAACCCGGTGTTGGGTCCGATCAAGAAAAACATGTTCGGAAAACCGGCCACGGTCGAGCCGAGATACGCCTGCATCCCCTCACGCCAGGTTTCGGCTAAAATTTGCCCGCCACGACCTTTGATTTTGCCGAAAAGGGGCGAGTCGGTGGCGTGAAAGCCGGTGGCGCAGACCAGGGTATCCAACCGGAATTCTTTCCCGTCCGCTGTCGTGACTCCGTCGGGGATGATTGTGGCAATCCGTTCAGTAACGACCTCGACATTAGACCGGGTCAGGGCCGGGTAGAAATTGTCGGAGAGCAAAATTCGCTTGCAGCCAAAGGCGTAATTGGGGGTCAGTTTAGCCCTTAAGACCGGGTCGGCAACCTGGCGTTGGAGATGCCGGGCTGCTAGCTGGGCAAACATTTTGGAGCGGTCCGGGTTGTAACGGGTCAGCCCGTAGGCCAACAACTCGCGCTGCCAGTAAATAACGGTGCGGACAAAGCGCTGGGCCAGGGGAAATCTTTTAAAAAGCTTGCGGTGCGATTCGGGGATAGCCCTGTCCTGCCGTGGCACAATCCAGGGTGGCGTCCGCTGAAAAAGGACAAGCTGGCCGACCTGGGGTTGAATTTCAGGGACAATCTGGATGGCGGAAGCCCCGGTCCCGATAACACCGACCCGCTTGCCAGTTAAATCGTAGTCGTGGTCCCAGCAGGCCGAATGGAAAAACTTGCCTTTGAAACTGTTCAGGCCGGGGATATTGGGGAGGGATGGTTCGCTAAGTGGCCCGTTCCCCAGGATTAAGACGCGGGCGGTTATATCACCCTGGGGTGTAGTGATTTGCCAGGCTTTTGCGGCCTCGTCCCAACTTGCTTCGAGCAGAGGGCTATTCCAGCGAATATGCGGCATAATACCGAATTTCTCGGCGGTCTTCTGGAGATATTGCCAGATTTCGGCCTGGGGCGAGTACACGTGGCTCCACTCCGGGTTAAGGGCGAAGGAGAAAGAGTAGAGGTGGGATTGTACGTCACAGGCGCAACCGGGGTAGGAGTTATCCCGCCAGGTTCCGCCAAGCTCGGAAGCCCGTTCCAGGATTACAAAATCGTGCTGGCCGGATTGTTTTAAGCGGATAGCCATCCCCAGTCCCGCAAAGCCTGTCCCAATGATGGCAACCTCGTAATTTTTTTTATCCATATTCTTTTCATCCCATCAAGCCAGCTAAGGAGTGGTTTCTTTAAGTATACAACCCCTGGAAAGGGCATAAAAAACGTTAAACGTTTAACGTGGTAAGTTTTTAGTTTTTAGTTTTCAGTGTTTAGTAATTCGGTAACTTAATTAATAGTACATACTCGAAGTTATGAACGCAGCCAAGGCCCCCCGCCACGCCTATGGCAAATATCAACTGCACCTTAAAAACGTTGGCTTTTTAGGAATCACGTTGAACGTTATTTCGTTAAAAGTTTAACGCGTCCTGTAGGAATAAGGGAAAAGAAGCTGGCGGGGAGCTCCGGTCTCGCTGAAATTGGAGACCCGCACCCCCAGAAGGCGCAGGGGAGTGCCGCGTTTCCAGGCCATGCGCATCAGGCCTCCGGCAGCGAAGGCGATTTCGTCGGCCAGGTCGGTCGGGGAGGCCAGGGTTATGGCCCGGGTGATGGTGCGCCAGTTGTTAAAGCGCAACTTGATAGCGATAGTCCGGGCCAGTAACTCCTGTTTGTGGAGACGTCCGGCCAGTTCTTCCGACATCTGCTGGATGTGTCGCCAGAGTTCGGCCCGGTTGTAGGTATCCTCGAAAAAGGTGCGTTCGGCGGAGAGCGATTTGGTCTCGCGGGAGGTAATGACCGTCTCGCTGCTGCGCCCGGCGGCCCGTTCCTGCAAATCCTGGCCCAGGTGCGGCCCGAAATTCTCGCGCAAAATATCCAGGTCGGCGGCAGCCAGGTCGCCCACGGTCATAACTCCCAGGCTGTTGAGACGAGCGGCCCACTTTGGCCCGACCCCGTAGAGGTCGCCTACCGGCATCGGTGACAAAAATTCCGCCTCGTAACCCGGCTCGACCACGGTCAGGCCGGACGGTTTGTTGTGGCCGCTTGCCATTTTCGCGACCAGCTTGTTGGCCGCTACGCCCACCGAAGCACCCAGCCCGGTCTGCGTTTTCACCAACTCCTGCCACTGGGCCGCGATTTGAGGACCGTCCAGTTCGCCCTGCAAGGCGGTTATATCGGCGTAACACTCATCTATACTGACCTGTTCAATCAGGGGCGTTTGCTGGCGGAGCAGGTCCATCACTTTTTGGGAGTGTTCTTCGTAAAGACCGTGCCGAACCGGTAAATAGACCCCCTGCGGGCAAAGCTTGCGGGCCTGTCCGACCGGCATGGCGCTATGGACGCCAAACCGCCGGGCGGCGTAGGAAGCGGTGGCGACGGCCCCGCGCTGGGTGTTAGCCTCGCCCATGACCACGATAATAGGCAACCCGGCGAGGTCCGGATTGACCACTTCTTCGACGCTGGCATAAAAAGCATCGAGGTCTATATGCAAGATACAGCGTAACCAGGCCATTGACCGCTCCCATATATGGGAAAACAGAAGAATTAAAACGTCTATTCTATTTTAGCATAATGGGGTTATTTCGACGAGTCGCTATATAAAAGTTCCCTGCGCCAGGCCAGGCAAAAAGGCTTACTTTTCAGGACTTGGCTGCTTTATTCTGGCCCGGCGGTAGAGGGTGTAACCGAACCACGTACCGTAGAAAAGGGTCAATGCGGTGGCGGCGCAGACCAGGCTCAAGATGGTAGACCCGCTAACCTTCTGGACTACCACCAACAGGTCACCGGCAATACCGAGTGCAATCGGCACCAGGGCGGCCAGTACCATCACGCTGGAGAATTTGAGCATGCGCTCGGTATCTTCGCCCTGCTCCACGATGCGGTGGAAAGCCGCCGGGCACATCAAAAAGATAACGCTCAGGGCTATCAGACCCAGGCTGGCTAAGTGGACATATTTAAGGGTTTCCGGCAATTTTTCAAAGCCATCCATTAATATCCCGGCAAACTGGAAACCGAGTAAAGCCTGCGCTCCCGGCAGGACTACCCTTGTTTCGGTCAGCACCTGCTCGATTTTATCGGCCAGTTTGCCGTCATTTTCCTCCTTCTCGTCTTCTTGCATTGCGGCCTCCTTTTCAAGCGGTTTGAAGACCAGTCCCTGCCCGTACCAGGCGAACAGGGCCACCAGGGCGGTCAGGCCCCCGGCCACGATTGCCTGGACTGTTCCTAAAACCTTTTCAACTGCCAGGTAAATATCTATTCCGAGGCCAAGGGCAAAGGGCAGCAGAGCCAGGGTTATCACTTTGCGGATAAAGCGGTGAAAGCGGCGGGTGTTATGGTTATGTTCGACCAGTTTATGGTAAGGAGCGGGGGATAGGACCAGGCAAAGCGTTATTAAAAGTAAGCCAAGCGAGCCCAGTTTGAGGTAACGCGAAAATTCCGGCAGGCGGTCGAAACCGGGATTGAAGACGCCCTGGTAATCGAACCCAATGAGGATTTGCGCGCCGGTAATCAGAATCAGGCTCTCATCGAGGCCATGTTTTATTTTATCGCTAAGTTTAGCCCGGCCTGGTTTGTCGCCGGACCGGGGTCTGTCCTCAATTTTCGTAGTCATAACCTAACTCATCAAAGGGCTTTTGGCCCAAATTTGGTTCTCTTTTCAGCATAGATTATGCC
Source organism: Chloroflexi bacterium 54-19 (assembly GCA_001898225.1). Taxonomy (GTDB): domain Bacteria; phylum Chloroflexota; class Chloroflexia; order Chloroheliales; family Chloroheliaceae; genus 54-19. The sequence continues at coordinate 380,723 of MKTJ01000047.1, forward strand.
GAACTAGTAGGCAGAGGTCAGAGGGCAGTAGCCAGTAAAAATCAGACAACAGGAAACAAGACAACGCGACAACATTTAACTCAGGAGCAGTTAAAAAAGTAGCCAGAAAAAGCTAAGATTTTGAGGCAGGTTAAACCCAATCTTCACCGCTATCTACCCAAACTACCCGGTTTCCTCTGACTACTGACTTCTGCCCTCTGGCTACTTGCTTCTGCCTCATCACGTTAGAGAAACAATAGAGTTTAGCCTAAAATCACAGTTGCTATTTCCTTGGACGCCGATTTTTGTTATAATCCCCATCAGCCTTTAAAGAAGAACATTAAGGAGTTCTATCTGACCGACCGGATAGACAGAAGAACTAGAATTTTGAAATACGAAAGTGAGATAACAGGTTGAAAATAACCTCTGAAAAGGACCAGCAAAGCCAGTATATCGTTCGTATCGAAATTGACCCGGCGGAACTGGAAGAGGCCAAAGGCAAAGCGGCCAAGAAACTTTCCAACCAGTTGCGGATTCCCGGTTTCCGCCCCGGCAAGGCCCCGCGCGCCCTGGTAGAGCGCTTCGTCGGACAGGAGGGTCTGATCGACCAGGCTACCCGTGATTTGTTGCCCAAGGCTTACGAAAATGCCCTCAAGCAGGAAAATATTAAACCTATTGCCGACCCTCAGTTTAATGTCGAATCGACCGACCCGCTCACTCTTATTGTGACTATTCCGGTTGAGCCGACCGTCGAATTGGGCGATTACAAAGGTATCAAGTTTGACCTGGACGAACCTGAAGTTACCGCCGAAGAAGAAGAAAAAGTCTTACAGCAGTTGATTGACCAGCAAAGCACCTGGGAAGAGCCCGATACCGAGCGCCCTGCCCAGGAAGGCGACCAGGTCGAACTGGATATGCAGACCGTCCGCGACGGCGAAACTACCGGCGAACCCTTCCAGCGGACCGGCGTCCTGGGCAAGGGCGAACTCCTGGGCCAGATTGACGACCAGGTGCAGGGTCTGAGCGTTGGCGAGGAAAAGGTTATCGAGGTAAAGCGGCCTGAACCGGCGGCTGCCCCGGAAGCCGAAACTGCGACCGAAGGCGAAGGCGAGGAAACCGAAGCCGCCGAACCGGCCCAGAGCGCTGAAGGTGAAGAAACCTCTGATGCCGCCGAAGGTGAAGCCGCTGCTGAAGCCGCCGCCGAGGAAACCGCTGCTGTTGAGCCGATGACCTTCAAGGTCAAACTGAACAGCATCAAGGTCAAACATGAGCCTGAGGTTAACGACGATTTCGCCCAGTCCGTCCTGCCCGGCGTCAAGACGGTGGACGAACTGCACGCGCGTATCCGCGAACAGCTCAAGGCCGAAAAGCTGTCCAAGGCCAAGAGTGAATTGACCGAAAAGATTGTCAAGCAGGCCGTGGAGCAAGCCACGGTAGCCGTCCCGCCTATCCTGATTGACGCCGAAATTCACCAGCTTGAAGAAAACATGGCTAACCGGCTCAAACAGCAGAAGCTGACCCTGGACCAATACCTCCAGTACACCGGCAAAGACCACGAAGCCCTGCACGAAGAACTCCGTCCCCAGGCTGAGGACCGGGTGAAGACCGTGCTGGTATTGCGCGAGATTGCTACCCAGGAAGGTATTACGGTTGAGCAAGCCGATTTCGACAAGGAAATCGAGCGAATGGTCGAGCAGTTCACCAAAGACCTGCCGGAAGAAAGCCGCGAGGCCCAGGCCGCCAGCATGCGTGAATTCCTGGCGAACGAGCAGACCCAGCAGCAGGTCCGCGATACTATCTTTAGCACCAAGCTGACTGACCGCCTGATTGAACTCGCTACCGGTGTAAAACCGGCTGACGAGGTCGAGTTCGCCGATGTCCCGGCTGATAGCGCCCGCGAAACCGAAGCGGAGCAATTGCTGGAAGAAGCTACCAACAACCCGGAGACCGCCGATATTCCCGAAGCGCTCCCGGCTGACGAGGTGGAAACCCCGGCTGACCAGGGCGCGACCGAGGAAAAGCCCAGGTCTGGCCGCAGCAAAAGTAAAAAGGCCACCGAATAATTTTACCGGGCCGGCCCCTGGCAAAAGGACCGGCCCAAACCAATAATAACAATTTCCAGGTTTGCCGTACCAAACGACGGTAAACACCAGGGAGGAAAATCATGGGCAAGATACATTTACCCGAATATTACGAAAGGGCTATTGATACTGGTATCGTTAAGCCGGAAGCGGTTATTCCTTACGTAATTGAAAATACCAACCGGGGCGAGCGCCAGTACGATGTTTACAGCCGCCTGCTCCGCGAGCGTATTATTTTCCTGGGCACCGGCATTGACGACCAGATTGCCAATGTGGTGATTGCCCAGTTGCTTTTCCTGGCCTATGAAGACCCGGAACGCGATATTTCGATTTATATCAATAGCCCCGGCGGCTCGATTACGGCTGGCCTGGCTATCTATGATGCGATGCAATTTGTCGAGCCGGACGTGGTAACGATGTGCATGGGCCTGGCCGCCTCGATGGCGACCGTGCTGCTCTGCGCGGGGAACCCCGGCAAACGCTTTGCTCTGCCGAACTCGACCATCCACCAGCACCCGGCGGGTGGCGGTATGCAGGGTTACGCCCCGGACGTAGAAATCCAGGCCCGCTACCTGCTCGATATGCAGCGCAAGGTCCGCGAGATTATGGCGAAGCACACCGGCCAGCCCTACGAACGGATTAGCCGCGACTTCGACCGCGACCACTACTTCACCCCGGAAGAAGCCAAAGAGTATGGCATCATTGATGAAATTCTCGATCCCGGCAAATCCCTGCGTGAAGCCGCCAGTCTCACCAAGTAAAGTTTTTGAAATAAAAAAGCGCCTTTGACGGGCGCTTTTTTTATCCTCTTTTTAAGTTAGTCCTGGTTCGAGGGGATTAGCCGCTCGACAATTACCATGTCCTGCCAGACCCCGTCCACTTTGCCGTGTTTTTTGTGGATACCGACTTCCTCGAAGCCGAGCGACCCCAGCAGGTGGCGGCTGGCCTGGTTTTGGACCAGGACCCGCGAAACCAGTTTCCAGAAACCGGCCTTTTCAGCCTGGGCAATAAGGGTTTCCATTGCCAGCCGTCCGGCCCCGCACCCGCGAAACTCGGCGTCAACGTAGACCGAAAATTCAGCGATACCGGCATAACACTCGTGATAGCTGTAGGTTGCGGTAGAGGCAAAGGCGATAACCCGGCCTCGCCGCTCGACTACCACTATCGGATGGATTCCATCAAACCAATTCTTAATCTCGTAAGCTTCCCTTAAACGGACTTCACAGGTGGCGTGGTGGCCTTCGATACCCTGGTTATAGATGGCGGCAATCGCCGGGGCGTCGGCCAGGGTCGCCCGGCGGGCCTGACCGACTTCAGTTTCCACAGACATTTGTTAAGTTTTTTACCTCGAATTAGTTCTATTTTTTTATAATTTCTCGCGCTACCCGGCCTCAATTTTCGCCGGTTTTTGCCCTATCTCGGCAACGGCCCCTCATAATACCAGACCGGACCTCCCGCGACAATGGTGATTATCACAAATTTTGGGCCAGGGTCGCGCTTTTTCTGACCCGTTTATACTACAAATTTAGTTTACCGCTCAAACCTAAAAAAGCTATAAATTATGGATAACATAGTATAAAGGTTTCCTAAAGGTTGCTTCCCCGGATGCTATAATAGGTAGAGACTATTTGCGAAAGGTGCACCTGGGAAACATCGCAATCATCAATTTAACTTTTGCGACTTTTTTAACACCGGAAACGTAATAAGATTAGCAGGACTTGACAGGCGCAGCTTCAAATTTCAAATAAAATTGCGTGAGTGCGGACCGGGGAGGCCAGGGTGGCGGTTTCTGTAACTTCCGTGGGGAAAAATAATCCTGGTTGGGCTGACCGGCTGACCTCAGAATCACCGGGCAGTTTTTTATTGAGTTTTGTTGCCGGATTTGGCCGGTCGCGCAAGCTCGAAATCGCGCCTTTGTTACTGGTCTGCGAGGTGATTTTACTTAGCGCTTTCCTGGTTACGGGTGTTTTGCTGACACCGCCGGGACGGTTCGAGTTTGATGAAATGCGCACGCTTATCGTTGGCGGGTGTGGGGTGCTGGCGATAGGTATCCAGAATGCTTTGATGCGTGAGGCTTTTACGACTTTTCTGGCGACCAATATGATGACAGGCAATTTTACCCAGTTTACGATAGACCTGTCGAACCTGCTACGAAATCTTTTTAGCAGTCACCGCTCGAAAGACGATACGAACCAAATTATCAAAAGAATCCGGCGTTACGGGAATGCGCTCCTGGGTTTTTGCTGTGGTCCGCAGGCGGGGCCTTTGGTGTCTCGATGTGGCATTTCTGGTCTGTCCTGCTGCCCCTGGCCGTGATAGCTCTCCTGGCGACGGCCACTTCTGCCAGGACGCCAGCCAGGACCGCGCAAAGCCTGCAAAGTGCTGATTTGAAGAAAAGCTGACCTGGGTATGGGTCGGAAAAGATAAAATGAAGATAGAAGTAAGCGCTAAAGGAGGAAAGCTTTAATGGCACTTCTAATCGAAAATATAAGTAAAAGTTTTGCCAGTGTGCAGGCCGTCCGCAATCTTTCGATGCAGGTCCAGCCAGGCGAAATTTTTGGCTTTCTGGGGCCGAACGGGGCCGGAAAGACCACCACTATCCGCATGATTCTCGATATTCTACGGCCCGACAGCGGCAAAATTACCTGGGCCGGTAAGCCGGTCGGGGAGATTCCGCGCAAAGCCTGGGGCTATCTACCGGAGGAACGCGGCTTGTATCCCAAAATGAACGTGGATGACCAGCTTATCTTCCTGGCCCGCCTTTACGGGATGGATAAGACCACCGTCAAGAAAGAACTGGATGAGTGGCTGGAACGCTTCCAGATTACGACTTACCGCAAGAAAAAGGTCGAAGAACTTTCCAAAGGTAACCAGCAAAAGGTTCAATTCCTGGCAACCATCCTGCACGACCCGGAAATTTTGGTTATGGATGAACCTTTTAGCGGCCTCGACCCGGTAAACGTCAATTTGCTGAAAGACGCTTTTTTGGAAATGCACCGGCGAGGCAAGACCATTATTTTCTCGACCCACCAGATGGAACAGGTCGAAGAACTGTGCGAGAATATTTCGATTATCAACAAGGGACAGGTGGTGGTTGAAGGCAGCGTGCGCCAGGTCAAACGTAGCGCCGGGCGGAGCGTGGTCCGGTTGGCCCTGGATAACGACCCACAAATAGGCTGGCTCGACCAGGTGCCGGGCGTGACCGTTACCAAGCGGCGGCAGGATTACGTGGAATTCAACCTCACCGCCCCGGCCACGACCGACCAGATTTTGCAAACAGCCTTACAGCGCGGCGGCCATATCACCCTTTTTGAACTGGGCGAACCGTCCTTGAACGACATCTTCATCGAGCGGGTAGGTGGGATTGCCCAGCCCGATGTGCCGGTACCGGCGGCAACCAGTACCGTTCCGGGCCGCTAAACAGAAAATAGTGTAAGGTTAATTGAACGAGGGAACAAGCTTTTAAGGGCAAGGTTCGGGTAAATAGCCCCGGACTTGCCAGGAAAACGTTCCGTGAAAAGGAGCTTGACAGTGGCTTTTTTAAGAAATCGAAACGGACGGAAAGACCCGGCCTCTCAGGATGAAGCTCGTAGCAATGACGCAGTTATGATAACGGCAGCCAATCACGCCGCCAGCCAGAACGCCCGCAACATTCCTTTGATTATCGAGAGAGAGTATAAGGCGCGGGTGCAGAAACGCTCGTTTGTGGTTGGCACTATTATCCTGGTGGTGCTGGTAATCCTGGCGGCCTGCGTCCCGACCGTCATCGAGCTAATCAGTTCGAACTCCCAGTCGAAAATCGCGGTGGTCAACCAGGCTAACCAGGTGGCCGGGCTCGACCCGGTAAATTATATCTCGACCCAGCTAAATACTACCATCAGTAGCACCGGCCAACTCCAGGCGGTCCCTTCTTCCAAGCCCAAGTTTACCGTAGAGTCGGGCCAGCCTGGCGACATCAGCTCTTTGCGCCAGCAGGTCCGGGATGGTAAGTTGGACGCCCTCCTGGTGATAAACCGGGCTGCTGCGGGCGATTTAAACTTCGAATATTTTAGCAACAGCAGCCCGACAGGCACTACCGCCGCCCAGATTCAGGCAGCTACGACCCAGTTAAATTTTCTTGACAAGCTGGGGCGGCTAGGGATTTCACAGACCCAGTTATCCACCCTTTTCCAGTCGCCTAACCTGACCGCTACCAGCGTGTCCGATGAAAAATCGGGCCGGACTCCGGAAGAATCCGCCGCGGCAACTCTGGTAGTAACGCTGGGGGTTATCCTGATTTTCACCACGATTTTGCAATATGGCGCGACGGTGGCCCAGGGCGCGGTAGAGGAAAAAAGTAACCGCATCATGGAAATCATGATTAATGCCGCCACGCCGTTCCAGCTTATGATTGGCAAAATCATCGGTATCGGGTTGGCCGGGGTGACCCAGGTGGCGGCCCTGGCGGCGGCCGGGATTGTTGCTGTCCTGGCGCAAGACCCGCTAAAAAAGGTCCTCTTGAATAACGCGACCGGGGGCACTCAGATTGATATAACCGGGTTATCGGTGGGCTTGCTTGGCCTGGTGGTCCTCTACTTCATCCTGGGGTTCCTGCTTTACGGCACTCTCTATGCTGCCGTGGGGTCACTGGTCAGCCGCCAGGAAGATGTCCAGACCGCCCTGGCTCCCCTGACCTTCCTGTTTATGGCCGGTTACTTTGTCAGTATCTTCTCGCTGAGCGCAACCGATACGTTGTGGGTAAAGATTCTTTCTTTCGTGCCTTTCTTTACCCCGACCCTGATGCTCAGTCGCGCCGGGATTTCTGAACTGGACTGGTGGGAAGTGCCCCTTAGCATCGTGATTATGCTGGTTTCTATCATCGTCTTTACCTGGCTGGCCGGACGCATCTACCGGGCCGGGGTGCTGATGTACGGTCAGAAGGCCAACCTGGGCCGCCTGTTCAAATTGGCCCTTTCCCGCTAACAATAAATTCTGAGTCCTAATTACGGGAGGCAGCCGCACCACGGTTGCCTCCTGTTTTTGGTTTCCCTCAATAATTTAACCTCGGTACCAACCGGCCCTTTTTCTAGAAGCGACCTACGGAATGAAAAGGTAAATTTAAGGCTCCCCTAAAGGATGCTAGGACTTTCGTAATATTTACTGTCAGGTTAATTTAGTGTAGTCTTGGCAAAGTGGTTAGGTACCAAAATTATCCGGCGCGGTCAGGGTTAACTACAACCAATCCTACATTTTCTTTCTTCCTTCCCACCCTACCCCGACGACCAATTAATAAGCCGCCTAGAAAAGTGGAGTATTGATTATTTATGCTGCAAGAAAGTTTCCCAACTGGTCAAACTGCTCCTGCTCAACTCCGTGATACCCTGACCGGAACGCTATCCAGGGCCGCTTTTCAGACTCAATTCCAATTGGAAATCGACCGCGCCCGGCGTTACAAGACACCTTTCGCGTTATTAATCCTCGACCTCGACCATTTCAAGAGTATCAATGACGCATTCGGCCACAGCCGGGGCGACCAGGTGCTGGTTGAATTTGCCCGGCGGGTGGAAAGAGTGGTCCGCAACTCCGATGCTCTCTACCGCTTTGGCGGCGACGAGTTCACAATGCTCGTGCCCGGTACCAATTTGACCCAGGGCGCGGTCCTGGCCCAGCGGCTGCTCGATGTAATCCAGGAAAAGCTCTTGCCCGGCGACCCCCCGATTGCCCTTTCCCTCAGTATCGGCGTGGCGGCCTTTCCTGAAGACGGTACCGACCAGCAAACCCTTTTTGAGATAGCCGACCAGCGTCACTACCAGGCCAAACGAGGCGGGCGGGGCCGGGTCGTCGCCGCTAACCAACCCGACAACGAGGAAGCCCTACCGCCCTACCGACTTTCTCCCGACCGCCTGATAGAGCGAGACTCGCTGCTCGAAACGGCCCGACATTTTCTGAACAAGCTGGCCGAACAATCGCCGGGTATCCTGGTGGTGCAGGGTGAGGCCGGGGCCGGGCATAGCCGTTTTGTAAATTCCATTCAGACCCAGGCCGAGTTGCAAAATTTTACGACTTTCGAAATCAAGGCCAGCGTGGCCCTGAGAGGCCGTTACCTTGGCGCTATCAACGAAACCCTGCAAAACTGGCCGCAGGTAACAATGCCCGGCCAGGACATTCAACTCAGCCTCGCTTCCCTCGATAAGTACCTGGCCCAGGCCAATAAATACCGTCTGCTGGTGACAGTGGAGGACGCCTCTTTTCTCGATAATGAAAGTCTGAACTTTATATCCCAGCTTAGCCGGTTTGCCTTTTCCCAGGTCCAGGAAGCCACCGGGCACAACCTGGAAATGGGCCTGGTCTGGTCTACCGTAACGTCAAACCAGAGTCCGGCGGAGCAGTATTCCCGGTGGTGGCAAAATATTTCGCACCACGAAGTGATTCACCTGGCTCCGCTGACCCCGGCGGGGGTGTGGGTCTGGCTGCGCCAGGCTTTTAACTGGGAGCCGTCCGAAAGGCTGGTAGACTGGTTTTTCGGGCAGACCAGGGGTTTACCGGCCCTGGTCAAACGCGGCATCATCGAAATGGTCGAGCAAGGGTTGGTGTATCCCGGCCCGACCGGGTGGGAAACCAGCGTCGGGTTCGAAAATTACCCCCTGGCCGAAAGGCTCCGCCAGTTCAACCACGATTTGCCGCCCGGTCTGGCCGACTTTAACACCTTACCGGCGCTGGTCGGTCGAGAGCCCGAACTAAAACGCCTAAAAGAGCTTATCACGAACCCGGTCAGCAGCCTGTTGACGGTAGTCGCCGCCGGGGGTATGGGCAAGACCCGGTTGGCCTGGCAGGTCGCGGCAGAAAATTACGGCCTTTTCCAGGATGGCGTTTTTGTGGTGCCCATGACCGGGGTTAGCCCCGAAACGCCTTTAAGCACGGTTATCGGGCAGGTACTTGGCTTAAAGGCCCCCGTCAAAGACCCTGACAAGACCTTATTCAACCATTTACGCCAGAAGAATTTACTCCTGGTGCTGGATAATTTCGAGCATTTCCTGGAACAAACCGCCCTGCTCGGCACCATTCTTCAACAGGCTTCCGGCGTCCGGTTACTGGTTACTTCCCGCGAACAGCTTAAACTACCCGGCGAAATAACCGTGGCCCTGGAAGGGCTGGTCTACCCGATTGAGTCGCAGTCATCCGCACGTCTGACCCCGGCGGTCCAGTTATTCATCCAGACCAGCCGGAACCTGAGCCCCAACTTCGAGCTTACCGAGGTTAACCGGGCGGCGGTCAACCAGATTTGCCGGTTGTTGCGCGGTCTGCCCCTGGCGATAAACCTGGCGGCGGGCTGGATTGACGCCTTCTCCCCGGCGGAAATCCTGGGCGAGTTGGAACGCAAAGGGCTTGAACTGTTGTCCACCAGGGAAAAAGAAGACACCCGGCCTGATCTGCGAAACGTCCTGGATACCTTCTGGGGTTTGCTCAACCATTACGAAGGCGAAGTCCTCTACAAACTGGCCGTCTTCGCAGGTGGCTTTGACCGGACCGCAGGGTCGCGAGTGGCCGATGCCTCGGTCTTCTTCCTGGAAGGTCTGGTCCTGCGTGGTCTGCTCTACCGTCAGGGCAACCGCTATACCATGCACGAAATGGTGCGCCAGTATCTCTCCGATAAATTGACCGCCCAACCCGCCATTAACGAGGCGACATTAGAAAAATTCGCGCTTTATTACCTGGAATTCTTCCAGCAAATCAGCACCGATTTCAAACAGGATGATATTGCTACTCTCAAACAGGCCCAGCTTGAAATTGAAAACGGCCTGGCCGCCTGGAAATGGCTGGTAAAGCACGAACGAATGGATTTATGGTTGAAACTGGCCGAGCCCCTTTTCTATGTCTACCGCAATTACAGCAGCCAGAGTACCAAGGCCGATATCCTGGACGAGGCTATCACAAAGTTACGGGTAAAAATTGCCGCAAACGATATTCCTGTAGGGCTGTCACCTGACGGGCTAAAAGAAATCCTGGGGCGGTTGCTGTTGCGTAGAATCAAAATTTCTTACCGGACCGCCAATTTTGAAACAGTCGTCAAGGACCTGGATGAAATAATCGAGAACGCCGCCACACTTAATCATCCCGGCCTGGTGTTGACCGCCTGGAACCAGAAAGGGACGGTCTTAAAGGATTTTGGCAAACACCAGGAAGCCATCCAGGCCCTGGAAACCGCCCTGAGCTTTATTCCACCCGGCCAGGAAAATACCGACGAGGTGGATATTTTGATGAACCTGGCCGATTTGAGTCTGATGACCGGCAAAAGCAAAAGGGCCCGCGAAATTTATCGCCGGGTTGAGGAGGAGTTGTCGGACCAACTTACTCCCTCCCAGAAAAGGGTCTTGCCGGGTAAAGTCGGTTTTATGGAAGCCTTTGCCGAGAATTACGAACAGGCTATCCGGTACTACACCGAATTTCTGACGCTGCACCAGGAACTCAATAATACCAACTATGTCTATACCGCCCTGTCGACCCTCGGCTCGTTATATTATGCCCTGGGTAAGTTCGACCAGGCTTTTAAGTATTACGAAGATGGTTTACGGTTAGCCCGCCAGTACGGCGACTCGATGGTGACGGCAACCGTTTATTCCAATCTGGGCCAGTTGTACTACGACCTGGGCGATAATGCTAAAGGTCGGGATTACAACCGGCAGAGCTACGAAGTCGCCCGCGCTGTAAACCAGGAAATATTGATGTCGAACGCCCTGCTTTACCTGGGCTACGCGGAACTGGCTTCCGGGGACGCTCCCGCCGCCGAAGGCCATTACCGGGAAGCTTTGGCCTTGCGCCAGAAGTTGGGCCAGCAGGACGGCGTTATCGAGGCTAAATCGGCTTTGCTCGACCTGGCCTTGAAGGAGGACCGGTTGGACGAAATCGAGACGCTTGTCAACGAGATACGCGACTATATTTCGACTAACGAATTGCCTTTCTATACCCGTCCAGCCGGAATCTGGTTGAATTTTTATTATGGGTTGAAAAGGCTGGGCCTGGACGAAGAAGCTGCCACCGCTCTTTCGACGGGCCATGAGAAGCTACTGGCAACCGCCGACGGGATAGAAGATCCCGACCTGCGGGAAAGTTTTCTTGGAAACGTAGGGGTGCATCGCCAGTTGCTAGAGGTTTACGCTTCGGCGTCGGGAAAGCAGACGTAGCGAAAGCCGCAGCCGTGACAGCGCACGGTCATATCGTGGTGAGGGTCGGGCAGGGGGCCGCCCTTGTAGGCCGGAAAGGTGTAGAGTTCGCGCATCTCGTCGAGTAAATCGAGCAAGTCCTGGCGCAATTCGGCGGTCCAGTCGATGCGGAAGGTCTTTTCCTGGTAGCGTAAGAGACCGTAAGGCGGTTGTTCCTGCCAGGCGTCCTCCAAAAGCAGGCAGTAGGCTGCCAGTTGCATAATATCGCTTTCGTAGGGCTGGGCGGCCTGGCGGGTTGGTTTCAATTCGACCGGGACCAGCCCTTTTTTTGTTTGGAGGACGTAATCGGGCTTGCCGGTGAGGCCGTAAGTGGCGGAGAAAAGCGGCTCAGCGACCTTTTCCCAGGCCCCGCTATCGCTATAGACTACGGACACTTTGGCCGGTAGGCCGCTGGCCTGTTGGCCCAACCAGGAACGCCGGGCCAGCCAGACCGCTCCCGCCAGGATAATCAGCCCGGCCAGGAGCAGGAGCCCGCCCAGGGGCCAGCCGCTCAATTGTAACTGTGACGGGCGATAAAATCTTCGCCGCGCCGGACCCGTTCGCCAATCGGGGGATGAGTATAAAAGAGCCAGACTACCCAGGCCGGGGGGGTAGAGTCGGCCAGGTTCTGGTTAGCCAGCTTTTTCATGGCGCTGATAAAAGCGGTAGCGTTGCCGGTAATATCGAGCGCGTAGACGTCGGCGGCGTTCTCGCGGGTCCGGCTGAGCCAGTTGGTAAGGGGCATGGTAACCAGGCCAAAAAGAATCATCGCCAGGACAAAGAGCGGGAAGGCTGCCACGTCGCCCAGGTCGCGGAAGCCAAAGAGGCTGATGCCGCCCTGCAAAAATAGGTTCGCCAGGTAGAACCCGGCCAGGGTAATCACGCTGTCGAGGAAGATGCCTCGCCAGATGTCGCCGTGGACGTGGTGCCCTAACTCGTGGGCCATAATCACTTCGATTTCGTCGGGGGTATAGTTTGAGGTGAGAGTGTCGCCCAGCACAACCCGCCGGGTGTTGCCAATCCCGGTCACAAAGGCGTTGGCCGAGGAAGTCCGCTTGCTGAAGTCAATCGTGTAGACCCCTTTGACCTTTGCTCCGGTCTTCTGGCCCAGACGCAGGATGCGGTCCTGTAGCTCCTCGTTTTCAAGCGGAATAAACTTGTTAAAAAGCGGCATTATCACTACCGGGGCGAGGTTGACCATGAGGACCACAAAGAGCAGGTAAGCCAGCCCTCCGACGAGCCACCACCACTCGCCCAGGTTTCTAAAACCGAAATAAAGGGCTTCCAGCAGGGGCAGACCCAGGACCACCGCCAGCAGCCCGCCTTTTAGCAGGTCCAGCAGCCACAGCTTGAAGGATTGGTTGAGGGTGCCGTAGCGCGTCGGCAGCACGAAGCCGCTATAAATGTCGAGGGGAAAGGTCAGGATGGCGTAGACCGCGCCAAAAATTGCCAGGTAGAGGGGCACCGCCAGCAACTGGTTGGTGGTCCAGCTTTCGACCATTTTACGCAATTCGAGGGAGAGCCCGGTAACCAGGGAGAGGACCAGCAGCAGCACCGCCAGGCCGGTATTCACAAAGAAAAGCCGGTGACGTATCCGGGCATATTCGCGGGCTTTTTGCTGCCGCGCCGGGCTCATTTCGGTGGAAATCGTCATAAATCCATTTTCCTATTCGCGTTTGGCCGGGTCCTATTTATTAATCTATTTGGCCCGATTATAGCATATTTCTAACTTGACTTTAGCGTAAAATGAGTTATAGTAGTTTTGACAATAACTCACTTATGTGATGGGTTTGGAGCCAGTGGAGAAAAAGCGCAGGGTCAGGTAGAGGACTGGCCGGTGTAGTGAGATAAATTTTTTACTAAAAGAGTAAAAGTTAGAAACCGAGGCAAAGATGAAACCGGAATATGAATATATAATCGTGGGAAGTGGAGTGGCCGGGTTGAGTGTAGCTGCCGCCGCCGCCAAAAATGGCCGCCGCAGCCTTATAATCACCAAAAGCAATCTCGAAGAGAGCAACACCCGTTACGCCCAGGGCGGTATCGCCGCCGCCTATGCCCCGACCGACTCGCCCTCGTCCCACCTGAAAGATACCCTGGTAGCCGGGGCCGGGTTGAGCGAACCCCAGGCCGTTAAAGCCCTCACCACCGAAGCCCCTAAACGCATGGACGAGTTAATCCGGTTGGGCATGCCTTTTGACCGGGACGCCAGAAGCGGCGAGATTTCGCTGGGCCGCGAGGGAGCCCACAGCGCCAACCGTATCCTCCATGCGGGTGGGGACGCCACCGGCAAACACCTCGAACATACCCTGGCCCAGGCCGTCCGGGGCTCCGAGTATATCGAGAAACTCGAACAGTACTTTGCCACGGATTTGTTGCAAGATGGGGCGGGCCGGGTGACCGGGGTAAAAATTCAGCCCGAAGTTGCGGGCGGCGGCTCTTTTGAGGTCTACGGGCGGCACGTGGTCCTGGCGACCGGTGGGGCGGGGCAACTCTACCGCTACACGACCAACCCGCAACTGACGACCGGCGACGGTATGGCCCTGGCCTGGCGGGCAGGCGCGGCCCTGGCCGATATGGAATTCTTCCAGTTTCATCCGACGGCCCTCAATCTGCCCGGCGCGCCTTCGTTTTTAATCAGCGAGGCCATGCGTGGCGAGGGGGCCATTTTGAAAAACGCCAACGGCGAAGCATTTATGGCAAAGTACGACCCGCGCCTGGAACTGGCCTCCCGCGACGTGGTGGCGCGGGCGATTGCCAGCGAACTTGCCGCCACCGGCAAAGTTTTCCTGGATATTCGCCACCTGGGTAAGGCCGAGTTGCGCCATCATTTCCCCTCTATTTACGAGTTCTGCCTCGGTTACGGCCTTGACATCAGCGAGGACATGATACCGGTAGCCCCGGCAGCCCACTACTTTATGGGCGGCGTGTTGACCGGGAGCTGGGGTGAAACGACCCTGCCGGGCCTTTACGCGGTCGGGGAAGCGGCGGCCAGCGGTGTCCACGGCGCGAACCGCCTGGCGAGTAATTCGCTCCTGGAAGGGCTGGTCTTCGGGCAGCGCCTCTACGACTACACCGCCAGCGGCCAGGCCCCTGCGCTTGACCTGCCCGCCTACCGCCAGACCGCCGAGATACCCCTGACCGGTTATGCCCTCCCGCAACCGGACCTTTCAGTGGAAAACGAGGCCGGAGCCGCGACCCTCGAAGGGGTCCAGGGCTTGATGTGGGAAAAGGTTGGGCTGGCCCGGATTGCTGCCGGACTGAGCGAGGCTTTCTCGACCCTCGATGCCTGGGAAAAGCAACCGGCTGACGGGGAAGGTCAGGACCGGGCCGGGCGGGAGTTAGCCAACCTCGTCACGGTCGGACGGCTGGTGGCCGGGGCGGCTCTTATCCGCGAGGAAAGCCGAGGCGCGCACTATCGCCTCGACTTCCCGACCACCCGCGAGGAATGGTTGCGCCGGATTGTCTTGCAGAAGCAGCACTAAGGCTTAAAAAATTAGGTACCAAAAGACCCGCCAGTGAAGCAACCATAACGGCTCAACGGTGGGTCTTTCTCTTGTTATTCCGAGTAGTGTGTCCAGGAAAGGAAGTCAACAGGTGGTGAGTTTAAATCGCTTTCTCATCAGCAAGGTCTTTCTCTTATATAAAGTCCTTCCCCTGTCATTCCGTAAGCCGCTTCAAGAAAGACGATTTGCCTTTATCGAATGGCGGCTTACGGAATCTTGCGCGTTGCGTACCGTACAGCCCAGGACTAGCCCATATCTCAGGCAGAATCAGGCCTTGACCTGAAGCACTTTGGATCTAGCAAAATCTTCGGTCTTGCGTTTCGCCAACGGCGTGAGACGCCCCTTAGGGTGTGTGACCCGCACAAAGCTCTGGAACAGCGTTCGTTGGAACAGCGGCTCACAGAATGACAAGATGGAGGACTTTACCCGTTTTTGTAATTCATTACTCTACCAGAACTTTGCTAACAAATTATTCAGGTTGACTTGTTTAAGTTTTTTTACTTGTATCCGGTACAAAATGCACGATTTTTGCTAAAATGAACTCAAAATTGGTTCAGAGCTAGAAAGCGCAAGTTTATCAAAGAAAATTCTGCCGAAATGGCCGGGCCTGGTATCGTCTGCCTGGGCGAGGCCCTGGTGGATATCCAACCGGCCCGGCGCGAACAGACTCTATTAGTGGCCTCGACTCTCCGGCGGGTCGCGGGTGGGGCGGCGGCCAACGTAACCGTGGCCCTGACCCGGTTAGGGTTGCAGTCGTCTATCCTGGGCAAAGTCGGCACCGACCCGTTCGGCACCTTCCTGAAAGAAACCCTGGCCGGGGCCGGGGTTGATGTATCGCACCTCGCGTCTGGTTCGGAAGCTCCCACCGGGGTAGCTTTTGCCTGGGTGACGGACCCACAGACCGGCGAACCGGGCTATTTCTCATTGCGTTATCTAAGCGCCGAACGGACCCTGGCACCGGAAGACCTCGACCCGGCCTGGTTGGAGCAGGCGACCGCCTTTCAATTCGGCTCGCTCCCGCTTTCCGTCGAACCCTCGGCCTCGACGGTCCGCAAAGCCCTGGAGATTGCCTCAAAGGCCGGGATTCCCTGTATTTACGACCTCAATTTGCGTTTACCGGCCTGGTCGAGCCGGGAAAAGGCCCGTAATGACATGCTTGGACCGCTCGAAGCTACCACTATCGTAAAAATGAACCGGCACGAACTGGCTTTCATGACCGGCGAAACCGAACTCGAACGAGGCGTTGAGAAATTATGGCGCGACAATTTCAAACTGCTGGTCGTGACATTGGACCGGGAGGGCTGTTACTTTCGCACCAGGACAGGTGAGGGCTATTTACCCGGCTTCCCGGTCAGGGTGGCCGACACCATTGCCTGTGGGGACGTTTTTCTCGCGGCGCTGGTGGCCCAAATTTTGAGGTTGAGTTATACTGGCACTGAGACCTCTAATGGAGCCACCAGTGGGACTACCAGTAGAGCCACCAGTGGGGCTACCAGTAGGGCCACGCGGACCGAGGGTAAAATCGAGAATTTCGATTTTGAGAATATAGAGCTGGTGCGGCAAGTCTGCCTTTACGCTAACGCCGCCGGGGCTCTGACCGCGACCCGGTCGGGCGCCTTCCCGGCCCTGCCAACCAGCCGCCAACTTGCTAAATTTCTGAAAGATAGCGGGACACCTCCGGTTATTCACTAATCTCAAGGGGAGAAAATCATGCAGCAAAATTGTAGTAAATGCCACGCCCCGGTTGATACCGACGACGTTTTTTGCCGGAAGTGTGGCGCTTCGCTGGCTTTTGACACCACCGTTATTGAGACCATCGGGCAGGAAGTTGACCGTTCGGCCCCGGAAGTCAGGACCGGCGAGATAATCACGGTCGGCCCGGAAAACAGCCATGACCTGACAAAGACCGGTGCCGGGGCCCGCGCCCTCTACAATCTTTCCAAAAAGGCCGCCTCGAAGGTTTCGGACGCGCTCAAGACCGAGCAGGGCCGCAAACTGGCCCAGGGCGCGACCGCGTTGGCGGTGGCTATCGGAGTCGAACTGGCTAACCAGGCTGCCGGAAAACTGGTTAAAGGCGCACAGAACAATAGCCAGAGTAACCCGCAATCCAAAAACAACCAACTGGCGACCCGCCCGCCGACCAACATGGCCGACGCCTTCATCAAGGCTATCGAAGACCAGTTCAACCGGCCCGCGCCCGTCGATGACAGGCCGGACGTGGAAGAAACCATTATCAAGGAGCGGATTTATATCAAGCGGGTCTGGCGCAAACCCCAGGGCTAAACAGGTAATTTTAACCGGTTTAACCTGGATATTCACCTTAATATGATGTAAAGGAACCCGGAGGAATACCTCAAGCGAAAAACTGGTTATGTTATAATTCGCGCATTATACCTTTGGAATTGTCCGCCCTTCCACCGGGCCGACCCACTAGAAATAAGGTGACTTTGTGGCAAGTTTAGGTCTGAAAGAACCCATTCTAAAACTTTCGCAAAGCTCGCAGATGAAGGGCTTTGTCACCCACAACCCGCTTGGCCGGGTGGTGGCCCGCCGTTTTGTAGCCGGGGAAACCGTCGACGATGCCGTTAAAACCGTCCGTGAGATGAATAAACTCGGTATTCACGTCAGCCTCGACCACCTGGGCGAGAATACCACCAATGTCGAAGACGCTAACAAGGCTACAGGTCAGGCCCTCGGAATTCTCGATGTAATTAAAAAAGAAAACCTTGACGCGAATATCTCGGTTAAACTGACCTCGATGGGCCAGGACATCGGCTACGACCTGTGCTACCAGAATATCAGCAAGGTGGTCCAAAAGGCCCAGGATTACGGCGATATTTTCGTCCGGCTGGATATGGAAGGCTCCGACTATACCCAGAAGACCCTCGACCTGTTCCGTAACCTCTGGGACAACGGTCACCACAATGTCGGCGTGGTGCTGCAAAGCTATCTCTACCGCACCGAAAAAGATGTGGAGGACATGATAAAGCTAGGGGTCCGAGTGCGGCTCTGTAAAGGGGCTTACCTGGAACCGGCGGAGGTGGCCTACCAGGAAAAGGCCGAGGTCGACCGCAACTATATCCGCTGCATGGAACGGCTGTTGAGCGAAGGGAAATATCCCGGCCTGGCGACCCACGACGAACGCATCATCGAACATGCTATCTCCTACACGATTCGTAACCGGATTACCGCCGACCGTTTCGAGTTCCAGATGCTGCACGGGGTCCGGCGCGACCTGCAAAAGAAGCTGGCGAACCAGGGCTATAATGTCCGGGCTTACATCCCTTATGGCTCGGAATGGTATCCCTACCTGATGCGCCGGATGGCCGAGCGCCCGGCCAACCTGTTCTTTATCGCTTCGCAGTTCTGGAAAGGCTAGACCCGGTCAGGCCAATGGAAAAAGACAGACTAAAACTGAAGTTGTTCGCGGCCTTCCGAGAAACGGTCGGGCAGGGCGAATTGGACTGGCCGCTTGGGTCAAGCCAGACCGCCGGGGAGGTGCTGGACAGCCTGGTCGGGGAGTACCCGGCCCTGGCCGGTGGCGCGAAAAGTGCCCTGGTTATGGTCAACCGCCGCTACGCGACCCGCCAGACCGCCTTGCAACCGGGCGACGAGGTGGCGTTTCTGCCGCCCGTGGGAGGCGGCCAGGGTGTTTGGTAGGCGCGACCAGGCTCGCACTCCTGCCAAGGAAATCCCGGCCTACGGCGTGCTGATTGCCCGGATGATTTTTCTCGGCGGGTTAGCTCTGCTGCTGGTAGGTGTGGGCTTCCTGGTGATGCTCGGTGTCGCCGGGGGTTCATTTGCCGGGTTGCTCCTCTTTGGCCTGATAACCCTGGCCGGGATAGGGGTCTGCGCCCTGGCTGCCCGTGACCTGACCGGCCCGGTCCGCGAGGAAATCGCCCTGGTGACGGCGCGTTCGAACCACCGGCAAGGCGGAAACCCGGTCTACGAGCTAAAGTTTGATTTTGTCGAGCCGAGTTCGCGGCCCGAATTGACCTATAACGTCACCCGGCAGGACTTCGACCGCTTCCAGGTGGGTGACCGGGTGCTGGTGCGTTACTCTTATTTCTTTAAGATTTTGATTGATTTTCGCCCGGCTCCGCAAAACGCCTAAACCAAACCTAAAAGGATTGTCTCTCGATGATTATCAAGATTACCGACCAGCCCCTTAATCTGCAAGAGTTGATTAACGATGTTACAACCGAGGCCAACGGCGGCGTGGTCGCCTTTTTAGGAGTGGTCCGGCGCTGGAACGATGGGCCGGAGGGGCGGCCTCGCGAAGTCCATTGGCTCGAATACGAAGCCTACATAGACGCCGCCGAGGAAGTTATGCGCGATATTGCCCGGCAGGTCGAGGAAAAATGGGGTCTGACCAGCCTTGCGATGGCCCACCGGGTCGGCCATCTCGAAATCGGAGAACCGGCGGTCGGGGTGGCGGTCGGCGCGCCGCACCGGGGTATCGCCTTTGACGCCTGCGAATACGCGATTGATACTCTCAAAGCAACTGTACCAATCTGGAAAAAAGAGTCCTGGGAGACCGGCGCGGCCAACGGCCAGAGCTGGGTCGTCAACAAAGAGAGCGCCCAACCGGAATAGACCAGAAAAGGGGAGATAAATGGCGACTAAACTGGAAAATGAGGCCAAAAAGCAGCTAAAACAGCAGGAAAAGGAGCAAAAGGCCGCCCGGCAGGCCGAGCAGAAGCTCCTTAAAGAACAGGAAAAGGCTGATAAAGAGCGCGCCAGGGCCGAGGACAAAGCCGCCCAGCAATTAGCCAAACTTGAAGCCAAAAAAGTTGAGAAAGAGACAAAAAAGAGTCGCAAAGCCGAGCAAGCCCTTGAAAAGCAGCGGGTCAAGGTGCTGTTGAGCCGCCCCAAAATCGAGCGAAAACCGGCCCAGATAGCGGCTAAAGCTATCGCTAAAGAGCGCAACCCTCGCCTGGCCCTCAGAAAAGTCCAGAGTGTCCGCAAAAACTTTATGGACCTGCCCCCGGCCCTGTGGCCGCTCATGCTGGTCGTCTCTTACATCTGGGCTAAAAACACCTGGGAAAAAGAACGTCAGCAGCGTGACCTGAAAGAAGCCCGCCGCTTCCTCAAGGAAACCAGGGATATTCGCAAGTAATATTCAAATTGGTATGAATGTTCCGGCCTGAGAGAGAATCTCCGGGCCGGATTTTATTTGAGGTAAATACCGGGCCGGTAGCCCGCCGTGATTGTACGGACGGTCGAGGCCGGAGTCAGCACCTCGACGGTAACCCCGGCGGGACGGGGAACGGCCTTTTCGTAACCCGCCGGGGTCCAGGGTCGCAGTTCGGCCCCGGCTACGAGGTAAGGAGTTGTCTCGCCGGGGAAGCGCACGAACACGCCGTCCGGTAACTCGGCCAGTTCGGCCCGGTAGACCACTTTCTCGCGGTTTGAAGTAAGGCGTTCGCGGTGGAGGATGTTGTCGAGTTCGTTGGCGGTGGGTAAGCCCTGACCGCCCCAGTTCAGGCTGGCCTGTGGGTTGGCCCTGGCCCAGAGTTCGCGGAACTGGTTATACCTGGCCCGGTTACACTCGGCGCAGGGGCGGTGCCCGGCGGCCAGGGCGACCGCCTCATCGAGAAAGAAAAGTTCGGTGTACCGGTTGGGGGCCATCACCTGGCGGTGCCGCCCGTTAAATTCAAGTTTACAGATAATCCAGCGTTTGACCGCGAAAGGGCGCAAAATTTTTTCGCCCTCGTCGTGGAGGCGACCCCGGTTTCCCATGACCGTGCCCCGGTAGGGCGTAGCGATAATTTCCCCGGCTGGGGTCACCCGGTTTTGTTTCGGCATAAACTTCACCTTTGAAATTATAAGACGTAGCGCTCCAGGGCGGCGGCCACGCCGTCCTCGGCGTTCGAGGCCGTTATCACGTCGGCCCTGGCCTTAACAATGTCGGCGGCGTTTTCCATGGCGACCCCCAGCCCGGCGGTCTGCAACATATCCAGGTCGTTGCGGTTGTCGCCAATCGCCAGGGTTTCGGCCAGTTCCAGCCCGTAGTGATTGGCTAACCATGTGAGGGCGTAACCTTTGTTGTGGTCGGGCGGCAGGAAGTCGAAGCCGTACAGGTCCGCCAGGGGGGAAGTCCGCAGGCTGTAGCTGTAGAGGTTGCTATCAAGATGGTCCCACTTTTTCAGGTGCGTGAAAAGGGTTTCTTCCAGCTGGCCGGGTCCCACCCCGCAGACCACCAGCGGGTCGGGCACCTCTAGCAGTTGGCCGGGCGTACAGCGCACAATCAGGTCCGCCCGGTCGGGCCGGGCGGCGTAAGCCTGTAAATAAGGGTCGGTATCCTCGCCCGGACCGATAAATATACGTTCGCCGTGCAGGGGGCTTTGCAGGAGGGCCGTTCCCACCCGCATTTCGGTTAAAAATTCCAGGGCCGTCTTTACAAAAGCAGGGTCGAGGGTGCGGTGCAGGAGCGGCTTCTCCTGGGCTGTGTCATAAATCAGGTTGCCGCTATAGAGAATCAATGGCACCTCGATACCGACCTCCTGGGCAATCTGGCGGGCCGGACGAAGCCTGCGCCCGGTTGCCAGCGTTACGATACAACCTTTTTGGGTTGCGGCCCTGACCGCCTCTTTTACTCGCGGGGTAATCCGGCCCTGCGGGTTGAGCAGGGTGCCGTCAACGTCAAGCGCAATCAGTTTGTACATTTTTATTGGTATACCTGTATAGGATGGCCTTCCGGGTCGCAAAAACGTAAGGCCGAGCCGGGCCGGCGCTGAGGTCCGCGTGGTGTTGGGTTGACATAAAAAAACGGGTGAGGTCCGGTAGTCTGGATACCAGCCTCGTTGAGCAGACGGGCAAACCCGTTGAGGTCGCTGGTCTGGAAACCGGGCAGAAAAGCCGTATCCTGGCCCCAGACCCGCCCCCGGTTGTCTTCGAGGCGTTGCCCGCCCGGCGAGAGCGCCAGGCGGATATTCCCGGCCCGGAAGACCGCCCCGGTCGGCAGTGTGGGTTCCTTGACGGTGGTTTCCCCTCCGGTGGTAGCCGGGTTGATGACAGGGTGCTGGGCATTATAGCTTTCGACGGCCTCGGTAATTGGCGGGTGATAATCTCCTTCGTTGATTTCTTCCAGGCCCAAAACGTCCCGGTAGAAAGCGACCTGGGCTGCAAAATCTTCCACCGACAGCCAGAGCGCCCCGATGCCGGGTAAATTATCCTGGGCGACGTCCGGTTCGACCCGGATTTCGTCCCCCTGCCACAGATTGCGTTCAGGATCGAAGAAAAGGACCGAGGCGCCCCAGCCCTGCTCGAAAACGCGGGTTTCAGGCACCTCGTGTTCTTGAAGATTTTTTACAAAATCATTTAAATGGTTGAATTGGAGGCTGGGGATGAGCGAAATATCGGGCTGGCCGTGCCGGGGTTTGGGGCGTGTCGCCCAGGTTGCCCCGCCTGCGACCAATTCCAGTTCGAGTTGCCCGGCCCGGTAGCGCACCACGTGACCGTCCGCCGTGGTAACCTCGTCCACGAATTTTAGTTTGAGGACATTTTCCAGGAAGCGTGCTTCCGCCACGGTGTCGGCGGCCTTGAGCCCCAACCAGCCCAGGCCGAGCAGCCGGGGACGGTCCGAAGAAACGGAATGGGCGGGCCGGGCCGGGGTTCCGAGGCGACGAGTGTCCTGTTTACTGCCAAATAATGCCATTAAACCTGCTGTGCTGTGTTGCGTTCCGGCAGTCGCTCCTGTACCTTTCCTGGGGCGCCGGGAAACTCAGGAGGTCAGGATAAATTCGAAATTGGCCGGGTTGTAATAATCATTCGAATTCGGCTGGTAACTGGGGGCCAGGCGGCCTTCCTGGACCAGGCGCTGGTTCGCCAGCAAGCCAAATAACACAAACTGGTGACCGTCCGGGGCCGTGTGCAATTCCATGCGGGCCCGCTCGAAATATTGGACCGTTAGCGGTTGGCCGTCATCGCCGGTCGTCTCAAAAACCGAACTGCGGGGATACCCGATAACCGCCAGCCCGCCCTCTTGCTGCCATGCTTCCAGGAAAAGACCTTCCAGATTATGGCCTGTTTCGGGAAAGAAAACAACATTTGTGCCGTTTAAGACCGGTTTTTCGGGCAAAGTCGCGGTGGTGGCCGGTTGCCCCAGTTTATCCAGCAAACCCTGTTCCATCATTGTTTCGGTCCCTAACAGGCCGAACTGGACCTCGTAAGGTGTTCCGGCCAGTTCAGGATGATACTCCATGCGGACGCGCTCGAAATATTGCACAAGGTAGTATTGTCCGGTCGCCTCGTTGCGTTCATAGAACTGGCTGGTCTTAGGGTAACCGAACAGGGCCAGGCCGCCCCTGGTTTCCCATGTCTTTTTAAAAATGCCGCGCACGGTGTGCCCGGTCTGTGGAAAGACCAGCATATCGTCAGTCGGTAGGGGCTGGTTAACCGGCGGGCTTTTGGGGTAGTTCTTATAGGCGTCGTAGTAAGGTTGTTTGGGTATAAATTTGGTCTGCGGGGTAATATCGCCCTTGTACTGGTAGGTTTCAGGTTCGGTCGTCATCAGGCCGTAATGCTCCTCCGACCAGTCGTGAAGCATGTGCAGGGTGATAATCGTGATATAAGGCTGCGCACCGAGCCAGTCCCAGGCTACTTTTAGCAAATCGGCCTGGCTTTTGGGGTCACTCTGCACCCCCATTTCGGTAATCCAGATCGGTTTGTTGCCTTCACCCCGGTCGACCATGGCCTGGTGGACCTGCTCGACCGTTTTGGTGGAAATAGGCGCAAAAATCCCCTCCGGCGTCTTCTCGCCGTCAAGGTTGTAGGGGTGGAGCGAGACCGCGTCCCAGAAGTAGAAAGGCTTGGTCCCGGCCTCTTTAGCGGCGCTCTCGACACAGCCGTACATGCCGATAAGATAGTTTATCCCGGCCAGCGTGTTAAAGGCCACCAGCATGGTTGGGTCGGCCTTTTTGATGCCCAGGTAGAATTGTTCGAGCCAGTTGCTGAACTTGCAGATGTCGCGCCCGGCGTTCGACCACTGTTCCGGTTCGTTCCAGAATTCCCAGTGGCGGATAAAAGGGTAGCGTCGCGCCAACGCTTCGGCCACCGCTTGCATATGGTCCAGGTAAGCGGGGTTAAACCCGCAGTCAAGGTCATTTTTGGCACAGACCGCCGGGTTGTTGCTGGCCCAGACCGGGATAGTCACGAACTCGGCCACTACCTCGAAGCCTTCGTCGGCCAGCCGGTTTAGCAGGCGGTCGTTCAGTTGCCAGTTGTAGACGCCCGGTTTTGGCTCGATGGTCTTCCACTCTACCGGGATACGCACGACCCCAACCTGTAAATTTTTAAAATTGGAAATAAAGGTATCGAGATGCATGTCAAGCCACCAGGGGTGGGTGACAATCCCGAATTTATGGTTGGCGGCCCCGGTCGGGAGGTTGGGGGCAAAATAATTCTGGTCGTAGTTAATTTCTCCGGCGGCCAGGGCGGGTTTAGTTGCGAAGGGTTGGGCCAGCAAAAACAGGGTAGAAAGTAGAACGACCAGCGAGAAAATAGACCAGCGCCGGAGCGAGGTTAGCTGCATTTAGAAAAAACTTCCATATTTGGATGGTAACTAAATTAAAGTAGGACGCTTCCGCCAGCGCAAATGGGCGTTAATTCTATTATAGCAGACTTTTTCTTTAATTTTAATTAATGACCTGGCCGGGAAAGATAGGTGCCGCAGACCGGGCAGATGGAACGTCCGGGGTCCAGGGTAAGTTTACATTTCTGGCAGGTCCGGCGGGAGCCTTTAAAAAGGCCCGTCTTGACCCGGTTAACAAACATTGTCGAGGCGGAGAAACTTCCGAAAAGTAACATCACAATTAAGAGTTCCATAGTCTTTTACCCGGTGTCGTGTTCCATAGACTTCCAAAAGCTTGTACCTATTTTAGAGCAGTTTTCAGACCATGAAAATCCTTTTAGGCCACTTCCAGTACTTTTGGATAGTTATCCCCATGTTCGGTGGATAACTGGTCCGGCACCTGTTTTGAGGTGGCATAAACCTGCCTCAGGTAGAAGACCAGCAGCCACAAAAAGACCCCGATGGTCAGGTAAGAAAGCGCATCGGGCAGCCACTGCCAGTTAAGTTGCAGGATGGAATGCCACAGGTAGAAAGTGTTGGGTATCTGGTTGGAGCGATAGGTCGGCAAAGGAGTTATGACCACCTGGTAAAGCGACACAAAGCTCACCAGCAGATAAACCAGGCTGGCCCGGCGGTTGTAGAGGACGGCCAGCGCCAGGAAAGGCATGGCGTAATAGGTATAGCGCTCGTGCATCTTGATGGCAAAGGTAAAGCTGACCAGCACGGTCAGGCCCAACGCCAGGCTGGTATGCGCCTCCGAGGCTGCCTTGAACCAGGTCAGGCCCACCAGCGCCAGATAGACCAGCCCGATAATGGCGAACCCGCTCACGACCACCACGAAAGAGTGATTTTCGGCAAAATGCAGCAGATACGAAAAGTTGTAGGCCCGGAGCAAGAAGAAGTCCATTTTATCCCCGGCCAGTTCATTGCGCGACCAGTAGTTGTTTAAAAAACTGTTCCAATCGAAGCCGAAGGCAGGGAGGGCCAGGATTAACACTACCAGGCTGGCAACCGCGCTCCCCAGGACGGTCCGTTTGAAACCGTATTTCTTTGTCAGGAGTAAACCCAATAGCGGTATGGCGAAAATGGCCTGAGGTTTGAGGATTAGGGCCAGGGCAAGGCTGACCAGCGCCAGGATGGGTTTATCGCTGTAAATAGCCACGAAAGACGCCATCAGCAGGACGCACGGAAAAATATCCATTTGACCCCAGATAGCCGGGTTGTAAACCAGGGCGATGTTAAAGCTGAAAAGAATCAGGACTGCTCCACGCCGTTTGGCGGTAAGGAAATCTCCCCGGCGGCGGGCCATCTTCCAGATCAAGGCGGCTACGATGGGCAGACCGAGCGAGAAAAAGCCCTTCAGGAAAGCCGATTGCCCCACGAAATGAAAGGTGTAGGCCACCGCGCTGTAGCCGTAGAAAAGATAGGGCGCAAGGGGCGGATAATCGAGGTAGGTGCATTTGGAATAGGCGTTGATGGGACCGTTGGTGTGGAGACAGTCTATCCAGTTGTTATAAAACCAGATGTCGCTCGAATAGGTAAAGCCGTAGAGGAAAAACCCGCACACGCCCACCAGCGCCAGCAGGAGCGGACCCAATTCCGCCGGGCGTCGCCAGCTTATCCCTGTAAAAGGAATCCTGGTCCGCTGCCACCAGAAGCTACTGCCCAGCACCACCAACCCCGCACCCAGGGCTTGCCAGCTAAAGTAGTGGTTGTACTGGGCCATGCTCCCCACGACAAAAGCCATCGGGGCCAGCAGCAGTAAGGTTTCCCACCAGGCCAACCCGACCAGGGCGGCCCAGGCCAGGATGCCCGATCCCAGGATGAGCGCGGCGGGAATATAAGGCTCCGGCCAGATATAGCGCAGGTAAGGGTTGTCTTTCTGCTCGATAGTATAACTGCGCAGCCGCACCCCATATTCACCGGCTTGCCCGTTCAGGTGGAAGGCGTTGCTTTTTATCTCGATACCCAACCCCTGTCTTTTTTCGTCGGGCGGAATCACCACCTGGTAGCGGTTAAAGCCGGGATGGGCTGGGTCGTAGACCAGGACCGCCAGCGTGCTTAAATAGCGGTCGTTTTCGTCCAGCAGGCTTAGCTGGACCCTGGCGGGTGGGGCCTCGCCGGGCCGGTCGAGCGACATTTCCAGCGTCAGGTAAAAAGCGTTGACCCGTTGGAGTTGAGGCAAGCGCAGGACGGTTGTGGGCGGCGCGGTTTTATCCGAACTATCGCCCGGTTGGGTCCAGGCATAGTAGCCTCCGTCGTCAGTTGGGAAAAGATTGGTCTGTTCGACCGGGAAAATGTTAAAGAAGACGCTGGTCTTTTTGATTTCCTCGATACCTCTTCCAAATGAAGGCATCCGATACATACTCAACAGCAAAACGCCCAACGAAAATAACCCCACCAGTAAGAAGGGTAGGGGTTTCCAACGCCGTAAGCTAGATAGCCGTGGTGATAACGAAAGCTCCATCGTAGTTATCTACTCTTAAATTATTATTTTGTTGTTAATCTCCGCAAGTCTGTAAAATATTCTACACACGAATAGATACTTTAGCAACAGGATTTTTCATGCGGGCTTTTTCTCCGAATTTATGACTACTCCAATTCTTTATAACAACATAGTTTGAGAAAAAGTTACGCACTTAACAGATAGTCTTGAAACGGTATGGAATTATATTAATAACCCGGACACGCTTGTGGTACTTTCACTTTAACAACTCCCAAAGAGAAAGAGGCAATGTTTATGAATTCGGCCCAATTAAACGAGCTTTTACAAAGCTGGACTATGTCGGCAAGGGATTTAACCGAGGCGCTGGAAGAAGTAAAACGCGAAGTGGCATCTAACGAGATTGGCGGGCATATCTACGACCTGCGCAACAATATCGCCCGTCTTAAAGCGGATGAAAACCAGAAATTCGAGGATTACCTACGGGCTCACCAGAATTTCTACGGCCAGGAGCAACCTTATTAACAATAAAAAACAGGCTTTCCCTTTAACCGCTTTGTGGGTTGGTTAAAGGGGAAAGCCTGTTTTTTTATGCCTACGGGACGTAAATACGCCCTGCCGGGTAGTCGAAGGTGACCCACCCGCCCGGCTCGAACAGGTTTAGCGAGATAAATCCGACTGCGTGGGGGCTGGCAAAGATGCCCTGCTCCGGCTGAATGACCACGCTGGGCAAATCAAAGTGGAGCGGTCCCAGGTCGAGCGAGGCAATTTTAGCGACCTGCAACTCGACCCTCCCGCCCATGCCCTTGGCCCCGATGGTGCCGGTCACACTATAGCCGGGGTTTTTCTCGCACAACTGTTTCCAGGTGGAGGTGGTGATATTGACATAGGGCCACATCACAGACGTAAGGGTACCTGCGCCGCTATCTACCCGCAACTCCACGTCCATCCAGCCGTCCAGTTTAGCCTTAACCCGCATGATTTTCGCTCGGTCGAGCGTGAACGGTAAAAATTTGTCGGGATTGACCCCTGCCGGGATATAACCGTAGGGTCGGGAAAGCTGCACGTTCGGCGGCAAAAAGTCTACCTCGACTACAAAATGGCGCAGGTAATCGTTACCTAAAAGACCTGCTTCGAAAGGGGCCGGAATGGGCACCCGGAAGGCGCTCAAGTCCTGGGTCGTCGCCAGCAACCCGTGATGGGTTAAAATCGAAACCGGCCAGCCGCGCCGCCGGGGCGATACCGAGTCGAATTGTTTAATCGGAACATTCAAAACCCCGGCCGTCCCGGCCAGTTCGGTCTTGCCGATAGTAGGTAAACCGAGTTCCTCGGCCACTTTTTCTTCCACCGCGCTCATCCCGGCGCCGGTATCCATAATAAAATAATAGGGTTCGGGGCGGTTATTCAACATCATCGGTAAGAAAACCTGGCCTAACTCCTGTATCGCATCTATCTGGGGCAAACTAAAACACCTTTCCAAAACGGCACTTCGCCAACAAGTCGTTATTTTACAATTTCCAGCCTAAAAATAAAAGTCCTCATAAGGCCCCTAGCATATCTTCAAGATCAGGACCACCAATTTGTAAAACAAATGCCGATTTTAAGTTCGGGTTTCTTGTCAAAGCCGGGTTAAAAAGCGTATAATTTACAGGTTAAAAATTAGGATAATTATGTGGAATGGTAATTTTTTGAGGGTTTAGGGCCAATGACCCAGCTAGAAAATAGCGCCAATGCTCGTGAACAACTGATTCTAAGACTGGTCGAACAACCGGAAGGCATGATAAGAGATACCGTGTGGGGCGATATTCCTTTACCCCGTGAGGTTATGAGTATCCTCGACAGCAAGCCCTTTCAGCGGTTGCGCCGGGTGCAGCAACTTGGTTTTACCAGTTGGACCTGGCCGGGCGCCCACCATACGCGTTTCGAACACTGTATAGGGGTCTATCACCTGACCCGGCTGGCAATTCTCCATCTTCTCAAACGGGGTGGTTTTAACTTTACCAGCGAGGAAGTTAATACTACTCTTTCGGCGGCCCTGTTGCACGACATCGGCCATTATCCCTACAGCCACGCCGTTGAAGAGTTGGACCTGACTATCGTCCGCGACCACGAAACGATTGGCCGCGAGATTGTGATGGGGCCGGAAATCGGGCCGATTTTGCGCGACGAGTGGCATGTGGACCCGGCTAAAGTGGCCTCCTTTATCACCAAAAGCGATGATGTGCCGCTTAATAACCGTGAACTGGTCTTGCGCCAGCTTATCAGTGGGGCTCTCGATACCGATAAACTAGATTACCTGACCCGCGATTCGCGTTATTGCAACGTGCCCTATGGCAGCGTGGACGTGCAGCGCCTGATTGATTCGCTGCGAATCTGGCCCGAACCGGAACCGGCCAGCCCGGATGCGCCCCTCCAACTGGTGATTGACGAAAAAGGGGTCGGAGCCCTGCAATCGCTCATCTTTGCCCGCTACCTGATGTTTTACAACGTCTACTGGCATCATACCAACCGGATTGCGACGGTCATGTTTTTGCGCTCGGTCCAGGAGGCGCTCAGCCACGGCGCTTTTGGCGGGAAAGAGCTTGAGCGGAGCGATGATGCCTCGGTTATCGCCCTGATTCAACAGACCACGCCCCCCGACTCGGTCGCCCACGAACTGATAACCGATTTGCAGGAGCGGCGTTTCTACAAGCGAGCTTTGTCGCTCGCTGAAGATGATAGTATGTTCGCCCGGTTGGCCGTCCTTAAATACAACCCGGCCCGTCGCAAACGCCTCGAAGAACTCTGGTGTGAGATGGTCAGCCAGTGGACCGGGCGAGAATTGCGCGGCCACGAGATTCTGCTCGACATACCTGAGGCCAAAGGTTTTGAGATTGTCCTGAACGTGGTCTGTGAACGGCCCCCGCACGGCTGGCCGAACCCGGTCCCGTGGGGCGAAGTTAGTGGCCTGAATAATGATGATATGCGAAAGTTTCACCGGCATGTCCGGCGGATTCATTTGATTGTAAAAGATAACGAGCTGGCCGAAATTGTGCGCGCTCGTGTGGTAATGCTGCTTGACGCTTACCGACAGGTAGAATAAGAAGAATAGTGACTGAGGAACAGGAAAATAAAATACTGGACGGCTGGGACGCTTCTCTGCCGCCGCAGGACCGTTCGGCGGGAGGTGTAGTCTTCCGCCCCTATGTTCGCAAAAAAGATGGCAAACCAAGCTTCCTGGTCGGGCTTATCGAACGCAGCCAGAGCGGGTGGTGGGATTTGCCAAAAGGCCATCTCGAAAAAGGCGAAACCCCGGAGCAGGCCGCTATCCGTGAGGTCGAGGAAGAATCCGGCCTACACGGCGAAATCGTGATGCCCCTGGGCGATGCCCGTTACCTGGCCGACTCGCGGCGAGGGAACCTGCGCAAACAGGTGCGCTGGTATCTCATGCGCGACCTCAATCCCAAGCTGGAAAAACCGCGCCCCCAGCCTGGTGAGACCCACGACGCTATCTGGTGCGACCTTGACGAAGCGATTGCCCTGGTCTATTTTGAAAACGCCAGGGTCATTCTGCGGCGGGCCCGGCGCATACTAAAAGAAGGCAATTTTCACCCGGCCCTGCCCTCACGCCCAGGTGAAAATGGCTCTGCTGCCGCAGACGGCGCGAGCGACTCCCTGGCCTAGTTTTTTAGCCCCTGGGTTTTATTTAATATTTTTGGTAATGTCGCTACTGGTTTGAGACATTTTCTTTTCTATGTTTGAGAGGGTCTCAATAAATTTTGATTTCCGGTCCATTGCCATCTGCATCCGCATAGACTCCATTTCACCCATTTCACTCATCGAGTCCAGGCCGGATTGGCCGCCGCTAACCTCGTCCAGTTCGGCTTCATCGAGTTCGTGGCCTTCTTCCGGCCCGGTATTTTCACGATTTTCCTGCATATACGTACTCCTATTTATAGTGGAATTTCGAGAGCCGGGAGAAATTGTCGGTCGTGAAGATATTCCCGTTATTATCAACGGCAATCCCGGTCAGGTTTTCGACGTTGCCGTCACCCCCATCAGTGCCGGGGAGAGGCGCGTCCGCGAAATAGCTGAACTGGAACTGGTCCTGGGCATCCAGCTTATAAATCCCTTTGAGAGCCATAATATAGATGCCGCTGGTCAGGCCGGTATCGTCGACCGTGCTGGGGGCTGGGGTAGGGGTGGCCCCGCTGCTGCCGGACTGTTGTTTGGTCAGTTGGAGGGCCGGGGCCGCCACGGCGACCGGCTCGAAGGTCCGGTTGGGTTCGATATTGGCCTGGGTCAGCAGGCCCAGGAACTGTCCGTTCGGGTCGAATTTGAGGATACGGGCGCTGGCCGAGTCGACCACGTAGAGGTTGCCGCTGGCCGGTTCGACCGCAATCGAGGTCGGGCCGCTATAGAGGTCGCTCAGACCGTCCCCGCCGAACTCCTGGTCGCCCGCCCCTTTCGCGCCCCAGGCTTTCTGGAAGGTCCCTTTATCATCGAACTTCTGGATGCGCTGGTTGCCCGTATCGGCTACGTAGAGGCTGTTATCCTTGCCGACCGCCAGGGCGTTGGGGAAGCGAAACTCCCCGTTGCCGCTGCCCAACTTCCCGAACTGGGCCAGTTGTTTGCCGTCCAGGTCGAACTTGGTAACCTGGGCCTGGGAGGTGTTCAGGGCATAGACCTCTCCCGCCGGACTAATCGCCAGGGCCGAGACCCCGTTTGAGGTCCACTGGCTCAGGTATTTGCCCGTAATATCGAATTTCTCGATACGCTGGTTGACCGGGTCGGCCACCAGGATAACCGCGTTGGTGCCGGAAGTGATAACCACCGACCGGGCCGAGCCGAGGTTACCTTCCAGGTTATAGGGGTCGGACTGGATGACGTTGCGCGGGTTGCCTGCCTGGTCTACCACGATAACCCGGTGGTTGGCCGGGTCGGCCACGTAGAGGTTGCCCTTCAGGTCGGTTGTCATGCCAACCGGGTTTAGAAGCTGGCCGACCGCCCGCCCGGCGGTAACCGGGAAGCTGGCGGGACCGCTATTGTTAATATCAAAGCGGGTGATTTTGCCATTCTCGCCTACTAAAACGTTGCCGCTGGGGTCTACCGCGATAGATTGGATGTTATGCGGCCCGCCGGTATTGGGCAAACTAATCCCGCCCGGTGTCAGGATGTCGCCTTTGCTCTTGTCGCTGCCATCAAAGATAAAATATTTCCCGGAACTGCCATCGGCCAGGTATATCTTGTCGCCGCTGACCGCAATCGCCGTCGGGTCGTTTACGTCGCCGCGCCGGACGAACTTGGTGATAAATTCGCCCTTGTTGGTGTACTTGAAGACCAGGAAGTTCGCGTAGGTTGCCGACTTCAAGATGTAAAGGCTTTCGCCGGAGCCGACCGCCAGCCCGATGTTGGGTGTGTTGGCGTCAGCATCACCCGCCGGTTGAAGCTGAATTGTTTCCCAGTTGCCTTCCGCCGTCAGTTTGCGGACCACGTCGGTCTTATCAGGCGCGAGGCTATACAAAATCGGCGGCTTTTCCTGGCCGGTATTGGGTGTCGGACTGGCCGTTGGCTTTGGCGTCGGGGTGGGTGTCGGGGCCGGGGTGGTCCCGTTGCCATTGTTATTCTCGTTGGGTTTTTGAGCCAGCCCGGCGATAGCCTGGGTGCCGCCTTCCAGGGCCGGGTTCTTCGTGCCGCCACCGACCAGGTACCAGTAATTGACCAGTTCGAACTTGGAGTTGTACTTGTTGACCCGCCCACTGGCCCGGTCGTTTACGTAAATATTACCGGTGCCGTCCACAAAGACGCTATTCGGCTGGTCGAGGAACGAGCCGTTGCGCCCGGTCTTCCAGTCGAAGTCGAGCCGTTTCTGGCGGGCGTTGTCAAGACCGGCCTTTTTAATTTGCGAACCCAACTGCCCCAGCAAGATTTCGGTTTCGGGCGGGTTTTCCGGGTGAAATTCCAGCCGGGCCCGCTCGAACCACTGGGCGACATAGAAGCGGTGGGTCTCAGGTTCGAATTCGAGGTGTTCCTCGCTAATAGGCAGGCCAAACCGGGCCTCACCGCCGTTTTTATTCCAGTAATCGAGGAACTTGAACCGGACATTGTGCTTGGTCTGGTCGAAGAATTTTTGCTCTTCAAGAGGGAAATCGGGGTCCACCAGCGGGGTGGCGGGCCGGAAGTTGGGGTCAATCTCCTGGTTGTTGCTGTTCTTATTGAGGGCTTCCTGGCGCAACTCAGTGCCGAGTTTACCCAGGGCTACCTCGGTGCCGCCGCCCGCTTTCGGGCGCAGTTCAAAACGGGCCCGCTCGAACCATTGGGTCGGGACGCTCTGACCGGTTTCGGGGCTGATTTCGTTGTTAGATGTTGTAATCGGCTGGCCGAAAATGCTGATGCCGCCGTTATCGAACCAGAACTGGCAGAAATCCGGCGAGATAGCTATCTTGGTGGCAAAATCCGGGGAAGTACAGGTCGATTGGGCCGTGACCGGCGGCCAGGCAATCAAAGAGATGACAAGGGTCGCCAAGAAAGCCTGGATTACCCACACATTGAGGGCTTTGCGGGCGACTTCCCGCGCGGTAGTTTTTAGATTCTTACCGGATAAAAACATAGCTTCCTAACCCAACACGGCTTCTTCAATCTGAAGAAAACCATCTTTGAATATGCCTGCCAGATTGGAGCCGGTTTTCCAGGTGGAAAGGCGGCGCCCGTCATAATTTAGCTGCACCGGGGGATTGCCCTGCCGCAATAGCTCTATATGCACCTCTACCGGGGCCTTTTCGGGATAGCCGACCGGGCAGACCACGAAAAAGGTTAGCTGCCCCAGGTAGCACGGAATAACCACTACCAGGGCGACGTGGGCCGGGTCCACCACGAAAAGTTGCGGTTCGGGCCAGCGCGTCCCCGCCACCGACTGGCTGACGCTGGTCGGGTTCTGGGCCATCTGGACGGCCTCCTGGTAAAGCCGTTTGCGCAGCCGTTTGATTTCGATTTCGGGGTCCTGGCCCGGTTGAGGTTGGGGACCGCCCATCATTTGCGGGGGTGGTCCGCCCATTTGCTGCGGACCGCTATAACCGGGACCGGGCATCGGCCCAGGGCCGGGGCCGTAATTTGCCATCGCCATCTGGGGTTGGGGCGGTTGTTGGGGCTGGCGAGCCTGTTTCTGTTTGGGTTGGCGCTGGCCCTGGCTCTGCCGCGCATTCCCGACCAGGGCGCTCACTACCACCCCGATAATCCCCCCGAGGCCTGAAACAACCGGAGTGATGGCTAATATGAGGCTAGGTTGTAGATGTAACAACTGGGCGGTTGCGGCCCAGCCGAGCAAAGCCCCGATAAGTCCTCCTCCCCACAGCCAGAGAAAATGCGGCGCTTTGTTGACCGCCCGGATGGCAAGCCAGCCGCAAATGAGGCCCAGGAAGATGCTACAGCCGATGCTGCCGCCCCGGATGAGCCAGTCGGTCTTATCAGGATTGACATATTCACTGAACCGCCAGCCTAATCCGCTAAAGAGGGTGGTCACTTCTACCAAGACAAAAAAGAAAAGGCTGATTAGCATAACTTTTTATCCGACCTGGCACTGATTCTGAGTTATGAAGTAATAAAGATTTTGTAGAACAGCCTGCTTTGCGGCGGGTAATTTGCTCTTGATGCTAATTTCCAGGCCCCGGTTGACCGACGAAAGCGCCCCGGCGTAATCACCCTTGACCCGGCACAAATCGAGGGCCCTGGTCTTGTAGGAATCGGCCAGGCGCTGGTTCAGGGCCAGGGACGGAACGTTGCTAAGGTAGCCAGGGTTCTGCTGATAGATTTGCTCCCATTCGGGTATAACCGTATTCCACCAATCGCTGTTGCTGTTGAAATTGGCGGCGGTATTGCCCTTGGCGTAGAGGTCGGACCAGACCTGGCTGTTTTTCAAATCGGTCAACAGGGTCGGGAAGGTCGTATTCTTTAGCAAAGCCGGGGTGCGCTGGAAACCCTGCTCGATTTCCGGCTGTCTTTTTTTGACCAGGTCGAGGGCGCTGTTATAGGTAATTGGCGCTATGTTCAGGGTGCTTTGCTGGGTGGACTGGATGTCGCCCTGCTCTTTGTAGGAGAGGAACAACACGGCGGCAGCGTCTTTATAGGGCCGGTAATTTACGACCGTATTTAGCTGGGTGATGGCGGTGGGATAATCTTTGCTGTTGTAGGCGGCCACCCCACGCTGGTAAAAGACTTCCAGGGCCGAGTCGGTGATGGTCGGCGTAATCTTACCCAGGGCAATGGCGGTATCGAGGGCGTGCTGGGTCGAAATACCGTCCTGTTTGTTAAAACCGGCGGAATAGGCTCCCAGGCCACCCAGTATCAACAGGAAGGCCATGACGGCGGACGAGGATAAAAGCAGGGCGGTGCCCGGAGTAATTTTTCGCCTCATACTCTCTTGTTTGGTCTACACTAGGTCGGACAAAGGCAGCGCGCCCGACGGTTATTTTTTAGCGGCGGCTTCTTCTTTGGCTTTAGCTTCCGCTTCTTCTTCTTCACGCCGGGCCTGGGCTTCCGTCTGTTCCTGGCGATTGTATTCGGCCCGCCATTCGATAGCCTGTTTACGGCATTGTCGGATGACCGCCGAGAACTGGGGCTGACTTTCCAATATCTTCCCGCCCCATTCGTCATAAATCTGGTGTAAAACTTCGGGAGTCTCGCCCTTGTGGTTCAGGAAGAAGCGGTCCATTTCGGCATCAATACTGATGTCGGTCAGCCGGAGGCGGCCCTGCATCTCCTGGCAAAAATCGGCCAGTTGTTCGGCCTGGCGGGCCATATCCAATAGTGCAACATCAGCCATGATTCCGCTACTCGCTCGGTTCTAAAATACTAAAGACTAAATACTTAAAACTAAAAACTGACTCACGCCCCGGCGTACCGGACTTTATCGGTCCAGGGTGGGGTGGTGGCTTCGGTTTTAGGTTGCCCGGAGCCTCCGCCATAAGAAACGTACTGCAACCAGCCGTCAAGCCAGTCCGGTGGCGTTTCGTAAGCGTAGAGGCCGGGGTAGATTTCTCCGCCCGGATAGGTCTCGCTGGTCAGGTTATCCGCGGTATAGCGGGCCTGACCGCGGGCTATAACCGAGCCGGTCGTCCGGCGAATCTTGAAATAAGGTTCGGTGGCTTCTTTGGCCTTCGTTTCCAGTTCGGAGAGGTCTACGTGGACCCCCTTGCGGATACCTTCCAGGTAGTTGCCCTGAATATTCAAAAAGAGGTCCAACCCTCGCATGGCTCCTTCGACCAGTTCGTGGGCAGCGTTGTACATCGGGGCTGCGCCGCTTTCTTGGAGGACTCTGCCGCCGTCCGGTTCGTTCATAAGCGAATTGACGGTCCTCAAAGTAATCCAGGCTTCGCCCAGTTCGGCGTAGGTGCTGGCGCAGATAGCTACATTCCAGAGTATTTCGTCTGCCATTTTAACGGGTCACAACTTTCAAGGTTTGGTAGATTCAACTATTGTTATTAGCCGCCTCTCCTATTCGAACCAGGCTTTGAGGGCTTTCTGGTGCTGCGGCTGAATCAGTTCAAAAATATCCGGCGAAAGTTGCAGCCCCAACCCGGTCAGGGCCAGGACACAACTTAAAGGGTCAACCAGGCGTTCGCCGGTCAGCCATTCTTCCAGCACATTGACCGGGAGGGCGTCGGGATTGGTCCGGCTGTTCAGGATGGTGGCCGTTATGATGTCGGCCCGGACTCCTTCCGCCGTCTCTTTATCGAGATAGGCGTTTATGATTTCCCAGCTTGCGGCGGTGTTGATAAGCGCCAGGGCTCGCCCAAAGGCGCTGCGCAGCCGGGAATTGCCCCG
Organism: Chloroflexi bacterium 54-19; assembly: GCA_001898225.1. Lineage (GTDB taxonomy): Bacteria > Chloroflexota > Chloroflexia > Chloroheliales > Chloroheliaceae > 54-19. The sequence goes on from MKTJ01000047.1 coordinate 417,280, forward strand.
CCCGGCCAATCTATCCATAATGGCGGGCAACTTTGGAAAATTCCGGGCTATCCGCTCAATCAAGGCCCCCGCCGCCGGGCTGTCCCCGGTCAGGACCGCCAGGGTCAGGGCTTCCAGGGCGTCCGACTCGTCCAGGGGCAGTTTGTCCTGGGTGGCGGCCAGTTGGCGGGCTTTGAGGCCGGTATATTCCTCGTTGAATTCCGAAAAATCCAGGTTAACCCAGAAAATTTTTTCGCCGTTCGCTGTATCTATTAACGCTAAATCGGACCAAATTGGCAAACCGGTTGAGTGGCGGCGAAAGTAGGCCCGGCCTTCCCTGGCCCCCAAAATTTCGATTTTCCCCGGCACCACCCGGCTGTCGTTCAGGCGGGCCAGCGTCTCCAGGAAGGCGGAGCCTTTTTGCTCAACCTGGGTCAATATTTGATTTAGTCGTTCTAACCGACCGGGCATATTATCTTTCGATTTCTTTTTAAGTGGGTTTTGACTATAGTTTCCCGGAGGATACCACTTCTAGCCCGGTTTGTCGAAACTGGCTTTTAACTTTGAATTGAGGCTAAACGCCCAATGACGCTTCAAACCTGACGGCCTCGTCCACCCAGCTAAAGCCCATCTCGACTATCTTTTTCAACACGTCCAGCAAGTCCTCGAACTGCG
>MKTJ01000048.1 GCA_001898225.1 Chloroflexi bacterium 54-19
CAGACGAAGCGTTAGGGGCGCGGTTGCTGGCCGAGGTCTACTACAGCTACGGCAGGCGGCTAAAGGATTGGAACGACACCCAGAAGTCTTTAGAACTGATGGAGCGGGCTTACCGTCTCTCTACCGGCAAAGGTCGCGGGTGATTCCTGGAAATTAGCTTGTAAGAATTTGAGTGTTAAAGGGCGGTCCATGGGATGGGCCGCCTTTTAGTTTGAAGTCTACTTCTCCACCACAATTGACAAGCCGGACCCGAAGAAACATAATTTCAGCCAGTAACAATACAAAGGGAGTAGCAATGGCGCAAGTTACCGGCCTGAATTCAAAGTCAGAACCCAATCACAACAATAATAACCACGAGACCGAACCGGGTAAGTTCAGCCTGTTAAGACCGTCCGGGCTGGGGCAAAACGAAGGTAATACCCAGGTCGTGCCGGATGAAGCCGACCTGGGGCTGGTTTCGATTATCCGCGCCCTCGACGTGGACGGGCGGCACTACCAGACGGTCAGCAATATCCTGGGCGAACTCAACTCGAACCCGGCCATTATTTCCTATCGCCAGGATACTCTCTACGAACTGTTGCGCCTGCCCGACCTGGTTGAACAGTTCAGCGAGGTGTTGCCCCAGTTAATCGAGCTTGCCAGCACCGGGCGTTCCAAAGGTTGGGGCGATAGTTTGCCACTGCCGCAGATTGCGGCCCGCCTGGCCGAACTGGAAATCTATTTAAATTGTGTCGAGATGCTCTGGGCCGCCCTTAAAAATTATGACGAGGGTAGGGGGGCGCAATCTGCGGCGCTGGCCGGTCTACGGGCGCGGTTGGTACAGGCACGGGAAGACCCCATTTTCCAAAACCTTATCGTCGAGTTGCCGGGTTTGCGCTCCCGGCTCAGCCAGGCCAGCAGTGTTACCCTCGGTATCAACCTCGATGCCCAGCTCCGGCCCGAATCGGCCACTCTGCTTTCGGTCAACCAGGACCGGTTTAGCGGCAAGGGTGGGCTGATGCAAAGGTTGTTGGGGGAGAGGGCCGCCAGTGAAGCCCTGCGCGGCAGCACCAGCCTTTACCCGGCCAACGAAAATCGTCCGCGCACGCCCGAACACGAGCTTTTCCGCGAACTCGAACGCATTCTGGAAAAAGTGGCCTCACCGGTAGCCGCCGCCCTGTCCCGCTATACCAGGGTGAGCAGCGCCTGGCTGGCCGCACTCGAACCGGAAGTAGCCTTTTACCTGGGGGCGGTCCGGCTGGTCCACGAAATGCGCCAGGCCGGGTTAGCTTTTTCACGACCGGAAATAGCCCCGATGGCTGAAAATACCGGGCAACTCCACAATTGCTACAGCCTCGACCTGGCTTTACGCCTCAAGCCGGGTAACCGCCAGCACGAGGTGGTCGCCAACGAAGTTAATTTTTCTTCGACCGGCCACATTTTTATTATTACAGGGCCGAATAGCGGCGGCAAAACCACCTATACCAGGGCCATCGGCCAGGCGCAACTTCTTTTTCAGGCCGGGCTGCCGGTCCCGGCAACCACGGCCCGGCTCAGCCCGGTGGACGCCATTTATACCCATTTCGCCAGGGAAGAACGCGCCGACGCCAGCGGGGGCCGCCTGGCCCAGGAGTTGACCAGCCTCGGCCAGATTTTCCGCAAGGCCAGCCGCCACAGCCTGGTGTTGCTCAACGAGCCGTTGACCGGGACCGACCACGTTTCGGCGGGTTCACTTGGCAAAGATTTACTGGCGGGGCTCAAACTCCTGGGAGCCAGGGCCATTTTTGTAACCCACCTTCACGAACTGCTTGACGATCCCTCTTTAAGCCCCGACCACGGCATCGTCAGCCTGGTCGCGGTCGCCACCATGCAAAATACCGGTGGCCCGGCCTTCCAGCCAAGCTACAAGATTATTCCCGGTCTGCCACGCGCCCTCGCCAACGCCGCCGAACTGGCCCGCCAGCACGGTTTGAGCCTTAACCAGATTACCCAGACCCTGCGCGAACGGGGTATGTTAGTCGATTAACCGGCCTGCTAAAGATATTCTTTACGCAACCTTTTGTTAAATTCTGTCTTTTTGAGGCTACCAAAAAATCGGCCTTTTTGATACACTGTTAGCGGCGTTGCAGAGAGTAGCATATAAATGAACAAAACTGGGTTTCGTTGGTTTAGCAGGCATCCGGGAGAATTCTAATCCGGCCCAAATAAGATTTTTATCATCACTACAAACTCAAACCACATTGATGGTATTCGCAATAAAAGTACGTTTGCCCGTTATGTACTGTCCAAGTAAGAATTCAAACAAGGAGGTTTGTGCATGAGCAGGCCAAACAGCAGCACACTTACCATAATCCTGGCTGGCGGTCAGGGTGAACGCTTGAGCATTTTTTCGGAAAAACGGGCTAAACCGGCGGTGCCATTTGCCGGAAAGTACCGCATTATTGACTTTGCCCTCAGTAACTGTGTCAACTCCGGTCTGACCGATATCCTGGTCCTGACCCAATACCGTCCCAGTTCCTTGCACGACCATATTGGAATTGGCCGCCCCTGGGATTTGGACCGCCTGCATGGGGGCGTGCGTATGGTGTCGCCTTACCTGGGGCGCAAAGATGCCGACTGGTACCGGGGTACCTCCGACGCGGTCTATCAGAACCTGAGCGAACTGGCTAACTGGAAAGGCGATACCGTCCTTATCCTGGGTGGCGACCACATCTACAAGATGGACTACCGCCCCATGATAAACATGCATCTCGAAAAGGACGCCGATGTTACAGTCGGGGTGATGCATATCCCGATTGAAGAAGCCCACCGGTTCGGCATCGTAACCTCCAACGAGGAAGGCCGGATTGTCGATTTCCAGGAGAAACCCAAACAGCCCAAGAGTAACCAGGTCTCGATGGGTATCTATGTCTTCAAAAAAGATGCGCTGGTGGACCGGTTGTTGGAGGACGCCAGGGATCCCCACAGCCAGCACGACTTCGGTCACAATATCATTCCTAAAATGCTCGATGATGGCGACCGTGCCTTTGCCTATCCTTTCCTCGATTACTGGCGCGATGTCGGGACGGTCCAGTCCTACTGGGAAGCCAACATGGAACTTTTGACCGACCCTCCGGCGGTAGACCTTTACGAGCGCAAATGGATTATTTATACCAAGAGCGAGGAGCGCCCTTCCGCCATTATCGGTTCCGAGGCTAAGGTTGAGCGGAGCATGGTTTCGCACGGCTGCCAGATTTACGGCCAGGTTATCCATAGCGTCCTTTCACCGGGCGTGATTGTCGAGGAAGGCGCGGTCGTCAAGGATTCGATTATCATGTTCGATACTGTGGTCGGCAAGAATAGCGTGATTGACCACATGGTTATTGATAAGGAAGTGATAATCGGCCCGGATAGCCAGCTTGGGGTTGGAGATGATTTTGATACACCCAACAAACTCGAACCGGGTCGCCTCAATACTGGGTTGAGCATCATCGGAAAACGGGCGCACTTACCGGCGGGCCTCAAGGTAGGGCGTAACGTGAAAATCGGGACCGACCTGCGTCCCACCGATTTCCCCGGTCTTGAGATAGCGACCGGCGAGACGGTCCAGGTCACTCAGCCCGACCTGCGCGAACTGGTCCATCGCCTCGAACACGCCAGCGAATAATTCCGGCTGTTAGCAATCACCCCAATGTCGAAATGAAAGGTGGTAACGAAAGGAATTTTATGGCTAAGTTGAACAAAGTTGGAATTATCTCCAAAGAGTATCCACCGAACGTGTATGGCGGGGCAGGTGTCCACGTCGAGTACCTAACCCGCGAGCTTGCCAAACTGGTGCCGGTGGAGGTGCGCTGTTTTGGCAACCAGGATGTTCACGAAGGGAACCTGACCGTTAAAGGCTACGAGATGTGGGACGAGGTCAAGAAAAACACTGACCCCCGTTTTGTCGGCGCGGTGGATGCTTTCGTGCGGAACCTGGCAATGGCAAAAGATAATTTCGATGCCGATGTGGTCCACTGTCACACCTGGTACGCCGATATGGCCGGTATCCTCATGTCCAAACTGTGGGGCGTGCCCTCGGTTATGACCATCCATTCGCTCGAACCACTCCGCCCCTGGAAGGTCGAGCAACTCGGCAACGCCTATCACCTGAGCGCCTGGATGGAGCGGACTGCTATCGAGCAGGCCGACGCTATCATTGCGGTTTCGAAGGAGACTAAAGAGGACGTGCTGCGTTTCTTTGACATTCCGCCCGCGAAAATCCACGTCATTTACAACGGTATCGACCTTGACCAGTACCGCAAGGCCGCCGCAACCGACGCTTTGCGCAAGTACGGGGTTGACCCTGACCGGCCCTATGTGCTTTTCGTGGGCCGCATCACCCGCCAGAAAGGTATCATCCACCTCGTCAACGCCATCCCGGAGATTGACCCGTCATTGCAGGTGGTCCTGTGCGCGGGCGCGCCCGACACGCCCGAAATCGGCCAGGAAATGACCCAGCGTATCAAGGAAGTCAGCGCCGACCGCAAAGATGTCATCTGGATCCAGGAGATGCTCTCCCGGTCCGATGTCATCCAGTTTTATTCGCACGCGGCGGTCTTCTGCTGCCCCTCGGTCTACGAGCCGTTTGGTATCATCAACCTCGAAGCGATGGCCTGCGAGACAGCGGTCGTGGCCTCGGCAGTGGGTGGTATCAAAGAGGTGGTTGTACCGGGTGAAACCGGGCTACTGGTAGATCTCAAGCTAAAGCCGGGTACTTTCGACCCCGAAGAACCTCAGAAGTTCGCCCACGAACTGGCCGAGAGTATCAACAAGGTCGCGCTCGACCCGGAATTGCAGGCGAAGTTTGGCAAGAACGGGCGGCGGCGGGTGGAGGAAACCTTTAGCTGGGCCGCGATTGCTCAGCAGACCCTCGACCTCTACAAATCGCTGGTCGAAGGGGAAGGTTAGTTTTTCCAGGATAACAAAAATCCAGCCGCCCGGCTGGATTTTTGTTTCCCATTTGCTGGTTATAGGTATCTCAAAACCCATGACGTGAACAGTAAATTACAAGTCTTTAACAGGCCTAATTTTAAGGATTCTTATTCGATTCGTACTGAATCAGGGCCGAAGCGATGGTCGCTTTGCTAAGTTGGTTCAGGTATTGCACCTTTTTAAGTAAAGCCTCCGCGACCTGGGGTTGCCCGGTGAGTTGCTTATTGACCTCAACGGTAATAATTTCTTCCAGTTTGTCCACGGCATCGAGCATCGGTTGCAGACCCGGATTTAATTCAAGTACGACCGACAGCGAGTCTTTGAGGTTGGTCGTGTTAAAGCCGGTCCCTTCGAGCCGTTTGATAATCCGGTCGATGCTGCCGACGGTAAACCCATTCCGTACCCGGACTTCGACTTGCCGGTAAAATGGTATGGACGACAAAGCGTCCTGGTAAAGTTCAATTAAATGCTGGCGCTGCGATTTCAGCCAGGCCAGCCCCTGCTGATTTAGTTCGTAAGGACCCAATTTACCACTCATCCCGAAAAATTCTCCTCGGCATCAAATATATTTTACGCCTGGTTTAAGCATAATCTGAAATGATGGCAATTCTGTGAAGCAGTTGTTACAGTAACTTTTCTAGAATTAAAAAAAAATATTAACTATGTTAAACAAATACGAATTAAAATAAGGCGGACCTTTGCCAGGAGTTTATAATATAAAATAAACTTTTCGTGATTACAAGTGGAAAACTTTTTAACCAAAAAGAAACGGCCCCGATTCCGCAGGGGCCGTTTCTCCAGAACTTTCAGGTGAAAAGACTATTTGCCGTTTTTGCGGACCAGGCGATAGCCCGCGCCTGTAACAACCATCAGTCCCAGCAACCCGGCCAGTAAAGCCACCGGGAAACCGCTCTCCTGGCTCACGCCGCCGAGACCAGCCGCCGGAGCGCCAGGCGCACCGCCCTGGGCCGGTACAGCCGCCGGAATATCGGCGCAGCTAACCGGATTGCCCGGCGGGTTCGAGGAAGTATGGTACTGCACGTAGTGTTTGCCATCGGTCACCTGGGCGTAAGTCAGGGTATTTTCGGTGGTGTCTGCGCTGCCGGCACCGCTGGCATCCGCCGTAATCGAGTTCAACGGAACTACTACACCCCCCTGCGCCGCGCAGGAACCTACGTGGATATGGCCGTCGTGCTTGGTACTGGGGTCAAAACCGCTCAGCTTCACGCTGACCATAACGCCATTACCGGCCTGGGTCAGAGTTGCCGTACCGGTGACTTTGGAGCCTCCTGTCGCCTGCATCTGTATGGTGACGGATGGGGCGGACTGGGCCGACGCTACACCGATGGTCGCCAGTACCAATAAAAGCACTCCGAAAACACTTAATTTTCTCATGAGAAAATATCCTCGTTTCGTGTCTACAATGTTTCCTTAAAAATTAGACGCTGGTTAGTTTGATCGTTCGGTAGAAATACCGTGCGAACTCAATGTTGTTCCTACTCAACGGGGCTTGTGCCTGTTGCGTTACCAAAACCGTTAAAAGCTGTAATGCAAGTTTAGCTCTGGAACCGTTTTGGATAGCCACTATTTAATACGGTGGATTCGACAGTTTGGAACATCTCTCGCCGTCTGAATCATTATAATCCCCTAAATCAATTTAGGAAATAGCCTAATCGAATTTCTACAATCAGATTTAACCAAATCTTCCCTGTTTGTTTCCTATAAAATGGCTTAAAAATCGCCTTAACAGGTTGTTTTAAACACCTTGTTTTTATATCATTCATAACAGGCACATTACCGCCGTTGAAAACTGTCGCGGCAGCAAAGGTTTGAGTTAGCAATCTCCTAAAGAAAGACCTTATTTATGGCTATTTCTCGGAAACCCCAGGATTTAATTGAAATACCGTCCGGCGCATTGGCATCTGAATTTAGCCGGCTGGAGGATTTGGAACCTGACCACATCGCCCAGGCTTACGAGCATTGTCGTCTGGTGACGCGCCAGGGCTCCAAGACCTTCTATTTCGGGGCCCGGTTTCTTCCCCTCGAAAAGCGCCGGGCGATGTGGGCGGTCTATAACTTCTGCCGCCTGACCGATGACCTGGTGGATAAAGCTGGGGACCTGGCCCTGCCCCAAATTCAAGCGCGCCTGTCAGAGTGGGAAGCCGAACTGCTGGAGTCTTTCGAGGGCCGGGTTCGCGCCTCTCGCCCTTCGATGGTCGCCTGGCTAGACACCGTCCGGGCCTATAACCTGGACGCCCAGGCCCCGCTTGACCTGATTAAAGGGGTCAGGATGGACCTGGAAAAGAGCCGTTACGCCAATTTCGAGGAATTACATCTTTATTGCTACCGGGTTGCCAGTACGGTCGGCCTGATGGCCTCGCAGGTGATGGGTTATAGCGACCCTCGCGCCCTGGAATATGCCGTGAACCTGGGAGTCGCCATGCAACTGACCAATATTCTGCGCGATGTGGGTGAAGATGCCCAGGCCGGGCGCATCTATCTCCCACAGGATGAGATGGCCCGCTTTGGCTATACCGAGGACGCTTTGTTGCGGGGCGAGGTCAGCCCGCAGTTTGTCCGCCTGATGCGCTTCCAGATAAACCGGGCCCGCCGCTACTATAACCAGGCTTTACCCGGTATCGAATATCTCCCGGAAGACTGCCGGCTTTCTATCAGCGTGGCGGCCCGGTTATACAGCCGGATTCTCACAAAAATTGAGCGCAACAACTACGATGTCTTTACGCGCCGGGCTTTTGTCCCTAAATCGGAAAAGTTGCTGGGGCTGACCAGGGCCTGGCTTGGCCGGAAACTGGGCTGGCACGAACTTCCCTCCGGCCCGCTTGGCAGCTACGAGGAAGCCGACGCCTGAGTATTTGCCCTTATCGGATTGGTCGTTCACCTCTTTCCCAAAAAGTATTGAATAAGCCTGTCAGCTAATCAAGGCTTAATAAACCTTGCCCGCTCCTTTAACGTATAAGTAAGTAGGGTTGGGCTTTTTAGCTAAATGGTTTAATGGAAAGAAGAACGACAATGCTGGGGATTTTACGGGTGCGCTGGCTGATAACTTTATTGCCGCGCACAATTAAATATTTTATTAGCGAGAAAGTGCCTTTTTATTACAAACTTATTCTATTAATACCCATCTTCTGGGCTCTTACCCCGGTTGCCCGTATCACTAATATCTGGCCCATCCTGGGTTTGCTGGATGAATTCACCATTATCCTGCTGACGATGGCGCTTTTTACCTGGCTGGTCGGGCGTCACCAGTTGAGTAAGGCTCCGCCCGTTACCGCCAAAGTCGAAATTATCGAAGGGGAATATTACATCAAAGATAAAACTTCCCGCTGACCCTGGTTTCTAAAAAGAATAAAAGCCGCCCCGGTCAGGAACGTCTTAGAAAATCTAAAGTTCGTTCCCAGGCCAACTCGGCGGCTTCTTTGTTGTAAGCCTGGGGGCGGTCCGGTTCGGCGAACCAGTGACCGGTGCCGGGATAGCGGTAAAAAGTAGCGGGGCGTCCGGCTTCGCTGAGGGTTGTTTCCAGTGCCCGGACATTTTCCTCCGGTTCCTCGTGGTCTTTTTCGGCGAAGTGGCCCAGGTAGTCTGCTTGCGAGGCGGTGAAATCGTCCGGGCCGGTGGCATAATAGATAACGACCGCGCGGATTTTAGCGGGAATCCGGTTCGACACATCTAGCGCGAAAAACCCACCGAGCGAGAAACCAATCACCGCCAGCCCTTTTGCGTCAGGGTCGGCCAGTTCGCTTAAATAGGCGGTGGCGATGTCTACCTCAGACCGGGATTTTTCGAGGTTATCAAACAAAGCGCTGCTTAGTTCGGTGGCTTCGGGGATAGTGTCCACGACCTTGCCGTGATAGAGGTCCGGGGCAAAGACGGTGAACCCGGCCTCGGCCAGGCGGTTGCAATAGTCTTTGATGGTGTCGTTCAGGCCCCACCAGGGATGAAGGACCAGCACAGGCCGTCCTTGTCCTGAAGCTGATTGAACCAGGTAACCGTCGGGTTGGGTAATTGGCATTGGCCTCTCCTTTGTTAAATTAACATTCCTGTCGTTAAATATAGGAATAAATCAGAATAGGTGCCAGGCTTGAGGAGAAACACTTTCGCTTTTAAGACATTGCGCTGAATTTTGTCCGGGGAAGTATGGGTGGAATCAAAAGGAGGGTAGCTGCAGGGGCCACCCTCCTTTTGACGTTATCTAAATGTTACTGGTTGTTGGTTTGGCCTACCGGTCAGGCAGCCATTGACAACTCCGCCGCCCGCACCGGGGCGCTCTCGATTTCAGCCACCAGGTTTAACCGGCGGTAGTATTCGATAGTCGCGGCCCTGCTGCCAACGTTGTGACCGACCTGACGGCTCAACAACCGGGCAAGCTGCTTGATTTCCCGGATACGCTTCTGCATATCCTCCTGGCCGTGAATCTGGTGCCCGCTCAACCGCGCCACCAGCCGGGTGTAGCGTTCGCGTTTGCTTCCCTGGTTTTTCTTCGGGAGTTCGAGCGCCATCGCAAAAAGGATGTTTGGCAGGTTGAAACCGGCTTCCAGGAGCTCGCGCCACATAGGGGCCAACCGCAAGGCCACCAGGTCAATAAAGCCTAAATACGGCTCGGCCTGGTTACGCATGCGGAACGGCACCTCCGTCACCCGCAAAGCCCAGCTTTTAAAGAATTCGTGCCCGTGGTCCTGCAACCAGCGCTGGGCCGCTTCTTTCAAACTTATTTCGCAACCTTCCATTTCGGAAAGGAGCGCCTGGGATTCGTGGAACCGGGCCCACAGGATGCGGGCCAGTTCGTTCGTGTAGTATTTGCCGGTAAGATTATAGACTTTCCGGCGGTACAGCTTGGGGTCTTCTTCTTCGTTCTCCACGAAAGAGAACTTAAAAACATCTTCAAAGCCAACGTTCCCGTTCGACCCAAATTCGACGTCGTAGATACCCAATCCGATTCTGGTCAGGAATTCCTGATCCTGGTAAAGTTCTGATGCGGTAATATCGCCACGCATTTTATATTCCTTACTTCCTGGTTCTAAACCTGCGCCTGGGTTTGAGGGATTTTCTATATTAACCCTAGTTCCCCTGACCGCATCCTTGTCGGTCCTACCCCTGTCCCGGCCTCGCTCTGGGTCCGGTGGCTTACAGGCTCCTATACCTCAAATATACTCTAATCGTTGTTCGTTACGGCGGCTCTTTTCCGCTTGAGCCGCATACCCCCGATGGTTTACACAATCATTCTACTATAATTTTGTTAAGAACTTGTGTCTTTTATCACAATTTATATAGGTCTTTAGACCAATATTTTAACCTTTAAAAATAGCTATTTTGCCTAAGAATCAGCCAGTTGTTAATAAGTTGTTAAAGGGCAAGCTCAAAAATACAAAAAAAGAAGCCTTACCCCCTGGTAAGAGAGGGTAAAGCTTCTTCGCTCTAAGGGCGACTAATCGGGTTTGATTAGTAGTCCATGCCGCCGCCCGGCATCGCGGGAGCAGCGGGCTTGTCTTCCGGCAGGTCGGTGATGAGGGCCTCGGTGGTGAGGATCATACCGGCAATCGAAGCGGCGTTTTCAAGGGCGCTGCGAGTTACCTTGACCGGGTCAATGATGCCCGACTCGATGGTATCGACGTACTTGCCGCCCAACACATCGTAGCCGTAGTTCTGCTTGCCTTCCTTCTGGAAGCTCAGCACCTGCTGGATGATGACGCTGCCATCCTGGCCGGCGTTGACCGCAATCTGGCGGATCGGCTCGGTCAGAGCGCGGCGCAGAATTGCGACACCGGTCGCGATGTCGCCTTCGGCCTTGACATCTTCGAGGGCGGACAGGGCCAGCAGCAGGGAAACCCCACCACCAGGCACGATGCCTTCTTCGACGGCGGCGCGGGTGGCGCTCAGGGCGTCCTCAACGCGGTGCTTCTTTTCCTTCAGTTCGGTTTCGGTGCTGGCACCGACGCGGATAACCGCCACGCCACCGGCCAGTTTCGCCAGGCGTTCCTGGAGTTTCTCGCGGTCGAAGTCGCTGGTGGTCTGGTCGATCTGCGCTTTAATCTGGTCCACGCGGGCTTTGATGTCACCTTCGTTGCCTTCACCGGCAATAATGGTGGTGTCGTCCTTGGTAGAGATGACGCGCTTGGCCCGGCCCAGGTCCTGCAAGGTCGCGGTTTCGAGCTTGCGGCCCAGTTCGTCGCTGATAACCTGGCCGCCGGTCAGGATAGCGATGTCCCGCAGCATATCTTTGCGGCGGTCGCCGAAACCGGGGGCTTTAACGGCCAGCAGGTTGAAGGTGCCACGCATTTTGTTGAGGACCAGGGTCGCCAGGGCTTCGCCGTCGACGTCTTCCGAAATGATGACGAAGTTGCGGTTGCCAGCGCTCAGGGCCTTTTCCAGGACCGGCAGGATATCGGCGATGGCCGAAATCTTCTTGTCGGTGATGAGCAACAGCGGTTCGTCCAGGACGGCTTCCATGCGCTCGGTGTTGGTTACGAAGTAGGCGCTGATGTAACCGCGGTCAATCTGCATACCTTCGGTGTACTCGGTCTCGTACTCACGGCCGCGGCTTTCTTCGACGGTGATAACGCCGTCTTTGCCGACCTTTTCCATAACTTCAGCGATTAATTCGCCGATTTCCGGGTCAGCGGCGGAGATGGTCGCCACCTGGGCAACCTGGGCGCGATCGGCCACGGGGGTCGCCAGGCTCTTCAGTTTCTCGACCAGGGCACTAACGGCCAGGTCAATACCGCGCTTTAACAGCATCGGGTTGGCCCCGGCGGCTACGTTGCGCAGACCTTCGTGCACGATGGCCTGGGCCAGCACGGTCGCGGTGGTGGTGCCGTCACCGGCAACATCGTTGGTCTTGGTCGCGGCTTCCTTCAGAAGCTGAGCGCCCATGTTTTCAAAGGGGTCTTTGAGTTCGATTTCTTTGGCAACGGTTACACCGTCGTGGGTAACGGTCGGCGCGCCGAACTTCTTGTCCAGGGCGACATTGCGGCCTTTGGGGCCAAGAGTAGTTTTAACGGCATTAGCCAGAATATCCACGCCGCGCTTGAGCGACTGGCGGGCCTCATCGGCGTTTTGCAACTGTTTAGGCATTGTCCTATATCTCCTCTATAATCCTGTACTTCTATAAAGAATTTCGAGAGGGTGGAAAGCGGTGGGGAGACCCTCGCTCCCGGCAAGTTTCTCAACCTTGCCTGTGACAGAATCTTGGGAAATTAGCCCTCGATAACCGCCAGGATGTCTTTCTCGCTGAGGATTAAGTATTCTTCCCCATCAATCTTAAATTCCGTGCCCGCGTACTTGGCGTAAAGAACTTTCTGGCCTTCTTTGACTTCCAGCGGCTGCCGCACGCCTTTGTCATCTAATTTGCCGCCGCCAACCGCTGTAATGGTGCCTTCCTGGGGCTTTTCTTTAGCGGTGTCGGGAAGAAAAATACCGGTTTTGGTTACTTCTTCCTTCGGGGTCGGCTTAATCACAACGCGGTCGCCCAACGGTTTAAGACTCGCCATTTTGCCTTAACCTCCTTAGATACTTGTCTTTGTATAATCAACCCGGTGTGGTATAATTACCGGGCTTGAGCTTACGTGAAAAATTTATTGCTGGTTTTCGCATATTTTTAGCACTCATAACCTCCGAGTGCTAACAAATGTATGTTACTCCAACCCTCTGCCCCTGTCAAGTCTCTTTAAGGCTGCAAACGAAATTCTAACAAACTTCTAGTGAGAAGCTGTGCGCCTGCTGGCCTGAGTTTTGCAATAAATTCATTATTTACATTTAAGCGTTCGTTTTAGCGTTTTAGCTTTTAATAAAACGAAACGCCGGGGTCGTTTCTTCCGTAAGGATAAAACCGGAATGTACGAACTCGAAAAGTATGAGCCAGAATTGAAAGATAGCCAGTTAAGGAGATAAAATGAGCCAGCAAAATTCAGGCCAACCGGCCTCCACTCAGATTATGGTCGGCGCGGTCGTTGAGGCGACCGATGGTTTCATTGGTACGGTCGAGGCGGTTGTGAGTGACCCGGCAACGGGCCAGATTTCGCAACTGGTCATTCAAAATGAGTCCGAATCCAAGCAATTCACAATCTCGGCGGACCTTATCGCCCGGCAAATCGGCAGCCGGATTATTCACCTGAGTATTCCCCGCGACCAGTTGGTAGACCGGGCCGAGGATACCGAGTTCGACTCGAATACCGGCAACTTTGGCACACCGATGCAGAATTCGTCCGAAAAATAAGACTAAATTAGGCCAGGAGATTCTAACCGATGCCTGAAAGCTCTCTCGTAAAAAAGCTGGTATTAAAGCCTGGCTACCGGGTCTTGCTGCTGAATGCCCCGGCGGGCTACCAGGCTTTACTTGGTGAGCTACCACCGGGAGTCATCCTCGAAGAAACCCCTTTCGGGCATTACGACCTGGTCCAGGGTTTTGTCAAAAGCAAAGCCGAGGCCGAAACGCTCTGGCCGGGCGCTGTCGAGGCGGTCAGGCCGGGTGGGGTCTTGTGGATGAGCTATCCCAAGAAGACTTCTTCCATCAAGACCGATATAAACCGCGACTCCGGTTGGGAGAGCTTGAAGGCGGCGGGGTGGGATACCGTCGCGGCGGTCGCCCTTGACGACACCTGGTCGGCGTTGCGGTTCAGGCCCAAAGACCAGATTGGGAAATAAGGGTTTATAAATAAAACCCTGGCGGCTGTTCTACAGCCGCTTTTTTTATTTCTCTTTTACTCCATAGCCAGATTTTCATTTTACATTTTCAGGACTTTAGCTTTAAGCCAGGAGTTTCAAGTTTACGAGATTCCTCGACTACGCGCCGTGCGACGCGCGCCCAAAGGGTGTGACAAAACACAAGCGAAAGTTTTATTTTGGTCCTGTTATTTCGCGATTAGTTATAAACTCTTGAAATTGAGTGAAACATCTTGAAACCGGGCTGTGTCAAAGCAAGTGTAAAGCAAAAAGAGCTTTTAACAGAGAAATTAAAAAGAAAGAAAGAGAAATAAAATGTACGATAATAATGATTATTCTAACGAAACTTCCCAGGGCCAAAATTCTTACGATTACGCCCGTTACCAGGCCCCCCGGCAGTCTTACTACCAGCCGCAGTATAACCCCGGTAGGGGCAATTACAGCGATTATGGTTTGCTAAAACTGATTGCCCTTGTGATCCTGGGCGTGATTGTTGCCAGCATCCTGCTGCACTCCTGGGTGTTCTGGGTGTTGGTTATCCTTGGTATTGTTCTTTACAGCCATCACCGCCGCGAGCGCTTCAACAACCGCTACTAATTCCGGGTGTAACTATCGAGACTTCAAGAAAAAAGCCAACTTGTCCCAAAAGGCAGGTTGGCTTTTTGATTCAGGTCGATTTCCGTTTCACAAAAATCTAGCGGCGGCTGCCTTCGTCGGGCCGTGAGCCGCCTGCCCCGGCGATAATCTCGGCCTGGAAAATTAACTTTTTTTGTTCATCAATCAGTTCGTACGGAATTTCCACCCCCAGCTCGTTTAAAGCCGGGTTGAGTTTTTCCGCTTCCCGGCAGAACTGCCCAATTACCGCCAGGACGCTGGCCGGGGTAATAACCGCGCCTAACCTGGGCAAAACGGCATCGAGTTCGGGTTCGAGTTTGCGGTTCTGGTGATATTTTTCAGCTTTAAGATATTCGGGACGGTTGAGGGCGTACCAGAACCTTGTAAAGGCGTCTTCCAGGAGACCCATTTGCAGGACTGCCAGGCGGGTATGCCCGCGCCCGGCATACTTCACGGCAATCGGGGCCATCGCCCAGAAAAATTTTGTTGAATGGTTCGCCGCATTCTGGCGTTCTTCTAAAGAAGCGGGGGCGGGTTCCGGCGCGACCCGCAGTCCCACCCGGTCGAAAAGCATTTGGGAAGCCGCCGGGTAAACTGCCTGCGAAACCGGGCCGATATTCCAATCTACCTCGACGGTATTCGGGTACATCACCAACCAAAAGCGACCACCCGGCATGCTGTAAGACTCTCCATCCACCCACTGCACCAGCAGCGGTTTCCCGGCGTACTCGAAAAACTCATTTGGGTTTTCGATTATTCCCCGGAAGCTTTCATCTTTAACCGCCACGTGCAAATCCAGGTCACTCCACTCGTCATTTTCGCCACGCCCGAAAGAGCCGGAAAGCCAGACCGCCTCGACCCGGCTATCCGCTCGTAATAATTCGGTTAGTCTTTTCAAAAGAGCGTCCCGGTTCTGCCCCAGGGTTTCGAGGGTTCGGGTTGGTGCACTCCCGGCAGGATTTTTCATCAGACCTCTCCCATTTCTATTCTACAAGATTAATTAGCTGGTTATATTATATATTGAGAGAAAAGGGTTGTAAAGAAAACTACATAAATCCTTTACAATTCCGCAAACACCTTTTTATAAAATTGTAGATAGTAAATCAGGTAGAAAACACAGAAAAGTGAGGCAAATCACACAAAATATATAAATTACTTCATTCTGCAAAAGGACTTTTGGCACCATAATTGCATAGTAAAAAGGTGTAGTAAAAAGCCCGCCTGGCGGGGTGAGTTAGTAAAGAAAGTCGTAGCGTTGTTAAGATGGAAGTTTTAATTGGTTTGATGTTGTTACTGGCGTTTCTGGGCACCTTTGACTTTAGCGCTATGTTCGGCCACAAAGAACCCGCTACACCTGTTGCAAAGATGGAGTCTGAACGAGAGACAGTCGGAATCTTTCGCTAAATCATTTATCTATACAAACGTAGTTTTATCATAGAATATTTATCGCTGGCCCTGGTGCAAACCGGGGCTATTTTCTTTTATACCGGAAAATAAGCTGTAATTAAGCGGATTTAACCGCCCGCTAATATTTTGCCTCTCCTGAGATGTCTTCCCAAAAGACAATTCTGCTATAATTCATATATTGTTCTAATAAACTTCTTATTTTTGATTGCGTAATATTTTGTGGAATTCGTTAGTAATCATCCAAATATAAAATATTAAATTCTGGAGGGGTTTGACCTTTATGGCAAACATCAATAAGTATACTGAAAAAACTAAAGAGGCCTTGCTCAACGCCCAGGAACGAGCCGAGCAACTCAATCACAGCGAGCTTCATCCCGAACACTTGCTGCTGTCTTTGCTTGACCAGCCTGAGGGTGTGGTGCCTCAAATTATCGGGCGACTGAATGTCAATCCGACCCTGGTGAAGGGACAACTTAATAACGCCCTGAACAGCCTGCCTCGCTTGCAGAATTCGGGCCAAATTTACGCCTCGGCTCGCACCCGCCAGGTTCTTCTTCAGGCCGCCCGTGAGGCCGACAATTTTAAAGACGAGTATGTCTCGACCGAGCATCTATTGTTAGCTTTGCTTGACGACCAAGTTGACCGGGCCGGGGGTGTAATGCCTTCCCCGACCGCCGGAAAAATCTTACGAGAGCTTGGCGTCACTCGCGAGGCCGTCTTGAATGTCCTGACCGCTATCCGGGGCAGCCAGCGCGTGACCGACCAGAACCCGGAAGAAAAATATCAATCGCTGGAAAAATATGGCCGCGACCTGACCGAACTGGCCCGCAAGGGCAAACTCGACCCGGTGATTGGCCGCGATATGGAAATTCGCCGGACCATCCAGGTCCTTTCGCGCCGCTCCAAGAATAATCCGGTCCTGATTGGCGAGCCGGGCGTCGGTAAGACCGCCATTGTCGAAGGGCTGGCCTTGCGGATTATTCGCGGCGACGTGCCCGAAGGTCTTAAAAATAAAAAAATTATCGCCCTCGACCTGGGCTCGATGGTCGCCGGGGCCAAGTTCCGGGGCGAGTTCGAGGAACGCTTAAAGGCGGTCTTGAAAGAGGTTTCGCAGTCGGAAGGGCAGATTATCCTGTTCATTGACGAACTTCATACCGTCGTCGGGGCCGGCGCTGCCGAAGGCGCAATGGACGCCAGCAACATGCTTAAACCGATGCTGGCCCGTGGCGAACTGCATTGTATCGGCGCGACGACCCTGGATGAATACCGCAAGCACATCGAAAAGGATGCCGCTCTCGAACGCCGCTTCCAGACTGTTCTAGTTGAGGAGCCGAACGTCGAGGACACCATTTCGATTTTGCGTGGTCTGCGCGAACGTTACGAGGTTCACCACAAGGTCCGCATCAAGGACTCGGCCCTGGTCGCGGCGGCGATTCTTTCCAACCGCTACATCACCGACCGCTTCCTCCCAGATAAGGCGATTGACCTGGTGGACGAAGCCGCTTCGAAACTAAGGATGGAAATCGACAGCCTGCCCGTCGAACTCGACGAGGTCGAGCGCCGCTCCACCCAGCTTCAAATCGAGCGGGAAGCCCTCAAAAAGGAGAAGGACCAGGCTTCGCGGGACCGCCTGGCGAACCTTGAAAAAGAGCTGGCCGACCTGAAAGAAGAAGGCAGCCAGTTGCGGGCCCGCTGGCAGCAGGAAAAAGAGCAGATTACCTCGGTTAGCACTCTCAAAGAGCAAATCGAGCAGGTCCGCCAGCAGGTCGACGCCGCCGAACGCAGCGCCGATTACGAGAAAGCGGCCCAGCTAAAGTACGGCCAGTTGGTCGAACTGGAACGCCGTCTGCGCGAACGCGAGAACCAGTTGCAGGACTCGCAGACCAGCGGGGCCGGGTTACTCGTCAAAGAGGAAGTAGACGAGGAAGATATTGCCGAGGTCGTGTCGCGCTGGACAGGGGTCCCGGTCAGCCGCATGATGGAAGGCGAGATGCAAAAGCTGGTCCACATGGAAGAACGCCTCCACCAGCGGGTGGTCGGGCAGGACCAGGCTGTTAAGTCGGTCTCGAACGCGATTCGTCGGGCCCGCGCCGGGTTGCAAGACCCCAACCGCCCGCTCGGCTCGTTTATCTTCCTGGGGCCGACCGGGGTCGGTAAGACCGAGTTGGCCCGCGCCCTGGCCGAGTACCTGTTTGACGACGAAAAAGCAATGGTTCGGATTGATATGTCCGAGTACATGGAAAAGCACAGCGTTTCGCGGTTGATAGGGGCGCCTCCGGGGTACGTCGGTTATGACGAAGGCGGCCAGTTGACCGAGATGGTCCGGCGGCGGCCTTATTCAGTGGTCCTTTTTGACGAAATCGAAAAAGCTCACGCCGATGTCTTTAACGTGCTGCTTCAACTCCTGGACGATGGCCGCCTGACGGATGGGCAGGGCCGGGTGGTGGATTTCAAAAATACCATCATCATAATGACCTCGAACCTGGGCAGCCAGTGGATTATGGACCTGCACATCGAGCAAGAGCGTGAAATGCGGGCGATGGTTATGGAAGCCTTACGCAACCATTTCCGGCCCGAATTCCTGAACCGGATTGACGAGATTATCATCTTTAAGCCGCTCTCTGCTGACCAGATCGGGCATATCGCCAACATTCAGCTCGAAACAGTCCGCAAACGGCTGGCCGAACGCCGGATTGACCTCCAAATCACCGCCGACGCCATGCTCAAACTGGCCGAGGAAGGTTACGACCCGGTCTTCGGGGCGCGCCCTCTCAAGAGGACTATCCAGCGGTTGCTGCTGGACCCTCTGGCCCTGCTGGTCCTGGATGGGCAGTTTACCGAGGGTGACGCGGTCGTGGTAGACGTGGCCGACCAGGCGGTTGTCGATGATAACGGGGACGTCAACCCTTTTATCTTCCGGCGAATGAGGGCGGGCCAGGCCACAGATTTCCTGGCCGCTTCACGCAGCTAATAATTTTTACTAAAACAAAAACCACCTTGCTTTTAGGGCAGGGTGGTTTTGTTTTGTGGCCTCTTTTTGAGGGGGATAAAATTTCGCCGGGCTAGGCTATGGTGTTCCAAACCAATGGAAGTGAAGACGGTTTCCCGTTGAGGTTAGCGGGTAGTGGAAGCAGTGGTCCGCCCGGTTAACCTGGCAAAAGCGGCCTTAAAGGGGTTGCTTGCGCCCTGCCCCTGCCGTTTTGTATTGCGCCCCTGCTCCCGGTAGTCGAGTTGAGCCTGGAGAGCTTCCAGCCGCATTTCTTCAATTTCGGCCTGAAGGTACGATTCCTTCAGGTAGGCGTTGCGGAGATTTTCATTAAAGTACACCAGGGTTTGATTTATCATTTTTTTATTCCTCATTTCAAAGTTTAGTAATTTTAGCTATTAACATTTTTTTGATTTTAAGTCTGGCCCCAGGCCGCCAATATTTTGTCCTGGCTCCTACAACCTGGTTATAATTTATGTGAGAGTTAAAACTTTCACATCCACAGTATTAACTATTTATGCTGAGAAATTTAGTGATTTAAATCAGTTTTAGCTAAAAATAGGTACTATTGACGATTTTTTGCCGGGGTGTGAGCTGTTTAATAGTAATTTTCTCAGTTTAAGTTCGTACACCGGGGTAATGAAATAAAACATGTGAAGATGTCAGGAGCAAAAACAATGTCCGAAGAACAAACTGGTGCCGTAAAACTTCCCATTCCCACCGAGTTAGGTTATATACTCTACTTTCCGCCCGACTACGATGCCGACCCAGCTAAAAAGTGGCCGCTGGTCTTTTTCCTGCACGGGGCCGGGGAGCGTGGTAACGACCCCGAAATCGTCAAATTCCACGGGCTGCCGAAAGAGATTGACCAGGGTAAGCATTTTCCTTTTATCATGGTAGCGCCCCAGTGTCCTTTGGAGGAACGCTGGCCGCAGCAACTTGAAAAGCTGGACGCCCTTTTTGATACAATCACGCAGAATTACCGGGTGGATTTGGACCGGGTCTATCTTACGGGTCTGAGCCTGGGCGGAAACGGCACCTGGTTCTGGACCACCACCCACCCGGACAGGTTCGCGGCGGCGGTCCCGATTTGCGGGCGGAGCTATCCCGAAAAGGCCGGACTTATTAAAGACTTGCCGCTGTGGGTCTTTCACGGGGTGCTCGACCCGATTGTACCCCTGGTCGAATCTACTAAAATGGTGGAGGCTTTGCGGGCGGTCGGTTCAGACGTTAAGCTCACGGTTTATCCCGACATCGAACACGACTCGTGGAGCGTCACCTATGCCAACCCGGAACTTTACGACTGGCTGCTCTCCCACCACCGCTAGTTAAACGGGAAAGGATTGTTCGATGGAAACCACCGTTGAAGCCGTTGTCGAAAGTCTGAAAGCGCGGGCTAACCCGGATAATGTCGCCGGGATGGCCCATTTCGGTTCGCGTCCTGCCCAGGCGCTTGGTCTTTCCATGCCCGAAGTGCGCCGGATAGCCCGCGAGCTAGGCCGGGACCATGCCCTGGCCCTCGGATTGTGGGCGACCGGGTTACACGAAGGGCGTATCCTGGCTTCAATGGTGGCCGACCCCAGGCAGGTCACACCCGAACTGATGGACAACTGGGTCAACGATTTCGATAGCTGGGACGTTTGCGACCAGGTCTGCGGCAATCTTTTCGACAAAACACCCTATGCCTACGACAAGGCGGTCGAGTGGTGTCACCGCGAGGGCGAATACGTACGGCGGGCCGGGTTCGTGATGATGGCCGAACTGGCTGTCCACGACAAAAAAGCCCCTGACGAAAAGTTTTACTCTTTCTTTCCCCTGATGAAAGAGTATTCCTGGGACGAGCGCAATTTTGTTAAAAAGGCCGTAAACTGGGCCTTGCGCCAGGTAGGAAAACGCAACGCCACCCTGCGGCCCCTCGCTATCCAGTGGGCCGAGGAAATCCGGGATACCAATACGAAAGCGGGGCGCTGGATTGCCGCCGACGCCCTGCGCGAGTTGAATTCCGAGGTTAAATCCCGTTTATGAGGTTTGACGGTGGGGTGAAATAGTATGGGCGAGATTGAAACAGCGCAAGTCGAACTGGCAGCGGCGGTGACCGGGCTTTATACCGAATTTGCGGGTTATTCCCACAACCACAGCATGGATTTTTGCCCGCATTGTGTCAGTAAGGCGGACGTGGCTTTGCTCTATGCCCACTCCTTGCGGGAACTGACCGCGCCGGACCTCGAAAAATATGCTTTTAAGGCCATGACCACCTGGGGCGACCCGGACGACTTCAAACACTTTTTGCCGCGTATCTTTGAACTGCTCACCGTTCCACCGGGAGTCACCCTAGCGGTTGACCCTGAAATAGTCATTGGAAAATTAGGTTATGCCCGGTGGAAAGAATGGCCGGGAAACGAGCAAGTGGCTATTGTAAGCTTTCTAAAAGCCTGGATGCACTGGCGGCTGATTTCCGAGTTTTCTTATTCTTCGTACTGTGAGCTTTCGAACTGCCTGGAAAGCCTTGCGATTGTCGAGAAGAATCTAACGCCTTACCTGGCAACCTGGCGCGCCGATTTCTTTGCTACCAACAATTCCCGGCTGAATACGGCGGGTTTTCTCGATTTTTCACAGGATGCGCTCTATAAGGGGAAACTTACCTGGGCGGCTAATTCTTTGCAAGCAGCCCAAATTATAAACTGGTTGCTCGAACCGGATGTACTACCATTGTTGGAAAAGACCGCCCTCGAATTCTTTGAAACTTCCACTGCCTCTGAGTTAATCGCCGTTATTGAAGGCGGCATTAATGCCCTAGAAACCCTCAAAACGCTCTATCCCAACGGTATAAAACCGGAAACCCAGGCTTGAAACCTGGGTTCTTTCGTCATTCAAAATTATCGGGGCTAGCGTTTAAACCAGGCTCGGTGCTACCAATACGAAAGCGGGGCGCTGGATTGCCGCCGACGCCCTGCGCGAACTTACTCGCGGTTTCAAATCTGATTTATAAAACCTCCACAAAAGAGAGATCATATAGTATAATTATGTAACCAATCACTTTGGTGGTTTTCACATCCACCTGATGAGTCAACCCATTTTTTGGAATTTGATTGGGTTCTGGAAGAAAATAAATAAAGTGTTGTGGAGCCTGGCAAATGGATAATGTATATGCGAACCCTGGTGAACTTAAGCGAGCGGCCAGGGCAATTAAAGAAGCCGATGCCCTGTTAATTGCGACCGGGGCCGGAATGGGCGTTGATTCGGGGTTAGCGCCTTTTCGTGGACCGCAGGGGCTGTGGACCGGAAATTCCCCCTATAAAAAGTTAAATATAGATATTCAGTCGCTGGCAACCCCGGCCATCTTTATGATTGACCAGGCTTTAGCCTGGGGTTTCTACGGGTTCCGCCAGGCGGCCTACCGGACCGCCCAGCCTCACAAGGGGTTTGAAATTTTGAAAGATTGGACTGCCCGGAAAGCGTTTGGGAGTTTTAACTATACTTCCAATATAGACGGTCAATTCCAGAAAGCCGGGTTTGCGGCGGACCGGGTATTTGAAATTCACGGGTCCAGCCACTTTTTGCAATGTAGCCAGAATTGTGGGATTGGCGTGTTTCCGGGGGACAGCCAGCAGGTTGAAATCGACGAAAGTACACTGAAGGCGCTAGAACCGCTGCCATGCTGTACCGCTTGTTTTGCCCTGGCCCGTCCAAATGTGTTGATGTTTAACGATTTGGAATTCGATAGCTCCCGAAGCGATGCCCAGGAGAAAAGATATGCTGATTGGCTCAATGAACTGGCGGAGGAAGGGGCGCGGTTAGTTGTGGTTGAATTGGGGGCCGGAACGGCTATTCCAAGTGTCAGAAACCATTCCGAGAAAGTTGCTAAAGCTTTTAATTGTACTCTTGTTCGGATTAACCCGGTTGAAACCGGGGTGCCGGAAGGTCAAATTTCTCTCGCGGGAAATGCTAAAGCGACCCTTGAAGCCCTTCAAGAATTAATGTAATCCAGATATCTTCGTCGTTAAAGCAGAAAACCCAGGTTTTAAGCCTGGGTTTCTTTTTATTTGGGATATTAGGGCCGGGGTTTAGACCAGGCTCGGTTCGGGCATCCGGCGTTTGATGGCCTCGCGGATTTTCTCGTTGGTGTTGAGGAGCAGCCGTTCGGTCATCTCCCAGCTCATGCACTTGTCCGTCACCGAGACACCGTAGCGCAATTGCGACAAATCTTTGGGGATAGTCTGGTTGCCCTCGTAGAGATTGCTTTCCAGCATCAGTCCGACAATAGACTTGGTGCCGTAGTTTATCTGGTTGACAACATCGTCCACCACCAGCGGTTGCAGGAGGTGGTCCTTGAACGAGTTGGCGTGGCTGCAATCTATGACGATATTGCGCGGCAGGTTTTCTTTGACCAGGGCCTGTTCGCACAGCCGCACGCTGACCGAGTCGTAGTTGGGCCGCCCGCTGCCACCCCGCAGCACGATATGGCCGTAGCGGTTGCCGCGGGTCCGAATCAGGGCGGTCTGGCCTTCCTGGTTGATGCCCAGGAAACTATGAGCCGAGAGGGCCGATTTGGTGGCGTCAATGGCGACCTGGATACTGCCGTCGGTCCCGTTTTTAAAGCCGACCGGCATCGAGAGACCGCTCGACATTTCGCGGTGGGTCTGGGACTCGGTGGTGCGGGCGCCAATCGCCGACCAGGTCACCAGTTCCGAAAGATAGGGCGGGGTAATCGGGTCGAGCGCTTCGGTCCCGGCAGGCAGACCCATTTCGGCGCAGGCGAGCAAGAAACGCCGGGCCAGCATCAAGCCGTCCTGGATTTTAAACGAGTCATCCATGTAAGGGTCGTTGATATAGCCCTTCCAGCCGACCGTGGTGCGGGGCTTTTCAAAGTAGACCCGCATAATGATAAACATTGTTTCGGAAACTTTATCGGCCAGTTCCCGCAGCCGTTTAGCATATTCAATCCCGGCTTTTTCGTCATGGATGGAACAGGGGCCGACCACCACAAAAATCCGAGGGTCGCGATGGTCCAGGATGTCGCGGACAGTATTTCGCCCGGCTATGACTGTCTCCAGGGCCTTCTCGGTCATGGGGACGCGGCGTTTTAGTTCGTTTGGTGAAATAAGAACTTCCGTCGAAACCAGGTTCAAGCCATAGGTAGTCTCGTGAGGCACGTAAAAAATCTCCATTACTCTAAAAAATATTCGGGAAGGACTACGCTGTCTTAGGGTCTAAGTATAACATGTCCAATTTAAATTTTGAACTAAAAAGGGTCTATTTTTGCTATCAATATCATAAATTGATAAATTTTTGTCACTATATGGGAATAGTTACAGGGTAGCGAAGTAGTCAGAGGGCAGAAGGCAGTAGTTAGTAAAACCGCCCATAATATACTCTTATTTATCTAAATCTTGAAAATACCAAAATTAAAACTCAAAAATTAGCTACTACTTACAAGTTACATTATGCCCATCTGTTCTGAGTTTACTGTCCTCTGACTACTGCCCTCTGACTACTAAAAACGTTAGAGCTTTGATAGAATATCAACTTTTTTGTACCATAACAAAATGTATCACGTATAATAATTGAAAGCTATGCAGCTTAAAAAAGAAGTTTTTATTCGGATATTCTTTAAAAATCCTCTAGCATAACCCGGTCTTTCTTCCCTTAGCCCGATTTTCTAAAAGCTAAAAAGAAAGCTATTAGAGCCAGAAGGAGTTTAACTCAAATTATGGCAATGAATCCCTTTGATAAATTTACCGAAAAAGCCCAGGAAGTTTTAACCAATTCCTATCAAATTTTAATGGAGTCCCGCCACAGCCAGCTTGATGTAGAGCATATCCTTATGGCGATGCTGCAACAGAAAGATGGCGTAACCCCCCAGGTGCTGGAAAAGCTCGGAGTTGACATAAATCTTGTCAAACGAGCGGTCCAGGATAAACTGGATGTTACGCCCAAGCTGGCCTATTCCGCAGGCAATTTCAACGGCGGCATCAATGTAAGCATGTATATAACGCCCCGGCTGCAACAGCTTTTTGCCAATGCCGACGCCGAGCGGACCCGCTTGCAGGACAGCTATATTTCGACCGAGCACCTGTTCCTGGCGATGACCAGTTCGCCGGGCGACCCCACCGCCCTTCTTTTGAAGCGGTTTGGCATTGATAAAGAACGAATTTACCAGGCATTACAAGATATAAGAGGCAATCAACGCGTGACCGACCAGCAAGCCGAAAGCAAGTACCAGATACTTGCCAAATATTCGATTGATTTAACCAAAATGGCGAGCGAACGCAAGCTCGACCCGGTGATTGGCCGGGACGAGGAAATTCGCCGGGTGATGCAGGTCCTTTCTCGCCGGACCAAGAATAACCCGGTCCTGATTGGCGAACCGGGCGTCGGTAAGACCGCCGTCGCCGAAGGATTGGCCCAGAAGATTGAAAGCGGCGACGTGCCGGACAACCTGCTCGATAAGCGGGTGCTGGCCCTCGATATGGCCGGGCTGGTAGCCGGGTCGAAATTCCGGGGCGAGTTCGAGGAACGCATGAAAGCCGTCATGGACGAAGTGCGCCGGGCCCAGGGCGAGGTCATCCTCTTTATTGACGAGTTACATACGGTCGTTGGAGCGGGTGGCGCGGAAGGCGCGATTGATGCCAGCAACATGCTCAAACCGGCCCTGGCCCGTGGCGAGTTACAGGTGGTCGGCGCGACAACCCTGGACGAGTACCGCAAGCGCATCGAGAAGGACGCCGCCCTTGAACGCCGTTTTGCCCCGGTCCTGATTGGCGAACCTAGCGTCGAGGACACTATCCTGATGCTGCGGGGTCTGCGGCCCAAGTATGAAGCGCACCACGGCCTGACCATTACCGACACGGCCCTGGTCGCCTCCGCCCAACTTAGCGAGCGCTACATCACCGACCGCTTCCTGCCCGATAAGGCGATTGACCTGATTGACGAGGCGGCGGCTAAAGTGCGCATTGATATGTTCAGCGCCCCGGCCAGTGTCAAGACCAAGGAAGCCCGCATTAAGGAGTTGAGCGCCGAGATGGAAGCCGCCGCTACCAAGCTCGACTACGAGAAAGCGGCCCGCCTCAAATACGAACACGACTCGCTCAAGAAGCAGTACGAGTCCGAGCGCGAAGCGTGGCTCAAGGATAAACAGATTGACGACGTGGTGGACGAGGAAGATATAGCCGAAATCATCAGCAAGAGCACGGGTATCCCGGCCAGCCGCATGATGGAGGCCGAGATGAAGAAGCTTCTCGAAATGGAAGCCCGCCTGCACGAACGGGTCATCGGCCAGCAAGAGGCTATCGTGGCCGTGTCCGACGCCATTCGCCGGGCCCGGAGTGGTCTGCGCGACCCCAACCGCCCGATTGGTTCGTTTATCTTCCTGGGGCCGACCGGGGTCGGTAAGACCGAACTTGTCAAAGCCCTGGCAAACTTCCTCTTTGACAGCGAGGACGCCATGGTCCGCATTGACATGTCGGAGTACATGGAAAAGCACACGGTCAGCCGTCTGATTGGTTCGCCCCCCGGTTATGTTGGTTACGACGAAGGCGGCCAGTTGACCGAGGCGGTCCGGCGCCGGCCTTATCAAATCGTCCTCTTTGACGAAATCGAAAAGGCCCACCCGGAAGTCTTTAACGTCCTCTTGCAAATGCTCGACGATGGCCGCCTGACCGACGGGCATGGCCGGACGGTTGACTTCAAGAATACGGTTGTCATCATGACTTCGAACGTGGGTACGGCCCGTATCCGGGAACGCGCCCTCGGCTTCTCGTTCGGCAGCGCTTCCAGCCGCCAGGCCGACGAGGAAAAGCGCGAGAACGAGGCCATGAAGACCCAGGTAATGCAGGAGTTGCGCGACTCCTTCCGGCCCGAATTCCTCAACCGGATTGACGAGATAATCATCTTCAGCCACCTGAACCAGGCTGAAATCAACCAGATTATCAAGTTGATGATGAAAGAGGTTATCGGGCGGCTGGCGGCCAAAGGTATGGAGTTGCGCCTGACCGACGCGGCTTTCGAATTCTTCGCCCGCGAAGGTTATGACCGGGTCTACGGGGCGCGGCCTCTGCGCCGGGTTATCCAGCGCCGCCTGGAGAACCATCTCTCCAAGTTGCTCCTGGACGGCCAGTTCGTTGAAGGAGACATCATCGTGGCGGACCTCGACCCCGAAAACAGCAAGGAGTTGAGATTTACCAAGGGCGAGGGAGTGGCCCAACTGCCTTCCCAGGCTGAAATCGCCAAGGACATCAATCCTGAAGGCAATACCGCACCCGCGCCGGGTTACCTGCCTCGCTCGACCGGGGCCGGAGAAACGGGTAAGCCTATCGGGGCCAGCGCCGTCTAAATTTTCCTCGAAATAAAAAGAGCCATCGCCCTAAAAGCGGTGGCTTTTTTTTACAATATTCTGCTATCCTTAATTGTATATTTGTATCTTGTCATTTCGAGCGCCTTCCTCTGTTACATCCCACGGGCGCGAGTTTTTGTCATTCCGTGCGCAGCACGGAATCTCCGGTCCGGTGGACAATATCACAGTCGTACTTTTTAGAAATTACAGCCTCTTTAGAGAGAAATAATCGGGTATGAGCGAAGAAACCTTTGACAACTTAATAAAGCAACTGGCGGCTGAAGATTATGATGAAAAAGTGGCTGTGATAAAGGCGTTGGTTGAACTTAACGACCCTCGTGCTATTAACCCGATAATTGATATTTTTAAAGACGACGAAAATGATTACCTGATTATCTATATGGCTCCGTACCTTACTAAATTTGGTAACGCTGCCATAGATATATTGATTAAACGGCTGCGTGAAGATGAGAATCCTATAATGCGTGCCAATTCAGCCAGACTCTTGAGAGAGCTTATGGCTGGAGAAGCAGTCGAATCCCTAATCGAAGCCCTCAAAGACACGGATGCCGGGGTTCGCCTTTGGTCTGCTTATGCCCTCTATTTTCTGTGGGACTACCGCGCCGCTTTGCCTTTAATCCCGCTTTTGAAAGATAGCGATATTAGGGTTCGGCGTCAAGCAACCTGGTCTATCGGTGCTTTTCGCAAACCGGAAGTTGTAAAACCTTTAATCGAGGCGCTGAAGGATGAGGAATTAGAGGTTCGCAAGGCAGCCGCTGACAGTTTAGCGCAACTGGGTTACAAAAGGGTTGTAATCCCTCTAATCAACTTGCTAAATGATGATGATAAATGGATTCGGTATAGTGCAATTGAGGGCTTAGGAAAAACCGGAGGCAAAAGAGCAATTGAGCCATTAATTAATCGTTTGGAGAGTGAAAATGATAACTGGGTTAAGGACGTCATTGTTCATACTCTGGGTGAACTGAAAGATGTCAGAGCAGTTGAATCTCTTTCCAGATTAATAAATAACCCTGACCGAAATTTGAGTAAGGCAACCACTATCGCCCTGGGAAAAATAGGTCCGGTTTCAATCCCTTATCTGATTGAGGCTTTCAAGACAAGTCGCTGGGAAGTTTGCCAGCGCATTGCCACCAATCTTTCCCATATGGGCGAACCAGCGTTACAGGCTTTACTTGAAGATTTGAAAGATAAGGATAGTAACGTTCGCTTCTGGTCGTGTGTGGCGCTAGGACGATTGGGTGATAGCCGGGCCCTGCCGGAGTTGGAAAAGTTAGCCCAGGATGATGAGGGCCAGAACTCCCACGGCAAGAAAGTAAAAAGAGCTGCCCAGGAAGCGATTGAGAAAATAAATAGTAAGCTTGCCTCTAAAAAAGAGAAGAATCTCAAACAGGGCTAATTCCCCAATTACCATTTGCGAATTGCCTACCCCCAGGCTAACAAATCGGGTATTATAGGGCCGTATTCTGGGAAAAGCAGAGTATTGTCCATTTACTAATCGGTTCCAATTCCAAGACAAGTTAATACCAAAATTAAAGATGCCCTGAAAAGCTTTTTCGTGGTTTTGTAATCCCAGGAAAGGCTGTTCTTCAGATTTAGCCCACAGCGTTGCAGGTTCTCTGACGACGCCAGGTAACTTTAGCGCAGGCTTTTAACATTCAAGCCAGGGGAAATTCAATCAATAACACGGATATAAAATCAGCAGTCCTTGCGGGTACAAAGCCACGCCTCTTTTACGGCTGGATTATCGCGTTCGTGGCGATGGTCGCCGTTTTTACCTCCGGGCCGGGCCAGACCTTTGTCTTTTCGGTCTTTGTTGACCCCATCCTGCTTGATACCGGGATGTCGCGCACAGAGCTTTCGTTTCTCTACTCGGTCGGAACCGTCTTTAGCGCCGCCATGTCCCTGGCGATGAGCCACCTGGTCGGGAAGTTCGGACCGCGCCTGATGATGGGGCTGATTGCCTTCTTTTTCGGGGCGGCCTGTTTTGGGATTTCCTGGGCCAACGGCTCGGTTGGATTCCTGGTCTTTTT
Organism: Chloroflexi bacterium 54-19; assembly: GCA_001898225.1. Taxonomy (GTDB): domain Bacteria; phylum Chloroflexota; class Chloroflexia; order Chloroheliales; family Chloroheliaceae; genus 54-19. The sequence continues at coordinate 29,000 of MKTJ01000048.1, forward strand.
CGCGGCTTTGCGGGCGCTCGGCCAGGGTTCGCTTACCATGACAGCCATCCTATTGGCCGTCCAGTGGTTCGTGCGTTACCGGGGCCGGGCGATGGGCCTGGTCAGCCTGGGAATGGCCGCCGCCAACGCTTTCTTCCCGCCTTTCTGCCAGTGGTTAATCGGCGTGGTCGGTTGGAGGTCAGCCTACCAGGTGTTAGGGGTGGCAATCTGGCTGCTGGTCATCCCGGCCACGGTTTTCCTGGTCAAGGACCGGCCCGAAAAAATCGGTCTGCACCCGGACGGTCTGCCACCGGAACCCACCGACCCCCGCCCCCGTGAAAATGCGGCGGGCAATATCCTGGAAGCGGCCCTCGAACCAAAAGCGGCGCGGGTCTGGCGGTCGTGGCGCTTCTGGCAAGTGGTCCTGCCTTTGAGCGCCGGACCGTTTGTCGTGACCGCCCTGATTTTCCACCAGATTGCGATTTTCGCCGAACACGGCCAGGACGCCGGGGTGGTATCGGTGGTCTTTGTGGTCTGGTCGGTGGCGTCCGCCGTAACGACCGCATGTAGCGGCTTCCTGCTCGAACGCTTCGAGCCAAAGGTGGTCTTGCTGGCCGTGCTGGGACTGCTGACGGTAGGGACGCTCGGCCTTTTGCTGGTCCATTCGGTGGTGCTGGCCCTGGTCTACGCCGTTATCATGGGCGGGGCGAGTGGCAGTTTATTCGTGATTAGCGGGGTAATCTGGGTCCATTACTATGGCCGGAAGCGGGTCAGCACCTACCAGGGGGCGGGCGCGCTCGTCAATATTACCGGGGCGGCCCTGGCTCCGCTGCCCGTGGCGGCCTTGCAACAACTCACCGGCAGCTACACCGTAGGTATCATCTTTGTCGCCTTTGTCGCGATTTGCTGTTTCGCGCTCCTGCTCAGTTTCAAGTCGCAGCCCCGGCCCTACCAGGACGAGTTTTAACCCAAACGCAACTAATTCCAAACCCTCGCCTTTTTGCCGGGTGTTATAATAAAAGCCGGGCCGGACTTTAACGGGAGGGGTTTGGATGAGCGTTACGCCGGAAAATTCGAAGATTGAGCAAAACCGGAAAATAGATAACTGTGCGCCTTGCGCGGCCCAGGCCGTACCCATTATGTTCTCGAAAATTTCCCCGGAAGAACTGGCCCGCCAGCTAGAACCTCGCTACCCGCTGACCGTCGCGGCCCTTCGCGAAATGGAAGGCGGGTTGCACCACCTCGAATATATCCTCAATTTACAGGAACGCTGGCAGAAAATCGCTCGTGGTGAGAACCCGCTCGAAAGCGAGGTTCTCCTCTACGTGGACCCCTCCCGGATGCCCCCGGCTGACGCCGAGTACGACCTGGTTTATTGCGGCGGCGTTTTAGGGCTGTTCAGCGCGGCGGTCCTGGCCCGTAGAGGCTACCGGGTGGCGGTCTTTGACCAGCGCCGGGTCGGCACCAGCCACCGGGAGTGGAATATATCGGATGACGAGCTGGAAAAGTTTGTCGAGGCCGGGTTGTTCAGCCGGGAGGAAATCGAGCAAGCGGTCGCCGGGCGCTACCGGAGCGGGCTGATAAGTTTCTACGCCGGGAATATTCCCGAACCGCCCGCCGAGCTTAACCTGGGGGGTGTCCTTGACGTGGCGATTGACCTGGCAAAGTTGCTCGAACTGGCCCGCCGCAAGTTCGAGGAAGCCGGGGGTGTCTGCCTGGATTATCGCGCTTTCGAGCGGGTGACGATTACCAGAACCGGCCCGGTGCGGGGTGTGGTCGAGGTCAAGGATAAAGATGGCCGGACCGAACGGCTGGGGGCGCGCCTGGTAGTCAATGCCCTGGGGGCTATTTCGCCTCTTTCGCTGGTCATCCAGGGCGGACAGCCTTTCGATGGAGTCTGCCCGACGGTCGGCACTACCGCCACCGGTTTTGAGGTTGGCGAGAGACCGCGCCAGGTTAACCCGGCCCTCGGTGACATCCTGGTCAGTGTCGCCCACGCCCAGGAGGGCCGCCAGTATATCTGGGAGGGCTTCCCCGGCCATGCGGGCGAAATGACCGTCTACCTTTTTTATTACGACCTCGTCGGGAAAGATTTTGCTGCAAAGCAAAGTCTGCTCGACCTTTTTGAAGAATATTTCCGGTTGCTGCCAACTTACAAGACGCCCGGCCCGGCCTTACGGCACCTCAAGCCGGTCTACGGCTACATCCCGGCCCGCCATCACCGGGCCGTCGCCAGCGCCAGCCGCCGGGGGCTTGTTTCGGTCGGGGACGCCACCTCGCCCCAGTCGGCCCTGACCTTTTGCGGCTTCGGGTCGCAGGTCCGCAACTTGCCACGGCTGGCAAACCTGCTCTCTTTTTCGCTCGATCACGCCCTCCTGGAAGAAAAACACCTCCGGGCGGTCGGGGCGCACCAGCACAACCTGAGCCTGGCCTGGATTTTTAGCCGCTTTATGTCCCCTTACGACGCCGTAAAGCGGCCCGACGATGTCAACCGGATGCTGAACGTCTTTTGCGCGGCCCTGGACCGGACCGGGCCAGGTCTGACCCGGCGCTTTTTCCAGGACCGGTTCGGCTGGCTCGATTACAACCGCCTGGTCCTGACGACCGCCTGGCGCGCCCCCCGCGTCTTTCCCTTCTCTTACGAAGTCCTCGGCCCTGCCGGTATCAAAAACTGGATTAGCGATTACCTCCGTTTTTCCGCCGATGCCCTCCTGCGCACCCTTTATTCGAAGTTGCCCCCAACTTGGACGGCTCGCCTGGAAAAAAGGTTATCCCGTCTCGCACCCGCCCTCGCCTTCAAACTGGCCGCCCACCGTGAAGAATGGGCCGCCAGCGGCTTTTTTAAGCGTTAAACGAGAATGTTAGCCGGTCAAAGCGTTTCTGCCACGAGACGTTGTAGAGATAACGGAAGCGGGCCGAAAACCCTTCCAGGGTGCTGTGTTTTTCCTCGGCGTCGAGGTATTGCAGGGTCCACGGGACCATCATCGCCAGGTAAGCGTCCGGCATGCTCCTGTACATCTTTTCTTCGATGGTGGCTTGCTGTTCGAGCGAAAAGTTGCGGGCAATCGCCGGGATAAAGGCCGCTTCCTCCCGGACCAGGTGTTCGCCAAGCTTTTGCTGCAACAGTTTTAGCAGCCCTACCAGCAGACGGTAGCGTGTGCGGGTTTCCTCACCCGGTTGCGTCTCCCGCAGTCCGTGAAACTCGGCCTGGATTTCGTCCACAATTCTATCAATCTCGTGATGGTCGAAGGTCAGGACCGGCACCCGGCTGGCAAATTCCGTGTCTATCTTCGCCAGCATCGGGAACGCGCCCCGGTCCTCCCCTTTGTGGTGTGACTCGACCATATCCCAGTAGAAATCAAACCACTGTTGCAACTTAGCCAGGTCAACGCTGCCGGGATTTGTCAGGCGGGCCGCTTTATTTTCGAGCCGTTCCAGGTCGCGCCGGATGGCGTTGTGAATCCTTAGATAACTTTTGAGACCGAAATTTTTGTCGTGCATTTCTAAATACTTTCTTTTATATATGTTTTGTGCCGTTTTTTTATAAGTGTTTTATATATTATTTTGAGTCTTTCAACTCTCTTACAAAATAAACTTTTTTGAAGACGCGAACATCGTTAGCCTTACCTAGTTGCAAGTGACCGCAGTCACTTATTGACTTTTCTGAAAAAAGGTATAATATGTCCATCTAAGCAAATACTCTTTCAACTGAATAAACAGACCTACTGGAGGAGGGTGTGATGCGCTACGGGCTAGATTTTGGGACGAGCAACTCGGCTATTTCCCTGTTTGAGGATGAGCGGGTCAGGGTGCTGCCGGTGGACCCCGGCCAGGCCCGACCGGAGATTATGAATACCCTGGTTTATATTCGCCGGGATGGACAGATTTCGATAGGCCGGGCCGCAAGCGAAGCCTATTACCGCGATAACGTGGGCCGGGAGGCTGTTAAACAAAGAATTACCACTGACCAAACTTTTAAAAGTTATTTCGCCAGTACCGGGGAAATTGAAGAACAAATAGTTATCGAAGTGGATATTAACCAGCCGGGCCGCTTCTTCCAGGCTATCAAGTCGTTCTTGCCGGAAGACGGCTATGGTGGGACCGAGGTCTGGGGTAAATTCATGACCCTGGAACAACTGGTCGCCCTCTACCTGGGCGAGATGAAGCGGCGGGCCGACGAATACCTGGGCCGGGAGATTGACAGCGTGGTGCTGGGTCGCCCGGTCTTTTTCTCGCCCGACGGTAGTGGCGACGACCTGGCCGAAGAACGGTTGCGCCGGGCCGCCGAGTTAGCCGGGTTCCGGGAAATCCATTTCCAGTACGAACCGGTCGCCGCCGCTCTTCACTACGAGCAGGAGTTAGCCGGGCCGGAAGAATACGTCCTGGTCTTTGACTTCGGCGGTGGTACCCTCGATACCACGATTGTGAGGGTCGGCAAGGGCCGCTGGAAACAGGGCGACCGCCGCGACGACATCCTGGCGACCAACGGGCGGGTTATCGGCGGGAATACCCTCGACGAAGAAATAATGGAGCATAAACTCTTCAAATATTTCGGCGAAGATGTCCGCTGGAGTGAACAACGCCTCCAACTTCCTCACTATATTTTCGCCATGCTCAAACGCTGGTACACCATCCCCAACCTCCAACAACAGCAAATCTACGACTTCCTCGACGATATTGGCCGGGTCAGCACCGGGCGCAAGCAGGTAAAAGCCCTCGAAACCCTTATCCGCAAAAATTATGGCTACTCTCTTTTCCAGGAAATCGAGCGGGCTAAAGTGGCCCTTTCCAAAGACTGGGAGACCCGCATCAGCTTTATCCACGAAACCATTGCCATCAGCGAATATTTTGGCCGTCCCGCCTTCGAAAAAATTATTGCCGGGCATTTGCGCCGTATCGAAACCTGCGTGGACGAAACCCTCGCCAGCGCCGGGCTTGAACCGGGCCAGGTCGGGGCCGTACTGCGGACCGGCGGCAGCAGCTATATTCCAGCCGTCCAGAAGATGCTCGAACGCAAGTTTGGCGCGGCGGCCCTCCGCTTCCAGGATGCTTTCTCGAATGTCGCCAGCGGTCTTGGGGTGGCCGCCGCCCACGGCACCTGGAATCATTAGAGCCAGTAGTCAGAGGTCAGTAGCCAGAAGTCAGTAAGAATAAAACCTGGGTAGAATTCTAAATTACTAATCTCTATGTGTTCACGTTAGAAAAACTTATAGGTTCAAAACCCACCTTCAAAGTATTCTGATAGCCAATTCTGAACTTGAATTACTACCCCTGACCTCTGACTACTGACTTCTGACTACTATTCCTGTAATCTCCATCATAGCAATTTAAATTAACCTGACTATAATAGGTAAAGTGATTTGGGTACTTTTAGCTTTTGTCGGTCAGTTTTGCCCCTGGTATAGGAGAGGAAATTGAATAAACCCCGAACTTTTCGAAAGACTTCCCTTATTTTGGTTTTTTGTTGCTGTGTTGCCCTAATCCTGGCGGCCTGTGGCGATACCCCGACCGGGCCGGGTACCGCCCCGACCGCTTATGTCACGACCGCGAGCGTGACAGATGCCGCAACCGTCCCGTCCACAACTACCGGTGTTCCCGCTACAACTTCCTTACCGTCCACAACCGCCGCCGCAACCACCACCGTCCCGACGACAGTCGTAACAACCGCTGCGCCTACTACTGCCGCCGCTACAACAGCCCCGGCAACTACCGGCGCAACCCTGGATGTCTCGAAAGCCAGCGCCACCGTCAAAGACCTTCCCTTCTTGAAGGGGGTACATGATGCCTTTTTGTCGCCTGACGGTGCCATGTTAGCCGTGGTGGATACCTCGAACAAACAATTCTGTTTCTATACTATCGCCGGGGAGAAAAGGGCCTGTACTCCCATCCGGCAGTCCCTTGAAATTAATTCGGTAGTCTGGTCGCCGGATAGCCGCTACCTGGCCTATACCGATAACTTTGCTACCTATCTCCAGGACCCTGACATCTGGCTGGTAGACGTGGCCGCCGGTAAAGCGACCGACCTGACCGAAGATAACGTGAGCAAATATCAGCTTGGTGAAGCCACGCCGGGTGCTACGAAGGGCGACCTTGACCAGTTCCCGGTCTTTGCGCCGGATGGCAAACGTCTACTTTTCCTGCGCTATTCCGCCGACGGGCCGGTTACCCCCCACCTATTTTCCATAGATTTGCCGGGTGGGAAGCCTAGCGAAGTGGGCGAGTTTGAGCAAAGCGTAGGGCCGGCCAATACACTCGGTTACGCCATTTCACCAAATGGCAAGCAAATCGCCTATGCGGTGGCAATGCCGAAAGCCGCCGATGTTAAAAACGGCCTGTGGCTGGGCGATCAGACCGGCAAAAATACGCTCCAACTTATTTCCAGTCCCGACATCAAGGCGGCTCAGCCTAAACTTGGCGTTGCTTATATTGTTGATGCCGCTTTTTCCGGCGATGGTAAATATATTTCCGCCCTGGCCCGGTTAGATGCGGGCGAACCCCTGGCGACTTATGACCAGGACAATGTGTATGTCTTTACGGCGGCAGGGCAGCGTGTAACCCCGGTTGACGCTGACACACCGGTCCACTGGATGGCCTGGTCGCCCTTCGGGTCGGCAATTTTGGCCCTGGTGCGGGATGGTCAGACCAACCTGAAAAATAACGTCAAGAAAGCCGGGATTTACCTGCTGGACAAACCGGGCGGCAAAAGCGTCCGGTTGCTGGAAGGCGATTATGTGCCGCCTGCGATGGGAGCGCTCTGGCGCGGCCTATCCTGGGCCAGCAACAATACCGCCCTGATTCGTAGCCAGAAGGATTTGCAACTTCAGTTGCTACAAATTAATTTCTAACCTCAACTCTGAAAGGTGTTATAAGTGGAATTTTTCTTTCGAATTTTCCCTTCATTGTAAGAAGTAAGAAGTGATTTTTCCTCAAAGGTATTCCTACCCGTTATTCCCCTCCCTGGGGAGGGGTTAGGGGTGGGGAATTTCCTCGGAGGAAAGAAAAAGGTTAATAAACCAAAAAGGCCCGGTTATCCTTGCGGATACCGGGTCTTCTTGATTGGGGATAGGAGTAGATGTAATCTAGGAAATGGCGACCGGTTGTTCCATGGTCTCGGCGGATTCAACCGTCTTCTCCTCGGCAGCTTTCCGGCGACCACCCCGCAGTTCAATCTCCTTGAGGAAGAAGACTGCCACCAGGCCGACCACCGTTATAATCACGCTCAGGACGAAGACATTGTGTATCCCTTCAATCAGGCCGGTCTTGACCGCGTCCAGCAAGCTTTGTAACAGGGTCTGCCCCTGCGCCCCGAACTGGGCGAAGGTCGCCGTCATCTGCGTCTGCGTATCGGGCGAGAGCAATATTTGCGGGTTGTGAAAGGCCGTCAGAACCTGGGGTGGGACCGTCTGGGAGACACTGGCCGGGACCGCGCCCAGGAAGGCCGGTAGATAAGCCTGTGTCATCAGCGAACCCATCACCGACAGGGCGATAGTGCTGCCAATCGAGCGGAAGAAGGTCAGGGTCGAAGTGGCCTGCCCGATTTTGGTCGGCATCGCGTTCTGGACAATCAGGGTGTAGAGCGACATACCGGCGCCCATCCCGATACCGAGGATAATCATTGCCAGGACTACATCGAAGAAAGTCGAGTCACGTCCTAACCGGAGCAGCAAGGCCGTCCCGCCCAGGCTGATGACCATACCGGCGATAGCCAGGATTTTGTACTTGCCGGTCCGACCGACAATCTGGCCGGAAATTATGCTCGTGATAATCGCGCCAAGCATCAGCGGGGTCAGGATAAGACCGCTATTGGTGATGGAAATACCCAGCACCCCCTGGACAAAGAGCGGCAGGAAGAAGATGCTGCCAAACAGGGCCATACTCGAAATGGCTGTGACCAGCACCGAGATGCTGAAGACGCTGTTCTTGAACAGGCTCGGCTCGATAATCGGCTGGCCGTTGTGGCGCGAAAGCCAGGCTTCGTAGACGAAGAAACCGACCAGACCTGCCAGCGCCAGGCCAAACATGCTCAGCACCTGCACAGAAACCCATTCGTACTGCGAACCGGCCCAGGTAAAGCCGAGCAACAGCGGGACGGAACCAATGATTAACAGGGCCGCGCCCAGGTAGTCAATCTTGACGTTTTCGGCCCGGCCTTTCAGGACCGGCATTACAAAGATTAACAGGCCAAGCGCGATGACACCGAGCGGCAGGTTTACGTAGAAGACCCAGCGCCAGGAAGCGTTTTCGGTAATCCAACCCCCGGCGGTCGGACCGATAATCGAGGAGAGGCCAAAGACCGCTCCGGTCACGCCCTGCCACTTGGCTCTTTCCCGCGGGGTAAAGAGGTCGCCTACAATCGCAATCGCAATAGGCATCAAAGCCGCCGCGCCAAGACCCTGCAAGGCCCGGAAGGCAATCAGCATATCCATCGACTGGGCCGCGCCGGAAAGCCCGGAGCCAATCAGGAAGATAACCAGGCCGACGATAAAGACCGGCTTGCGGCCTAACAGGTCGGAAAGTTTGCCGTAAATAGGGACCATAACGGTCGAAGCGAGCAGATAGGCTGTTGTGACCCAGGTATAGCGGTCGAAGCCGTGGAGGTCCGCGATAACCCTGGGCATCGCCGTGCCGACAATCGTCTGGTCAAGGGCGGCCAGGAGCATAACAGCCAGGACACTAATCATAGTCAGCAAGGTTTCCCGGCGTGAAAAACGGGGCGCGTCGGCGTCCTGGGCAGTCTTCACAGCGGTCTTGCTGGTAGAAATTGGAGCTTCCATTGAAATTCCCTTTGAAAAGCGTTAAACGTTGGGCGTAAAACGTCGGGCGGTTTTATGCGCCTGTCTTACCCTCGTTTAACCAGATATTTTTTAAAATATGATTTTTACGTTTAACGTTCGCCGTCGCACGCTCAACGCTTTTTTATTTATTTCCCGCTAATGCCATGCAAATAAACCCGGCCTACCTGGTCCGCGAGTTCTTCCGCCGAGAAAGAGGCCTCTCCCAGCATTTCCTCGTAGTGAGGCCGGTTTAGCAAGGAGAGAAAAGCTGTCAGCATGACCGAAGTCTGGATACTGCCATCAAATTCCCCGGTGGCCTTGCCATCCTCCAAAATTTTCGAAATATAGCTTGCCAGTTCTTTCAGGTATTCCCGCATCTGAAGCTGTTTCAGGACCGTTTCTTTCCGCATGTTCCCACCGGAGAAGACCGCCATAAAGACTTGCGACTGCTTTTTACGATGCTCGTCGTAAGCCTGCATCAAAATGAGTTTAAGACGTTCGGTGGCGCTGAGGGGCTGGCTCGCTATCCGGGCAATCCCGCTCAGGAAACTGGTCAGCCCTCGCTTGAAAAGGGCAATAAACAAATCTTCTTTGCCGGGAAAGTGCAGATAGATAGTGCCTTTAGCAATACCGACCCTGGCCGCTATTTCGTCCATAGACATTTCGTAATAGCCTTTTTCAGCCATTACTTCTTCGGCAGCCTCTAATATGAGTTCGACGCGCTCCTGCCTTTGCCGTTCCTTCAGGGAACCGGCGGCAGCGGGAGGGTTTTCAGAAAAAGTTTTTGTTTCCATATCTTTGACTTCTCGGTCAGCCACTATCTATTCAGCCACATTTTGACTGTTCATATTATTTCTGACTGGCAAGTCATATTTTAACTCCCTGGTTTTACTTTGTCAATCCTTCGAATGTTACGTTTTTGTGACGGGCATAATGCAAACACGAAAAGGCGTGAATTTGCATCCATAAGTCGGGGTGTTTAAGATGGTCCTGTGGGTACCAAATTGAAAGGAGAATTTATGTCAAAGTGGTCGGAAGGATTTGTCGAGGTAGACGGTCTGAAAGTGCATTACACCCGCACGGGAGCCGGTTCGGGCAAACCCCAGGTGGTCCTGATGCACGGTTTCACCGACAACGGGTTGTGCTGGACCCCTTTAGCCCTTGAACTGGAAGCAACCTACGATTTAATCATGCCGGATGCCCGCGGTCATGGTCGGACCACCGGACCAACTGCCGACATGGCTACAGAGTTACTGGCAAAAGATGCCGCCGGCTTTATCCGGGGCTTAGGGCTCGAAAAGCCCTATTTGTTCGGCCATTCCATGGGCGCGATAACCGCCGCGACCGTCGCCGCGAATTATCCTGAACTGGTGCGGGCGGCGGTCCTGGAAGACCCGCCCCTGCGTGATTTCCAGCCTTTAACGGACGCCGATGTGCAGCGCCTGGAAGAAAACGGTCGCCAGACTCTGCTTTTCCACGATTTGCCCCTGGAACAGCGGATTGCCCGGGGAAAACAGGATAATCCCGGCTGGTCCGAGGCTGAAATTTTGCCCTGGGCGGCCTCAAAAGGCGAATTCGACCCGGCCATAATCGGCAGGCGCGGCGGGTTACGCACCTATCCCTGGCGAGAAGTCTTTAAGCGTATAACCTGCCCCGTCCTGCTCGTAACCGGCGACCCCGCAAAAGGGGCCATAGTTGCGCCGGAGTACGCCGCCGAAGCGGCCCAACTTTGCCCGACCTGCCAGGTCGCTCATATCGAAGGGGCCGGACACTGCATCCACCGCGACCGCTTCGCCGAAACCATGCAGGCCGTTACTGCTTTTCTCGCCGAAAATTAGCCAGGAAAGCCGTTTTCGGGGTTAAAAAGGGAAAATAGGAGAAATGAGCTATACTCTTTTTCCTATCTTCCCTTTTAAAATTCAATCAAATTTGGTTATTTGCTAGCTTTTACGGTATCACCTGGGGTAATTAAGTTTTATTTTTGTCTTATTGAATGAAGGTTGGAGGCCGGTCTTTTCCCTTAAGGCCACTTTACATAAAACTACTAGGAAATCGGAATGTTAAAAGGTCTTGTTTCTGCCTTTCAGAGATTGCATTGGCCGTTGCGGGTCAAGCTGGGTCTGGCTTTTGGTATCCTCCTGGTCATTTTCCTCATAAATGGCGCGGTCTCGCTGGTCCTTCTGAACCTGATAAAAAATAGCGAGGACAGCCAGCGCCAGACGACGCTTTCCCTGGAGCGGGTCGAGCGTTACAGTCTGATTTTTAACAACGGGCAGCTCAGCGTATATTACGACGCCATTTTTTATTCTCCGCGCCGCAGCGCGGGAGATAACTTCCGCACCATAATCTTACAAGAGATGAAAAATCGTGACCCCGGCCAGCCTTTCCTGGGTTCGACCGCTTTTGACGCGGAGTTTCAGGAAGCCTACCAGGCAGCTTCGGACAAGCTTTACGAGGCGGACGTTCTCTTACGAAACGGCCAGTTCCAGACGGCAAAGGAGCGCTGGCCGACTTACGGACCAACTTTCACTAAAGTTACCGACCTGCTAAAGTCGCAAGAGGATTTTTTAACCAAGGCCCGTGACTCTTCCATTCAAGAGTCGACCAACGCCATCAACCTGTCCACCTACCTGATAGCCGGTCTCACCATTTTTAGTGTGGTCCTGGCCGTAGCCATTTTGTACCTGTTGCAACATGCTGTCGTGCGCCCCCTCAACTACCTTCAAGGCGGGCTCTTGCGTCTTTCGCAGGGCCATTTCGACCGGATGGACGGCCAGATTCCCAACCAGGATGAAATCGGCAAGCTGGCCCTCAGTTTCCAGACCGCCGTCGGCAGTATCAAAAATGTCTTACAGGGGGTCCAGATTACCGGCACCCTGCGCAATGTTACCGAAAAACTGGCTGTGGTCAGCAAACAGCAGCAGAGTGGGACCGCCGCCCAGACCGCCGCTTTATCCCAGGTCTTGACTTCGATGCAGGAACTCGGCCAGACCGCCGCCATGATTGCTACCACCACCTCGGATGTGGCCGGGCTCAGCCAGCAAACCCTGGTCCAGATTGACCGGGTGGCTCAGTCCGGGGTGAACAGCCAGGAGCGCACCAACGAAGTGTCGTCGGTCGTGACCATGACTATTAACCGGGTCGAGGAAATCGGCCAGCAGGTCGAAGAATTCAGCCGGGCCATGAACGAGCTTAACGGTCAGGCTATCGCTATAAACAAGGTAGTCGAACTGCTCGGCTCTATCGCCGAGGAAGTCCATTTGCTGGCCCTTAACGCCGCCATCGAAGCGGCCAGCGCAGGTGAGTATGGCGAACGCTTTCGGGTGGTCGCGCGTGAAATCAAAGACCTGGCTCACCGGGCCAACCGTTCGACCCAGGAGGCCCAGAACCTGGTCTACGAGGTCCAGCAGAGCAGCCAATCTACCCAGCAACTTGTCGAACGGGGCCGTGCCCTTATTTCGACGGTCCACGATGCCAATACTCGCCTTAGCCGGAGCTTGAACGGTCTCGAAACGAGCGGCCAGGAAGTCGCCGAGGCGGTCCATTCGCTGGTCAGTATGGCGAACCAGGTTAACGAGCGGACCGAGGAAATCCGCCAGGCCACCCAGCAGCAGCATACCGCCAGCGAACAGGTTTTAATCGCCATCCGCTCGGTTAGTGAAGTGGCCGACCAGACCGCCACTTCTACTGAACTCATCGTCACCAGCAGCAGCCAGCTTGATAACCTTACCCACCAGCTAGGCAGCGTCCTCAACCGGGTCCAGTTAGCTGCTTGATTTCGGCTGCTTGGCCCGGTAATCTCCGCTTACCCGTCCCGTTTGACAGGGACGGCTTCTCCGGTTAGAATTCCTTGTATATACATATAATTAACTTTGGAGCCTGATGGACCAATCGGATTTCGAAAAGTTAAAACGCTGCGCCATCGGCAATTTACGCAAGACCTCGCGGGCGGCTACCCTGTTTGGCGATACCGTTTTGCAGCCGACCGGGCTGAAAGTGACCCAGTTTACCATGCTTGGGGCTATCGCCGAGCAGGGTTCGCTCTCGGTCGGGCAGCTTGCCGCCAAAATGTTGATGGACCAGACCAGCGTCACCCGCAGCCTGAAGTTACTAAAAGAAATGGGCCTGGTCAGCAGCGTCCAGGGTTCGGATGGCCGGACCCGCCAGGTCAGCGTGACGCCGGAAGGCCACCGCAAACTGGACGAAATTATGCCCCTGTGGGAAAAGACCTATGGGTTGCTGGTGGAGCGGCTCGGCCAGGAGCATTTCGACCGGTTACTGGCCGAGCTAGAAGTCGTAAATAACGTCCTGCGCTAGGTTTTTTATATCGAAAGTTATATGTGTATACATATAAAAGGGCAGGTTGCCCCAAAATTAAAAGAAAGAAAGGTTTAAAAAAGAATGTCCCAAACAGCGCCCCAGGAAAATAATCGCAAACCCGGCCCGGCCTGGGGAAGGCGGGTAGTCGTTACCGGCATGGGCACCATTAACCCCCTGGCCCATACCCTGGAGGATTTCTGGGCCGGGTTGGAACGTGGCGAAAGCGCGGTCCGGCGCATCGCGGCTTTTGACCCCTCGGAATATGCTTCCCAGGTGGCCGCAGAAGTAAAAGGTTTCGACCCAGGCAAATTTATTGGGGCCAAGGAAGCCCGGCGCATGTCGCGGGTCAGCCAGTTGGCGATAGCTGCCGCCAAACTGGCCGTGGCCGATGCCGGTCTGACCATTCCCGAAGATGACGCGGGCGATTATGGTATCATCCTCGGCACCGGCAATTCAGCTTTCCCGGAAATTGAAGACGAGGCCCAAACTTTCTTTGAAAAAGGTGGACGCCGTATCAGCCCGTTCTTCCTGCCGACCATTTTGCCCAATATGTGTACGGCCCAGGTCGCCATGCACCTCGGCCTGGAAGGTTATAACAGCACCGTCATCACCGCGTGCGCTTCCGGCACCCAGAGCATCGGGGACGCCGCCGAGGTCATCAAGCGGGGAGCGGCGGAGGTCATGCTGGCCGGAGGTGCGGACGCCTCTATCTCCGAACTGGGCCTGGCCGGGTTCTGCTCGATGCGAGCCATGAGCAGCCATTATAACGAAACCCCCGAAAAAGCCAGCCGCCCCTTTGACTCGGCGCGGGACGGTTTTGTCCCGGCGGAAGGCGCGGCCTTGCTGGTTCTCGAAAGTCTCGACCATGCCCTGGCCCGCGGGGCCCGTATCTATGCCGAGGTGGTCGGGTTCGGGTCTTCCTGCGACGCCTATCACCTGACCGACCCCGAACCGACCGGGGCCGGGGTAGGCCGGGCCATGCGCCAGGCCCTCAAGATGGCCGGGCTGGAGCCTTCCGATATAGATTACATAAATGCCCATGCTACCGGCACCAAGGGCGATGTGATGGAGACCCAGGCCATCAAGAAGATTTTCGGGGAGGCCATAAAAAATATCCCGGTCAATGCCACCAAGTCGATGCTGGGCCATCTTTTTGGGGCGGCGGGCGGCGTGGAAGCGATTGCGACCATCCTGCAAATGCAACACCAGACGGTCCACCCGACCATCAACCTGGAGAATCCCGACCCCCAGTGTGACCTCGATTATGTGCCGGGGCAGGCCCGCCCGCACACTATTCGCCGGGCTATGAGCAACTCATTCGGGTTTGGCGGGCAAAACGCCATCCTTATTTTGCAGCAGTACGAGTCTACCTCCGAAAATTAACTCCTGCCCCTATTATTAGGTTGCTGATTAGCCCGGTCGGAAAAGACCGGGCTATATTTTCTACTTCACTAACTTTTAACACTTTCCCAGAATTTTTGTGCTATACTTTTAGTAACACCTGTGGGTCAATTTCTAATATAACCAAGCTTTCACTGGTGTAGCAAGGATGTACGTAAAATATTACGAACCTGGATTGTATTTTGTAAGTTTAAAAGCAGAAAGTGATATATTTGCGTGTAGCAAAGATTATGTTAAAATCAACGCAAGTTGCCTGCTTGGCACAATTAGAAATACTCATACGGTTTCGACTAATTAAATAGAAGCTGGTGTTTGATGAATGTAAAAGTGTTGATTGCCGACGACCATAATGTGGTCCGTCAGGGCATGCAGACTTTTTTGAGTCTGGACCCCGAAATTGAGGTAGTTGGCACCGCCATCAATGGAGTGGAAGCCGTCGCAAAAACCCTGGAACTGAAGCCCGATTTGGTTATTCTCGACCTGTTAATGCCTGAGATGAACGGAATTGAAGCGACCGCCCAGATTAAAGCCCTGCTTCCCCACACCAAAGTGTTAATTTTCACCAGCGTTCTCGAAAGTGACGCAATTCTGCGGGCCCTGAAGGCGGGTGCGAACGGCTACCTGTTGAAAAGTATCCAGTCAGATGAATTGTGCCGGACTATCAAGATGACTACCAACGGCCCGGTCCTCCTTTCCTCCGATGTAGTACGGCTTTTGATAAAGAAAAATGAAGGCTCCAGTTCGGCTGAATCGCTCACCGAGCGTGAGACCGAGGTTTTGCGGCTGTTAGCCGAAGGCAAAGCCAACAAAGAAATCGCCCACCGCTTGCAGTTGAGCGAAGGTACTATCAAGACCCACGTAAGTATAATCCTGGCTAAACTTGGTCTGCAAAGCCGGACCCAGGCGGCCCTGTACGCCGCTAACGCAGGTTTGCTCACAACTTCTCAAAATTAAATCCCTAATATTTGTCAGCCGGAAAGGGCAGGGTAAACCGGATGGTGAATAACTCCCGGCTTTACGACGCGGTGATTGTAGGCGCTGGCCCCAATGGCCTGGCCGCCGCTATTAAGCTGGCCCAGGCGGGCCGTTCAGTCCTGGTGATAGAAGGCCAGGCTACTATCGGCGGGGGCATGCGGACCGCCGAGCTAAATTTACCTGGTTTCCGGCACGATGTTTGTTCGGCGATTCACCCGCTGGGGGTGGGGTCGCCTTTTTTTAGCACCTTGCCGCTCGACCGGTTCGGCCTCGAATGGATATTCCCCCCGGCCAATGTCGCCCATCCCCTGGACGATGGGACGGCAGCGGTGCTTTACCGCTCTATCGAAAAGTCGGCGGAAACCCTGGGTTCGGACGGCCCGGCTTATCTCCGGCTGGTAAAACCTTTTGCCAAAAAATGGGATAAACTGGCCCCGGCCCTGCTCGGCCCCCTGGCCATTCCCCGCCATCCTTTCGCGCTGGGGTATTTTGGTTTATATGCCTGGCGTTCGGCGGTGGGTCTGGCCTGCGCCCACTTCAAGCAGCCCGGTGGACAGGCCCTGTTCGGCGGGCTGGCGGCCCATTCCATCCTGCCGCTGGAGCAATCGCCCAGCGCCGCCTTTGGGCTGGTGCTGGCTTCGCTGGCCCACGCGGTCGGCTGGCCGCTTCCGAAGGGCGGTTCGCAACAAATCGCCGAGGCCCTGGCCGCTTACTTGCGTTCGCTCGGCGGCGAAATAATTACCGGGCAGACCGTTGAATCGGTGGACGACCTGCCTTCCTCGCGAGCCGTCCTGCTTGATGTGACACCCCGCCAGGTCTTAAAACTGGCCGGGCGTCATCTTTCTCCCGGCTATAGTCGGGGGCTGGCCCGGTATCGCTATGGTCCCGGTATTTTCAAGGTGGATTACGCCCTCTCCGGCCCGGTGCCCTGGACCGCTCCAGGTTGCCACGAAGCCGGGACCGTCCACCTGGGCGGCACCCTGGAAGAACTGGTCGTTTCGGAACGCGCCGCCACAAAAGGTGAGATTTGCGAGAAGCCGTATGTGCTGGTGACCCAGCCGAGCCGCTTCGACCCCACCCGCGCCCCGGAAGGCCAGCATACCCTCTGGGCTTACTGCCACGTGCCAAACGGTTCCACGACCGACATGACCGAAGCGATTACGGCCCAGGTCGAGCGGTTCGCACCCGGTTTCCGCCAGCTTATCCTTGCCAAATCGACCATGAACACGGCCCAGGTCGAGCGCTACAACCCTAACTATATCGGTGGCGATATTAACGGCGGCACCCAGGACTGGTTCCAGCTTTTCACCCGGCCTATGCCGCGCCTTTCCCCTTACACTACTTCAAACCCGCGTATCTATATCTGTTCTTCCTCGACCCCACCCGGTGGGGGCGTTCATGGAATGTGCGGCTATTCGGCGGCTAACGCGCTCCTATCTCACCTGAAAAATAAAAAGACTTGATAATATCCGTTTCTAATCAATAATAATTATTGACAAATAGAGATTGTTGTATTAAAATACTTCTCGTCAGGAAAACCAGAACGAAGAAGCAATTTTGTATTTATAACCGGGAAATTTATTTAAAAAGCGAAAAGGTTACGAAAGGATAGTTACGCGATGAATAGTCTGGCCGTCCAAAATATTACCACCCAAGCCGAATTTGAAAATGTTGTCTTAAATGCTGCCGAGCCGACCCTGGTTTACTTTTGGGGCACCTGGTGTACTTCCTGCAAGGCGCTTTCGCCTCGCGTTGACGCCCTGGCCCGGAACGGCGAAGCCGCCTTCAAGGTGGTCAAGGTCGAAGTATCCCAGGTCCCCGAAATAGCTGAAAAATACGGCGTGATGAGCGTGCCGACCATGTTGCTGTTCCGGCCCGGCCACCCGCAGCCCAAAGAGCTAACGCTCAGCACTTACGTCCAGGATTGGGCCGCTTTTGTCAACCGCCGCCTGGCGGCCTAGCGGCGACCAGCGCTTTTAGAAAATTAACCATTCATAGTTCTCTTACTAATGCCCAATCCCCTTTTTGCAAATTCAAAGGGGATTTTATTTTTTATACTACCTAATCATTATTTTGTTCCTACAGGGTTCCTCGGAATGAAAATTATCTAGGCCCATTTAGTATTACTCCCGTTTTAGCGACTCGGTCCGCCTCGTAATTTAGAATCGGGGCCAACTGGCGGTCCTGTAACCGGGGCAAGAGCAACCGGGCCAGTTGTTTGCGCAGCCAGACCAGGGCCGGGTTGCGCCACTGTCCGACCGCTCCGACCTGGCGAGCCTGCCTGGTAATCCGGGTGGTGCGGCCCCGGCGCAATTCTTCATAATGTTCTAAAGCGAGCGGCACCTCGGCGGATTGGTCCAGGCACCCGGCCAGCACCACCGCGTCCTCGATAGCCTGGCAGGCCCCCTGCCCCAGGTTTGGGGTCATGGCGTGGGCGGCGTCCCCCAGGAGCGTCACCCGGCCCACCGTCCATTTATCCAGCGGTGGCAGGTCGAAAATGTCGTTACGCAAGATGTTTGCGGCAGGGGTGGTAGCGATAAGCTCCTTTACCGGGAAGCGCCAGCCGTCAAACAAAGTTAAAAGTTCTTCCTGGCGGTGGGCCGGGTCGTGTGGCTCGCCTTCGGGACGGTTATCGGTGGCGAACCAGTAGACCGCCTCACCGTTTAGCGGCACCAGCCCAAAACGGCGACCTTTGCCCCAGGTCTCCCCGGCCTCGAAAGGTTTTTTGGGAGTCGGCGCGACTCCCCGCCAGGCTGTATAGCCGCTGTAGTTTAATGGTTTGTGGCCGAACAATTTCTTGCGCACCTTCGAGTGAATACCGTCCGCCCCGATAAGGACATCGGCCTGCGCCGTTTCGCCATTCGAGAAATTAGCCGTTACCCCCTTTTCATCCTGGGAGAAATCGAGCAATTTCGCCCCCAGCCGCAAGCGGTCTTTCCCAAGTTTGTTTAGCAGGGCATCGAGTAAGTCGGCCCGGTGGACCGCCAGGATAGGCGCGCCGTAGCGTTCCAGGATACCGGCATAAGAGATTTTCGCCAGCAATTCACCCTTTTCGGTAAAAAAGCCCCCGGCAAACTCGGATACACCCATCTTTTCGAGGTCTTCTCGTAGCCCCAACGTGTAAAGGGCTTTGACCGCGTTCGGCCAGATGGTCAGTCCGGCCCCAATCGCTTTAAATTCGGCGGCCTGCTCGAAAACGCTGACCTGCCACCCGGCCTGTTCCAGGGCGATACCCGCCGCCAATCCCCCGATACCACCCCCGGCGATAATAGCCGATTTTGGCGTTACGGTAGGACCGGGCGCTGTTTCAAACGCTACTTTTTCGATTTTGTTTGAGTTCATGGTTTTCTCTTTCTTTTTAATTACTTTTTCTTTTTAAGTGTTTTCTATAATTAGCTTTATTAGTGCAACCCTCTTATTTGTAAGGCGAAAGCGTTTCGCAGCGAATGGTTTATGGTTGTTTCCAGGTCGGTCAGCCCGCCGAGCCACCCGCCTAATGCCTGGAAGTAGAGCCCGAAAAGGTTGCGGCTGGCCTGTTCCGTATCCACGTCCGGCCCGATTTCACCCTGCTGCCGGGCCTGTTCCAGGTAGGTGGTCAGTTTTTGCTGGAAGCGGGCAATCTGCCGGGCCGCTTCCAGGCGCTGCCCCTCCAGCCCTTTTTGAAAAGTCAGGGCCTGGATATATAGGCGGGCCGTTTCCTGGTCCAGGGCGTAAAAACGCAGGAAATGGCTGAAAATAGCCACCAGCCTATCAAGCAAAGGTTTCTGCGGCGGTAGATTGGCGAAACTTTCCTCGATTATTTTCTCGATAGACTCGAGGTAGACCATTATCAACAAATCCTGCTTATCCCTGGCATACAAAAAGAGGGTCCCGGTGCCGATACCGGCCCGCTCGGCAATCTCGCGGGTGGTGGTCGCCTCAAACCCTTTTTCTTTGAAAAGTTCCTGGGCGGCCCGCCGAATATTTTCAAATTTTTGACGTTTGTTGCGTTCCCGCAACCCCTCTTTGGTGCTTTCCGGCATTTCTTATACCTCGCAAGATAACTGACCGCAATCATTTATGACTATAGTCATTTATAACAGAATAAAACCAGGGCGTCAATAGAAGAAGGTAAAAGTTCGGGAAAAGGTGATTTAAATCATCTTTGGAAGGGCTGCCAGTATCTTCAAAATGACAAAACTAAACACAAAACACTGAAAATTAAACCTTTGCCCGTCCCTTGCTTACAAAAGTAGGGTAACTTGATTTTATAGAGCCTAAAGGGTACACTAAAAAGATAGAATTAAGCTTCCAATTGCCGCCAGGATTGGCCTTTTTCTAGCCCACATTGATACTGGGAAAAGACTTTTAATCAAATGGCCCCGTGAGTTAAAAGGCTTCTTCGAGAAAGCTTTTTCGTTGAAGGTATCGAAGCTTTCGATCTATAGAAATAACGAGCGGTGAAAAAGTGTAAGGTCAGAAGCCCTCAAAAGGCCGGCCTTACCTAATTTAATTTAGCAAACCACACCACTAAATAATTTATGGATTTAATTTACCTAAAACAACTAAATAATTTAAAGGAGGAAATTACCATGAGCTCTACGCCGGGCACCAATGAGGGTTTAAGCTCGTTAACCCAATCCGAAAATGCTCCCCCCGATGTAAATGAATCTCCCGGTCGCTTACCAAATGAAATATCTGCGTCACCTCCTCCTGGTGAAACCGCCTTTAGCCGGGCCTTTTCAAACTACGACCTGAGCGCCATCCCTGCCGAAATAAAACCGGAAGCCCGGTTGCCCTATAGTTTAACGCTCGATAACTGCTTACTCTTGAAAGTAAACCGCCATATTGCCGGGTTCGACGGCACCATCTGTAGCAACCCGGTCCGGGTGATGTGTGGCGCCCAGGAGCATTTCCGGGCTAACTATTGTGATAAAGGTGAAGCGCGTTGCTATGACCTTTCCTTATTCAGTAAAAATGGATATAAAGTCTGGAAACCGGCTGATGATGAATATAGCGAATTTTTGCAGACAGTTTCTCCCGGCGCAATAATGTTTTTCTGGACCAACCGGGCTAATTTTAATTACCTGGTCGGGGTCTACGTAGTAGATAAAATCGAACGTAAAGACAGCCGCGACGGTATGCTGCTCGGCAAGCCCCACTACCTGATAAACGGTAACCCGGATTTGTCGGTCCGTTTCATGGATGGCCTGATTGACAGCAGCCCGGTCTGGAACCGGTCGGTCCGCAGCGAAACTTTTAGCAAATATATCCGCAAAATTGACCGCAGTTATATAATCTCTGCTTTACAAAGTATCCAGGATAAACATGAATTACGCGCCAACGAATTACGCAGCGCCGGGCGGGTCAGCGAAGCCGAACAATGCGACTCGGTGGTGTCGAGGCTGGGCAAAATAATCCAGCTTAGCGCCGAAGCGCCGGTCCAGGCCAACGGCTTCAACCGGGGTTACGCCACGACCTACGCCAACGGTTACGTGCCGCGCCCGGTTACGGTGCCCCTGCCGCCTGCGCCCAAGCCAAACAAAGTCGTTACCGCCGAAGTCAATCGCGTTATCGAGCATCTGAAACGTGAAAAACTGTATTACCCCGATGAATTAATCTGGCGTTACCACATTTCCCTCGTCTCTAAACCGTTTGTTATCCTGACCGGCGTTTCCGGCGGCGGCAAGACCCGCCTGACCCAGGTCTACGCCGAGGCTATGAACGGCAAATATTGCCTGGTCAGTATCCGGCCCGACTGGCAATCCAACGAAAGTCTGCTCGGCAATTACGATATTCTAAACAAACATTTTGTCCCTTCCGAGTTCTGTAAACACGTCTATAACGCTTCGGTGGCCTATGAGAAAGACCCCCGCAACCCCCGAAAATATTTTGTCTGCCTGGACGAAATGAACCTGGCGCGGGCCGAATATTACTTCTCGGACTTCCTGAGCCGCATGGAGGTCAAAGGCGAACTGCGCAAAATCCGTCTTTACGACCAGCCAAAGGGCCCCGACGACGAAGTGGACCAGGATTTGATTATCCCGCCCAACCTCTACATCACCGGGACGGTCAACCTCGACGAAACGACCCATACGTTCAGCCGGAAAGTGCTGGACCGGGCCAACATCATCAAGATTGACCGCATCGAAATCGGCCACATGCTCGATTTGTTACGCAACGATTATTCCGACGACCTGCTCGAATTCGTGGGTACCCATCTCAAGGAAATCAACTTGCGACTGGCCGAGGCAGGGCAGCAGTTCGGCTACCGGACCGTCCACGAAATCCTGGACTGGGTTGACGAAGCTTACCGGGCCGGGTATTTCACGATGGCCGCCGCCCTGGACATCCAGATTGTCCAGAAAGTGCTGGTCAAACTGGAGGTATCCAGCGACCACAATCGCCAGCGGGTGATGCTCGAAAAACTGACGACCTATTTCGAGCAGGAAGCCCGCAGTCCCGAAACGGACCGGCCTTTGTTCGAACACAGCCACGAAGCGATTATGGAACTGACCAACAAACTGGAAGAAGACGATGTGGTCATCGGGCAGTTATAACGAGCCAAATTGGGGCGGGGATAAATACTCCCCGCCCGCCAGCTCCGGGCCTCTTACGAACTGGCGGACGGGGGAATTCAGCAGCGAAGAACTCGAACAGTTGCAACAGGTCCGGGTAATGGTCAACCGCCAGTACTTGCCCTGGGGCGGCGAGGTCGGTCTGAGCGAACGCGAACGGCTCAGTTTCGAAATTGATACCGGCGACGTGCAATTGCCCCTCGATATTTACCAGCTTACCCTCGAACTTGAGCGCGACGAGGTCAGCCAGGGTATTCCGGTCGAGTGGAACGTCTTGCGGGCTTCCTACAAAGTAAGCACTCGCGAGTGGCAGCAGCGCATGCAGGAGGAGCAATACGCCGGGGATTGCAGTGTAACCCTGCTCTATCGCGGTCTGCCGGTGCCGGGGTTTACCTCGAATATCCAGCTACAGGTGACCCGCCTGGCCGAGCAGCACTACGAGTACATGCGCGAGGTGCTAAAACGCCAGAACGAGAAAGTCCTCTACAGCCACAAGGGTCGCGCCCACGAAATCTCCATGCTGGCCGGAACCAAGACCATCGCCTCGGCCCGTTACGATATTGTCACGCTCTATTACCGGCGCATGTTAAACGTGCTGCCGGGTATCATGGACCAACCCCACCGGGTCTTGCGCCGCCTGATAACCGATGTCCCGGCCAACACGGTTGACGCCCTGAACTACACTTCGCTCAAACTGGCTTCCCGGAGCGGCACGCAATGGATTGTGGTGCCGGGCGACAAACGGGCTGCCGAGGCGATTGTCGAGGGCGACCTGGAAGATAAGCCCAAACCCAAGACGGTCGAGCCACCACTAAACCGGATGCAGGCCCAGCTTTTAAAAGCTCAGAAGCGGCTGGAAAAATCGCGCCCTTCCCAGCGTCCGCTTTCGCACGGGGTCCGGGCTTTGCCTGCCCGCGTGCCGGTCTCCCGGCTGGAAGAAGCTTTCGATACCTACGAAAACCGCTTTTTGAAGATGACCCTCAAGAAGTTGATAAACCTTTCGAAAATGGTCGAAAGCCAGCTTGCCGAAGAAATCAGGACGGCCAAACAGGAGCAAAACCGGAGCAGCCGGACCCGTTCGCTGGCCCTGGCCGTCCGCATCAAGGCCAACGAGGAATACATTCACAACCTCAAAAAGATGCGGTCCCGGCTTGAAGATGCTATCAGCGGGTCGTTCCTGGCCGGGTTGGGGACGCTCGGCCCGCGCCGGACCAGCGTGGTGCTGCGCGAAAACCGGTTCTACCGGCAGGTCCGCCAGATTGAGTCGGACCTGGACGAAGAAGTAGAGCTGGTGAGCAGCACGATTGGCCTGGAGCAGAATAACCGGAGTGTCCGGCTGAGCAGCGTCAACCAGTTGTACGAATACTGGGTGACAGTGGTTATTTTGCAGACGATGGTGGAAAAGCTCGGTTTTACGGTGGTCGCCAAGGAAGGGAAGCCGGTCAACAACCTGACCAGCAAAATCCGTTTCAACTATATCTTGCAGAGCGGCAGCTCGATGGAACTGGTTTCCCCGCTGGGGCGGCGGGTCGTTATCTACTACGACCGCGAGTACCGCAGTTTTAGCGGCTACCGCCCGGCCCGGGATTACGCTTACAGCGCCGATGATTACGACGCGCTTGATGCCGAGGAATTGGGCGGGCCGAGTTACTACGGCTATTACGCGCCGCCCGGTCTCGGCTCGACCAAACGCAAGCCGGATATTGCCATCGAGGTCTTCGAGGAAGGCGAGCGGGTGCCGAAAATCATCGTGATGGACGCGACCTACAGCCGGGACCGCCGCACGCTCTACGCCAAGTACGAGTACCGCGACTCTATCCGCGACTTCACCAAGACCGACGCCCAATCCAACACCCTGGCCCGCCCGGTGGTGGCGGCCTGGGCGGTCTATCCCGACGACCCGAACCGCCTCGAACACGACGAGTTCCGGTACGGCCAGCTTCCTCTGCAACCCAGCCCACGTGCCACCGACCAGCTTGCCGCCATCCTGCGCCAGCTTTTGCGCCTGGCCGGGGCGTTAGAATAAGCGAGAGCGTCAATAAAAAAGACCGGACCCACCCGGTCTTTTATTTTCTTGAAATTAATATAAATTTTTGTGAAACTTTCTTTATAAACCTTTCGTAAATTGCTTATCAAGGTTTCCATATTGTAACGATAACTAAAGAAACAGCTTCGGGCTTTGTTATGCCCGGAAGGAGACTTTCCTATGCTTATAAATATTGACCTGAGCAACCTTCTTATCACTCTTGTTATCGGCCTGGCCGCCGGGTTTGTAGCTAATTATCTTTTTGGCAAGCGCAATTTTTCGCTCCTGACCAGCCTATTCCTGGGGTTGGGCGGCGCTTTTGTCGGTGGGATTATCCTGCCCGCGCTGGGTATCCGGGCCTGGGGTATTATCGGCAACTTTATTACCGCGACCGTTGGAGCCCTGCTTTTACTGTTTGTCGTGAGTCTGTTTAGCAGGCGGTCCGGCGTTTAAGCAGAAGGGCTCTTTTAAGATGGACTTTTTAAAATTCTTGTCCGGCTCGAAAGATACGGCTGGCACCTGCGACCATACCCGCCTGAAACTTCAGCGCAGGCAATTGCCAAACAACGGCCTAAAAGTGGGTCTGCCGGGGGTCGGCCCGGCGCTTTCCTTTACGAAAAAGCAGCCGGATTACCAGTATTATTGCCCGGCCTGTCGCAAGGATTTGCCGCTAAACCAGAACTCGCGTTGGGAGAACCTTTTTAACTCCTATCGCCCGACGGTCCAGTCCCGGCCCCAGGCCGCACCGCCCAGGCCAAACCAGAAACCTTCCGCACCGGGTAACCGGGCGAATCCGGGCGCCAGCGGCCAAACCGGGGGCTATGTCCGCGAACCTATCGGGGCCAAATTGCGCTACGACATCCTGACCAGGGATAAATTCAGGTGTGTTAAATGCGGTGCGAAACAGGATGAGCACACCCAGTTGCACGTGGACCATATTAAGCCGGTTTCAAGGGGCGGCACCAACGACCCCTCGAACCTGCAAACCCTTTGCGCTCGCTGCAATCTTGGCAAAGGCGCTCGCCCGGTTTAAAACAGCGCCCGGATTGTTTGTTATAATCAAGGCCGGAAAGAGTTTTTGGAATGACAAACAAATGGGATTTTTTTGGTGACCAGGATTAAAACACGCGCCTTTATCTGCTTTTGGTCTATTCTTTTTCTGGGCCTGACCGCCTGTGGCTCGACCGCTCCAACGCCAGGCCCTACCCCACCCTCAACCACGACCTCTGCCTCTACAACCACTTCTGCTACTACCGCCGCTGTTTCGACCCCGGCAATTTCACCGGTAACACCGCCCGTGCCGCCAGCCGAAATGGTCAGCCAGGCCGCCACGGTCTTTGCCGGGCTGCAAAGCTATTATCTTAACCTCGACATTCAGCAGGGCAAACTTCAGGTTAAAGGGCTGGACGTAAAACAGGCCGAAGGCTCTTTGCAAGCCCCTGACCGCTACGATGTCAAAGTAAAGGTATCGGTATTGGTGGTCGAGTTCCAGGTGCCGGTGATTGGCCTGGACGGTCAACAGTACATGAAAGACGACTTTGGCAACTGGAACGCCTCCGGCCCTGATGAAAAGCTCGACCTTCCGGGTTTTTTCGACCCTCAGGCGGGTGTGGGACCAACCCTGGCGAAGTTGAGCAACCCACAATATTTCGGCACTGAAACACTTAACGGTCTGAATGTGTGGCATCTGCAAGGCGGGCTGGCCGGGAAAGATATTGCTAAAATAACCCTGGAAAAACTCGGCTCTAAGGACGTTACTGCCGATGTCTGGCTGGATACTTCCACTTATCGCCTGGTGCGCCTGGGCCTGAAAGAGGTTGGCCCGGACCCGGCCTACTGGGTCTATACTTTTTCGAAGTTCAACGACCCGGTCACAATTCAAAAGCCGCCGGTTAAATAAACTTCGCCGGTTCGTTATAAAATAAACCCCGGCCAATCCGAGGTATTTCTACTGGGATTGGCCGGGCTTATTATTTGGTCTGGCTTACTGGAGAGGCGTCCCGACGCCGCCGCTGCAGGCTGCGCCCGGTTCAGGGGTCTGAGGGCCTTGCCGGTAAGTGCTGAGGAAACTAGCCAGGCGCGGGTCGCTGGCGCTCTGGAGTTTCAACTGGGTACTCCAGGCCGAGGCGACGACCGGGGAGGGCAGACCGGTGTAAGGCGACAAAATCACATAGGTCTGGCCGCGCACCAGGGTCTGCAACTGCGCTATCTGGTCTGCCGGTAGATTCGGCTGGTAGGTAATCCAGACCGCGCCGTGTTCGAGCGAATGGACCGCGTTTTCGTTCGGGACCGGTTTATCGTAGATGCCACAGTTTAGCCAGATCTGGTTGTGGGGACCGCCGACCGGGGGCACCTGGGGATAAGTGACAGTCCCGGATACGTGGGACTGCGATAAAGTGCCAAAGGTTGTGATACCGCTGGAGTCGGTCTTTGGGCCCTGGGAAATTTGCCAGACCACCACCCCGGCAACTACAGCCAGCACGATTACGCCGACCACCGACCAGGTGATTATTTGCTGGCGGCGGCGTTTTCGCTGGCGTTCCAACCGGGCGGCTTGCCGGGCGGAAGTGGCCTGGGTCGAGGTTTTGGTAACCGTGCCTGCCCCGGAAGCCGGGGTTTCGGTAGCGACATCGCTTTCGGCGGGAACAAACGATTTGCGGGCGGCTTCCACGGGCGAACCGCTCCGGCGAGTTGAGGTCGCGGGATTTGACGAAGGTCTGGAATTATTTTTCTTGTTGGTGCTCATAAATTAGTCGGTTATAAACCTCTCCCTTTCAGTGGCAGTTGGGTCTGTGTGGGTTGCGCCAATGGTTAACTTACTCCCGGTTGGCTTCGAAACAGCTAAATTGGCCTTCCGGCCTTTTCGGCCACCGGACTGCTCTTATGTTAAAAATCTGGGTCTGCGTTTGAAAAGCTGGCGCTATTATAACCTAAAATCGGTTGATTCAGGTAATTTAAAAATAGCCGGTAAACTCCTCTTTTGCCGGTTTTCTGGACCTTTTCGCAGGCCATCAAAGTCCTTTTTCAGGTGAAATTATACTCACTTTTGTAAAGTAACTCTATATTAGTAAGTTTCGAGTGTCAAGAGATTTTTCTTAGAAAAGGATAAGTATTGGATTCCGGACGGCTAAACTTTTGGCCGGGGTAATGTTACAATAGAGGAAGCAAATAATTTGGTGTGAAAAGGGGAAACCTGACCGCTCTTTACACGTATCATTATAATGATAGAAGTAAGAAAATGTATCAGGGATTTTCAAGCGCCGTGCAGCATGGGAGCGCTTCTGAAGCCGGTGAAACTGTCCGGGGCAAGGTACGGCTATAACTCTTTGCCGGGAAAGGACTTTCGCCGCTAAAGCTAACGCGGAGTATTTAAAATGAGCCAACCGAACGACGCGAACCGTTACCAACAATTCAATAACCAGCCCCAACCGCCAGTCCCTTACCAACCTAACCCTATGGCTAATCGGCAGGCCGAATACTGGCCGCCCCCGCCCGGTTTCCCGCCCAACTATACCGGTTGGGGGGTGTCCGCCGGACCGGCCACGGTCAAGCCGCAAAAGAAGCCGATTACCTGGCCGCTCGTTATCGGGATAATCTGCCTGGTTATCGCGTTGTTCGGTATCCTTGGCGCTTTTTCGTCCCACGATGCGGACCGCCGCACTCTCGACCTCGATTCCGCCGCCAAGCCGCTGATTGAAACGGGCACGGGGAATATTAGTTCCTCCGGCGATGGCGTGAACGATTTCAATATGACGGTGAATGGCAAGACCTTAAAGCTGACCGAAGTAATCTATTACGGTGTCGATGGGGATATTAGCGCTTCGTCGGCTACCGCGCCTTACTATATCCTGGCAGCCTATTTGCCTAACACCAGGCAGGTGGTCGAGTCGCAGATTTACGACAAACAAGGCGGCAAACTCCTGGCGAACTTTACCGACTTCCCGGACGCCAGCGGAAGTTACAAACCCTCTTTGCGGGAGCGGTATGACGATGTCGCCACCTCTTTCAATTTAACCCTTTTCATGATGGGGGTGCTGGTGCTAATTGCCGGGTGGTGCGGTTGGATTGTCGTCAAGCGCCTCCGGGCCTAGCTATACCGGTTCAAAAATAATGAAAGCCACTCTTAATGGGTGGCTTTTCGCTTTTTATACCGCTAATTTCTTCGAACCGGTTTACTTAAAAATCCTAACTGGTGATTAAGGCAAATTCAGTGGCCGCCAGTAAGCCAAAGAAGAAGAAAAACCCAATTGAGACAACCGTGTAATCGAGCCGGGTCCGCCCGGTCTTTTTCAAGTCGTAGTGGCACAAGACCGTAATACCCGCCAGGGCCAGACCAAAAAAGCTGGCCATCTGGAAGCCGTTACCGCTATCGGGTTGGTTTAGTGCGTGTAACAAATTTAGCTGGATATTGACAATAATTGCCGCCAGTCCCAATGTGGCGATTTTTGAAAATTGCATCCGGTCAGATTCAACCATCCCAAATGGAACGATAAACAGCAAGGCGATAGGGCTGTAATTAAAGACTGAAAGTTTCCCAATCTGGTTATTAAAAAATGATTGAAAGAGCAACAGTAAAAGATAGCCCGCCAGTAACCCGCTCAGAGTCAGGTAGGTTTTGGGAGTATCGAATTGTTTGAGCTTGTCCATTTTGGGTTCGCCTCACCGGAAATTAAGTTATACAAGGTGCTATGTTTATTATATCAATAAGCTCATATTTAAGTTATTTTATTTTGCTTTCTTTTCGAATTTATTGACAATTCCACCAAAAGCACGTAGCCTTTATTCATCACAAAGAATCTCGGTAATCTGAATAAAAGAGGTAACAGATGAGCTTGTTGACGCCTGGGCGCTTGCTGCGTTCGCTGCGTAAAAACCCCGTTATTTTGCACGGTTTAATAAAAAATGTCTGGCAGGACCAGGCCCGCCGTTTCAAGGATGGACCGGACGGTTGGAGCGTGGTAGAGATTGTCTGCCACCTGCGCGACCTAGAGGAAGTTTTCTACCAGCGCGCTTTACGGATGTTGAATGAGGACACGCCGGTCTTTGAAAGTTTCGACCAGAACGAAAAGGCCCGGCAGGGTGACTATACCAACCAGGCCCTCAATAGAGTCTTTGAGCAATTAGTCGAGAACCGCCGCCGTACTATCCAGTTTTTCGCGGAATTGACCCCCACACAATGGCAGCGCACCGGGATTCATCCCGAAGCCGGGCCTATCACTTTATTGGAACAGGCTTTCCAGATAGGTTCGCACGACACCGACCATATCGAGCAAATTGTGCGAGCGTTGGGGTTGGCCGAAGAACTTTATGGGAATATAAAAGTAGTCTCGTTAAACTAGCGGTCCGGGGCCGGGTTGAGGCGGCGGTAGCCGGCCAGGGCCCGGTCGATAAAAAGATTGGCGCTGCCGAGATAGCTGGCCGGGTCGAGGGCCTGGTCGATTTCGGCCTCGGTCAGGTGCTGGCGGGCCTGGGGGTTTTCGAGGACGGCCTGGCGCAAGTCTTTCCCCTGCTCCGTGACCTGTTTGACGGCGGCCTGGACGATTTTATAGGCTTCGGCCCGGCCAATTTTAGGAGCGAGTGCCATCGTCAGGGCCTCGGACAGCACCAGGCCATTGGTCCGGTCCAGGTTCGCCCGCATCCTGTCGGCATCAATTTCGAGGTTGGCGGTTGCCGCCCGGATACCTTCGACCGCCCCGGCAGTATGGCGGAAAAGGTCGGGCAGGGCGGTCCATTCGGCCTGCCAGCCGCCGACGGCCCGCTCGTGTTCCTGCCCCATTGCCCCCAGGATAACCGGAACGGCCCCTACCGCCAATCGCGCCGCTGCCAGGGCCAACATGGTATCGACCGGGTTGCGTTTCTGGGGCATGGCCGACGAGCCGCCTTTGCCGGGAAGCTCTCCTTCCCTGGCTTCCCCGACCTCGGTCTGGGCCAGCAGCGCCAGGTCGGTGCCGATTTTCGCCATCGCGCCCGCCACTACCCCCAGGCTCCCCGCCAACCGTCCGACCCGGTCCCGTTCGGTGTGCCAGGGCAATTCCGGCGCGGCCAGTTTCAGTTTGGCGGCCAGTCTTTCGACCACTTCCGGACCTTTATCTCCAAGCGAAGCCAGCGTCCCGGCGGCTCCGCCCAGTTGGACAGCCAGGGCTGTTTCCTGCTGTTCCCGCAAGAATTCGACCTGGCGGGTGACCAGGGCCAGCCAGCGGGCCGCTTTCAGACCAAAAGTCAGCGGCAGGGCCTGTTGCAGGAGGGTCCGGCCTACCATCAGGGTGGCGCGGTGCTTTTCGGCCAGTTGGGCGCAACTTTCCGCGATTTCCAGCAGCCCGGCTAAAAGTAGGTCCAGCCCGGCCCGCGACTGTAACATCAGGGCCGTGTCAATGGCGTCCTGGCTGGTCGCGCCCCAGTGGACATATCTTTTCGCCTCGCCTTCCACCAGGGCCGTCAACATGCGCACCAGGGGAATCGCCGGAGTCCCGGCCAGGGCCGTTTCCCGGTAAAGCGCGGCCACGTCAAAAAGCTCCACCCGGCTTTTCCCGGCAATTTCAAGGGCGGCGGCCTGAGGAATTATTTCAAGCTCCGCCTCGGCCCGGGCCAGGGCCGCTTCGAAATCGAGCATGGCCTGGACATGGGCCGGGGCTGAGAAGACCGCCGTCATGGCCGGGGTGGTGAAAAGAGGTTGGACCTGGTCGGACATTCCGCCTTTTTAGCTCCTGCTAGTTTTATAGGTTTGCAGTTTAAGTTTTTTCAGATAGGGCCATGGTAATCTAACTCGTTTACTGACTACCGACTATTGGCGATGCGCTGTGAGCCCCTGGCTACTAAAGGTTAAAGAAAGCCGTTTCGCCCTCGCCCTGCATGATAATGTCGAAGCGGTAGACCGCTTTGCCCTCCTCGGTAGCTTTGGGGTCTTTGCGGGCAACCAGGGTCGCGCGCCGCTCTGCCGGGACCAGTTGCAAGACCGGGTCGGTCGCGGTGGCGGCCTCGTCCTCGAAATAGAGCCGGGTCGCCAGGTGGTTTAGCAAGCCCCGCGAGAAAATCGTCAGGTTGAGATGGGGCGCTTGCAGCGTATTATCATCGAATGGCACCGCCCCCGGTTTGACCGTCTCGAACCAGAACGAGCCGTCTTTAGCCGTCCCGGTCCGGCCATACCCGCTAAAGTCGGGGTCGAGTGTCCCGGTAGTCTGCGCAGCAGGGTGGTTGTAGTGGCCGCTGGCGTTGGCCTGCCAGATTTCTAAAAGCGCATCAATGACAGGCGCGCCATCCCCATCTAGCACCCTCCCCTCAATCCGAATGTGTTCGCCGGGAGTCTCAGGGCTAGCCAGGACCGGGTGTACCATGTCTTTGGTCAGCAGACCGATAGAGAAGAACGGCCCCACCGTCGAGGAACCCGTTAAAGGAAGTTTTGACATTAGTGGCCCTCTCCTGTTTCCTGTCTGGCATTTTCAAAGGGGGTAGCGTTGGGGCCGCGCAATACAATGTCCCAGCGATAGCCGAGAGCCCATTCTTGCTCGGTGACGGTGTGGTCGTAGGCGGCAATCAGGCGTTCGCGGGCTTTGCCTGCCGGGACCGAACTCATAATCGGGTCGAGATTGTGGAGGGGGTCGTCGGCAAAATACATCTGGGTGACCAGCCGGGAGAGCATGTTGGGTCCAAAGAGCGAGAAATGGATGTGGGCGGGTCGCCAGGCGTTGTAGTGGTTTTTCCAGGGATAGGCGCCGGGCCGGATGGTCAGGAAGCGGTACTCGCCCTGGTCGTTGGTGAGGCAGCGCCCCATCCCGATAAAGTTGGGGTCGAGAGGGCCGGGCCACTGGTCGCGTTCGTGGAAATAGCGGCCACTGGCGTTAGCCTGCCAGACTTCGAGCAGGGTATGTGGAATGGGGTTACCTTCTTCGTCCAGCACCCGCCCGGTGACGATGATACGCTGGCCGATAGCCTCACCCCCGGTACCGGAGTTGCGGGTGAGGTCGGCGTCTTCGGGGATGACCCGGCTGAGATAGGGGCCGGGCCCGGTCAGTTCCGAGATAGTGAGAGGCGTCTCGATAAGTGGTTGTTTGGGTGCGCGGCGGCGGGTGGATTGGTACGCCTCGTACAGGTAGGGCGGGAAAATCTCTTTATCACCGCGCACGATGGCTTCAAAAGTGGTCGCAATATCCATAATCTTTTTATTCCTCCTTCCCCGGTGGGTTAGTTTCTCCGGTGATGGTTGTCTGAGGGCCGACTTTAGCCCTTGCTGATATTTCCGACTGGGCGAATTCTTTTTTGGCGGTGGCAAAGGCCGAGTTAGCCGCCGGGACGCCCGCATAAACGGCCACGTGCATCAGTACCTCGGCGATTTCGCGCTGGTCCACCCCGATATTCTGGCTGGCCCGCAGGTGCAAAGCCAGTTCTTCCCGGCCTAACGCAGCCAGGATAGCGATTGTCACGAGGCTGCGGGTGCGGCGGTCCAGGTCGGGCCGCGCCCAGAGCGACCCCCAGGCCGTTTCGGTGATGAAGCGTTGAAAATCAGCGTCGAACTCGGTGATGCGGGCGGTGGCCCGTTCCACGTGTTCGGCCCCCAGCACCTCTTTTCTGACTTTCATTCCCTTATCGTACAGCGACTCTTCCATCGGAAGTTCTCCTAGTAGGATTTTGGCATGTTCAGGACGTGCTGGCCGATATATGCCAGCACCAGGTTATTGTTGACCGGGGCGACCGTATAAAGGCGGGTTTCCCTGAACTTGCGCTCAATATCATACTCGACCGCCAGGCCGTAGCCGCCGTGAGTGGTCAGGCAGGCGTTGGCGGCCTCCCAACTGGCCTGGGAGGCGAGCAGTTTGGCGAGATTGGCCTCGGCTCCGCATTTTTGTTTGTTGTCAAAGAGCCAGGCCGCCTTAAAACGCATCAGGTCGGCGGCTTCAATATGGGCGTGGGCCTGGGCGATAGGGAATTGCACGCCCTGGTTCGTACCGATAGGTTTGCCAAAGACGACCCGGTCGCTGGCGTAACGGCTGGCTTTTTCCACGAACCAGCGCCCATCCCCGATGCACTCGGCAGCAATCAGGATACGTTCGGCGTTCCAGCTATCCAGGATATAGCGAAAGCCCTTGCCTTCCTCGCCCACCAGGGCGCTGGCCGGGACGCGCAGGTCGTTTATAAAAACCTGGTTGGTTTCGTGGTTGACCATCGCTTCGATAGGCCGGGCTTCGATGCTGTCGCCCGCCGCGTGCAAATCCACCAGGAAAAGGCTGAGGCCGCCCGTCCGGTCCTGGACCTGTTCGAGCGGGGTCGTGCGGGCCAAAAGCAGCATCAAATCGGAGTGCTGGAAACGGCTGGTCCAGACCTTCTGGCCGTTTATGACGTAAGAATCGCCCTGGCGGACGGCGGCGGTCTTGATTTTGGTAGTGTCGGACCCGGCGTCCGGCTCGGTCACACCAAAAGCCTGCAAACGCAGTTCGCCCCGCGCGATTTTGGGCAGGTAATAGCTTTTTTGCTCGGCGTTCCCATAGCGGAGCAAACTTCCCATGATATACATCTGGGCGTGACAGGCCGCCGAGTTGCCGCCCGAAAGGTTGATTTCTTCCAGGATTAGACTGGCCTCGGTGATGCCCAGTCCGGCCCCATCGTATTCTTCGGGAATGAGGGCGGCCAGCCACCCTGCCTCGGTCAGGGTCTGGACGAATTCTTCCGGGTAGGCGCGGTCGTGGTCGAGTTTGCGCCAGTACTCGCCCGTGAATTTACGGCACAATTCGCGCACCGCCGCCCGGATATGCTGTTGTTCCTCGGTCAGGTTAAATTCCATTTTCGCCTTTTTTCTCGGTCTGCTGGTTGGCCGCTCGTATTGCCAGGTCGCGGGCGGTAGCCGGGACATGCCCGCGCCGGTAGACCATAATCGTGCGTTTGAATTCGATAACGGTGGTGCCATCCTGGTTGAACCCGGTCGTCTTGATGCGTATAATCCCGACGTTCGGGCGCGATTTGGAGCCACGCGCTTCCAGGACTTCCGATTTGGCGTAGATGGTGTCACCGTGAAAGACCGGGGCGGGAAGGCGCACTTCATCCCAGCCCAGGTTAGCCATGGCGTTCTGGCTGACATCGGTCACGCTCATTCCGGTCACCAGGGCCAGGGTAAAAGTGCTGTCCACCAACGGTTTGCCAAACTCGGTCTGGGCAGCATAGTTATAATCGAAGTGGATAGGGTTAGTATTGAGGGTAAGCATGGTTGTCCAGACGTTATCGGCCTCGGTGATGGTCCGGCCAAGCGGGTGGACATAGACATCGCCCACCTCGAAATCCTCGAAGCAACGCCCCTGCCAGCCCGGTTTTACGCTCATAAGATACCTTTCTTTCTATTCCAACCGAACTCCTGCTCAATCAAGCCAACCGTTTCCCGGACTAACACTCGGTCCAATTCTTCCATGACGCCGTCGAGCAGGTTGGCCGTTTCGATATAAAGGCGCAACCCGGCCTCGACCTGTTGGCGCAGGGTCGGGGCCAACCCGTCGGCGTCCTCAATGCCAAACGCGGTCCGGCGCAGTTGCACCCAGCGGCTTTCAGACCCTATCGCCCCGGCTATTTCGTCAAAAAAAGCGTTGTCGCCTGAGACCAGGACGCCGCGCTGGGTCTGGATGACCTGGGAAAGACCCCAGGAGAAGCCGTGGCGGGCGTTGAGCATCCGGCCAATGTCGTTGCGGCGGAGTCCTTCCAGTCCTTTATGAACTTCCTCAATCCAGCCGACCATGGCGCGACTGGACCACAGGTTGGCCGCCTTTTGCATCGCGGTGTCCCAGGTGAAAGCTTGCGCCCTGGCCTGGACTTTTTGGAAAAGGCTGGTCGGGTCAAAAAGGGCTCTCCCTGTTCGCAGCCCGGCAATGGTTTTGACCGCCACTTCCGGCTGTGTAAAAGACTTTTCAAGTTGACTTTTACTTACATCGCTCACCACGACCAGGCGACCGTTTATCAGGTGGCTACCCATGCCATCCGGTTCGTCAGCGTCGCTTTCCACGAAACGGACCAGGTCAATATCGCTAAACGGCCCGGCCTGTCCGGTGGCGTGGCTACCCAGCAGGGCAATCGCCAGGACTTCCGGTCCCTGAAAAGCCTCG
Source organism: Chloroflexi bacterium 54-19 (assembly GCA_001898225.1). Taxonomy (GTDB): domain Bacteria; phylum Chloroflexota; class Chloroflexia; order Chloroheliales; family Chloroheliaceae; genus 54-19. Next base: position 64,107 of record MKTJ01000048.1, read on the forward strand.
GCCAATTCCTCGAAATTTATTGGCTCGTTTTCGTTCATCAGCCCTCGAACCCGACATAGTTCTCGGCCAGCGAATAAGAGGCCGCGTGCGAACTGACGACATAGCGCAACTGCGAAAGTTGGAGTTTTTGCTGGAACTTGTCGTCATCGGGGAAGCGGTGCAGCATCGAGGTCATCCACCACGAAAAGTGTTCGGCCCGCCAGACCCGGCGCAAGCATTTGTCAGAGTAAGCGTCAAGCTCACCTGTCTGCCCGGTAGTGTAGAAATATTTGAGGCCATCGGCCAGGTGTTTCACATCGGCAATTGCCAGGTTCAAACCCTTGGCCCCGGTCGGTGGCACGATGTGGGCGGCGTCCCCGGCCAGGAACATCCGGCCATATTGCATCGGCTCGATAACATAGCTGCGCATGCCGATAATATCTTTTTTGATGATTTTGCCGCTCTCGAAGGTCCAGCCGTCCGCACCTTCCAGCCGGGCGTAAAACTCGGACCAGATCCGTTCGTCGGGCCAGTTAGCCACGCTGTCAAGCGGGTCAACCTGGAAATACATCCGTTGCAGGGTAGGAGTGCGCGAACTGACCAGGGCAAACCCCTTTTCGTGGTAGGAGTAAATAAGTTTTCCGGCGGAAGGGGCTTCGGCCAGGATGCCAAACCAGCTAAAAGGATAAACTTTGTCATAGATGGTGTAGGCCCCGGCGGGAATCGAGGGACGGCAGATGCCCTGCGAACCGTCACACCCGGCGATAAAGTCGCAGTCGAGCCGGACTTCTGCGCCTTCGTGCCGGAATGTCACCCAGGGCCGTTCGGTGTCGAAGTCGCCCACCCGAACCTCCGAGACCTCAAAGCGCAAGTCACCACCTGCCGCCAGGCGCGCCGCCACCAGGTCTTTTATGACCTCGTGCTGGGGGTAGACCGTGACCGTCTTGCCGCCCATCAACTCGTAGACATCAATAAAGTGGTTGTGTCCGTCAAAGCGTAAGTAGACGCCATGATGGGGATAGCCCTCTTTAAGGAGCCGTTCCGCTACCCCGGTAGCGGTCATGAGGTCAACCGTGCTCTGTTCGAGGACACCCGCCCGGACAGTGGCTTCAATAGCCGCCCGGCTGCGCGTTTCGAGGACTACCGACTCGATACCCTGGAGGTGTAACAGGTGCGACAACATCAGCCCGGCAGGCCCGGCGCCGACAATGGCTACTTGGGTTCGCATCTTTGCTCATCCTTACTTTACTTATCAAGCTGACACTATAAAAATCTGATGGCGAGTAAGGGCTTTTCCGCATCATACACCAACGAAAGCGGAATTTCTAGCCTGGACCGGGATAGGTCTATACAAAACCTGTCCCGGCCTGGCGTTGTTGTGTTAGGAGTGGCCCAACACCCGGTGGGGACGATAGGGTTCTTCCAGGTACTTCATATCTTCGGGAGTGAGTTCAATATCAAGGGCCGCGACCGCTTCTTCAAGCTGGTACATCTTGGAGGCCCCGATAATCGGCGCGGTCACGCCCGGTTTGTTCAAAATCCAGGCGGTGGCAACCTGGGCCGCCGAAACGCCTTTCTTTCCGGCCAGTTCGACTACCCGGTCCACTACCGTGAAATCTTCCGATTGGTAGTACATTGACTTGGCAAAATCATCGGTCTGGGCGCGGGTGGTATCGCCAAAGTTCTCGGCCTGGGAGCGGCGATTGCCCGTCAGGAAACCACGGGCCAGGGGACTCCAGGGTATTATCCCGATGCCTTCGGCCAGGCAGAGCGGGTTCATCTCGCGCTCCTCCTCGCGGTAGACCAGGTTGTAGTGGTTCTGCATCGAGACGAAACGGGTCCAGCCGTGCAGGTCGGCCAGGTAGAGGGCTTTGGCGAACTGCCAGGCGTACATGCTCGATGCGCCGATATAACGGGCTTTCCCGGCCTTGACCACATCGTGCAGCGCTTCGAGGGTTTCCTCGATCGGGGTTTCATTGTCCCAGCGGTGAGTCTGGTAGAGGTCCACGTAATCCAGGCCGAGCCGTTTTAAAGAGGCATCAATTTGCTGCATGATATGTTTGCGGGAAAGTCCCCGGTCGTTGGGACCAGGCCCCATGGTGTTATAAACTTTGGTTGCCAGGACATAGTCGTCGCGTTTGGCGTAATCGCGCAGGGCTTTTCCAACGATTTCCTCGCTGACGCCGGTCGAGTAAACGTTGGCCGTATCAAAGAAATTGATACCCAGTTCGAGGGCTCTTTTAATAAAGGGGCGACTTTCGGCTTCTTCAAGATACCATTCCCGCGACTCCTTCGAGCCGTAGGTCATCGTACCCAGGCAGATACGCGACACTTTCAGGCCGGTCTTCCCCAGATTTACATAATCCATTAAATTTCATCCTTTCGCTGGATTGGTATATTTAGCAGGCGATTTAGAATTGGTCAGGCAGGCCGCGTTGCGTCTTGCGGCGGGTTATAGTACCAAGCTACCAGAGAAAAAATGAATTTGCAAAGCAATTGGAGATTTAACCCGGCAGAATCTGAGTTCAAATTCGGAGAAATAACAGGAAGTAATTCGAGGATTTAGAAGAATCTATGGATTGGAGATTTGGAGCGGCCCAAGGGAGAGCTGAAAATAAAGGCAACAAAAAAAGAGACCTTGCGGCCTCTTTCAAAGCTCGGGTACAGGGATTCGAACCCCAACCGACAGATCCAAAGTCTGCTGTCCTACCGTTAGACGATACCCGAACAACGCCACCATTTTAGCAGAATTTACCCCGACTGGCAAGCTAACCCTGGCTCATAATTAATCTTAAAGCGCGCTTTTTATAAAGTCACCCAGTTTGGTGGCTGCCTCCTGCGAGAATTTAAGGTTCGGGTTGGAATAATCGGTGTTAGGGTTAGGCGTGCCGGGCACCTCCTTATAAACGTGGTCGACGTTTGCCAGGACGGCCAGGGCTGCTTTGGTGTTTCCGGCTTTCTGGAAGCCCTGCATCAGGTAGCCCACATCGTCGCAACTAATCTGCTGGTCTTTCGAACCACACATTGCCAGTACCGGTAGGTTGGTGGGCAGCCCGGCGGCGATTTGCTGGGGGTCATACTTGGCGACCTCGCCCAGGAATTTCTCATTGACCGGGGTATAGATTTGTTTGAGGGCGGGCGTGTTAATTGTCCCAGGGTACTTGCCGGTTTCCACCAGGCTTTTGTTTATCTGGTCGAGTTCGGCCAGGGCCGCGTCAGCTTGAGCCTGGGTGACCGCCCCAGCTTTAACGGCAGCGGCATACTGGGCGGTAAGCTGGTCGTGAATGGTTTGCAGGTAAGGCCGGGAAAGCGGGGAGGCCAGCACCAACGCCTTGATTTCCTGGGAAGTTTTAAGCTGGTCGGCCAGGATTAACCCGATGAGGCCACCCTCGCTGTGTCCCAGTATCATGATGCGCTGGGGGTCGAGGTCCGGTTGGGCTTTCAGGTAATCGTAAGCGGCGCGGGCTTCGTCAAGGTAGACCTGGAAATCTATATTGTTAGGGTTGCTGGCGAGATGACCCAGGCCGGTCTTGCCGGTGCCAAGTTTATCATAGCGCAGCGAAGCTACCCCGTTAGCCGCCAGGACCTGGGCAAAATATTTAAGGGTATCAATTTTTCCAGGGATAAGCGTGCTGTTGCCGTCCCGGTCGGTCGGGCCGCTCCCGGCAATAATTAAAGCCACCGGCATTTTTCCGCTCCCACCTTCAGGTTTCAGGAGGGTGCCGTAAATTGTGTCGCCCTGGCTGGTGAAAGTGACTTCCTGCTCCTGTCCGGTCGTCCCCTGGGAAGTTGTAGCATTTTGGCCGGTCGTGCCGGGTGCGGTAGTCGGGCTTGAAGTTGTAGGTGGGAGCGTTGTGGCTGCCAGGGTAGTTGCGGCGGTGGTCACGACCGCTGTAGTGCTGGCGGTTGTGGGTACACTGGTGGCTGTGGGTGGCGTGGCAACCCCGGTTGTGGCCGGGGAACCGGTGGGGGCCACGGTATCATTTCCGCAGGCGACCAATAATAAAGTTACCAGGCCCAGGTTCAGCCCCAGGCCAATTTGCTTTTTAAGATGACTAAAAATTTTCATATTTTTTTCTTCACAATTTCCAGGTTTGGTATCACCTGTACGCCCATAGCCCTGCGCCAGGAGATTTTGCGTTTAGCTCATTTATTATATTATTACTCTTCAGGTTAAAAACGCAATAAAACCAGGTAAATAAAAAGGCTTTCCTTTTAAGGGAAAGCCTCAAAGTTATTTGACTATTCAGGTCTGCGGGGCGAAATTCCTGGAAAAATCCGGTCTTTCGCTGGCAGATTATGAAAAGTTCTTTTTAGGAGAAATTGTCCATTTCATCGTTGCGGTGCTCATCGCGGTTGCGAGTGTTAGGATTGGTGAACCTATCATCGTTTGCCAGTATACCCGCTGCTGTGGCTGCTTGAGGAGCAGTTGGAGCCGCGCCGGTACCGCCGCTATTGGCGGCAACTGGGACAATCGGCATTACCCCGGCGGTCGTGTTATAGTCACCGCCTACCTGGTTTGCGGTTTCCGCCGTTACCGGTTTGACAGCGTCGGCGGTGCCACCAAGGGTCGCCGGGTCCAGGTTATGGGATAAACGGATATGCTCCTCAATAGCCGAATTTAGCGCATCCGCGTCTTCGGCGGTATCGGTGTAACCGCAAATAGGACAAGTGGACAATTTCGGTCTATTATCAGCCATGTTTAACTCCTTCTTTCTGGTTTATCATCCTTGATAGTTACTCCCACCATTTTATTAATCAGAATCTATGCCACCACTAGGCCAAATTTAGGAGTATACTCCTATTGAAATGAGTAAGGCGGATGTTATGATAAGGCGAGGTAATCAGCTTTACCCGATAACTTTTGAGGCCAGGTTTCTTACAACGCGCTGTTTTTTCGTGGCTAAAAGTGGCAGCGGATACTATTTCGACGGCAAACTAATTAGGGTTATATTAAATTATTTGCCGTAATTAAGCCTTTCCTGCTACAATAACTTCTTCTTCCAGAGTTTTAAAAATTTGCGATTTTACCCGAATGTTGGAAAAGCGGGACAAGATGGAAATGATACCTTCAGGTGGCCGGAATATTCCCTCTAAATCTAAATCAGCCAGCCTTGCGGCCTGGGCGGCTTATTATCTGCCGGACCGCACCAGCATGAAACGGGTCCTTTTTAGCCCGGTTGGTACAGGCGATTCCGCGTTTATTCCAACCGCTGATTCAGGTAGCCGGCGAAAACTCCGGCGGGGTGCGCAAGGGCAGGCCCTGGTCGAGTTCGCCCTGACCCTACCCTTCCTGGTGATACTTTTTGTGGTCCTGGTCGAACTGGGGCTGCTCATTCGCAGCCACATGACTGTTACCGGGGCCGTCCGCGAAGGAGTCCGGGCTGTTTCCAGTCGCGGAAACGCTGACCCGTCTTACCTCTATACTGCCGCTGGTAACGCCGTTAACAGTCGGGTCGGTGCCGATGGCGACCTGCTCCTCACTCAGAACGTCAATACCGCTTTGCAGCAAGAGCGCCAGAGTGTGACTTTGCTGATGACCTACCGGGCCGATGTTACCAATGGGCCGACCCTTGCCACTGACCCTAAAACCAATCAGAGTGTTGCAACTACCATCGGTTATAACGGTATCGGTGGGCAATATGGCGTGGTCTATAGTCCGACTCTGAGCCTTTTTCCTTTCCAGGAAGTCTTTTCTTATACCGTTGTTACTAACAGCAGTGGTGGGCAGGAGAAGTGGTTCTATCCGAGTGTAATGTCGATGAATGAATGCGCCGCCATATATGGCACCAGCGAACCGGCCAAACCTGCCGCTTCTACCCCGGCGGGTAAAACTTATACCGGGGCGGCTTTCTGCGGTGATGCCTCTAATGTAAGCGGTGTCCAGGCCAACCAGGGTATCAGCCGGAATTTCCCACTTGGCACTTACGATGCAAACTCCGGTAATGCCTCTGCGATTTATAGCAAGGCCCGGTATAGTGGAGGCCCTACGTGCCAGAAAATCGGTGGGAACGGCTCCAATCAAAATGATGTGAATTATTTGCAAAGTACTACTAGTACTTCATCGGCGGTCCAATGCTGGCGGTATAATTTCGCCCCCTGGTACCCGTCTTTGCGTTACTCGCTAGACTTTACCGGTAGTAGCGTCAATACTATCCCCTCTTCTGCCGGTTACTATAACTACCAGGTGGAAAATCCCGCCACCTTTGGTGACCCTTCCATTTTCCGTTCACCCGATTATGCCGGGGTTCAAATTGTATACAACCATAAATGGCTTTTAGCCTTCTTCCCTGGATCGCTTACCTTAACTGATAGAGCGGTTAAAATTATGGAGCCGGTCGGTGGTGGCTTTAGCAAACCTGGCACCTAAGAGATTTTCCTATTGAAATATAACCGGACCGAAGGTTGTCCGGGGTTGTCACATTAGTGCGTAAGAGAGACACGGTTATGCAAGCAGAAAAAGGCTCCTCTCCAACTTCCGCCCCGGTCCGGACCAGGTTGCACCGTGCCAGCCGGGATTTTAGCCGGTGGGCGCGGGGTGGCTCCGCTAAGCCTTCTACCCCCGCTACGCCACTCCTGCAACGGACCCTGGCTTCTGCCGGGCGGCCCCAGGATGCCCAGAGTATCCTGGAATTTCTGCTGGTCAGCGTCCCTTTGCTGGCTTTGATTTTTGGAATCCTCGAAATCGGTCTGGCCTTTTACGAAAGCACCAACCTCGATTATGCTGCCTCCGAGGCAGCGCGTACGGTTTCGGTTTGTGCTAACATTTGTGACTATCTCTACAATGGCACCCTCTACCGGGATTACAATATGCTCCGCACCCTGAACCAGGTAAATATCCGGCTGGATAACATTGAATATGTCCTGGTCCAGCATGTCGGTGAGCAGATTGACGATCCCGGCGGCACTACTTTTCCTGACCTGGGCCGGGCCGGGCCGGATATTTATGCCAACTATAAGTATCACTGGCAGTTGTATGCCCTCCCAAAACCGTCCGGCAGTTACCCCGCCAATGACCCCCGCGTTAATACGGTGGGGACACGCAGCGGTGGTGACCCCTTAGGAGTAAAACTGGCCGACGCCAAGTGCAACCAGATTCCTTTGCTCACGGTGGCGGCTAACCCTGGCAATTGTGCCCTGGCCTGGGCATCCTATGATGACCAGTTTAACGGCTACCGTTCCGGCGCTTGCTTTTCAGGTGATGCTGACACAATTTGCCGTAAAAACATTCCAAAGTCGGATCAGTATGGGCAGCCTACCGGTCAGACCCAGGATACCTGGCCCGGACGTTACATTTGTATCCCGACCGACCGCTTTTATGTCCAGATTGTCTACCGGCATAACTGGATAACGCCTTTTATGCCCACCCTGAACCTGGATGGCAAGACCCAAACTTTGAAGGGCTTTGGCAGCACCAACAGCCTCATTCTTAGCAGCAAAGCTTATCAGAAGGTCGAGCCTCGCCAATTTGCCGGGACCAGCGGTCAGGCTGGTTGTTAGTCTGGTAAACTGCCGGAAAGTACGGAAGTCAGAAAAAGAAAACCCCGGTTTCCCTCTAAAGGGACCGGGGTTTTCTTTTTCTTAAAGATTTATTTAGGACCGGCGGGCGATACTCTTGCCCTGGAGGAACAGCAGCAGGTAATCCTGGCCGCCCGCTTTCGAGTCGGTGCCGCTCATATTGAAACCGCCAAAAGGCTGGACCCCTACCAGGGCTCCGGTGCATTTGCGGTTGAAATAGAGGTTGCCAACATGGAATTCGGTTTCGGCGCGGTCCAAACGGGCTGGATCCTGGCTGAACAGGGCGCCGGTCAGGCCGTACTCGGTGCCGTTGGCGATTTCAAGGGCGTGGTCGAAGTCGCGAGCGCGGATAACCGCCAGCACCGGCCCAAAGATTTCTTCCTGGGCAATCCGGGCCTGGGGGTCCACTTCGCTAAAGACCGTTGGCGGGATAAAATAGCCCGTTTCCGGGACTGCGTTCTTGTCCCCGGCGACCAGTTTGCCTTCGCCCTTGCCGATTTCGATGTACTCGTTGATTTTCTTGTAGGCTTTCTCGTCCGAAACCGGCCCCATGTCGAAGTTTTTCTCGTCGGTCGGGCCTAATTCGAGCTTGTTGACCTTCTCCACGACCTTCTCCAACACTTCGTCGTAAATCGAGTCTACCAGGATAGCCCGGCTGCCCGCGCTACATTTTTGGCCCTGGAAACCGAAGGCGCTGGTTACGATGGCCGAGGCGGCGGCATTCAGGTCGGCGGTTTCATCGACCACGACCGAGTCTTTGCCGCCCATTTCCAGGACCGTCCGTTTCAGCCAGATCTGGCCGGGCGCAGTTTTGGAAGCACGATCGAAAATCCGCAAGCCGACTTCTTTGGAGCCGGTGAAGGAGATAAAACGGGTCTTGGGATGGTCTACCAGCAGGTCGCCAATCGCCCCACCGCTACCGGGCAGGAAGTTAAAGACCCCCGCCGGTAAACCGACTTCTTCGAACAGTTCGAACAAGCGGTAAGCGATAACCGGGGTAACGCTGGACGGTTTGAGGATGACGGTATTGCCTGTGACGATAGCCGCCGAGGTCATGCCGGTGGTAATCGCCAGCGGGAAGTTCCAGGGCGGAATGACCACACCTACCCCCAACGGCACGTAGGCCAGGTGGTTCTTCTCGCCTTCAACCTGTACGACCGGCTGAGGTCCGCCCAGGCGGAGCATTTCGCGGGCGTAGAATTCCAGGAAGTCAATCGCTTCGGCGGTATCGGCGTCGGCTTCGTTCCAGTTCTTGCCGATTTCGAAAACCATCCAGGCGCTGAACTCGTGCTTGCGTTCCCGCATCAGGTCGGCGGCCTTAAAGAGATATTCGGCTCGTTCGGTGTAGGGCACTTTCTGCCAGGTCTTGAAAGTTTCGCTGGCGACCTGGACAGCTTGCTCGGCCTGGTCGGAGGTGGCGCTGTAGAACCGGGCAATCAATTCGTCCGGTCGGGCCGGGTTGTAGGAGTTGAGAAATTTGTCGGATTCCAGTTTTTTTCCGCCGACTACCGGGTGCAAAGTCTGGCCCAGTTGCGAGGCGACTTTTGCCAGGGCCGCTTCCATCGCGAGCCGGTTTTTCGGCTGGCTGAAATCGGTTAAAGGTTCATTTTTGTAAGGGGCGCGGTCGGCACCTGTGGCCGGTTGCTCCAAAATAGACATCCCTAAACTCTCCTTCGACTTCCCGGCAATTGCGGTTTCCCGGAAAGCTCATTTTATCTCTTAAAAATTTATTTCTATAATTTTTAGCTTGCACGTAATTTTATATACGATTCTTTAGTCTAAAAGTAACGGCGACTAACTTTATATCCTTCTTTGATATTGAATATAATTATAACACCGCTAGACACTTCAGGCAAACACCCTATCTATTATAGGCATATTCTATCAAATACCTAATTAATTAAGCCGAGTTTATACCTATCGTTACCATTATAACTGCCTATATTCATAGAAGGTTATCTTCAAGAAATTTTAAGCCAGGAACCTTGTATTTACGGCAAATGCCCGGTAATGAAAACCTAGCTTTTATCAAATCTTAACCCGGCGCAGGCCCTTTATCGGCGTCCGGTAAAGATAGAACTGTTATAATACCCCGGTAAGAAAGGAATTTATAAGGTGTTTTACGGTTCGAAATTCTTTAAGAATGGACAGATTTTTTGTGCCCTGGCGCTATTAATATTCATGGGCCTGCTTGCGGCCTGTAGTGATGTGACGGTTGCTCCAACGCTCTCACAATCGGCTGCGGTTAGTAATGGTGCCGCCGCTTCCAGCTCGACTCCCACCACTTCCGCTTCAACCCCTGTTACCCCGGACGCAACGTCGACCCCGGTGCCGCCGACCCCCCAGGTGACTTTGCCGCCCGAAACCAGCCCTACGGTCGCGGTTACGACAGCCCAGCCCGTCAATACTGCCGCGAAACCACCCCAGCAACCGGCCAGCGGTCCAGGCGGCCAGGACTATCTCTATGGCAAGGTCACAGCCCACAAGTACGGCCAGGGCGACCAGGCTTATTATATTTACGAACCGGCCCAACCGGCCCCTGCCCAACCGCTCCCGGTGATTGCCTTTTTGCACGGTTACGCCGGGGTCAATCCCGACTCTGACGGTTACACAGCCTGGATAAACCACCTGGTCCGGCGCGGTAACATTTTGATTTTCCCGGTCTACCAGGACCGCAACAGCACCGACGGCACCAATTATACCGAGAACGCCCTGACCGCTTTGAAAGCGGCGCTGCCCCGGTTGCAGGATGGCACGCATGTAAAACCGGACCTGGGGAATTTCTCGTTACTCGGATACAGCGCGGGCGGGGTTATCGCCACTAATTTAGCAGCCAGGGCCGAAAAGAGTGGTTTGCCCGTGGCAAAGACCCTGGTGGCGGTCAGTCCGGGTGGCTGCTCCAATTGCAGCATCCTGGCTATCCGCAATTTCACCCTAGACCAACCGGCGGAACTGGCGGCTATCCCGGCTTCAACCCGGTTGCTGCTGATGGTGGGAAACCAGGATATAATAGTAGGCAAGAGCGCCGCCAGCCTTATCTGGCAGAATACCGCGCAGATTCCGGCGGCTAATAAGAATTACCTTGAATTCGATACCGATAATTACGGTACGCCGGGCCTGGTGGCCGACCACGGCCTGGCTACCCGCCACAACGCCTTTAATTTCTACGGAACATGGAAGCTTTACGACGCCCTGGAAAGTTGCTCGATTGAGGGTAAGTGGTGCGAAGTGGCGCTGGGCAATACGCCGCTGCAGCGTAACCTGGGCAGTTGGAGCGATGGCACGCCGGTCAAAGAAATTACGGTGCTTGGCTGATAGTTTATAAAAATTTGTATCACGCGGGAAAGGATTTTAGATGATTAAAGGAATTGACCACGTGGTTATCCTGGTAAGAGACCTCGACCAGGCCGTAGCCAACTATAAGCAGCTTGGTTTTAATGTAACGCCGGGTGGTGAGCATACCGATGGCGCGACCCATAACGCCCTGGTGGCCTTTGCCGATGGGAGTTATCTCGAACTGATTGCCTTCAAACGGGCCGCGCCGGAGCATCGCTGGTGGCGGCACGCCCTGAATGTCGGCAGGGATAGTGGGGGCTTGATAGATTTTGCCCTGCTGCCGACCGCTATTGAGAGCGATATTGCGGCGGCCCGGCAGCGCGGCCTCGATTACAAGGGGCCATTCCCCGGCGGACGCCAGCGTCCTGATGGGGTCGAAATTCGCTGGCAGACCGGCCAACCGACCACGCCCGATTTACCATTCTTGTGCGGTGACGTTACTCCGCGCACTTTGCGGGTGCCGTCCGGTCCGGCCTGGGTCCATCCCAACGGCATAACCGGGATTGATACACTGGTTGTGATAGTTAGAGATGTGGCGGAAAGCGCCGGGCGGTATGAGGCTTTGCTCGGCAGCGAAGGCCATGACCTCACCGAGGGCGAGGCGGACACCGCCAAAAAAGCCGGGAGTCCAGATTTTGTCAATTTTAAGGAGTTTGCGCCTGGACCTAGCAAAATAATATTGGCGGATACAGTTAACTCTCAGGGTCAAATTGACGAGCAATTGCTAAAGGTCTACGGAGGTGGTGGGCCGTTCAGTTTGCGGTTCAAGGCGCCTCAACCCGTGACCTTTGACCCCTTGCTGACCGGGCATATTAAATTTACGACTGTCTAGGAAATAAAAACATGAATCATCCCGAATTTTAGGATGAAGTAAGAATAAAGAAACCTCTT
>MKTJ01000049.1 GCA_001898225.1 Chloroflexi bacterium 54-19
TAATGACACTTTACCACTGTGTCATCTATCTATCAAATCTAACGTGACTGAGTACTAGTGCCACAGTATTAAAAAGGATTAGTTCAATGAAATTATCTTTTAAAATGTTTATTTTCTCCAGCGCTGTGGCCCTGTGTTGTTCTCTCCTTATTTCAAGCGATACTTACTTTCTCACTACGTTATCAAACCCTACAACTAATCTGAATTCAAGTAATAAAGCCGTTGTGGATAAATTTGTTTCTGGCGCTGCCGTTCAGGCAAATAAGATGCTAAAAATTGTGGCTACCGACGAGCCACCTGTTTTGAGTGAGACCGAAGCATTCCAGGTAGTTCAGAATGCCGGGATTCCCTGGGCTTTTGGAGGCTTTTACAAAGATAGAAGGGTTAGCGTGAGCCCAATATATGGCCTGGCAACTTTAGGTTTTGCTGGAGATACTTCGAACATTTACACCTCAAAGGGTACCCACCCAACCGGGGCTTGTGCTAACTGGATTGGTCCTTGCAACTTCCCCATATTAAAGTGTAATTTGGGTAAGTGTCTTGATACGGGGCGGGTAATAGAACGGTTCGAAAATCGTCCGGTATGGATAATAGACTATGGGAATATTTTGTGGCAGAATGGTGGTACAGGTTCAGTTGCGCCAGCCTCAAATCATGCCGTTTATTTAATTGATGCTTTAGAAAAAGCATTCATTGTTGCCTGGGGCTATCAAAGCGATAAGCACCAACCTGAAAAGGTTCTATAAGGATATGGGCAATTGTCCGGTAGTTTTCCTTATAATCCTTAGTTTACAGCAGGGCTTGTAATAATGAAACGAGAAATAGTTGCATCTAAAAGAAAGATCTTTACCTTATCTATATTATTGATTCTGGCAGCTTTTTCTTTGCCAAGTGCTGAAGAAACAAATGTGGCAGCTTCGAATTCCTGGCTAGCTATGGTAAAACCTGAAACGGCTACTCCTGTTGTTATACCGGCCTACCTTCCCACCCCTTCTCCCGAATTGCAAATTCAAACTACTAACAGCCAGACAAATATACACCAAACTCCTTCTTCTTTGATAAATTCCAGTATTTTTGAACTTCCCTTCCCAAACGGGTTATCGGAGGTTACGGCGACTCTTCCACCGGCATATCTAAATGACCTGATAAAGCAGTATCCGCTCCCAATTAATTCTGTCAGAGTTTTCAAAGGACAGAACGATGGCTGCGCAATGACCATGAATTATAACAACCAGTTAACCGCTGCAGGCTGGGTTTTTGAGCAGAATTATGGAAGTAGCCAGCCCATCGTAAGTAGCGGGGGGACCTGTAGAGGAATATATCAGAAAGATAAAATTAAAATAGATACTGGAGGAATAAATCTAATAACCAGGAGTGGGCCCCCGGTAGATTTTTACGCCCAGATCTCTTCTTCTGAAAGAGAAGGGGTAAAAAATGTAATTGGTACCTCCAATGCAATATTCTTAATATATATAATGCAGGTTTAGAAGAGTCAGGAAATGTTACCAACCTTTTACCCAACCCCTCCGTTATGGTCTTGTAATAGATTGCGTCCAAAGGTGCTCTATCTTTACACACTGAATGGGTATAAAGATGCGTAAAGATCGATTATTTAACCTTATTCGTCTAAACTTAATTTTCCTGATTCTAATTTTGGTATTTGAGGTTTCGGGTTCAGAAGCTAAACCGGTTCGGGCAAGTGCCGAGCCTTCATGGATGGGACAAGAAGAATGGGTTTCACCAAGCTATGGCGCTAAAGGCACCATTCCAACTATTACCCCTTATATAATTGCACCTTATGGGTCTTCTGGTTCAGCCTCTTTTGAATTTATCTTGTCGGAAACGTATTGTTTACGTGCTTCTTTTCAATGTGGTTTACAGGTAGGTTGGACGAGACAACAAGCCTGCAATTACGAAGCTACAGCTATTTTTCTTGAATGGTGGGATCCGAATTTTGTAGTATTAAACCCAAACCATTACAACAATTTGTGCTTTATCCTACCAGATGCGCCCCAAAGGGATTACTATACTCAATATGACTTTTCAACTCATATGTGGTGCCTGGGTTACGACCTTAACCCCTGTATGATGGGTGTTTACGATACAACTATAGGGATGACAAACGCAGATTTTGTTGCTGCTTATGGAGAAACTACCTATACTGAAAACCAGTTGGGAGGGCCAAATCCATCTACAAGGCTGACCATCTCTAATATCAGGAGTAAGTCTACCCTGACAGGCCCAATAAATTCTGCTATTACTTCTTTAGGCCATACCTATTACTACACTAATAATTGTAGGGCTTATATCTGTCCCTATCAGAAAAAAGCTATTTATGATTCGGGGACGCTTTCAGTTCAAAATTGGACCAAGGATAAAGCCATCCTCTATAGACATTTTTCGGTCAAAAGTGAATAAACAGTTTCCCATAGGTTTTAGTAAATAGATTTACCCAGGGCCGAAGCGATAAGCTCCACTCCTAAGGCGGTGGTCTGACCGTTGAGGTCGAGTTCGGGATTGACCTCGGCCAGGTCGAGCGAGGTTAATAGCCCGGTCTCGGCGACCATTTCCAGGATGGCGTGAGCTTCACGGTAAGTCAGGCCACCTTTGACCAGGGTGCCGGTGCCGGGCGCTTCGGACGGGTCAATCGAGTCAATATCGAAGCTGACATGAAAAGTCCGGCGACCGTCGCCATTGATTGCGGTCATTGCCCGGTCCATCACCTGCCCGATGCCGTAGCGGTCAATCTCGCTCATGCTGTAGACGTTGACCCCGGCATCCCGGAGTAGATGGCGCTCCCCGGCGTCCAGGCTTCGCACCCCGACCAGGGCGACCCGGTCCGGCGTCAGCTTGCGCAACTCCTCGTTCTGTAACCAGGCAAATTGCGGCAGTTTCAGGGAGGCGTAACCGAGGACCATTGCCAGGGGCATACCATGCATGTTGCCGCTGGGCGAGGTTTCGGGCGTATTAAAATCGCCATGGGCGTCCACCCAGATAAGGGCCGTATCAGGGCGGGCTGTCAGGATACCCGGAATCGAGCCAAGAGCAATCGAATGGTCGCCGCCCAGGGTCAGGCAGAAATCCCCGGCTTTCGCCCGCTCGGCAACCTTCTCCGAGATTATGCGGCAACTCTCACCCACTTCACGGGCATATTTCACATGCGTGACTGAGGCCGAAAGCATGGTGGTAGTGGTGTCGCCTTCCTCGAACAGGTTCCGGCGCGGGCCGTCAAACTCGGCTTCGGGAATTTCCACTTTAGCCTCGTGCAGGGTGCCACTGGGGAAGTGCAAATCCCCTTCATCCAGGACGCTATGGCCTAACTGGGTCAGGGCTTCGACCAGGCCCGCTTTTCGCAAAGCCGCCGGGGCCAATCCGACCCCTGGCTTGCTCTGGCCCAGGGCCAGGGGCGCACCGATAATGCTTACTCGCATAACACTTTCTCCAGGCGAGCCAGGGCTTCTTCGGCCACGGCCCGGCTTAAATCAAGGTGAGGTCGCAGACGGATAGAATGGGTCCCGCAGGGTAACAGCAGCATTTCGTTTGCCAGGGCTTTTTGCAAAACTTCCTGGCGGCGTTCGGTGGTAGGCAAGTCAAAGGCAATTAAGAGACCTTTGCCGCGCAGGTTGTCGAACTTCTCGCCGTGGCCGGGCAAGGCGGCCAGCCCTTCGAGCAGGAACCGGCCCTTGGTAGCGGCGTTCTCGACCAGGTTTTCATCCCGGATGATTTCCAGGTAACGGGTAGCCCGCACCATATCCACCAGGTTGCCGCCCCAGGTCGAGCTTATCCGGCTCGGCTCGGCAAAGACATTCCGCTCGACCTCGTCCAGGCGCGGCCCGGCGATAATTCCGCAGACCTGCAACTTCTTACCAAAAACGATTATATCGGGTTTGACACCGGTCTGCTCCCCGGCCCAGAAGGTGCCCGACATCCCGACGCCGGTCTGAATCTCGTCAAAGATTAAGAGAGCTTCGTTTTCATCGGCCAGGCGGCGCAATTCCTTGAAAAATTCGGGCCGGAAATGGTTCTCGCCCCCCTCGGCCTGGATTGGCTCGATGATAATGGCGGCAATATCGTCCGGGTTATTTCGGAAAGCCGCTTCTATCTGGGCCACGGCGTGGCGTTCAGCCTTTTCGGCTTCGGCCAGTGTTTCGGGCGTGAGCGGGAAGCGCAGTTTCGGGTTATCAATGCGCGGCCAATCGTGGCGCGGGAAATACATGTACTTACGCGGGTCAGCGGTATTGGTCAGCGAAACCGTATAGCCCAGGCGACCATGAAAAGCCTCTTTGAAGTGAATAACCTGGTGGCCGACTTCATGGGTATAGCCTTTGGCGAAATTCTTGCGGACTTTCCAGTCGAAGGCGGCTTTCAGGGCATTCTCAACGGCGGGAGCGCCCCCGGCCACGAAGAAATAGTGCGGCATATCGGCGGGAGCGGCCAACCGGGCGAAAGTATCCACGAACTCGGCCATCTCAACGGTGTAAACCTCGCTGTTAGAAGGGTTAATCGTGGCAATATCGGCCATCTTTTCGCGGAAGGCCGGGTCGAGCAGGGCCGGGTGGTTGTAGCCGACCGGGGCCGAGGCAAAGAAGCTGAACAAATCGAGATAGCGTTTGCCGGTGATAGCGTCCGCCAGCCACGAACCCTGGCTGGCCTTGTGGTCGTACACGAACGAATAACCGTCTACCAGGAGATGTTGGCCTAACGTAGAAAGGACCGCCTCCGGGCGGATTTGGGGGGAATTATTCAGGGTAAACGAAGTGGTCATGGGTATAAGCTCCTTTCCTTTCTAGCGTCTGGCCGTTACAACCGGACCGGCTATAAATATAGATAATAAAATTAACGCGGTAGATACATTTCTTTTCCGGCTAATTAACCTGAGTTTCAAAACGAGGCCGGATAGGGCAACCCTAAAGACGTTTCATATACCGATATAACTGGCTATAATTATAAGGTGAATTCTTAATATTGTCAAATTTTGTTTGGTATTTTCTTAACAATGTTTATAATTCTCTTGTGAAAAGCATAACATTGTCTAATAATCACTTGTTTTGATTTATTCAGTTCTTCTGACAACAAAAACACCTGCCGGGATTGGCAGGTGTTTTCGAGTTATTTAACCCTTTTTAGACTAGCGGGTATGAGGGCGGCGGTGCGGGCGGGCGTGATGGACGAGCCGGGAGCGCCTTTCGGCTGGCTGGCCCATGCTCTCGCCCTGCGAGGGCTCACCTTCCGCTAACGCGACAGACCGGGGAGCGCGGCGGCGGCGGGGGCGGCGGGCCGGTTTAGGAGCCTCGCTATCGCTCTCGGCCTCTTCCTCGCCTTCCTCACTCTCGGCCTCTTCCTCGCCTTCCAGTTCAAGGACCGGCTGGAGATCTTCGGCGGGAGCCTGTTTGCCTTCCTGGTCGGGCTCCTGGGTCGGGGCCTCGTACCCATTCTGGCCGTCGGCATTCTCACCCTGGAATTGCTCAACCGGTTGCTCCGCTACTGGCTGGCCCTCAAGCTGGTTAGCGTAAGAAGGCACCTCGTCAAAGGCGCTTTCGGCCTGGACCGGCTGGCCTTCCTCGCTCCGTGACTGCTCACCCTGTGACTGGTCACCCTGCCAGGGTTCGCCTTCGGCGGCAAAGTAACCGCCTTCGGAGACCGCCTCTACCGGCTGGCTTTCGCCTTCGGTTTGCGACTGGTCGCCGGTCTGCTCCACAGGTTGGCCCGCCGGAGGATTTTCCTCGAAGGACTGGCCGGGAGTGTACTCCTGGGGAGCTTCGCCCTGCGAACCTTCGGCAGAGAATTCGGCAGTATTGGTATAACCACCGGCAGGCGCGCCTTCTTCGCCCTGGGGAGCAGTTTCCGGCTCACCCTGGACCTGGTCGCCCGTTGCTGCCGCTACGCCCGGTTCCTCCACCACGGGAGCCTCGACAGCGTAACCGGTCAACTCACCTTGCGGCTGTTCGCCCTCGGACTGGTCCGCGGGTTGTGCAACTGCGGGTTCGGCGGTGGCGTCCTGGGGCATCTGCTCAGGAGCGACCGCCGCCGCTTCCTGGCCGAGTTCCCCGGCTTCACCACCCGCCGGAACTGCGAGTTCAACGGCATGTTCGGCTACCGGCGCTTCGGTCGCGCCTTCGCCTTCCGCCGGGTGAGCCTGCTGGGTGTGGTAACCACCCCAACTGGCCGAACCTTCGCCGTAGTCGGCGGCGGGTTCCTCGGCTGTCTGGGCTTCGGCAGCGCTACCTTCCGGCTCGCTGGCCTCCTGCAACTGGGTCTGGCCCTCAACGCTGACCGGTTGTTCAGGCTCGATTGCCTCTGCCGCCGGGGCTTCCGACTCTATCCGGTGGCTTTCGAGGGCATACCGGACCGAAGGATTCTCATCCTGCAAGTGGGCCACCTTGACGGTCATCTTGCGGGCACCGCGCGAGTGGACCTCAATCGCCATCTTGATAATCCCATCGCTGAGCAAGCGGCTGAGAATATTGCCCGCCTGGATTTTAGCCTCGCTCTCCGGCATCTCGCGGCTGAGTAAATCGCGGACGTTGGAAAGGAGCAGTTCGTAGCCGAGCCAGCGATTGCGGGTCCGCAGGTGGTCAATCAGGACGATAACATCCTGGTAGAACGGCTGGTGCAACTGAGCCGGGCGCGGTCCCAGGATGCTTTCAGCCCGGTTCACCTCGGTCCGGACCGGCGTTTCCGGCTGAGCGTGGTGGGTCGCCCCTCCAACCAGGGAAGTAGTCCGCTCCTCCGGGATGATAACCTCGTAGGCGGGTTCGGCCAGGGTTGTTTCGACTTCCTCGGCCACCGGTTGCGCATAGGTCGCCTCCCGGGGCTCGACGGTCGGTTCGAAAGCTTCAGGGGCCTCCACCGCCGCTTCGTCAGGCAACGCGGCCACCTCGGCCTCGGCCTCCGGGTTGGTGGCTTCTTCCTCGGTTTCTTCCTCGTAATCGGTATCGGCTACCTGGGCGGCTTCTTCGGTACCGGCTAGACCGACCCCGAATTGCATCTTGGGCGTACCGGGAGCCGATACCCACAGGATATGGCCGGACTGGTCAATCTGTAAGACCCCGGCAGTTTCGGCGGCGTTCAGGAGCGCCTTGAACTTGGAGAACCCGTAACGCCGTTCGCTAAAGTTAGGGATACGCCGCAAGAGTTCTTCCTTGAGGTCGCGGGCCCGCATCTGGTGGCGTCCACTGGCGACCCGCTGGGCCAGGATACTCTGGATGACCTCTTTGACTTCATCGAAGTCACCGGTACTCGACTTGCCGTTCTGGCTCTGGCCGGAAATCTCGGCGGGAGCGGTTTCGGCGACCGGGCTGCTAACGACCGGAGCGGTTACGGGCGTCACCGGGGCTGCCGTGACCGGAGTGGGGACCGGGGGGTAAACCGGCTGAGCCGCCACCGGGGGCGTAAAGACCGGGGCAGTTTGCGGAGTGGGAGTCGTTACCGCCGGAGCCTGGGGCGCCGGGACCGGCGAGTAGGCGGCGGTCTGCGGGTAGCCGTAGGGCTGCTGCTGGTAAAGCTCCGGTTGGGGATATACCGGCGCGGTGCCGGGCTGACCGTAATAAGCATAGGGATTTAGCTGCGGCGTGGCCGGCTGAGCTGTCGGCGGGGGCGGCGTAATCCGGGCGTAGGGCTGCGGGGTCGGCGCGGTATAGCTCGACTGGTTGCGGCGATTACCGGTCAGGCGGCGATTGCTGCGCCGGTCGGTGCCGGACTGAGCAGGCTGCTGGGCCGGGGCCGGTTGGGCGACCTGGGGCGGAATCTGGCCGGGATAGTAGGGCTGGGGCGGGACCTGGCCAGTCTGCTGGTAGTAAGCGGCGTAGGGGTCGGCGACCACCTGGGCCAAAAGATAGCGGTACGGAATGAACTCGTCCGAAACCTGCTGCAAAACGTTCGCCACGTAATCAGGTCCAATGATGACCACTCGGCGACCGCGTAAACGGGCCAACCGGACCACCGGGACCATATCTTTGTCGCCGGTTACGAGTACATAGGTGCCGATCTGGGGCAGAAGGTGTAAAAAGTCGATGCAGTCGGTGACCATCACCGGGTCAGCCAGCGACTTACCGCGCGTGGTCTGGCCGGACAAATCGCGGTCGGCGTGAAAGACCGGGGCGTAAATCGGCTCGATACCGGCCTTGTAGACTTCGAGGCGGTCGGCGGTAACATTCCATTCGGCATAGGCGCGGGCGATGACGACGGTACCGTACTGCTGGGCGCGGCGGATAAGCACTTCGAGGTCGGGGCGATTGCTACCCCGGTCGGCATAGTTACTGATGACCAGGTTGTCCCAGTCGATAAAAATTGCGACCTGGTCCTGTTCGTTATTGTTAGAGCGGTTGTTAACCGGGTACGGGTTATATTGATAAGCTGCCATGTTATAAAAAATCCTTTCAAAAAATCGCCTTAAACCGCCCTGGCAAGGCCGGGCAAGGTCCGAAAATATGGACCGGCCCTCCGGGTGGTTGTTACGGCAGGTCGAAAGTCACTTAATTGACCCATTCCCTCAAACTGACCTATACTGCGCTGGCTCGGTAGCGTAATCGAATTTTTTTCAGAGCCAGGCAGAAAGCGAGCAGGTCTAAACCCGGAGCCTTTAGCGGTTGTCCGGTTCAAAGGGAGAAAGGTAGCAAACCAGTGGCTAACACAAATTATGGTAGTCCGAAGAATAAAGGCGGTCGCGCCGGCGAGCGGTTGCCCGACCAGTTGCGCGAAGTACGCCTGACGCCCGACTATACCGAGTGGGCGGAAGGGTCGGTACTGGTGGAATTTGGCAAGACCCGTGTCCTTTGCACCGCCAGCGTGGACGAAAAAGTTCCACCTTTCCGGGCGGGTAAGGGCCTGGGCTGGGTAACGGCGGAATACGGCATGTTGCCGCGCTCCACCCATACTCGTTCCAACCGCGAGGCGACAGCGGGTAAAATTGGCGGGCGAACCCACGAAATTCAACGGCTGATTGGCCGGAGTTTGCGGGGTATTATGGACTTCACCCGCCTGGGCGAGCGCCAAATTATCGTGGACTGTGATGTCATTCAGGCCGATGGTGGCACCCGTACCGCCTCGATTACCGGCGGATACGTGGCCCTGGCGCTGGCCTGCCACAAGTTGCAGACCAAAAAGCTGGTCCTGCGTTCGCCCTTGCGGGCCCAGGTGGCGGCCATCAGTATCGGCCTGATCGGAGGACAACCCCTGCTTGACCTCGACTACAGCGAGGACAGCCGGGCGGACGTCGATTTCAACGTGGTGGGGTTGGACAATAAACAACTGATTGAGGTCCAGGGCACCGCCGAAGGCGCACCTTTTTCGCGGGAGCAAATGAATCAGTTGCTGGACCTGGCGGAAACAGGGCTGGAGGAACTTTTCAGGCTGCAAAAAGCCGCCCTGGCGAGTGCGCTGGGTACGGGCCACTAAATGCGCCTGGCCTAGCGGGGCAACTTCAAAACTCTCGCGCACGCCCGCGTTGTGCGTGGCAAGGTTCGAGGGTTTCCCCGGTTGGCTATGATTTTTTCGAGAAGCAACGGACAATAATCACACATCCTCCGCCATTGCGAGCAGACTCCGCATCAGCCGGTCGGTATCTTCGGGACGCCCGACCGAAATTCGCAGGTGATTGGGCAACTCGGCGCTGTTCAGGTGTTTGACAAAAACACCCGAACGCTCCAACCGCTTTTTAACGGTGAAGGCGTTGCCCCGCACGACTTGGCAGAGAAGAAAATTGGCCTGGGAGGGGTAGGGTTGCAGGAAATTAAGTTTCCTTAATTGCCGATAAAGCCGCCCGCGTTCGCTTTTGAGCCAACTGAGGGCGTTGGCGTAGTGTCGCTGGTCATCCAATGCGGCTTCCGCCGCCAGGATTTGAGCGGTATTCAGGTTGAAAATTGACCTGACCTTCCACAGGTGTTTGAGAATTTCCTGTGGAAAGAGACCATAGCCGATTCTTAGACCGGCCAGACCGGCCCAATGGCTGAAACTACGCAACACAACTAAATTATCGAACTCCGCCACCAGTCCGGCGGCGGTAACTCCTGCAAATTCGTAGAAACTTTCATCTACGACTACAATGGCGCGACTTTTCAGGAGTTTCACCAGATCAGTCAGCGACGTGGTATTCCCAGTAGGGTTATTGGGGGAACCGAACAGGATAAGTTTGGTGCGTTCATTGGCAGCTTGCAAAACTTTATCAAACTGCAATTGGAACGAATCAGGGTGGCGGGGGACTTCTACCACGTTGGCACCGGCCAGACCGGCCAACATCCGGTAGTAGTGAACGGTCGGCGGGCAGATAATAATCTCATCGCCCGGCCTGACAAAAACCCGCATCATCAGGTCAATTAGCTCGCTTACACCGTTGGCTAGTAAGATTCGTTCGTGCTTGACGCCAGTGTAATTTTCCAACCGCTCCCGCAAGCCGGTTTGAAACGAATCGGGATAAAGGTGATATTGGTCAAAGCTTGCTAATAATTCTTGCACCCGCACCGAACAACCATAGGGATTCTCGTTAGCATCCAGCTTGCTAATCTCATCGGGCTCTAAACCCAGTCTCCGGCTGGCTACATTTAACGGGTCTCCCGGCAGATGGCTTTCTAATCCCAGTACTTCGGGCCTTACCAGTGCTTCTATGTCCGTGTCGAAAGCCAATGTTTCGACTAACTCCTCTGCTTACTCGTGTGTTACCTGGATAGGACTGGACCGGGTTTTTACCCCTTACCCTTCGGTAAGGGAAAGGCTTTCCCGGCCTTACATCTATCTTGTCTTGCTCTGTCTTTTATTATCAGGCCAGTACGGGAATTTTTATAAAGACCCTTATTTCTTTTCCCGGAGGGCATGCCTGCCTCTGCTCCGGCCTGCTATTTTTAAAAACGGCCTGGTCTGCTCCACCAGGTCGCTGCCTATATTATACAGGAAATTAGATATGTCAACAAGGGGCAGTTCGAAGGGTTACACAGCAACCATAAAGTCGTTAAAGGTTGGAAAAGATTTAGTTTTTAGTAGTCAGAATTCAGAGGTCGGTAGCCAGTAGTCAGTTTTGTCACACCCGGAGGTACGACCGTAGGTGCGGCCTTTGAGTGTGTGAATGACAAGGATTGGCTTTCAAACCTGTTATAAAATCAAAAAGCCGCCCCGGTATACCGGAAACGGCTTCGTAAATCTGTTAGGGCTACTTTAGGCTAAAGTATCCGTTTCGAGGTTCAAATAGCGCAGTTCTTCGGGAGAAAGCCGGACCTTGAGGGCTTCCAGCGAAGAAGGCAGTTCTTCGAGGCGGCGCGGCCCAATCAGGGCGTAAATATCGAGGGCCGGTTGGCACAGGACGTAGGCCAGGGCAATCTGGGTCGCCTCTACGCCATATTTCGCGGCCAACTCCTGGGCGCGTGCCAGGCGGCGGAAGTTGTCGTCGTTGTACCAGGTCCGTACCACTTCGGGGTCGGCGGTAGCGCGGTCCTCGGCCTTGAACCGCCCGGTGAACAAACCACTGGCCTGGCTCGACCAGGCGAACAGGGGCATTTTGGTTTCCTCGTACCAGCGCCGGGACGGTAAATCGGAGGCGCTCAGACAGTCGGACCACATCGGCTCGTTCCAGACCGCCAGCGAAAAGTTAGGGCTGCTGGCCGCAAATCCGACCAGTCCGTGCTCCGCCGCGTAGGCGTTCGCCTCGGCCAACCGCGCGGGAGTCCAGTTCGAGCCCCCAAAGGCCCGCATCCGTCCGGCCCGCAGGTGCGCGTTAAGGCACTCCACAAAATCCCCGACCGGCAGGTTTACGTTATCACGGTGCATAAAGTAGAGGTCCACATAACCGGTCTGCATCCGGTCGAGCGAGATTTCCAGTTCCCGGTCAATCTGTTCCGGCGTAACGTCGATGGTGCAACCCCCCTTGCCAATCAGGAAAATTTGTTCCCGGCTGTTCCGCTCGGCAATCCAGGCCCCCAGACCTTTTTCGCAGTTGCCCGCCCCGTAGACATAGGCGGTGTCAATGGCGGTGCCGCCATTTTCCAGGAAATTGTCAATCAGGGAGAACGTTAGAGGCAGGTTCCCGGCGTCAAAGGCCAGCGAACCAAGTACTACCCGTGAGACCGGCTTTTCGTTGTTTGCGATTTTGCCGTAACCCATCAATTCTTTCACCATCGAATTTTTCCTCAGTCTTATGCAGCTATTTCTCTGCCAATCTTTAATAAGTCCATTACTGGCGATTTTACCAAAAAGCAAGGGTTGTTCTTAGCCCGGTTTGAAAAACGGGTTCCCCCGTTTCCGACGCCTTAGAATACCATATTGCAGGCGGGATAACCGAAAAACTTCTTTCTGCCAGGAGTTTGTTCTAGGAGATTCTTCCTAAATTTCGACTTTATTCACATTAATTCCTTGACAAGCTTTCTTTTCTAAACTAGGCTCTTTTTAAGAGGTTGGCCGGTACTATTCACCCTATAACAATCCCCTTTCTACCACTTTCGCCGCCTCGCGATTCCTCTTTAAAAAACCGCGAGAAAGAAGGATTTTCTCCGCCATGTCATTTCGCCATTTAAGCCTGGGCCTGGTCGTGGTGTTGTCGCTAACCCTCCTGCTGGGAGTCCCCTGGGATGCCGCCCTCACCCTGGCCGCCCCCACTACTGCCGGAAATCAACCTGCGGTGGTTGGGCCAACCCTGACCGTAAATGTCCTGGGGCAACGCCACTCCATTAGCCCCGATATTTACGGCATGAACGGTTACGGCACCAACCTTACCGACTTTGCCAGCCTGATGCAAAATATCCACATGCCCGTGGAGCGCTGGGGCGGCAATAGCACCAGCCGTTACAACTGGCAGACCAACTCTTTTAATTCCGGCTCCGACTGGTATTTTGAGGGCAATCCCAACACCGGCAACAACCCGGCCAACGGCCAGCCTTCCGAGTCCGACGAAATGATAAACCGGGACCGGACCTATGGGGCCAGTAGCATCATCACCATTCCCATTATTGGCTATGTCTCCAAAAGCCGTACTGACCATCTGTGCGGCTTCAGCGTGACAAAATACGGCCCCCAACAGGATACCGACCCGTGGGACTCGGATTGTGGCAACGGAGTTAAAAGTAACGGCACCCTCATAACGACCAACAACCCGCTCGATACCAGCGTTGCGGTTTCTCCCGACTTCATGAAAGCCTGGATTAACGACATGATAGGCAAGTACGGGACGGCGGCCCAGGGCGGCGTTAAAATCTACCAGCTCGATAACGAGCCGAGCGATTGGTACGAGACTCACCGGGACGTCCACCCGGCGGAACTTACCTATGACGAACTGCGCGACCGCACCTACCAGTACGCCGCCGCCATCAAACAGGCCGACCCGACCGCCCAGACGCTTGGCCCTTCCAATTTCGGCTGGTACGTCTACGCCGATTCGCAGGTGCCGGGCGACAGAGCCGCCCACAGCGATGTCGGCTTCTCGGAGTGGTATTTGCAGCAGATGAAGTTATACGAACAGCAACACGGCGTCCGCATCCTTGACTATTTCGACCAGCATTATTACCCGGCCCAGGTGAATCCTCAAAACGGCCAATATGTCACGCTCTCCCCGGCGGGTGATGCGAACACCCAGGCCCTCCGCCTGCGCTCGACCCGGTCGCTCTGGGACCCCACTTACTACGATGAAAGCTGGATTCAGGACGCCGGGTTTGGCCCGATTGAAATTCTGCCGCTCTTTCACCAGTGGATTGACGCGAATTACCCCGGCACCAGGATAGCCATTACCGAGTACAACTGGGGCGGGCTGGAGTCTATCAACGGGGCGCTGGCCCAGGCCGATGTGCTGGGTATCTTTGGACGGGAGCGGGTGGACCTCGCAACCCTGTGGGACCCCCCAACCAGCACCCAACCCGGCGCTTACGCCTTCCGAATCTACCGCAATTACGACGGGCAGGGCAGCATGTACGGCGATACCTGGGTCCAGGCCAGCAGCACCGACCAGGGCCAGTTAGCTGTCTATGCCGCTCAACGAACTTCCGACCAGGCCGTGACACTGGTGATTATCAATAAGACCGGCAATAGCCTGACCAGCACCCTCAACCTTAGCAATTTTCAACCGGCCACTACCGCGAAGGTATTTCGCTACAGTTCGGCCAACCTTAATGCCATCGTGGCCCAACCCGACCAATCTGTTACAGCGAGCGGGTTCCAGGCGACCTACCCGGCCAACTCGATTACAATGGTGGTGCTGACAAACGCGCCGGGGGACACCTATACCGTCACTTCCACCAGCGATGACGGGACCGGAAATACCCTCACTACTTTTTCCAACGCTCTCAAACAGGCCAAACCGAACGACACGGTTTTGCTAAATGTTTCTTCGGTCAGGTTGGACGGCCCTTTACAGTCACCTCTGCCCAAGGGTATCACCATTTCGGGCGGGATATGCTCGGCCACGCCGGTCACGATTGATTTCAACGGCCAGCCTGGCTTCACCCTGTCGGGCAACATGACCCTCAAAAATCTCAATCTTACCGGGATGAGCCGGGCCGGGCCGGGCCTGACCAATGCGACTGATGGCACCCACAACACCTTTATCTGCACAAAGATACAGGTAGCCCCGGCCTGACTTTTTAGACTCAAATATGAGGCATTCCAACTTCTAAATTCAGGATGACTCATGTTATTTTGAACTATCTTTTACACCAGGGGCAGCTTACCCATTAGGGGTAAAGCCTCTCACTTGTCATTCCTCGCTGCGGCTCGGAATGACAAGTTTCTAGCCTGAAGTTTTTAGCAGGTCGAAACCGGCTTTTTACGACTCAAAAGTGGCACCAGGTGTAAATTTCCAGGTAAAATCTTTGTAAAGATATGTTAATAATCGGCCTCTTAAACCTCTCGCCGGGAGACCATATGCTATACTTTGAAGCAGTAGAAAAACAAAAATGGTCCTGGCTCGTGACGGTTTGTTAGGCCAAACCTCATTGTAAGAACCCTGAACTGCGGGGAGAATTGAATGTTAGAACAGAATAATGCGACCGTCCCGGCCCTCGAAACACCGGGACAACCTGCCAACCGCCCGGTTATCCAGGTAAACCAACTCATCAAGCGCTACGGGTCGCTGACGGCGGTGGACAAAATCAGTTTTGAAGTCCGGGAGGGTGAAATCTTTGGTTTCCTGGGACCGAACGGAGCCGGGAAATCGACCACTATCAAGACCCTCTGTACCCTGGTCAAACCGAGTGACGGCAAAGTTACCGTAGCCGGGTTTGACATCACGGGCCAACCCGACGCGGTACGCCAGCAAATCGGGATTATCTTTCAAGACCCGACCCTGGATAGCGGACTGACCGCTGTCGAAAACCTCGAATTTCACTGCATGATGTACCACGTTCCCCGCGAGGAACGGCCCGACCGCATCAAGTACGTCCTCGACCTGATGGACCTGGAAGCGCATAAAGACCGCCTGGTTAAAACTTACTCCGGCGGTATGCGCCGCCGCCTGGAAATCGCGCGGGGCCTGCTCCACCGCCCGCGTATCCTTTTCCTCGATGAGCCTACGGTTGGCCTCGACCCCCAGACCCGCAACTATATCTGGCAGTACGTCAAACGGCTGCGAGAAAAACACAACACCACCATCTTCATGACCACCCACTATATGGACGAAGCGGAACATTGCGACCGTATCGCCATCATTGACCACGGCGTAATCGTGGCCCTGGATACACCTGCCGCCCTCAAAAGGATGGTCGGGGAAGACCAGTTGGAACTCACGACCAGCGATAACACCCTGGCAACCCAGATTATCGAGCAATACTACAAACTGCCCGTGACGCTGCGCGATGATCGCCTGACCTTGCAGGTCGCCGAGGCTGACCGCTTTGTCCCGGCCCTCCTGGGAGAACTGCCCAAACTCGCCAGCAACCTGGTGGTCAACACCCTGCAAATCCGCAAACCGACCCTGGAAGATGTCTTCCTGAAACTGACCGGGCGGCTTATTCGGGAGGAAGACGAAGGCAAAAAGGACGAACGCCGCCTCCAGTTGCGCAAACGGCGTCGAATTTAGAAATACGACGATTTAAAAGGACTTATAGAATGGCCGAAGCATATAACGATTCTTTTGTGACTTTGCCGGGGACCGAGCAAGCCCTGACGTTTAAGCGCGGGGCGCTGGACTGGGAAGCGACTTATGGCATCTGGCGGCGCGATATAAAAAAATTCTTTCGGGAGAAAAGCCGCCTGTGGGGCGGTATCGCCCGGCCTATCCTGTGGTTGCTCATCCTGGGCAGCAGCCTCAAACCGGCTATTAGCAGCAACAGCCTGGGCAGTTCCGGCATAGATTACACCCACTATATCTTTCCCGGTGTAATCGCCCTGACCCTTATCTTTACCTCGATTCAGTCGGCTATCAGCATCATCTGGGACCGCGAGTTCGGTTTCCTGAAAGAGGTGATGGTAGCCCCGGTGCCGCGTCTATCTATCCTGCTGGGTAAAGCTCTCGGCGGCGCGACCCAGGCGACCATCCAGGGCGTGATTACCCTGGCCTTTGCCCCGCTTATCGGCCTGTGGCTCAACCCGCTCGTGCTGCTGGGTCTGCTGGCGACCATGTTTGTTATCGCTTTCTCACTCACCGCCCTTGGTATCGTCATTTCGAGCGCCATGACCTCGTTTGAAGGCTTTGGCGTGATTTCCAACTTTATCGTTATGCCGATGTACTTCTTGAGCGGCGCGATTTACCCGACCGCGAGCGCCCCTATCTGGCTCAAACCGCTTATTTATGTCAATCCATTGAGCTACGGGGTGGACGCCCTGCGCCAGGTTACGATTGGTCTCGGCACCCATGATTTCTGGCTAGATATGGTGATACTGGGAGTCTTTGCCGTGGTCGTCCTTGCCATCGCCCTGCCCCTCTTTAACCGCGAATAAATTTTTCTTTTCGCCTTTACCTGAAACCGGCGAGAGTTGTCTCACTAAAACGGAACTACTTTCGCTGGTTTTTTGTTGCTTCAACTTTGCCTATTGCTATTACTCAAGCAAAAGTCACTTCCTATTTTTTGATTTATGACTGTGCTATACGCCAACGGCGCTGCCCCCCAGGAAACCCTCCGGGCTAGATTCCGCCAATGCAATTGCGACTACGCTCGAAATGACAAGGGGAAGGCTTTACATGAACTTCGTATTAACATCAAACCAAGGCCATTATCAGTTAAACACCTTTAATTTTCTTATGAGTGGTGAGTTAATTTTTGCCTCTGGGCAAAAATTAACTCACCACCTTTATTTCCCCTCCCCGTGGGGAGGGGTTAGGGGTGGGGGGGATTTCCTCACATGAAATCAAAAGGTTTATCAAAAACCTATTGACAGCTCCTTTTTTTCTGTTATGATACGTATCATACGATACGTTATTGATGATACGTATTTATTATCAATGGCTGAGTAGACGCTTCAAAAACCTGGTTATATTTATTACCCAACAATTCCTGGTCTGCCGCCTGCCAAAACGGGCCGGAAGACCTTATAATAAGAA
Source organism: Chloroflexi bacterium 54-19 (assembly GCA_001898225.1). Classification (GTDB taxonomy): domain Bacteria; phylum Chloroflexota; class Chloroflexia; order Chloroheliales; family Chloroheliaceae; genus 54-19. The sequence goes on from MKTJ01000049.1 coordinate 17,447, forward strand.
AAAACCGTTGATTTAGACGGGTAGTTTAGTGTTGCTAAATTACTTGAATAGTCGCCAAAAAGAACGAAAATCACTTATGGGGGAACAGAAACGGCGTCCGACAAGTGTAGATGTAGCCCGGTTGGCCGGGGTCGCGCAGTCTACCGTGTCATACGTTATCAACAACCGGACCGATGGGAACGTGCGGGTATCGGAAGAAACCCGCCAGCGCGTGATGAAGGCCGTCGCCGACCTGGGTTACTACCCCAGCGCGGCAGGCCGGAACCTGCGGGCGCAACGGACCCATACTATCGCCCTGATGATGTTCAACTATACCCTGGAAAACCTGATTGCCGAGCCGTTCCTGTCCGGGGTCATGTCCGGGCTGGTCGAATACCTGGTCGAACAGGAATATTACCTGCTGATTTTGCCGGTGTTAAAAGGGGCCGACCGCTCGGTCGAATCCTTTTTGCACAGCAACCGGGCCGATGGTGTGGTTATCAGCGACCCGGCCCTTTCGGCGGACGCCAGGGCCATGCTGAAAACCGCCCCGCTCCCGGTGGTCTTCGTGGACGGGCAAATCTGCGACGACCCGCTCGATTTTCCGAACGTCAACGGGCGCGGGCATATTGGTTCGCGGCTGATGACCGAGTTTCTGCTGGCGAAGGGGCATACCCGCATAGCGCATATCCGGGGCACCCTTTCGACTCCCTCCGGGAACAGCCGACAGGCCGGTTATCTTGAGGTGATGCGGGAACGCGGTCTCTACCAGCCGGAACTGATAGTCGAGGGAGCCTGGTTCAAGGAAGGCGGGTTCAAAGCCGCCGAAAGATTGTTCAGCCTGCCCGAACCGCCCACCGCCATCTATGCCGCCAACGACCAGATGGCAATCGGGGCTATCGAAGCGGCCCACGCGCACGGGCTGCGGGTGCCACAGGATATAGCTATCGCCGGTTATGACGATATTCCGGTCGCGGCAGATGTCGCTCCATCTTTAACCACCGTTCGCTTTCCTTTCAGGATGATTGGCAGACAGGCCGGGGAAATGGTTGTAAACCTGGCCGCCGACCGCGACTTCGATCCGGCCAGCCTGCCGCCTATCCCGGTCGAGATAGTCGAACGGGAATCCGCGTAATCTATAAAAAGTTTTAGTCTGTGAAATTCTAATGTTCGTACCGACCGCCCCGGCGGGGTGCCTGGGCTTTGTTCGCTGCTGCCTGTTTCAGGGCAACTCTTAAAAACTTCCCAACCCGGTTAACTGCTGACATTGCGTTTATGAGGGGTTAGCCCAATTTTACAAATGAGATATGGAGGTTCCCAATGAAGACCCGCCTTACATTATCCAGCTTCAGTAGCGTTTTCAGGCACGGTCGCCTGAGCCTGGCGCTGCTGGCGGTGCTTTGCGCCAGCCTGGTCCTGGCCGCCTGCGGTGATAACACCGCGACGACCGCGCCTGCGCCCACCACGGCTGCCGCTACGACCGCCGCTGCCGCCACTACGGCGGCCCAGGCAACCACCGCTGCCGCTGCCACTACGGCGGCTGCTACGACCGCGGCGACGACCGCGGCGGCGACTACGGCGGCGACCGCGACCACTGCCGCCGCTGCTACGACTGCGGCTTCGAGCGATGCCCCGGCCCTGGGCGACCCGAACCTGAAAGGGACCGTTACCTTCTGGCATACCTACAGCGCCGACTCGAAAGAACAGGATACCCTGAAAAACGTGGTGCTGCCCGGCTTCGCCAAGCTCTACCCGAATGTTAAAGTCGATGCCCAGCAAATCCCGGATACCGACTTCCGCCAGAAACTGCTCACCGGCATCAGCGGCGACATCCTGCCCGACGTAGCCCGCCTGGACATCCAGTATGTCCCCGAATTTGCCGACATGGGCGCGCTGGCTAAACTCGACGACATGCCCGGTTTCGCCGCCATCAAGGCCGATGCTTACCCCGGCCCGCTCAGCACTAACTTCTGGAAAGGTAGCTACTACGGCCTCCCGCTCGACACCAACACCAAGGTTATAATGTATAACAAGGCCCTGCTGGATGCCGCCGGGTTGACCGCCCCGCCCAAAAACATGGACGAGTTCATCGCTGCCGCCAAGAAACTGACCGTTCCCGGCAAACAGTACGGCTTCGTCCCCAGCGGCACCGGGGCGTGGAGTATCTTGCCCTTCTTCTGGAGCCTGGGTGGTAACGTGACCGACGAGAACATCACCAAGGCCAGCGGTTACCTGAACAGCGCCGATAGCGTGGCGGCCCTGCAACAACTGGTTGACCTGAAAAAAGCCGGGGTAATGCCCGACGCTATCTTCGGCGGTGGCATCAGCACGATGGAAGGCCTGGCGACCGGCCAATATGCTATGATTGATGATGGTCCCTGGATGAATAGTATCGCGGCTTCCCAGTTCCCCAACTTCACCCTGAATTACGCCCCTATGCCCGCCGGTAAAGGCGGCAGTATCGGCATCGTCGGCGGTGAAGACCTGGTAATGTTCGCCAAGTCCAAAGACAGCCCGGCGGCCTGGGCCTTCAGCCGCTACATGTTGAGCAAGGACGTGCAACTGGCGATGGGTAAAATCGGGCAACTCCCGGCCATCAAGAGCGTGGCAACCTCGCCCGAACTGGCGAGTCTGCCTTACTACTCGACCTTCCTGACTCAGCTTCAGTCCACCAAAGCCCGCCTGCCCCACCCGGCCTGGACCAAAATCGAAACCGTCCTCAACGACACTTTCGAGGCGGCCTTCCGGGGTGACAAAGACGTCAAGACCTTGCTCGATGCAGCGGCCCCGAAAGTGGACGCCTTGCTGGCAGGGACCAAGTAACCAGAGCCCTTGCTCTTTTCCAACCAACTCTCTTATGCTGGGGGAGGCCGCTCCGGTGACCTCCCCACCTAACCTTGAATTCTGAACCCAACGGCCACTGTTGGCCTTCTCTGCAAGGAGTTTGTACCTATGGGTCTTAATACAGCCCCATCCCCGGTTTCAAAAGAAATAGCCCGTAAATCCCGGCCAGACGGTCCCGCCGAACCCGGCCAACCTTTGGCTGAACCGGCAAAGGAAGCCTGGTGGTATCCCTTCAAAAAAGCCTTGCCGGTCTACCTGTTTATCCTGCCGGGGGTGATTTTGTTCCTGGTCTGGACGGTCTACCCGCTGGTCAACATGTTCGTAATGAGCTTTTTCCAGTGGAACCTGGTCAAGCCGAGCATTTTCCTGGGTTTTGATAACTACGCGCGGGCCTTCGGTGACGAGATTTTCTGGCAAGCCCTCCGCAACACCATCTTTTACGCGGTTATCAGTGTACCCGGGCAGCTAATCCTGGGTCTGGCGGTGGCGCTTTTGGTCAACCAGAAATTACCTTTCCGGGCCTTCTTCCGCACCATGTTTTACTTGCCGGTCGTATCTAGCTGGCTGGTCGTCTCGCTGATTTTCATGTACCTGTACAACAGCCAGGCCGGACTGCTCAATTACCTGCTCAAAGATATTTTACATATTATTCCGAGCTACCAGGCCTGGCTCCAGAACCCGGTGACGGCCCTCTTTGCGATTTGCGCCCTGGGCATCTGGAAAGGTGTGGGCTGGACCATGGTTATCTTCCTGGCCGGGCTGCAATCGGTCCCGCCGACCCTGTACGAGTCCGCCGCGATGGACGGCGCGAACACCTGGCGGCGCTTCTGGCACATCACCCTCCCACTGATAAGGCCGACTATCGTTTTTGCCACCGTTATGCTTTCGATTGGCGCTTTCAACGTCTTTATCCAGGTCTATGTAATGACCGGGGGCGGCCCGCAGCACTCGACCGAAACCCTGATGACCTACATGTACAGCGAGGCTTTCAAATTCCTGGACCTCGGTTACGGCGCAGCCCTTAGCTGGATTTTCGCCATCGGCATCTTTATCATCAGCATCCTGGAAATCCGCTTTTTACGCCGACCGGTAGAATACTAGGGTTTAGGAAAGAAGAAGAAAAAGAAGAAATTTTATGCAATTCCGGCCTAGAATCTTACTTACGACTGCCAGCCTGCCGAACAGGTGGCGCAAGAATTTCCGCAGGACCGAAATCGCCGTGATTGACCGGCGCAACCCGTTCCTGGTGGCGGCCATCTATATCATCCTGCTTTTCTGGACGGTTATTTCGGTGGTGCCGCTGCTCTATATGGTCAGCACCGCTTTCAAGCCCAACCAGTACGTCTTTGAGTTCCCGCCCAAGTTTATCCCGGATAACCCGACCACGGCCAACTTTGAAAAAGCCTGGACTTCCGAGAACTTCGGCCTGTATTTTACAAACAGCCTGGTTGTCTCTGTCGCCACGACCATTCTCATCCTGGTGCTCTCTTCGATGATGGCCTTTGCCTTCGCCCGCTACAAGTTTCCGGGACGGACCACCCTCTTTTACGCCATCCTGGGAACCATGATGGTGCCGGGGTTGGTCCTGCTTATCCCCCAGTTCGTGCTGGCTAAAAATTTGGGTCTGCTCAACAGCCTGCACGGGTTGGTGATAGCCTACTCGGCTAACTCGGCGGTCAACATCTTCTTTTTGCGGGGCGCTTTCGAGGAAATCCCCAACGACTTGCAGGACGCCGCCGCGATTGATGGGGCCGGTATCTGGTCAACCTTCTGGCGGATAATGCTGCCCCTGGTCAAACCTTCCCTGGCGGCTATGGCGATTTTCAGCTTCATGGGGGCCTGGGACGAGTTCACCTGGGCTTTGACCTCTCTTTCGGACGAAAAGTTACGGACCCTGCCGGTAGCCCTGCGGCTTTTCCAGCAAAGTCACGGCACCCAGTGGGGCCTTGTCTTCGCGGCCTCGCTGATTGCGGTCGTGCCGGTAATAATCGTCTTCCTGGTCTTCCAGCGTTATTTTATCCAGGGCGTCAGCGCCGGGGCTGTCAAAGGCTAACCCGGTAGCCCGCTAACTAAACCATCCAGATTTTAAGGAATTCACTATGAGTGTCGACTCGACCGTTACTTCTCCGGTGCTGAATACCGGCTGGCTTTACGAAAACAGTCTGCGGGTCATCCTGGCGAACCAGGCTCCAACCGGCGCGATTATCGCCTCGCCCAATTTCGGGCAGTACGGCTACTCCTGGTTCCGGGACGGTGCGTTTATCGCCCTGGCCCTGGCCGATACCGGGCGGCCCGAAACTATCGAAGCGGCCCGCCGCTTTCATGGCTGGGTCAACGCTACCATCCGGCGGTACCGTGATTTGGCCCTCAACGCGATTGCCAAAGTCAAAGCGGGCCAAACCCTCGACCCGGTTACGGACGTGCTACATTGCCGCTATACCGTGGATGGCGAACCGAGCCAGGACGACTGGGTGCCTTTTCAGATTGACGGCTTTGGCACCTGGCTTTACGTCCTGGCCGAATATTGCCAAAGACTCGAACCGGCCCAGGCTGCAACCGAACTGGCCGGATACAGCGACGCGATTGTCTTGCTGGTAGACTACCTGGGCGCGCTCTGGCAGACCCCCAACTACGACTGCTGGGAAGAACATGGCGACAAAATCGCGACCTCGACCCTGGCGGCACTCTATGGTGGTCTTTCCCGCGTGGCCGACCTGGCCGCTTACCGCCCCGGTGACGGCGTGCTGGAAAACGCTGCCACCACCGCTAAGAACACGGCGAAAGACATTAAGGCGTACATCCTGGCAAAGGGGACAGTCCTCGACCCGGTTAGCGCTCAGCGTTACCTGACCAAGTATTGCGGCGGGGCCGACCCCGGCGAACTGGCCGGGGCGGTTGACTCCAACCTGCTGTGGGCGGCGGTGCCTTACGGGTTATGGCCGGTGGACGACCCGCTTATCACGACGACGGTTGAGAAGATTTTGCGCGACCTGGTGGCGAGTGGGCAGCCAGACGGCACCGCCGGGGCCCACCGCTACGCCCGCGACAGCTATTTCGGCGGCGGGGAATGGCTCCTTCTGACGGCCTGGCTGGCGGTAGTACGGTTGGACCAGGGCGACACTGCCGGGGCCAAAGCCTTGCTCGGCTGGATTGAAAGGCAAGCCAGTCCCGATGGCGACATGCCGGAGCAGACCTTCGAGCATATGAACCGGCCCGACATGCTCAACCACTGGATTGAAACCTGGGGCGAGGTGGCGAACCCGCTGGTCTGGTCCCACGCCAGTTATGTGACCCTGGTCAACCGCCTGCGCTCGGCGGGTCTTTTAGACTAAACCTGGCCCTGAAGACTGAAAGGAAAGTTCGTGACGTTACCGTTAGCGGGGCAAGCAGCCCGGACTTCAAATCTAGCGCCTGAAAACTTTACCATCCTGGACTTACGGCCCGACCAATCCTTTTACAGGCCGGGCCAACCGGTCAGGCTGCGGGTAAAACTTCAGGCTGCCCAACCGGCGGAAGTCGGTCTTTACCTGAAGATAACCTATCTCGAAAAGACCATTAACACCTTTTTCCAGCGGGCCAACCTGAAAAAAGCGCCGGAAATCTTCGAGACGACCTTTACGGTCTACCTCCCGCCCGAAACGCCCCGCGGCTACGGCTTCGAACTGGCGGTCAAAACGGGTAAGGAAGCCGCCACCCTGGCGACCGCCTCGACGGCGGCGGACGTGCTGGACGGCTGGCCGCAAATGCCCCGCTACGGCTTTTTCGCCAACTTCAAATCGGAGGAAACCGAGGAAGAAAGTTTTTCCCGCGCCGAAACCCTGGCCGCCTACCACGTCAACGTGGTCCAGTTCTACGACTGGATGTACCGTCACGAAGATTTTATCCCGCCCGCCGACGAATTCATCGACCCGATGGGCCGGGCTGTCTCCTACGCGACGGTGAAACACAAAATCGCTGCGGCCCACCACTTCAACATGGCAACCCTGGCCTATGGGGCGGTCTACGGCGCGACCCCGGCGTTCTGGGAAGCGCACCAGTCGTGGGGAATGTACCAGGCCGACGGCACCCCCTACAGCCTGGAACGTCTCTTTTACCTGATGGATATTTCGCTCGGCAAGCCCTGGGCCGAAAATATCCTTAACCAGTACGAAAAAGCGGTGACAATTGCCGGGTTTGACGGGATTCACGTGGACCAGTATGGCTACCCCAAACTGGCCTACACTCAACCCGAAAACGGCGAGGAAAAACCCGAAACGTTGGAACTGGCTCAACTTTTCCCGCCCATCATCAACGCAGCGGCGGAGCGGGTAGCCCCATTGAAACCGGGCGCGGGCGTCATCTTTAACGCGGTCAACAACTGGCCGATTGAAACGGTAGCCCCGACCGGGCAGAGCGCGGTCTATATCGAGGTCTGGCCGCCCTATGTCGAATATAAGGACCTGCACGACCTGATTATCAATGCCCAGCGCCTGGCGGGGTCGAGCCAGAACCACAAACAGGTTATCCTGGCGGCCTATTTGTCGCCTTTTCTGCCGGAAGGGCTGCGGCTTTCGGATAACTCCGCCACCGATGAAGCGCCCCATGCCGTCCAGGGACACGTCCCGGCCAACCCGGCGGAAAAGGTAGCCGGAGCCGAGAACGCGGCCCTGCTGGCGACGGCTGCAATTTACGCCAGCGGCGGTTTTCACCTGCTCCTGGGCGAAAAGAACGGCGTCCTGGCCGACCCCTACTACCCCTACTACGGCCAGTTCCAGCCAGATTTCGCCCTGAAAATGCGCCACTATTACGATTTCCTGGTGCGTTACGAGAACGTTCTGTCCGACCCGACCACCCGGCCTTTACCGAGCGCCGAAGTCGAGGCGACGGTCGAAATCAGCCGGGGCGGCGAACCAATCGAGGTCAGCGGCGAGGCCAAAGCGGGGCAGGTCTGGGTTTTGCTGCGGCAGGGCAAATCTTTCACAACCTTAAACCTGGTCAATTTGCAGGGTTTGCACGACAGTCTGTGGAACGCTTTTAAGGAAACGCCCACGCCTTTAGCTGGTCTGACCCTGACCCTGACCTTGCCGGAAGACGAGGCGACAAGCCTAAAAAAAGCCTGGCTGGCCTCCCCCGACGGTGACGCCTCCGCCCAGGAAATCGCGCTAAGCCGGGAAACTCTCGCGGGCAACCATCAGCGCCTGACCCTGGAAATACCGGGCCTGGATTACTGGGATTTACTTGTTTTTGAGAAAGAATAAAGCTAATAGAGGGGAAAGATAGAAGGATTAAAAAGAGGGTGGCTATATGCCACCCTCCCTATATTATTTCTAAGCAGAAAGTAACTACAAATCAGAACGGGGCGGGCGATTCTGGTAAACCGCAAAGGTTTCCCCACCGACCAGTTTGAGAATATCCTGGGCATCCGGCAAAGGTTGAAGCCATAACCAGGCCGGTTTGAGCCAGAAACCGGGTAAAACCTGGGAAGTGTAGCGATTTTCAGCGTCGAGCGGTTGGCTGTGGTAATGGCCCTGGTCGTCCAACCGATAAAATTCGGCTTGCTGCTGACCGGGGTCAACCAGCCAGTATTCCGGCACACCCCCGATGGCATATTCCTGGAACTTGATGTAACGGTCGCGCCATTCGCTTTCCGGGGAAGTAATCTCGATTACCAAGTCTGCCGGGCCGCGTACCAGGCCGTTTTCCAGCCGGGCCTGGTGGAGTTTTGACAGGAACATGACATCCGGCTCCCGCCCAGAACCGCGTTGCCCGCCCAGTTTCATCTGAAAAGGATTTTGCAAAACCACCCCCAGGTCGAACAGGCGGGAATAAGTTGTCAGCACTTCATAAAGAAGACCGGCAATTTGCTGGTGCTGCCAGCTTGCGGGGCTGCCCAGATGAATCCTTCCGTCTACCCATTCGGCCAGGGTATCCTCATCGGCCCAATCAAAAAATTCTTCGTAGGAAATATAAGGTCCGTTCGGCACCGGCTTATCAGGCAGGTGATAGGGATAGGCCATCAGCGGCTCCGGCTTTTTCTGTAACTGGCTCATCCTGTAACCTCCTTAATAAAACCAGGTTGTTATAACCTCTCAATTATAATATAGTCTGGCCCCAAAAGCATAAAAAACCGGCCCGAAACCTGCATGATATTCACATGGTGAGTTATTTATCCTTCAAAATGTAAGCCTGGTTACAGACCCGGCCCGGCCAGAAGGCTAGAATCGGTATATCAACCTTGTGGTAAATAATGGTGTGGTTAGCGCAGATTTCAGAAAAACGGGGTATTTTATAAAATGGACGTTTTACTTTTAGCCATCATCGGAATCATCTTTCTTTATATAGCCTGGGGCATCTTCTACTGGCGGTTGGCGCTCAACCGGACCAATAGCCCGGAATGGCTGGCCCTCGAAAACGAAGAAACCGAGTTGATGTACCAGGAACTGACCGCCCATAGCCGGTAATGGCTTTGAGTTCTTATTGTAACTTCGATTTTCCTGGGCCTTAATTTCCCCTGGCCTTCCACCGATAAATTTTACCCGGCTTTCTCACACATTCCCCAGGACAAATACAAAATCCGAAGACCTTATCATTGACCTTCGGCTGTGATATACGCCATCGGCGCTGCCCCCAAGGAACCCTTCGGGCTAGATTCCGCCAATGCGATTGCCACTTCGATCGGAATGACAAGTCTTTTACGACCGTGATATTGTCCAACGGACCAGAAATTCCTCGACTGTGCGCGCCCCAAAGGTCGTACGTACTCGCGGGGTACCAACCACTAAAAACTGATTTCTAATTTCTGACTACTGGCTTCTGACCTCTGACTACTGGCTTCTAATCACTAAAAACTGAACACTAAACACCCTGTATTCCCCTATTACACTTGCAATAAAAGCGGCCTAATTCTAAAATGATTTGACTTTAGGCCATGACAAGGCGCTGCCCTTGAAAAGGCGTCGCCAGCACCGGGCCCAACAACAAAATCATTCCGTAAAGAGGCTTTTTAAATGGAACTGGATAAAGAAGTAACCGGATTTTCCGATGAACTGGATGTCCGGGCTATCCGGTTGCGCTATCCCGAATTCAAAGGGCAGGTAGCAATCGTTACCGGCTCGGCCAGGGGTATCGGCAAAGGTATCGCCATCCGGCTGGCCCTGGAAGGCATGCGAGTGGTCGTGACCGGGCTGGAACCGGGCGAAGTTGAAACCACTACCGCTCAATTGCGCGAACTCGGCACCGAAGTAATAGGGGTGCCGGGCGACCTGGGCCGGACCGAAGATGTCAACTTGCTGTTTGAAAAGACGCGGGAGGCTTACGGTCAGCTCGATTTGCTGGTCAACAACGCCGCGCACCTCAAACGCGCCCACTTTTTTGATGTAACCGAAAACCACCTCGACCTGCAACTAGCCAGCAACATCCGAGGGCCGTATCTCTGCGCGGTCCGGGCCGCCGAGATGATGCGGGATAGCGGCAAGGGCGGCAACATCATCAATATCAGCTCGGTGGGCGGGTTAAGGGCGCACTGGTGGGGCCTGCCCTACGACGTGACCAAAGGCGCGCTTGATTCGATGACCAGGGCAATGGCCCTGGAACTGAGTGATTTCGGTATCAGGGTGAATGCCATCGCGCCCGGAGCAATCCGGTCGGGCCGGAAGTTTTCGGCTGAACACAATCCAGCCGTCCAGGAAGTGACCCGGCGGGTACCGCTCTCCCGTTTTGGCACTCCCCAGGAAATCGCCTCAGCGGTAGCGTTCCTGGCTTCCGAGGATGGGGCCTATATCACGGGGCAGGTTATCTATGTGGATGGCGGCCTGGTAGCCCAGCTTAACCCGCGCGGCTACGACATCTAGCAGTCTATGAGCAATTTTGGAGATTGGAATTAAAGATATTTACGAGGACGTGAACCAATGAAAATTACCGAAGTGAGAGTGATTCTGACCGCACCGGGGCGGAATTTCCTTTTCGTAAAGATTATGACCGACGAACCGGAAATTTACGGCGTCGGTGAAGGCACCCTTAACGGCAGCGAGCCGATCGTCGCCAAAGCTATCGAGCATCTTTCCAACCTGATTATCGGGCGCGACCCGGCCCAGATTGAGGACATCTGGAACACCCTCTACTATAGTGGCTACTGGCGCGGTGGGCCGATTTTCGCGGCGGCCCTGGCGGCGATTGACTTCGCCCTGTGGGATATTAAAGGCAAGGTCGCCAACATGCCGGTCTACCAGTTGCTCGGCGGACGGTCGCGAGATGGCGCGTGGGTTTACGGTCACGCACACGGCCCCACCCCCCAGGCGGTTGAAGACTCGGCCCGCTCGTTTATCGAAAAAGGCTATCGCTTCGTGCGCTGCCAGTTGGAAGGCGGCTATGGCGGCTACGGCGGGTTGGGCTTCATCCGCAACGAGCCTTCCGGTATCCACGGCCATAAAGGCACCGACTATTTCAACTACGAGCCTTACCTGGTTTCCACCCCTAAAATGTTCGAACACATGCGGGTGGCCCTCGGCATGGAGATAAACCTGCTGCACGATGTTCACGAACAGCTAACCCCGAACGAGGCGGCTCAACTTGCCAAGAGCCTGGAACCGTACCGCCTGTTCTTCCTGGAAGACGCCCTGCGCCCTGAACAGACCAACTTCTACCCGATGCTACGCCAGGCTTCCACGACCCCGCTGGCTATCGGTGAGATTATCACGTCGCGCTGGGAGTGCATCCCGATGTTCCAGAACCACTGGATTGACTTCATCCGGGCCGCGCCTATCCACGTCGGCGGTATCACCGAAAGCCGCCGGATTTGTGTGCTGGCCGACTCTTACTTCGTACGGACGGCTTTCCACGGCGCGGCGGACCTCGGCCCCATCGGTCAGGCGGCAGCCCTGCACGTAGACCTCAGCATCCCGAACTTCGGCGTCCAGGAGTGGGTGAGCTTCCCGGAACAACTCTACGATGTGGTTTCGGGTATGGGCTACTACAAAGACGGCATGGCCTTCCCGCAGGAAGCGCCGGGCCTTGGCACCGACATTAACGAAGAAGAAGCCAAAAAGTATCCCTACCAGCAGGCGTACATGCCGACCCACCGGCGCGGTGACGGCACCATCCACCTTTATTAGGATTAAGCGTTTAGCCTTTACGAGAGGGCTAAACGCAGAGTCAACGGAGGAAATTTTGACTTCAAAAACTCCGGTTCGGGTCGCCATTCTTGGCGGCTCGAACCGTTCCAGGAAGGTTTACGGCCCGATTCTCAAAGGGTTGGCCCAGGCAGGTGAGGTCGAGGTGGTGGCCGTCTGGTCGCGCCACGAAAATTCGGCCCAGGAATTAGGCCAATTCCTCAACCTGCCCTGGTATACCGACCTGGCAAAACTGGTCCGGGAAACCGCGCCCCAGGTGGGGGTCGTTTCGGTGAATTCCGGGGCCAACGGCCCGGTCGGGCTGATGGCGGTCGAAAACGGCTTGCACGTGCTGGTGGAAACACCAATTTCGCATTCTCTCAAAGAAGCCGACGCCATTATCCAGGCTGCCGCCGCACGCAACCTTAAAATCGAGGTGGCCGAGCAGTTTCATCGCCGCCCGCTTGAGCAAATCAAGCTCAAACTGCTGGCAAGCGGTCTATTCGGCCAGGTCTATACCGCTTTTAACGACTTTGCCGGGCACGGCTACCACGGAGTGAGCGTTTTGCGGAGCTACCTGGGGTTTGACGCGGTGCCGGTGCGGGTGCAGGGGTTCGTCCGGGACTATCCCCTGGCTGCCCACGGGTCGCGTTTTAATGCCCCGGTCGCCCCGCGTGACGAGACCCAGGAACACGCCATGATTGAGTTTGCCGATGGCCGGTTGGGGATTTACCACTGGACCAATGTCGGTTACGACTCGGCCCTGCGGTGGTGGCGGAGCAGCCGCTTCCTGGCCGAAAAGGGGATGGGCCTGACCGTGGGGGTAGACCTCGATGTAAAAGAGGAATTGACCCTGCTCGACGCCAGCCGGAAAGCACCCCAATTCATCACCCTGCAACGCCACTGGGAAAGGCTGGATGGCGGGCCTTTACGAGCCCTCGTAGCCTTTACGGGCGACTCCGACCAGCCGGAAGTGCGCTGGGACAATCCTTTTTATGACCTTCTCAGGGAGAACGGAATCCAGTGGCATGACGACGAAATTGGGGTGGCCGGGTGTATTATGAGCCTGGTTAACGCCGTCCGCGACGGTACCGAACCGACTTATGGTGCAGCCCAGGGTCGTGTGGACCAGGAAATCGTTGTAGCGATGCGGGAGTCTTCCCGGTTGGGCGGCCAGTCCGTTTCTTTACCTGTTTCGGTCGAATAAAATTACATTTTCAGAGGGAGTTTAAGCGATGTCCGACGACAATAGGCCCGCGCCGAAACAACAGGCCGGGAAGGACCGACCTTTCCGGCCTGGCGCCGGCATCGCCCCTGGGGTGGTGGTCGTTGTAATCCTGGCGCTATCAGTCTTGCTTGGCGCCTGCGGTTCACCCACCGCAACTGCGCCAACCACTACTGTCGTTTCCAGCGCGAACACTCCCTCGCCAGCCACTAACCCAACCACCACTAACCAGCCAACCACACCTCCCGTACCCCTCAGCCCGACAGCGCGTCCGACCGCAACCGCCGGTCCAACCTACACACCCTATCCAACCCCGACCCAGGGTCCGCCGCCATCCCCGACCCTAAATTTTAATGTGACGGAGCGGCCCGGTTACAAACTGGTCTGGAGTGACGAATTTGACGGAGCCGCCGGGAGCCCACCCAACCCTGCCACCTGGGGCCACGAAATCGGGGACGGCACCGCCAACGGCAACCGGGGCTGGGGCAACAACGAACTCGAATACTATACCGACAGCACCGAGAACGCCGCCCTGGATGGCAAGGGGAACCTGGTAATTTCGGCCCGGAAAGCCGACCCCGCCGCCAATCTAAACTGTTATTACGGCCCCTGCCAGTACACCTCGGCCCGCCTGATTTCGGCCAATAAGGTCCAGCTTACCTATGGCCGGATTGAAGCCCGCCTAAAAGTGCCGCGGGGGAGCGGTCTCTGGCCCGCCTTCTGGGCCCTCGGTTCCAACATCAACCAGGTTGGCTGGCCGCAGTCCGGCGAGATAGACATCATGGAGTACGTGGGACGCCAGCCCAACCGGGTCTTTGGCACCATTCACGGGCCAGGCTATTCGGGCGCGAACGGGTTTGGCAAGACCTATGATTTACCGGGGGCGGTGGCTGACGATTATCACGTCTTCGCTATCGAGTGGGAACAGGACCAGATTGTCTGGTACATTGATAACAAGGTCTACCACAGGGCCTCGCCCCCGAGCGTTTCTCCCCACAAATGGGTCTTCAACCAGCCGTTTTTCCTCCTGCTTAATGTCGCGGTGGGGGGTGACCTGGGCGGCCCGGTCGGTACGGACGCAGCTTTTCCGCAAACGCTCACCGTTGACTATGTCCGCCAGTACCAGAAGGGCTCATAGGCCCTCGGCAATCAGTAAAATTCGTCTAGAAAATTGTTGTGAAAGTCCGGTTTATATAAGAGTGCCCCTGAAAAACCGTCCCTGACCGAGACCTGTTAGATAAACTGACTTTCAAAAATAACAATTTTCTGGAGAAATAAATGAGCCTGACTAAAAATGACATTGTTGGACTGGTTGCCGGGATTTTACCGTTCTTTCTCTTTATTGGTGGTTCTACCACGCAGACCGTTAACGGCCAGGTAGTCAACCAGAGTTCCTTAAACCTGGTGGCCCTTATAGGAGGGGCTATCGCTATCATCATGGCCTTCATCGGGTTCCGCACTATGTCCGAACGGGAAGGCAACCGCAGTCTGTACCTGGGCCTCTTTGTGGTCCTGGCGCTTCTCGGTGCTTACCAGGTCGCCAGGGGAATTGGCCTGGTCGCCTAAAATTTCTTGCAATAAATTATAAAAGGGCTTAGAACATTTTTTGCGTTTCTAAGCCCTTTTTTTATTGAAAAGGTTCAGGCGACAAGGCCACCCAGGAATAGGTCGGCATATTCCAGGGCGAACTCGTGGGCGCGGGTCGGGCCGTCCGGTTTGTACCAGCGTCCCATCCAGTTCAGGGTAGAGAGGATAGCCCGACCCGCCACCGCCGGGTTAACCGGGCGAAACTCTCCCGCCGCGATGCCGTCCCGGATGATTTTGCGCAGATTTTGCTCGTGGCGGTCGCGCCAGTAGGCCACTTTCTCACGCTGGTGAGGCTGGTTCAGACCGCCCAGGCCCAGCAGCAAAGCCGTGGCGGTCCAGATGTTCTCCTCGAAGAAGGTCGCGTTAGCTTCCATAAAGATGACCAACCGTTCGCGGTTGGAACCGGCCCCGGCGACCCGGCCCTCGACATATAGGCAAATTTTCTCCATTGTATCAATGACAATCCGGGCGTAAATCTCGTCCTTGTCCTTGAAATAGTGGTAGAGGGTAGCCTTGGACAGGCCGACCGCTTCGGCGATATTGCGGACCGCCACGGTCTCGAAGCCTTCCTGGGCGAAAAGTTGGGCCGCCACCGCCAGGATTTCCTTCTCGCGTTCTTTTACCTCGACCTGCACCTGCATGCCCTTGTCCTTACGGGTTGCCTCCAAGTTTTACCTCGACTTGCTGTTAAATTTTGAATCCAATTAGCGGCCCTGATTATACAACCTGGGTCGCTAGGCCGTCCCGACCACAAAACTGACACAGGTAGTAGTGCTGCCGCCAATGTTGAGGGTCGCGAAGTTCCGGGCGGCTACCCCGACCTGGTAATCGCCCGCCGTACCCGTAACCTGCTTGTAGGCGTCCAGTACCATGCGTACCCCGGTAGCCCCAACCGGGTGGCCGAGCCCTATCAGCCCGCCGCTGGGGTTGATAGGCAGGCGACCGTCCCGCTCAATAGTGCCGTTTTCGATGGCCTGCCAGCTTTGGCCCGGTGGCGTCAGGCCGAAATGGTCAATCGCCAAGTACTCGGTCGTGGTAAAACAATCGTGGGTCTCGATACCGTCCAGTTCGTAGACATCCCCGATACCGGCCCGCCGGAAAGCGTCCTGGATAGCCAGGCGGACATGCGGGAAGACATAGGGCTGGTCGCGGCTGGCCGAGAGTTTGGTTTCTAGCAGTATCGGGGCGGTCCGGTGCCCCCAGCCTTTAAGACGTGGGAGCTTTTCAAAAGAGAGGTTGCGCCGGGCCGCGTAACGCCGGGCGAAATCTTCCGAGGCCAGGAAGACGACCGCCGCGCCATCGGTAATCTGGCCGCAGTCCTGCTTGCGCAAACGGCCCTCGATAGGCGGGTTGTGGGTATCGTCCTCCCTGAAACTTTCCGGCCCAAAGGTCCACTTGCGGGTCTGGGCGTTGGGGTTGCGACGGGCGTTATCGAAATTAATTTGGGCAATCCGGGCCAGGTGTTCGTACTTCAGGCCGTAGCGCCGGTCGTACTCGTCGCCAATCTCGCTAAAGAGATAGGGCCAGGGGAAGCGGGCATTTTGAGCCTCGCGCCCGTTCCAGGCCGCCGCCCCCAGGTAAGCCGCCGCCTGTTGACCGGACACGTTCCGCATTTGCTCGATACCAACCACACAGGCCAGGTCGTAGCGCCCCGCCTCGATTTCGGCGCTGGCCGCCAGGACCGCGATACTGCCGGAAGCGCAAGCCGCCTCGTGCCGGGAAGCCGGGAGGGCCGACCAGGCCGGGTCGAGCGAGGCGAAAAAGCCGCCAAGCTGCCCCTGCCCGCAGAACAGTTCGCCCGCGAAATTGCCGATATGGGCCGTTTCGACCTCGGACGGTTCGAGGCCGGTCGCTTCCAGCGCGCCCCGGACCGCCGCTCCGAGCATGTCGTACATGGTCTGCCCGGCCCGGTCCCAGTTATAGGCAAAATCGGTCTGGAACCCACCCAGCACGTAAACCGGCGCGCTCATGCGGGCACCTCCTCGCTGGCGGCTTTTTGCCGGACCTGTTCGCGCAGACTGCCTTTAAGCAGTTTGCCGACCGGGTTGCGCGGCAGGTTCCCCAGCACAATCAACCGTTCCGGCATTTTGAAGACGGCAATCTTCTTCTCTTTGAGGTACGAAACCAGTTCGTCCAGGCTGATTTCCTGGTCGGGACGCGGGGCCACACAGGCGCAGACCCTCTCACCCAGCACCCGGTCGGGATAGCCGATAACGGCGACTTCGGCCACCTTGGGATGCCCTTGCAACAAGTTTTCGACTTCTTCGGGAGAAATGTTCTGGCCGCCCCGGATGATGATGTCTTTCGAGCGGCCCACGTAGCGGTAAAACGGTAAATTATCGCCTTCGCCGCTAATCTCGAAAACATCGCCGGTATGGAAATAGCCCTGGTCGTCAAAGGCGCGTTTGTTCAGTTCGGGCGCTTTGTAATAGCCTGTCATGACTGCCGCGCCCTTGATGAGAAGTTCGCCCGGCTGGCCCGGCCCGGTAATATCTTCGCCGGTAGCCAGGTCCACCAACCGGGTCTGCATCATCTTCGAGACACGGGCATTCCACTCATAACCGGGGACGCCAAAACGCGGGAAGTACAAAGCCCGGTTTTCGGGGCCGGGCATTTCGTTAGGACCGCTGACCAGGGTCGCGCCTTCGTTGGAGCCGAAATAGTTCAGCACGTAGATACCGTAATCGTCCTGCCAGCTTTTGACCATCCAGGGAGAGAGCGGGGCCGAACCGGAGCCGATGGTCTTTATCGAGCTGATGTCGGCCTTTTCAAGAAGCGGCTTGTTCTGCAAAAGCATGTTGAGCAGGGCCGGGGGCGTCACGGTATAATTGACTCGTTCGACCGCAATTTGCTGCATGAAGACCATCAGGTTGAGGGGCTGGTGCTGGACCAGTTTGCCCCCGGTCAGGAGCCAGGGCACCAGCATCCCGCCGATACCGGCCATGTTGACCAGCGGGAAGGGATTCAGGACGGTGCAGCCCGGTTCAAGCTCGGCGGCGTCGACCGTCCCGTAGGCGGGGACCAGCCAGTCGTTGTGGCTGCGCGGTACGCCCTTGGGGCGGCCCTCGGTGCCGGAAGTCCAGCAAATCGTGAGAATGTCGTTGGCTGTGATAGGGTTAGCCTGACTAAAATTCGCCAGGATGAGGTCGTCGTGCGGCTCGGCCATCAGGCGGTCCAGCCTTACCACCCGCTCCGGCAGGTTTTCGCCCCAGGCCAGCACCTGGCGCAGGGAAGGCAGCTTGTCCTGCAAGTTGACGGCCATCTCGGCGTGAGCGTGCTTGCCGATACGGGTCGCGGTTATGAAAACTTTGGCCTCGATAAAGGGAATCAACTGCTCGATTTCGTAGTCGCGGTACTGCACCGGGAACGGGCTGACAATGACCCCAAGGCGGCCTGCCGCCAGGTAGACCTCGATCAGTTCGATGATATTGGGTAACTGAACCGCGATTATATCGTCCTTTTCGAGACCGGCTTCGAGCAGCCGCACCGCCAGCCTGTCTACTTCCCGGTTGAGTTCGGCCCAGGTCAGGCGGCGGGCCGGGCCATCCGTAAACTCGGCCCGGTTAGCCGGGTCCACCACCGCAACCGTGTCGGGATGCTCCCGGGCGCTCCGGTGTACCAGGTCATCAAGGGTAGTCGTCCCCCACCAGCCTTTCGCGGTATATTCACGAATCCGTTCTTCAGGGCATAAAATCATCTCGGTCACTTCCTTGTAAAACTAAGCTGATTATTTACTTACTCCAAAAAGTTAGCGGGCGCGGGGCAAATTCTCGCCGGGCACCCAGCAGGCGTGGAAACCGAGCGGCACGCGCTGGGGTATCCGCACCCGGGCAACCGGTTCCGCCAGCATATCCCGCGCATCAATTATCAGGAGTTCCGAGGTGTCGCTCGGCGCGTCATAGATGAAGCTTAACAGGTAACCGTCGTCTTCGGCGGTCGCGCCCTGGCGCGGGGCGAAAGGCGCTTCACTACCGTAGCGGCCCGGTCCGAAGCGGTGCTGCCAGGCTTGCCCGGTGACGGTGTCGTACTTGACCAGCCCATCGAACAGGAGGGTCGGGTCGGGCGCGATATGGACGTTGTAGGCGTAGCGGGAAGGGCGCCCCAGGAAATTCATATTGAGGGTCGGAAACTCGGTGTTGGCGTCATCCATGAAGCCTTCTTTAACCGCTCCGGTCTTCAAATTCATGCGCCAGGAGTAGAGCCGGGCGTCGAGCCGCAAAAATTGGAGCATGCGGGCCAGTTCACCCTCGCCCCGGTCGGGCGGTTCGGGCTCGACCACCTTACAGCCGAGCAGGACGATTTCGTCGCCTTCCTCCCAGGCGTTGATAGTGTGGTACATATAGCAGGGGCTAGCCTCGAACCAGCGGATACTCTCGCTGGCCCCGTAGCGCGGGATAACCCCGATGCGGGTCGGAATATCCCGGTGGAACTTGACCTTGTTGCGCCCTTTTTTGAGGGCTTCCTGGTCGGCAAAGAGCGGCATATCAAACAGGATAGAGTAATGCTCGGTAATCGCCATGTCGTGCGGGGAACGGGGACCGGGCAAATCAATCGGCACGACATGGGTTAAATCACCCGCAGCCGAGGCCACACCGTAGGTCATATAGGGCGGGCGCGGGCCGTAGTCAAAGAAAAGGAGTTCCCCGGTATGCTCGTCTACCTTGGCGTGGGCCGAAACGTTGTTGCGGAGCTTGCCCCGGAAATTCTCGACACCGAGCGTTTCGAGGGTGCAGGGGTCGACCCGGTAAGGTTTGCCCGAAATATACCAGAGGGCCAGCAACTGGTTGTTGTGATAAACGAGGTCGGTATTGGCGGTATCTTTGAGGGGTTGGTCGGCAGGATTCGCGTTCATCGGTTCGAGCAACCCGGTCCAGAGGGCAGTCCCGGCGGCGCTCTCGCGCTGAAACCCGGTAGTGCGGACCCAGCGGTTGCGGTAGCTGACCTGGCCGTCCTCGATATGGACCGCGTGCAGCATACCGTCGCCGTCGAACCAGTGATAGCGCCCGCCTGCCGGGTATTGGTCGTTTGGGCCGTTGCGGACATAGACGCCGTTGAGGTCTTTCGGGATTTCGCCGATAACTTCCAGGCGTTCGGCCTCGATTTCGGTTCCTACCGGGGCATAACCGCCCAGCAAATAGGGATTGATTGTCTGGACCAGCGTTGTCATAGAAATTAACCTCCTTGTTATCTCCCTTGTATGTTAGCTCGTTATCTTTTCTCTAATTTCGGGCAGGGGCGGCAACCGGGCCGGGCGAGGCTGCGGCGGGAAGGTCGGCCCAGGGGTCGGGCTGGCGTTCGGCGGCGAGGGCCTGGGCATACTCCTGGCACAACTCGGCAACCAGTTCCGCTACCGGGGTGACGCGTTTTATCGAGTTCACGCCCTGCCCTGCCGACCAGATGTCCTTCCAGGCTTTCATCGCACCTTGCGGGTCATCAAAATCAATTTTGTCTTTGGGTTTCAAATTGTCGGGGTCGAGCCCTTTGCGGCGAATACTCGGCTTGAGCATGTTGGCGTAGACCCCGGTGAATGCGTTCGTCATTACAATGTCTTCAAGGGAAGAATCAACCAGCATCTGGCGGTAGTCGTCACTAGCCATGCTTTCAGTAGTGGCGATAAAGCGGGTGCCCATATAGGCCAGGTCGGCCCCTAAGACCCGGGCAGCCCGGATACCGCGCCCGTTCGATACGCCCCCGGCCACAACCAATATACCGTCCCAGAAGGAGCGGACCGCGTCCACGAAAGCGAAACTGCTGACCATCCCGGTATGTCCCCCGGCCCCGGCGCTGACCAGTATCAGCCCATCCACCCCGGTCCGGGCGGCCTTCGCGGCGAACCCGACCGAATTCACATCGGCGAAGACAAGACCGCCGTAACTGTGGACCGCTTCGACCACCGGGGCCGGACTGCCCAGGGCGGTGATTACAATCGGGGCACGGTATTTCACGACAAGGTCAAGCTCGTCGCGGAGGCGCAGGTAAGAGCGGTGGACCGCGATGTTGGCGGCCCAGGGCGCGATACGCTGG
The DNA here is from genome assembly GCA_001898225.1 of Chloroflexi bacterium 54-19. Classification (GTDB taxonomy): domain Bacteria; phylum Chloroflexota; class Chloroflexia; order Chloroheliales; family Chloroheliaceae; genus 54-19. Next base: position 38,192 of record MKTJ01000049.1, read on the forward strand.
CGCGGGTTGGCGGTCCTGGCGGCGGCTAACCCGGTGGTAATCCGGCCCAGCCAATCATCGAGGATTTCGAGGGTGCGGGCATTGGGGGCGGGAAACGAACCGATAACCCCGGCCTGGCAGGTCGCCAGGACTAAATCGGGACCGGAAACTAAAAACATGGGAGCGGCTATAACCGGGAGCGTGGTTTGCTCCTGGATTGAGACAGGCAGTCTGGTTAGCATATTTATTTACCCGGCAGAATTTTTGCGTATTATTCGACCGGACGGTCGGTCGGTTATTTCGATTGTAGCACCGCCTTTTAGGAGAGTCAATGCTGTCTTATTGCCCGGCCAGGGGTGAATGCAAAGTGTTTAGTTTTCAGTTTTTAGTTTTTGTCATTCCGCGTCGCACGGCGCTAGTCGCAATCACACTGGTGTGTCGCATTGGCGGAATCTAGCCCGTAGGCAGCGCCGTTGGCGTGATGTACAACCTTCCGAATTGTCATTCCGTGGCAGAGCCACGGAATCTCCGGTCCGTTGGACAATATCACGGTCGAAATCACAAGGAGTTTTCAAAAAAATGGCACTTTTTCAACCCAACCTGTTATCATGTGCATTAGTGCCGGATTCATAAATGCGGAGAAAATTCATGGACAGTCTTATCGAGCAGTTAAAAGAACGCATCAAAGACCCCGACCGTTACAAAGGTGCAGCTAAAAAAGTTCAAGAAATCGAAAAACTATTTGGTAAAGGCAAATTTGGTTACACCAGTGTAATACCGGCACCTGCCACCCTCGAAGAACTCGACGCCGCCGAACAGGAATTGGACTTTCCTCTGCCTCAACTTTTACGCGATATATACAGCCAGGTGGCTAATGGGGGATTTGGTCCCGGCTACGGCATACTCGGAATATCGCCAAACGGCGCTACCGATGACGACGGCGGTACTGCCTTAACTGTAGGGTTATGCGTAGAAGACCCTGATAGCGAGGACGGCTACTCCTGGCCGGATGCTTTGTTGCCGATTTGCTACTATGGGGATGGTGTATTTGCCTGTTTGGACTGTTCCACTGAAAATGGTCCGCTCTTTGGGTTTGATTCTGGAGAATTAGAAGATGCTCCATTTGCCCCATCGCTGCGAGAATGGTTAGAGGAGTGGTTGAAAGATGAGTAAATCCTACCGCGATTTGTTCAAGGGAACGGCCCCCTATTACGCCCGTTACCGCTACAAATATTCACCCGCCTTTTTCCGGGAACTGGTCACCCGGTTACAACTAAACGGTCAGGGTCGCTTGCTCGACCTCGGCTGCGGGACCGGGCAACTTACCCTGCCCCTGTCCGTCCATTTCGAGGAAACGGTCGGCCTCGACCCCGAACCGGAGATGCTCCAACAGGCCGCGCTTGCCACTGAGGAGGCCAGGGTTAAAAATGTCCGTTGGGTCGAAGGTGGTTCGGCGGACCTGCCCGCCCTGGAAAAAAGCCTGGGCTCGTTCCGGGTCGTGACCATGGGCAACTCGTTTCACTGGATGGACCAGGCCGCAACCCTGGCCCAACTCGACCTGATGGTTGACCCCGGCGGAGCCCTGGCGATTATCGGCACCAGGTCAAGCAACATCTTTGAGGCTACCGAGACCGAAGGTTGGGCCTACGAAATCCGCAAGATTATTCAAAAAATGCTGGGGGAGCAGCGCCGGGCCGGGACTGCCACCTACCAGGGCCATACCCTGACCTTTGAAGAAATGCTGGACCAATCTCCCTTTAACCGGGTCGAAGTCTTCGAGGTGGATGATACTCGTTACCTGACCGCCGATGAAATAATCGGCTTTCTTTATTCAACTTCCTATGCCTCCAAAGCGGTGCTCGGAGATAGACAGGCCGAGTTCGAGCGAGAGGTCCGTCGAACCCTCTACGACCTTAACCCGGCAGACCAGTTTGTCGACCATATTAACACCGGGGGTTTCCTGGCCCGGCGCCCTTCTTAAATGGCCCAAACCGGGCCGTTTTTGTTATACTCGGCCTGATAGGCTTTGCCACCGGGCGAAGCAAAAAATGGGGGAACGAACAAAGCTAACAAAGCTTAAAGAGGGCAAAATGGAATTTACGACACTGGGTAAGACCGGCCTGCGTGTGAGCGTGATGGGCCTGGGCTGCGGCGGGCATAGCCGCCTGGGACTTTCGCAGGGCAAGACTGAAGATGAAGCCGCCGGGGTGGTCCGGGCCGCCCTGGACCTCGGTCTCAACTATATTGATACCGCCGAGGTTTATGGTACCGAAGGAGCAGTCGGAAAGGGTATCGCCGGGGTTAAACGCGAAGACCTGGTTATTTCCACCAAAAAAGGGCTCAAAAGGGAAAACGGGCGGCTTTCCACGACTTCAACCGATTTGTTGGAGGGCCTTGAAGCCAGTTTAAAACGGCTCAATACCGATTATATCGACGTTTACAACCTGCACGGCTTACACCACCAGGACTACGACTATGCCGTAACCGAACTGGTCCCAACCCTCCAAAAAGCCAGGGAACAGGGGAAAATCCGGCATATCGGGGTGACAGAAGCCTTTGTGCAGGAACCAAGACACGAAATGCTGGAAAAAGCGGTCAAAGATGATTTCTGGGAAGTGATGATGGTAGGGTTTAATTTGGTCAACCAGACCGCCCGGAACAGCGTTTTTCCGCAGACCCAGGCCAAACAAATCGGGGTCCAACTTATGTTCGCGGTGCGGCGGGCCTTAAAGAATTTCGAAACTCTTAACGAGGCTCTTGAAGAACTGGCCCGGCAGGGGGAGATTGACCGGGCCGAGTTCGATTCAGAAAAACCGCTGGGCTTTTTACTGGAGGGCGGCAAAGCCGGGAGTTTGACCGAAGCGGCCTACCGGTTTTGCCGCTATGAGCCGGGGGTTGACGTAGTCCTGGTCGGGACCGGCAGCGTTGACCACCTGAAGGCCAACGCCGAAGCCCTCCTTAAACCACCCTTGCCCGCCGGGGACGTGGCGAAATTAAAACAACTTTTCGCCCGCGTAACCGACTTTACCGGTAACTAACTAACTTTCCAACTCCTGGCGGGCGCTGGCAAAGACCGGCCCGGCGCTCGCTTTCCGGTCGAAACGGCTGGGGACAATCTCGGTCAACTGGCCTGTAGCGACAAAAATCACCCGCTCGCAGATGTTCATGATGCGGTCGCCATAGCGTTCCAGGTTGTGAGCGGCCCAGATTAAGTAATTGCAGCAGTTTATCAGCGTAGAATCACCCAACATCAGGTGCAACAACTTCTGGTAAACGCTATCGTAAAGAATATCTACCTCGTCATCACGACGGGCGGTTGACAGGGCAAAACCGGCATCCAGTTTTGTAAAAGAGTTCAAGGCCGCTTCGAGCATCTGGTGATTAATTTCGGCCATTTTTGAAAACTCGTCCGGCACCGTCATACCCGGTTGGTCACCCATCAAAATGTTTATCCGGGCAATCCCGCGAGCGTGGTCCCCCATCCGCTCGAGTTCGCTGGAAATGATAAGTATCGAAGCCACCATCCGCAAGTCCTGGGCAACCACCGGTTGCTGGGTCGCGAACATGTTGAGTGCTTTTTCCTCGATTACAAAACGCTGCCGGTTTATTTCCTTGTCGTTCTCAATCACAAACTCCGAGAGATGATAATCACGGCGAATAAGGGCATTAATCGCCTGGTTCAGAGCCTTGTTTACCAGGTTTCCCATATTTACTACATCACCTTGCAATTCCTGCAAGTCATGCTCAAAGCGGGGTCTATTTGTCACCATTTCTCACATCCCTCAAAGCCCGGTTCGGCTATTATCCGAACCGGCCCGTTACATATTGCTCTGTACGCTCATCTTTTGGCCGGGTGAAAATCTCTTTGGTCGGGCCGAATTCGACCAGTTCTCCGGCGCGGTCGGGAGCCATCATAAAGACCGAGGTGAAATCGCTGGCCCTGGCCGCTTGCTGCATATTGTGAGTGACAATCACAATCGTGTAATTGCTCCGCAATTGCAGCATCAATTCCTCAACTTTTATGGTCGAAATCGGGTCGAGGGCGCTGCACGGCTCGTCCATCAAAATGACTTCCGGTTCAACCGCGATAGCGCGGGCGATGCACAAACGCTGCTGCTGGCCGCCCGATAGCGCCATAGCCGATACGTGCAGTTTGTCCTTGATTTCTTCCCAGATATAAGCCCCGCGGGCGCTGCGCTCGACTATCTCGTCCAACTGCTTTTTGTTTTTAATCCTGTGCATACGAGGGCCATAAGCAATGTTGTCATAGATGGACTTCGGGAAGGGGTTCGGCTTCTGAAAGACCATACCCACTTTGCTGCGCAATCTTACCGGGTCAAGCCCTTCAAAAATATTCTGGCCGTCCAGGCGGACCTGGCCTTCGACCCTGGTGCCGGGCACCAGGTCGCTCATGCGGTTAAAAAGCCGCAAGAAGGTCGATTTGCCGGTACCGCTGGGGCCGATAATCGAGGTAATCCGGCGGGCAGGCATTTTCACACTGATATTGCGCAAAGCCTGGAATTTGCCATAAAAGAAATTCAAACCCTGGATTTCCAGTTTGGGCTCACCTGCTTCCAAGGCCTCGACTGCCACCGCTTCATCGGCCACGTTGATGGCGGTTCGGATAAGGGGATTCACGCTACTTATACTTCCTGTAAATTCGCTCATAATTTAGAGTCCTTCTTCTAAATTTATACCCGCTCTTAAATAGGTCAGCGAAAGCCCCGGTAAAGAGGCTTTCGCTCTTTTTTAACCAAACCGCCCGCTAATATAGTCTTCGGTACGCTGGTCCTGCGGAGAGGTAAAAATTTTCTTGGTGTCGTTATATTCGACCAGTTGGCCGGTCCGTTCCGCCCCCGCCAGCATAAAGCCGGTCTTATCGGAAACGCGGGCGGCCTGTTGCATATTGTGGGTCACGATAATGATGGTGTAACGCTGCTTGAGGTCAAGCATTAAATCCTCGATTTTCAGGGTCGAAATCGGGTCGAGGGCACTACAGGGTTCGTCCATCAAAATGACATCCGGTTCAACCGCAATCGTCCGGGCAATGCAAAGGCGCTGCTGCTGACCACCACTTAAGGATACGCCCGGCTCATCGAGTTTATCCTTTACTTCGTCCCAGAGGAAAGACCGTTTCAGGCTTTCCTCAATCACCCGCTCCAACTTGTGGGGGTTGGACTCGCCTTCCAGTCGCAGGCCCGAAACAACATTCTCTTTGATAGAGAGGGCCGGGAACGGGTTAGGCCGCTGGAAGACCATGCCGATTTTGCGCCGGATTAGGGCCGCGTCGACCTTTTTGTCTAAAATATTCTCGTCGCCCAAAAAGATTTTGCCTTCGGCCCGGCCCCCTAGTACCACCTCGTGCATCCGGTTCAGGTTGCGTAAGAGGGTAGACTTCCCACAGCCGCTAGGCCCAATCAGGGCGGTAATCAGGTTCGGCTCGAACTCAACGGTTACATCTTTGATAGCGTGGTGTTTGCCATAATAGGCATTCAACTTCTCGGTCCGCACACTTTTACCAACGGCGGTCTTTCCGTTCGAAGGAGTGGCTCCGGTATTTGCAGTTTGTGTAGTAGGCTGCATCATTTTAAAACTCCTCTTGAACAACCCGGCTTAAAGCGAAGCTTTCAGGCGGTTACGGGTCAGATACCGGACCCCAAACGACAACAGCAGTACGATAAGCATCAGGACAAAAGCCGCGCCCCAGCTAAGGTCTACCGAGGCGGCATCCGGGCGGCGACCGTAGTTGTACATAACCAGCGTCAGGGCCGGGGTCTGGTCGTTCAAACCGTTAAAACTATCGTTGCCGCGAGCTGTAAGCAGAATCGGGGCGGTTTCACCGGCCACACGTGCGACACCCAGAATAACCCCGGTCACGACCCCGCTCAAGGCGGCGGGTAAAACGACTGTCAGGATAACCCGCCACTTGGGAACGCCCAGGGCCAGGGCGGCCTCCCGCATATTGTCCGGGACCAGGCGCAAAATTTCTTCGGTGGTACGGCTGATAATCGGCAGCATCATTATGGCAAGGGCGATTGAACCGGCCCAACCGTTGTATTTCTGGCCCGGCACAAAAAGGCTGTTATTGATTACCACGGTCAGGATGAACAGGCCGATAATGATACTCGGCACTCCTTGCAGCACATCGGCGGTAAAACGGACCAGCCGTCCAAAACGGTTTTTGCCGTATTCCGAGAGGTAAATCCCGGCCAGGATACCGAGGGGGATACCGATTACTGAAGCCATACCCACTAAAAGCCCGGTCCCCAGGATAGCCTGGGCGATACCCTTGTTATTGGTAGGCAATCCCCCCAGGAGCGGGCGGCCACTGGTGTCATTTATTAAGAAGTCCGGTTGGAAGACCACCGGCAATCCCTTGGTGATTACCAGGATGAAGATGGCAGCCAGCGGTATAATCGCCACCAGCAGGGCCAACACAAAAAGCCCCTGCATTAAACGGTTGATAAATTTGCGGTAGTTGTAGGATTTATTCGGTTCGGCGATATAGGTCAGGAATTTGGGAAGTTCGCCTCCCTTTTCCTCGACCCGGACCTGGTAGGCCCGCAAACCTTTGAGCAAAGCCCACAGGACAATGACTACCAGGGCCACCGGCAAAGAGATGAACGGGCTGGCAATCAGGACCAGGATAGGGAAAACCAGGTACTGGAGCCATTTCGTGATGTTCGACCAGAGCCCGGTGTTTTTCTTGCCGGAATGTTTGGTACCCTGGCTGACCAGGATCTGGGCTATGACATTGATTATCAGAGTGATGATAAAGAGGACCAGGCCGAGTTCCAGGAAGGCGCTAAAGCCGTTGGTATCGGCGGGCGAAATTTCGTTATAGTTGTTGGCAAACTTGCTGGCGATAGACTCGCCGCGATTCAAGAGCGTGCCCTGGGGCGGGATGACCGTGCTGGCCCCACCAATCAAGAAGGCAACCGCAATAGTTTCACCAAGGGCGCGGCCCAGGCCGAGGATCAGGGCACCGATAATGCCCTGCTTGCCGTAAGAGAGGACGGCCCGGCGGATACTCTGCCAGCGGGTCGCGCCCATCGCCAGCATACCTTCGCGTTGGCTGTCCGGTACGGTGCGAATGACGTCCCGGCTAATCGAGGTAATGGTCGGGATAATCATGATGGAGAGGATAAGGCCGGCTACCAGGATGTCGCGACCGTTAAAAGCAACCTCCAGGGTCGCGCCACGGGTGGTGCCAACTTTGTCCGAGAAAAGAGGCAGCCAGCCCAGGAATTTGTTCAGGCTTCTTTCAACGCCGTCCGGGCCACCCATAAACCCGGAAACGAACTGGATACCCCAGAAACCGTAGACCACACTGGGAACGGCGGCCAGCAGTTCGACCAGGAACGACAGGGGCGTACGCAACCAGGGCGGTGAATATTCCGATAGAAAAATAGCCGCGCCCAGGCTGGCAAGTCCGCCAATCAAGAGGGCGAAAGCTGAAGTGATAATGGTACCAAAGATATAGTTTTGAGCACCGAATAAAGCGTTGTCAAAGCCGTTATCAGGCCAGTCAATGCTGGTAATAAAGTTTAACCCGTTATGGACAACCGAGGTCCACGACCCAGTTACTAAAACGACCGCAAAAATAATAACAATCGCTACGATTATACCCGCCGTAATAGCGGTAATAATAGCGAATATGCGGTCCCCCAGGTTAGTATCATTAGCGGCAGCAGTTTTAGCGCGAGTATTTACCGGCGAGGTTGTAGCCATCGTCCGTTTACCTCCATAAGTTGCTGTGGTATTTTGTATAAAAATTTGGGGTAAATATGAGCTGGAGCAGTGCTAGAGCCAGTTTGTTTTTTATTTTTTCCGTCCGATACGGCCAAAATTAAATTTACAACCATCTTGTCCATTAAATAAGCATGGAACTGCACTGTTGCGCAGTTCCTTACTGTGAGATTTCTCAATATCTTTTGCCGTGGAAGGCCCATCCGGGGGTTAGCCCGGATGGGTTAGCTTTCCAAACCTACTTAATGACGGGCTGGCCGCCGGCGGTGATGGTCTTCAGCTTGGCTTCGACCAACGATACCAGGGAACTCGGCAACGGGGCATAGTTGGCAGACTTGGCATCGGTCCCACCCTGGTGAGTGGCAAACCAGACCAGGGCTACAATAGCCTGGCCTTTGGCCGCGTCGCTGTAGTCTTTGTTGAGCAAGAAGTAGGTCGTGGTCGAAATCGGCCAGGTATTGTCGCCGGGCTGGTTTACCAGTACAACTTTGAGGTTGTCATCCGGCTTGGCGCTGCCGGCAGCGGCGCTGATGTTGTCCAGGGTCGGTTTAACAAACTTGCCCGCCGCGTTTTTGATCGAGGCATAGGTCAGGTTGTTCTGAAGGGCGTACGCCACTTCGTTGTAGCCGAGGGTACCGGGAGTCTGTTTGACCAGACCGGCCACACCATCATTACCGGAAGCCGTGGTGACGTTGATACCGGCATTTTCCCATTTCGGCTGACCGGAACTTTTGCCGCCCATCGCAGCGCTGAAGTCGGGGCTGATCGCTACCAGGTAGCTGGTGAAGACATCGGAAGTACCGGAGCTATCGGAGCGGACAGCAAACTTGATGTCGAGGCTCGGCAGGGTCGCGTTCGGATTGTCAGCTTTAATCTTGGCATCGTCCCATTTGGTGATTTTGCCGGTGTAGATCCCGCCGATGACTTCAGGGCTCAGTTGCAGGTCGGAAACGCCTGGCACATTGTAGGTCAGGACGACCGCAGCCAGGGTAGCCGGTATCATAATAACCGATTTGGGGTCTTTGTTGTTCTGCTGCAATTCAGCCGAGGTAATCTGGACATCGGAAACACCGAAGTCGGTCTTGCCGGTCAGGAAGTCGCTGCGACCCTGGCCGCTACCACCGGCGGGATAGTTCACTTTAACGTTCGGGGCCAGTTTGCCGAACTCGGTCTGCCAGACTTTGAGGGCCGGGTTGACCAGGGTCGAACCGCTGCCGTTCAGGTTAGCGTTCAGGCTGGCGGCGGTGATACCGGGAGGAAGGGCCGAGTCAGCCCCGGCGGTGCCACTTGCGGTAGTGGCGGCGGCGCTGGTAGCGGCGGCAGTAGTCGCCGCCGAGGTGGTGCCAGCCGCAGTTGTGGCGGCGGCGCTGGTGCCCGCAGCCGTGGTCGCGGCAGCGGTAGTCATGGCGGCAGCCGTGGTAGCCGCCGCAGTGGTCGGAGCCGCCGCAGCCGTAGTGGCAGCAGGCGCAGTCGTGGCCGGGGCGGTGGTGTTAGTAGCATCACCACAGGCAGCCAGTACAACCGTCAGAAGTAAAACGGCCAATACGGCAAAAGTTAATTTGCCGCTTTTGCTTTTAGCAAGCATTAAAAGTCTCTCCTTTTGGTCAATCAATTTTTAAGATTGGAACCTGTCTAATTATTCTTTTCCTAGGAGGGAGAAAGCTTAAAAAAGTGTCTATTCACACGTAAAGCAGCGTCGCTCCCAAACTTCTCTTACTCATTTTAAGCAGTTTCCTAGCCTTACTATCCTTTTCTATTCTAGGGAGGAGTCTTTAATGCCTTTTTAGCGAGTTGTTAAACTATTGTTAAAGCTCAAATTGAGAGTTTAAGGGTCAAAATTGCCTATTTTGTTAACAACTTGTTAATAACTATCAAATTATTTGAGTAATCACAGCAAAGCAGCTAACAACTGGCACCATTTCTTTTACAATTTTGGCTGCGAATCTTCCTTTCAAACCGGCCAGCCCTTTTTTACTTTTTTTGCCATATAATAATTGGTAGTTTGTTATTACTCCCCTATTTTAAAATTTTTTCAGGAGATAAAGACGTGGGCGCTTTCTTTGAGGGTAGACAATCCGATTCCCCGTACATCGAATTCATCTGGCGCGGCCATTCCGACCCGAATTATGACCGGACCTGTCCCGCCGACAGCCGCTGGAATATACTCCTCCTGAAAGAAAAGGGCCGGGTGAAAGTCACGGTCGAAGGGCCGACCACCAGGGCTATCTCCAAGTTCACCGCCGAAAGCACCGAGTTCCTGGTTATCAAGTTCAAGCTGGGGGTCTTTCTACCGGCCTTTTTGCTGACCGAACTCGTTAATACCGACCTGCTATTGCCGGAGGGGGCCGGGAAATCGTTCTGGCTGAACGGCTCGACCTGGCAGTTACCCGACTTTGAAAATGCCGAGGTCTTTGTGAACCGCCTGGCCCGCCAGGAAATTCTCACGCACGACCGGGTGGTCCGGGCCACCTTACAAAACCAGCCCCAGGAAGTTTCGCCACGCACGGTCCGCCGCCACTTTTTGCAGACTACCGGGCTGACCCCCAAGGAACTGCAGCAAATCGAACGCGCCCAGCAGGCAGCAAACCTCTTGCAACAGGGCCAATCAATTCTCGATACGGTTGCCGCTGCCGGGTACGCCGACCAATCGCATTTAACCCGCTCCTTAAAACGCTTTTACGGACTGACCCCGGCCCAGTTCGGCAAAGAAGTTTTCGCCGAATAAACATTTTTGGGAAATGTCCATTTTTTTCAAGACTTTCTCCTTTTCTTCGGCTAAGATTAAGGTGTAAGCAAAACCAAACTAACTAACCGGACTATGATTAGAAAAGGAGCCTGAGCATGCGTAAAGTTATTTTCCTGGAACACATTTCACTGGATGGCAAATTCGAGGGACCGGCCGGCCCGATGGATATTGGCTGGATTTATTACAATGAAGAGCTTCAAAACAAGGGCCACGTGCTCCACGCTACCACCGACGCCGCGATTTACGGGCGCATCACCTTCGGGATGATGGAGGGCTATTTTCCCACCCTGCTCGACCAGCCGGAAGATAGCGCGGACGGCGATGTAAAACACGCCCACTGGCTGGATAAAGCCACCAAATATGTCTTTTCCAAAACGGTAGACCACTACAACTGGCGCAATACGGTGGTCCTCCACGACATTGTGGCCGAGGAAATCCAGGGCATCAAGGAGCAACCGGGCAAAGACATGTGGTTGCTTGGCAGCCCGACGGTAGCCCAGGAATTCATGCGGCTGGGCCTGATTGACGAATACTGGCTGACGGTCAGCCCAATAGTGCTGGGTGGAGGCAGGGGGCTCTTTGACAATCTCAACAAAGAGTTGAAACTGAAATTATTGTCCGCCGAGGCGCTGGAAAATGGGGTGGTTATTTTGAAATACAAGCCCGATACGGCTACCATAACGGAAGCGTAAACATTACAAAGTTATAAATATAGGGTCAGGATAATTCACAAATCCTGACCCTTCTTTTTGTTGTTTTCTTTTGTTGTGTTACTGCAAATTTCTAATAATTGGGCAGGACAAACCTTTCAACGTGGAGCAGGACGATAACCCGGTCCGGGTCGTCGTGGAACTTTTTGAGCATATTCGTCAGGCTCTCACCTGTGAGATAGCGTCCCACTATTTTCTCTTCGTAGGCGTGACGCTGCGCATCCTCGACAAACTCGGCCCGCCCGGTAGCGGTTACGTATTCGCCGTCATCGGGATTTTCTACCAGAAGGCTAATACCGGGGTCGCGCGCGATATTTTTGTATTTGGCCCGGCCCCTGGTAGTAGAAAAAGCAATAACATCACCATCACGATAAAACCAGACCAGCGAAAGTTGCGGCCCGCCCCTGACCCGGTTGGTCGCGATTACCGCCAGCAAAGGGCGGCTTAACAGGGTATTGATTGTGTCATTTGTTTCGACCGGCATTATTTATCTTTCTAACAACTTGCCATGCGGCCAGTTTGTGCCATCAGTTTAATAAGAATTGGCCTTTCCTGTTCTAAAGCGAGTTAAATATACGCCTTCCCGGTGACTTAACTCAAATTTCTAGCCCTTTAGTATCATCAATATAATAGGTAAACATGCGGGTGCCGGGCGGGTCTTCCTCGCCATCCATAGATTTGTAGAGGGCCATCGCCGCCGTGTTGTCGGAATAAGTCAACACCCAGGTCTGGAATGCGCCCGTTTCGGCGGCCCAGGCGTTTAATGCCCCGATTAGCTTTTTGCCGATACCCTGTCTGCGAAATTCCTCGCGTACCTCAATCTCGTAAAGCAAGACCTCGGCCCGGTTTTTATCGAGGCGTTGGAGGCGATAGCCGGTCAAAAACCCGGCCACTCTTTCCCCCACGAAGGCCAGGAATAAAGCGTTATCGGGATTGGCGAGAAATTTCTCGCCCTGCGCGACCTCCCAGGGCTCATCCAGGATTTCGTCCAGCTGGGAAACTATTGCCGGGCTGACCTCTTTCATCCGTCTTATCTGAACTTCCATATAAGCTCTCCTTTTGATTTTTGCTGGCCTATTTACCCAAAAGAATTCTGAAAGGTTTATTATTTCTCTGAAAGAATTTATTAAGGTGGTTAAGTCATTTTTAAGCAATGGGAAAATTGCTTCCCAATAATAGAAAACCGAGGAATCCTTTATGCTTTACGAATATTTCGGGTACCTATAAGGAAACGTGGGAAGAGTAAAATTGGAAAGGAGCTTAAACGAGCAATGGAACATAAAAAGACAGCGACCAGGACCAAAAGCGAGGCCAAACCTAAAAGTGAGGCCAAACCTAAAAGCGCGAGCAAAAGCACGGCCCAGGCCAAAACTACAAGCAAGGCAGCACACAGTGAGCCCACTCACAGCCACACCACCCATAGCGCCCACCGAGCCCCGGCGGCAAAGACCGTCGACCGCTCCTACACGGTAATTTCGAATGAGCCGGAAGATATGGCGGTGCTGTCCGAAACCCAGCAGGCCGAAGTCTTCGATATGTCCGCGTCGGAAAACCCGCTCAGCGACAGCCAGGCGGTCCGGGAGGCGCGAGTCCAGGCGGCCCTGGAACCGGTCGGCACCAGCGCGGCACTTGAGCCGATTATCACCGAGGACGGCGTGATTATCCCGAACTCCCGCTAACTCGCCAGGTCAATTGGATTTTAGAAAAGCCGGTCGCTACACAGGTGACCGGCCTCTTACTTTTTATACGATAATTATTTAGTCGGCAGGCTGGTAGGCGCTGATGTCCTGGAAAACCTGGTCGGTCCGGGCCGCCATCACCAGGTCATTGATATGCAACCCCTGGAGTTTGTGGGTCCACCAACTGACGGTAACTTTGCCCCACTCGGTTAGCAACGCCGGGTGATGCCCTTCCTGTTCGGCCATAGCGCCGATTTGATTGGTAAAGTTGAGAGCCTGGGCAAAATCGGAGAACTCGAAAACCCGCAACAGGCGGGGGATCGCGGCTTCCTCCACAATCGCCCAATCGGGAATCTGCGGCTTCAACCGGGCTAATTCTTCCTCGGTTATTTTAGGAGCGTCCCGGTGGCAGGGTACACATTTTACCTCGTCCAGAAACGTAATCATAGTAAACCTTCCTCCTGAATCTCTCACCGGAAATGGTTTTTACATTCCCTGATAACTTGCCAATATCTCTATCAACAGGTTTCGCGTTTGTTTTATGTGATTGCCTACAGATTATCACTAAAAAAGGTGAATTTCCAGGTATAAAATGATAATGGTTTGCTACTTACCGGTTTACGTAGGATTGGCGGCAAACTGCACTTAGGCGGCAGTATCCGGGCGAGCCCCGACCTGGCTAACCACCACCGCTCCCAGGCGCGCCCCGTTCGCCAGGGCCGCTTGCGGAGTAGCGCCCCGCAGCCATTCGGCCAGGAACCCGGCGCAAAAGGCGTCCCCCGCCCCGGTGCTATCCACGATTTTTACCGGCAGGGCCGTTACCCGCACGGGGTCTTCGCCCTGTCTGGCCCAGAGCGCCCCTTCCGGTCCCAGTTTCAAAACCACCTCGCCATAATACTCGGTCAGGCAGGCGGTCACCGCTTCCGGGCTTTCCTCGCCACTCAGTAAGCGACCTTCGGCCAGGTTGGGGAAACAGATGTCGGCTCCACGGGTCCATTCGAGGAACCGGGCCGGACCTATTTCTTCTAAAAGCGAGGTCGAGGATGGGTCTACGCTCAACCGCATCTTTTCCTGCCGGGCTTTCGCCAGGGCTGCCAGGGCGGTCTGCCGGGTCGCGGCTTCCAGGAGACAATAACCGGAGAGATGAAAGCAGTTGCCCGTCTGGAACAGGTCCCAGGGCACCTCCTCCGGAGTCAGGTTCGGGTTAGCGCCCCGGTCGGTCAGCATGTTGCGTTCGGCGGTGACCGGGTCAATCAGGGCGACAATCGTGCCGGTCGAGAGGGCGGCATCGAAACTCAGGTGCGGAATCACCCCGAACCTTTCAAGCTCCTGCCGGTGGTAGAAGCCGAAAGGGTCGTTCCCGACGTGTCCGACGAAATGCACTTCAAGACCAGAGGCAGCCAGCCAGGTCGCCAGGTTAGCCGCCGAGCCTCCCGCCCGGATAGCGATGCGGGTGCGGGTATCGCTGGCTTCCACCAGCGCCCCCGCCTGGTAAGCGATAATATCGGTTATAACGTCGCCCATTACGATGACCTGGGGCGCATTTGAACTTGAATTCAAGCTTTTTCTATATTCTGTTTTGACTTAAAGTCTTACTTTGACTAACGAAAAACAGCTACAGTATAGCTCATACAACTACATTACGCTTAAACACTATTAACCAGGCTTTACAGTTACTGTGGTCCTATTTGACACAAATGGAGTAAAAAATAGTTTTAATAAAGCTGTCTTACTTGGGCTGTTGCCCTGGTTTTTGCTTGACTATACTAATATAATATATGTCTGCTTACCTCTATATAGGTATAGCAACATCAAGCTTAGCAGGAGTACCAGATGTTAAAACTTGCAACTTCATTTACAGTATTCGTTGAAATTTACCAAAGGTTGGTTGAGGCTTTACCCGATTTAGATATTAAGAAAGTTCAAGATAATGAACTTGAATGGATACCCAGCCCATCTTTTATAGGTCGTTGGTATGTAGAGCCGGAATTGAGATGGGCAGCCAGAGAGGGCAGAATACTGATTACGGATGAATTGGACAGAATAAATATCAAAGTTTTCTACTCAAATTTAGATAAAGGGAAAAAAGTTCCGGGGTTGTTTATAGTTTCGACCCACGCCGATTTAGATACAATTGTCAACGATTTGCTGCTAGTAATTCAAGCCAGCTCAAATGAAGAATGGGACGAAAAACTACTCTATATACCCATTAATTGACGGGACAGCTAGATAACAGGTACCATGCGAATTTCCTATCAGCTATACAGGCTTCTATGCTAGAATTGCTTATCTCAATTACCAATCTTTTTACTCAACATATAGGCGAAACAAATGGCCGGTAACGCTGCTCCTGTCCAGTTAAAACTTAAATTTGCCGAGGTGACTTTCCTGCAAACTGTGGCCGAATACGGCTTAAAATCCGCCATAGCCGAGGATAGCAAACAGGCTTTGGCGCTTACCAGGCCGTTTCATGGCCTTTTGTTCGCGGGGCCGCGCAAAGCCGAATACGCGCCGCTGCTCGGCCTGTTGAGGACGGGCGTTACCGAGTCAAAAGCCTATGGCAGTTGCGAGATTGCCCTGACCCCGCCGCAAAAAGAAGTTTTATATTCGGACTGTCAAAAATACCGCCAGGCGTTCCCGGTAAACCCCGAACAACAAAATGCCATCGACAAACTTAAGGCAGCGTAGGAAATAAACATGAGCGAAACTCAAACCGGGCGTCCGGCGGCGCTGGCCGGAATCCGGGTACTGGACCTGAGCCGGATTTTAGCCGGGCCTTTCTGTACCCAAATCCTGGGCGACCTCGGCGCAGACATTGTAAAGGTCGAGCAACCGGGCCTCGGTGACGGCAGTCGAGCCTGGGGTCCACCCTGGGCCGGGGGTGAAGCGGCCTACTATCTCAGCATCAACCGCAACAAACGCAGCATAACCTTGAACCTCAAGACAGAGGCGGGGCAAAACATCGTCCGGCGACTGGCGGCCAAAAGCGACATCCTGATTGAAAACTACAAATTCGGGGAGTTGAAACGGCTCGGCCTGGACTACGAAACCCTGGCAAAGGAAAATCCCGCCCTGATTTATTGCACTATCAGCAGCTATGGCCCGACCGGGCCCTACAAAGAGCGCCCCGGTTTCGACCTGATGATCCAGGCGCAGAGCGGCATTATGAGCATTACCGGCAGCCCTGAAAACGGGCCGACCAGGGTCGGCGTGGCGGTGGTGGATGTTACGACCGGGCTGTACGCGGCCAACATCATCCAGGCGGCCCTTTTCGCCCGCGAGCGCGACCCCCAAAAGCGGGGCCAGAAACTGGAAGTTTCGCTTTACGAATGCGCCCTGGCCTGGCTGGCAAACCTGGCCGGGAACTATCTCGCCAGCGGCAAAACGCCCGGCCTGATGGGTAACGCTCACCCCAACCTGGCCCCTTACCAGCCTTTCGAAACCGCCGATATTCCGCTGGTCCTGGCAATCGGCACCGACGCCCAGTTCCGCAAGTTCTGCGGGTTGGCAGGGAGGCCCGAACTGGCCGCCGACCCCCGGTTTGCCGCCAATTCGGGCCGGGTGGTCAATCGCGACACGCTTATACCAATCCTGCAAGAAATTATGCTGGAACGCCCGGCGGCGGAATGGGAAGAAGCCCTGGCGAAACTGGACATCCCGGCGGGCACCATCAAAACACTTGATAAAGTCTTCGCTGACCGCCAGACCCAGGCCCTCGAAATCGTGCAGGAAATCCAGCACCCTACCGCCGGGAAAATCAAAACGGTCCGCTCGCCCATGCATTTGAGCGCGACTCCAACTCAAATTCGCCATGCCCCACCCCTGCTGGGCCAGCATACCGGAGAAATATTGCAAGAAATACTGGGGCTTTCGGAGGAAGAAATCGGGCAACTCCGCGAGGAAGGGACGCTTTAGCGGTTGGCGGGCAAATAGATCAGGCGGTAGCCCCTGCCGAGTCGCCGGGTAGCTCTCGGGTGGTAGCGAAATAAGTAGCGCTGCGGGCCAGGGCCAGGGCCCGGTCCAGTTCGAGGGCGTCCCCTCGCGCCCAGGCTGCGTCAAACGAAGCGGCGTCAAGCTGGCTGTGAAGTTTGACCAGTTGTTTTTCGTAGGTTGATTGCAAAAAGCTCTCGCGCCTGGTCCCGGCTTTCGCCCTTATCTTTTCCGAGACAGCATAAAGCTGGGCGGCTTTTTCAAATTCTTGCTGGGCAATTGCCAGCCCGGCCAGGTCGTCCAGGCTGTCCCCGATATAGCGTTCGCCCAGTTCGATATAGGCGTCCAGGTTTTCCAGGTAGAGGCTGCGGGCCTCGTCAAACAACCCCTGCCGTAACCGGATATTCCCCAGGTTATGCAGCGAGGCCGCCACTCCCCAGCGGTCGCCAATCTCCCGCTCAATATCCATACACCGCATGGTCAGTTCGGACGCCAGGTCATATTTCCCCTGGTTCATGTAGACACAGCCGAGCAGGTCGAGGGTGATGGCTATACGCCGCCGGTCGCCCAACTCCTCGAACAACGGTAGGGCTTCCTCAAACAAACGCCCGGCCTTGTCGTAATCCTCGACCATTATCAGGACGCGGCCCAGGCTGCCGAGGCAATTGGCCTGGCCCTGTTTGTTATTCAGGCGCTCGGAGATAGCCAACCCTTCGCTGTAGGCTTCAATCGCCTTCTGGTAGCGGTCGGTCATGGAGTAGATATTGCCCAGGTTGAGCAGGCATTGGGCAATCCCAGGCGAGTCGTTAAGCTCCTGCCGGATCGCCAGGCTTTCCTCGACCACTTTTATGGCATCGTCGAACTCGCGCTGCCACACCGCCACATTCCCCAGGCTGTTAAGAACCGCCGCGATACCGGCCCGATCGTCCAGCGAACGTTTTAGTTCGAGGCTTTCCTCGAGATAAACCCGGGCCTGGGCGTACTCACCCTGTAAAAAGGCCAGGTCGCCCGCCCGGTTGAGGGCTTTGGCCCTGGCCCGGCGCAGCGGTTCGCTGGCATCTTTACCTGCCGGAAGCTCAATAACCTGGCGCAACCAGTGGCGCCCCTCGCTGTAATAACCCCGGTTATCCCAGTAGGAAGCCAGGGCCGCCGCCATTTCAAGGGCGTGCCGGGTAGCCTCAAGCCGGGTTTCATCTGGCGGTTCCGGGCTGTATTCGGCCAGGATAAGCGCCGTCAGGGTGGACTGGGCTTTTTCGAGAAGCCATTGCAGGGCCGTCCGCAGATTTTCCCGCTCCTGGTCGAGCCGTTCCAGCCAGGGGACTTGCTGGGGACCGCCGCCAAGCCGGGGTTCGGCTTCCTCGACCAACCGCCAGTAATAGCGGGCGTGGCGCTCCCGCAAAGCCTGGGCTTCTTTTTGCCAGGCCAATCTTTCCAGGGCAAATTCACGCAGGGTTTGCAACATAATAAAACGCGGCTCGGTACGCTCATCGGGCAGGCGCACCACCAGGCTTTTATCAAGCAACTGGCTCAATTTATCGAGACTCTCGGTCTCGGAGACCCCTTCGAGGCCGCAGACAGCGTGGGCGGCTTCGACCGTCCACCCGTTTCTAAAAATGCCCAGGCGGTCAAAGAGGGTCTTTTCGGATTCCTCCAACAGACCGTAGCTCCATTCCAGGGTGCGGCGGAGCGATTGCTGGCGAGTCGGCAAGGTCACTGCGCCCCTGGTCAGGTAGGCCAGGCGCTGGTCGGCCAGCTTTTCGAGAAGGGTGGTTACCGACATGATTTTGAGGCGGGCGGCGGCAAGCTCGATTGCCAGGGGCAAGCCGTCCAGCCTGGCGCATATTTCCGCGACTGCCGGGGCGTTGGCCACAGTCAGGGTAAAGTCAGGCTGGACTTCGGTAGCTCTTTCCAGGAAGAGCCGGACCGCCTCGAACCGGGCCAGGTCTTCGAGAGAAGGCAAATGGGCCGGCGAGGGCAATTCCAGCGGTGGGATATTAAATTCGTGTTCGCCGTAGATATGCAGCACCGCCTGGCTGGTGACGAGAATTTTAAGGCCGGGGGCCGCCGCCAGCAGTTCGTTCAGGAAGGGGGAAGCGCCCAGCAGTTGCTCGAAATTATCCAGTACCAGCAGCGTCTTTTTATCCGAAAAATACTGCTTGAGACGGCTGACGGTCGCAAGACGGGCCGTCTCTTTGATTTGAAGGGTCTGCAATATGGCCGAGGGGACAAATTGGGCGTCGGTCAGGCTTGCCAGCGCCACAAAAAAGGCCCCGCCCTCGAACTCGCCGAGCATTTCCCTGGCAATATATAAGGCCAACCGGGTCTTGCCGATACCGCCCGAACCGAGCAAAGTTACAAGACGCACCTCCGGTTTTAGCAGGGCCTGCCGGATTTGCGCCACGACCGCTTCCCGGCCAATCAAGGGAGTATTGAAAGCGGGGATATTGTGTTTGGGTTCGGTGGGCAAAGCCAGGGCCAGCGTGACCGGTTTGGCGGGTTGGCTGGGGGCCGGAGGGAAAACTTTCTTCCGGCCTGCTTCGCTTTTTTCAAGCTGGCTGAGCGGCGCAGTCTGCCATTCGGCAGCCGTAAAAACCCCTCTGGGCAAATCGAGCAGACCAAGCAAATCTACCGCCTGGTCCTGGGTGGTAATTAACTGCCAACCGGCCAGGATTTTGATTAACTGTTTTACTTCCGGCTGGGTCAAAATGCTGTTACGAATGCCGTTAAGCTTGCGACTCAACACCTGGTGATGTAGACCGATAGCAGCAGCTAACTCTTTTTGGGAAACACCGCCCCGCTGGCAAATTTGGTGTAATTTTTCTCTAAAACTGGCTAATTCCATAAATTATTAGATACCAATTGAGCACATATTGGTAAACAATTGGTAAACTACTGGTAAATGAATATATTTCTTCTGCTAGTAATTTGATTATACTTAGAATGTAAGCGGGTTTCAATATATCGCTGCCTGGTTGCTATAATCCCTTCGTTTTTACTGCAATCTCAGGCCGCAAATCTCAATTGTTAGTGTGAAATGAGCGACCACCAACCAAATAATTAGTATCCTGGCTGTAAATCCAGATCTAAACTACAGTTTTTGAGGAGTAGTATTGGCTGATGAACGGCAATGAACAGATTCTTAATGACCAATCGCTAGAAGTAGGTTATATTATCGCTTACGATGATGGTCGACTTGATAGAATTGGCCGCTTCCCTTTACCGGAGCCGGAAAAAGAAGCTGGACAGCTTTCTATCTTCAAGAAAATCGTGGAACTCGAACCTTCCATCCGGGAAGCCAGTTATATTTTTGGCAGTATCCGCCCTCGCAAACAACCCATCAACGACCCCCAAACTATCGAGTATAAGCGGGATGAAATCAAGGCGATGCTCCATAAACTGGCCCGGCCCGGTATCATTAAACGCTACCATCTGGACTAATAAACAAATCCTGTATTTCACCAACCTATTCACTTTATCCTAACATATCTACCATTACCCCCCTGGAAACAGGGGTTTTTTAATTCCCTCGGAATAAACGAGTGATTTAAATCACTCTTTATGATTATCATCAAAAAACCCCTTTTCAAAAATTTCCCTTTTAGTTACAATGGATTAAAACCGGTAACAAATTCGCCAGGCAACCAAAAACACTTATTTGCTACTTGTTTTATTATTGGGAACCTATATCCAATCCTCTCGATAAGACAAATCCGACCGGGTTTAACAGGCGTTGAACCCGGTAAATGGCAACCCTCTTGAGTTTGGTTTTTTCAGGAAAGGAGTCACTTTATGTCGAGTCTTAGCGCCCAGGAATTTATCCAAAAATTAGCCTCTGATTCCGCCTTCCGGTCCGAAGTCGGAATTTCCCCCACGATGGACCTGGAAGCTTTCCGGGACAAAGCCGCCGCCGCCGGTTATAGCTATACCCCTGAGGAGATTCTGGCCGCCGCCGAAGCCCAGCAGGGAGATGCTCTATCCGACGAGGCCCTGGATAACGTCGCTGGCGGGGTCAGAAGTATCTCGATAACCATCACCATCAAGTTCTAAACCTGACGGAGAAAGGGCCATCTTGTAGTTAGTTAAGATGGCCCTATTAATATTAGTAGTAAAGGGAACCGGAGGGTTTATTTTGCTAAACGGATCAAATTTGAAGGTTGAAGCTGAGACCGACGCAATCTCTCCCAATTATTTATCTCGCCAGGATTTCCCGGTCGCCCTTGTATCCATGCCCTTCGTTTCGCATCACCGGCCTTCCATCCAGCTTGGCCTGCTAAAAGCTATCGCCACGTCCTATAATTTCCCGGTAACAACCTTTCATTTCAACCTCGATTTCGCCCACCAGATCGGTCCCGAAACCTACGAACTGCTTTGCGAGTTCCGGGGTCACCTGCTGGGGGATTGGCTCTTTGCCAGGGCCGCTTTTGGCGAAGACACCCCCTCGGAGGAGGGTTTTCTTGCCCTGGAAAACCTGCATATAGATAACAATATGGCCGCCTTTATCGAGGATAGCCAGCGCGTCCAGGACTTACGCTTGAAAGAAATCCCCGCCTATATCGAACGGTTGGTGGAAACGGTGGATTGGAGCCAGTTCAAAGTGGTCGGGTTTACCTCCACTTTTCAACAAAATACAGCCTCATTTGCCCTGGCCGCCGCCCTTAAACGCCGCTATCCGCACCTTATAACGGTCTTTGGCGGGGCTAATTTCGAAGATGAAATGGGCCTCGAACTGACCCGGACCATAGCTTGCATTGATTACACCATTATCGGTGAAGGGGATAAGGCGCTGCCGGAATTTTTGATTGCCCTGCACGAAGGGCGCGACCCGGCAGAGGTCCGGGGGGTGGTAACCCGGCGCGAGGGTAAGGTCACGCCGCTTATAAGCCGCCCGCCCTTCCGCAACCTCGATGAATTGCCAACGCCGGACTATTCGGAGTATTTCGAGCGCGCCCGTGCCCTGGACCTGCTGCCTACAGACCCTGAACAACTCGTCGAATTACCTTTTGAAAGTTCGCGGGGCTGCTGGTGGGGCCAGAAACACCAGTGTACCTTTTGCGGCCTGAACGGGAACGGCATCACTTACCGGGCGAAGTCCGCCGGAAGAATGATGGCCGAACTCGCGGAACTCTCAAAGTATTACCCGAATACGATTATGGAAGCGGTCGATAATATTCTGGATATGTCGTATTTTAATAACGTCTTCCAGGAACTCAGCCAGGCCAACACAGACTACAAATTGTTCTACGAGGTCAAGGCTAACCTCTCCAAAGAGCAGCTCAAACTTTTACATAGGGGCGGCGTGATTAACATCCAGCCGGGGATAGAATCGCTCAACAGCCACGTCCTGAAACTGATGCGCAAAGGTATCAGCGCCATCCAGAACGTCAATACGATGCGCTGGGCCAGGCACTTTAATATTGACGTGGGTTGGAACGTGTTGTGGGGTTTTCCCGGCGAAACCGCCGAAGATTACCGGGAACAGGCCGCTTTGATACCGCTCCTGACCCACTTGAAACCGCCTGGCGGCTACGGGCGTATCTGGATGGAGCGGTTCAGCCCGATTTACTTCGAAAGGGAGCTTTTCCCGACGCGCTATATCAGGCCGGAAACCAGTTACGGCTATATCTACCCGGAAAGAGTCAACCTGGAAAAGATTGCTTACTTCTTCGACTACGAGTTCGAGGATAGCCTGCCGAATTCGACCTACAAAGAGCTGGCCGAAAACCTGAAAGACTGGATGGAAGCCTGGAAGAAACCGGATAAACCGCTCCTGGCGTACTGGGTTTACGAAGGGTTTATCCAGATTGAGGATTTGCGCCAGCCGGGGCCATCCCACACTTATATTGTGGAGGAACCCCAGGCGTCGCTTTACCTGGCGCTGAGCAACCAGCCGCATACCGCCCTGGCGCTTAAGACCAAATACGACCTGAAGATGCCGGTCAGCGAAATCGAAAGATACCTGCAAAAATTCTGCGACATGGGGCTGATGATGCGGGACGGCCTGTATTATCTCAGCCTGGCGATTCCCGCCAACAAACCGCGTTATGCTGTCAGGAATGGGCGGATTTGTTTGAATCTGCCGCAGGAAGATGAAGATACCCCGGCAGCCCAACCGGAACTGACCGGGGTGGGCGTCTAAAACCAAATCCGGTTAGGTACTTGTCATTCCGCGCCGATGGCGTAAAACACGAATGATCGTGCTATTGTCCAACGGACCGGAGATTCTGGGCCTTCGGCCCAGAATGACAAATGTAGAAGTTTTACCCGGACTTGGTATAAAAAGATTCGACCTATGTGGAAAGTTCCACATAGGTCATTTTTATAGAAGCGGCCTTAAAAAGACGGTCAGAAAAGCCTAGGCTCCTTCAACAATAATAAAATCTGTCACGGCGTATTTCTCGCGGATAGCTTTGGCGGCCTGGTATTCCGGCGAGTTGTAATAGGCCTGGGCCTGCTCCATTGATTCGAATTCGAGGATTACAAACCGTTTGGGCACAAAAGTCCCTTCTTTTATGTCAACCTGGCCGTTACGGACCAGGGCTTTACCGCCGTACTTTTCCATGGCCGGGCGGGAGAGTTTGCTATAGTCTTTGTAACCTTCAGGGTCTTTTACCTCGATATTGGCGACAACATAAGCTGCCATACGAACCTCCTTGTTTTATTCCGGTTATTTCTAAAAGCCACTTTGTACCTATAAAGACTTTACCCTGGAGTACAAGGCCAGGATTAGCCGGTCTAAATGCCGGGCGCGGCTCCGCCATCAATCAAAATTTCGATACCGGTAATCGAGCGGGACCGCTCCGAAACGAGCAAAAGGGTCATTGCGGCGATTTCGTCGGGGTCGACCATGTGGCCGAGCGGAATATTGCGGGCATTTTCGGCCTTAAACTCCTCTACCGAAACACCCCGGGCCTGGGCGTTCTGTTCGGCCAACCGCTCGGCCCGTTCGGTCGCGGTCGAACCGGGCGAAATCGCGTTTATCCGTACGTTGTGGTGGGCCAACTCTTTCGAAATGCCCCTGGTGAAATTGACGAGAGCCGCGTTCGCGGTGCTGCCGGTCAGGAAGGTGGCCGAGGGCGTGCGCGAAGCCCCACCCACGATATTTACAATCGCCCCGCTTTTCCGGGCTATCATATGGGGAGCGACCGCCCGCACGAACCGGATATAACCCAGAAGCTTGGTATTCCAGGTATCCAGGAAAGCCTGGTCCGGCAGGTCCAGGAACGACCCGGCAGGGGCCGACCCGGCGTTATTGACCAGGATGTCGACCCGGCCAAACCGGGCTATCGTTTCCGCCACAACTCGCTCGGTGTCTTCGGCTTTACTGGTATCAGCCTGCAAAGCCAGGATTTGGGGCGCTCCTTTTTCCGGCGTAAGGTTGCGCAGGCTGGCTTCAGCCCCGGCCAACCGGGCGGGGTCGCGGCCCACGATGACCACGCTAACACCTTCCCCATAAAGAGCGCGGGCGCAGGCCAGCCCGATACCGGCGCTCCCACCCGTCACGATGGCAACCTTTCCCGCGAGGTTTAATTCCATTTTTTTCTTCCTTTAACTGTTATTCGACCACACCCGTTTTAGGTACGAATATTAGCCTTAGGCGTTCCCCAGGACCGCCGGGTTGACGATATTGATAGGTTGGCCCGCCGCGAAAGCGTTGACCTGGTCGAAAGCCGTGCTGAAAAGGTTCTCGTAGCTGGTCTTTTCGACATAGCCCAGGTGCGGCGTGCATATCACGTTGGGCAGGGCCAGCAAAGGATTATCCGGGCTAACCGGCTCATCCTCGTAAACATCGAGAGCAGCGAAACCGGGCCGTCCCGCCTTTAAGGCTGCCAGCAAAGCACCCGGTTCGACCAGCCCGGCCCGGCTGGTGTTTACCAGTAAGGCCGAGGGTTTCATCCGGTCGAGGTCGGCCCTGGTGACCATGCCCCTGGTATCGTCCGAAAGCTTCAGGTGCAGGCTGACCACGTCCGCCGTTTCAAAGAAACTCTCCCGGCTGGCCGCGATGGCGTAGCCCTGCTCGGTAGCCCGGTTGAGCGAACCCTCCCGGCCCCAGGCCAAAATGTTCATGCCAAAAGCCCGGCCATACCCGGCGACCTGGCTGCCAATCAGGCCGAACCCGTAAATGCCCAGGGTTTGCCCGGAAAGACTGCGGCCCAGGGTGGTCTGCCAATGTCCGGCCTTCAGGGCGGTGACTTCCTGGGGCAAGTGCCGCATGGAGGCCATAACCAGGGCAAAGGTTAGCTCGGCGGTGGAAGACGAGGTTTGCTTGCCGGGGTTGACCGGCTCTTTCATGGCGACCGGGGCGGCAAGCGCCACCCCGTGCCTGGTACAGGCCGCCACGTCAATATGGGGAAACCCGCCCCCGGTCTGGCTGATTACCCTCAAACCGGGCAGCCGAGCCAGCAACTCCTCGGTGATTTTGGACCGCTCCCGGATCAAGACCAGGGCCTCGGCGTCCTTGAGGCGCTCGGCCAGGGCGGCGGGGTCTTTGACCGTGTCGTGATAAATCGTGACCTCGTGCCCGGCCAACTTTGGGAAACAATCGAGCGTTCTGACGGCATCCTGGTAGTCGTCTAGAATAACTATCTTCATAATAACTACCTTTTCTACCTGTTTATCTCTACGAGATTTTGGTCTTCATCCAGTTACTGCTGTTGAAGAAGTCCGAAAGGGCTGTGCCGGGCGGGTTAAGCTCGTCAATAGCTTTGCGGGCGTCGTCGTCAAGACTCTGGTCGAGGATGGCGACGGCTTCCTCGTAGTGCCGGAAAGTGCGCGGCCCGGTAATCGGGGCCGTGATGCCGGGCTGGTCTTTGCACCAGAGCAGAGCCAACTGGGCCGCGTTCAGGTTACGAGCCTCGGCCAGTTCTTGGAGTTTATCCACGACCTGCTGGTTTTTGGGGTTAATCCGGGCGGCCATCGCGGGCATCCCGGCGGCGCGAGAACCTTCGGGGTAGGGCTGGCCTGCCGGGTAGCGCCCACCCAGGATACCACCGGCAATCGGTGACCAGGGAATAATGGCGACCCCGTACTGCTCGGCTAACGGGACGAGTTCGTTTTCAATCCGGCGGTCGAGGATGTTATAGGGCGGTTGTTCCGAGACGTAGCGGGCCAGGTTATATTTTTCGCTGAGCGACAGCCCTTCCATCAGTTTCCAGGCCGGGAAGGTCGAAGTGCCGATGTACCGGACTTTGCCCTGCCGCACCAGGTCGTCGAGAGCCCGCAAAGTTTCGTCCTGGGGGAAGGAGAACGCCGGGCGGTGCAACTGGTAGAGGTCGATATGGTCGGTCTGGAGGCGGCGGAGCGAATCTTCGACCGCTTGCATGATGTGGTAACGGGTGATGCTCCGGTCGTTCGGGCCAGGCCCCATAGCGCCGTTGACCTTGGTCGCCAGCACCACCGAGTTGCGCTTGCCATTTTGTTTGAGGGCTTTGCCCACGATGCGTTCGCTTTCGCCGTTGTGATAGACGTTTGCGGTATCAATAAAGTTGATGCCCCGGTCGAGCGCGGCGTCAATAATGCGAATACCTTCTTCTTCGCTGGTCGGGCCACCAAAATTCATTGCACCCAGGCATAAAGGCGAAACCATTACGCCGGTACGTCCCAGAGACCGTAATTCCATCTTTTAACTCCCTTGTTTTCCGGGTCGAAGTGGTCCAGACCCGCAGTCCAGACTGCCGGTTCAGACCCACCTATTTAGACCCACTTATAAAATTGTTGTTTCCTGTGCTGGCAGCTAGCATCATTTAGTGATGATAAGGTCAAGCCGTGAAGGCTGTCCAATATCTGCCGTGTATACTTCTATATTCTATAAATATCCGGCCAGAAAAGTAAAAGACTTTGCGACCTATACCGCCAGAATATACTTTTAGACAAAGCGAGTATTGGACAGGGCCATAAAGCCTGGATTATCATCGCCTTAAACCAGATTTTTAAAATATTGATTACAGGGGAGTAAACAATTGGCACAAAATTACCAGGCCCTGGCTGCCGAGGGCGAAATTGGGGTAGCCTCGCTCTACGAAGCGGCGGGGAAAATCGGGGCGTTGCCCTCAGCCATAAAACCGCTCACGCCGAATTTCCGGCTTTTTGGCCCGGCCTTCCCGGTGCAATCGCCGCCAGCCGATAATCTCTGGCTGCACCGGGCCATTTACGAGGCCGAGCCGGGCGATATTTTAATCGTCCACGTGGGCGACCACTACGAGGCGGGCTACTGGGGCGAGGTCATGACCACCGCCGCGCTCTCCCGCAAACTGGGTGGCCTGGTCATTGACGGGGGCGTACGGGACAGCCAGCGCCTGGTAGAGGTCGGCTTCCCGGTCTTCTCGCGCACGATTTGTATCCGCGGAACGGCCAAAGACCCCAAAGGCGAAGGTTCGCTGGGCGCGCCGGTCCGGTTTGGCGACGTGGTGGTCCACCGGGGCGACCTGGTGGTGGGCGACGCCGACGGGGTGGTGATTATCCCGGCGGAGGTGGCCGAGGAATTTGTTAAAAAGGCTCACGCCAGGGAAGCTCACGAAGCCCAGGTCATGGAAAAATTGCGGAACGGCGAGAGGACCCTCGACCTCTTTAACCTGAAATAAAAGGGAATGCAAAGTTTTTAGTATTCAGTTTTTAGTGTTTAGTTTTGGCACAATTGCAGGGGTTATCTACAGGTGTGACGTTATTGAGGCCTCCATCCTATCCCCACACCAGATACAGGGCAGGTCCGATTGGCGAGTATAACGGTTTAAAAGAGAAAAACAAAAGGGGTAAGCCGGCGATTGCGGTTTACCCCTTTTGTTTTATTTACCCCACTACATTTTACAAAACAGCCCCTCGAACCGTCTTACAGCCGGATTACCTCGCCTTCCAGTGTGACAAAAACGAGAGATTTCAGCCCGGCTTTTTCAATCAACCCGCTCTGCCGCGTTTGCTCCGGCCCCAGGATAAGGGCGGTTTTAGCCAGCACGTCGGCCACCTGGACCGACCCGGCCACGACCGTTACCGAGGCTATCAGGGTGTTGGCCGGTTCGTGGGTGCGCGGGTCAATCAGGTGATGATAACGCTGCCGCCCCAGGTACCAGCTTCGCCCGGTCGAGGACGAGGTCGCCACGGCTTCGTTTGAAGCGAATAGTTCCGCGACCGGCTCGGCCCCTTTGCGGTTCGGGTCGTCCACCAGCACCCGCCAGCCCTCAGCGTGAAAGGGCGGTTTACCTTCCAGGTACATATCGCCCCCGGCGCTAACCATAAAATCGGTAAAACCGGCTTCCCGCAACAGCCCGGCGGCCTGGTCAACGGTGGTGCCTTTGGCAATACCACCCAGGTCAATCCGCACCCCCGGCGCGAGTTTGATGCTCTTTTTGGCCGGGTCCAGTTCAATCATGTGGGGGTCCTGCGGTTTCCAGCGGCCAAAGTTGTCCAACTGGTGCAGGGTGAAAAGCCGGGGATACCCTTTGGCAATCAGTTCGAAACTGCGGTCGTACCCGGCGGCTTCCAGGGCGTCGAGCAAGGTCGGGTCGAAAAT
Source organism: Chloroflexi bacterium 54-19 (assembly GCA_001898225.1). Classification (GTDB taxonomy): domain Bacteria; phylum Chloroflexota; class Chloroflexia; order Chloroheliales; family Chloroheliaceae; genus 54-19. Next base: position 66,485 of record MKTJ01000049.1, read on the forward strand.
GCCCCCGGTAAATTCGTGCATCCGGCAGGCCGCCGCGATATTGTCGTAGAGTAAAGCGGATACATTCTCAAGGTACCCGGCCCGGTTGAGTTTGGTAAGTTCGCTCTGGGCCCGGAAGCGGCTCAAAGCCGCCTCGTTATCCCGGAAAAGTTCCTCGACCCGCTGACCGGCGGCTATCGCCCGGTCGGTCTCGGTGGTAAAAATGGTTATCTCGACGCCAGTATTCATGGCCCGGAAAGTATGCATTACTTCCAGAATTTCGGTTTCTTTAGCCAGTAATTGAGTCATTTGCGTCACCTTTGTTTCTAAAAATCTCGGTTTTAATAAAATTCCAAATTTTTGTATTAAGAACCACCGGTATGGGTCGAACCACCGCTTTTCGAAGCGTTGCTTACGGTAGTAGTGCTGCTGGAACTGGCGGCAGTCGTTGTAGTTACAGCGGCGGTCGTGGTCGCTGCCGTGGTGGCAGCGGCAGTGGTCGAAACAGCAGTCGTGGTTGCGGCTGCGGTAGTAGCAGCGCTCGTTGTGGCCGCTGTGGTCGTGCTGCTGGCGGTTGTCACAGCCGCTGTAGTAACAGCAGTCGTGGTTGCGGCGCTGGTAGTTGCTGCGGGAGTAGCTGTGGCCGTACTTTCACTGGCTGCCGGGGTGGTCGCTGCCGGACTCGAACTGCTATCAGTGGCGGTTGTTTCGTCCGAAGCCAGGCTGCCGATCTGGGCCGTTACCGGGGTATTCAACAAGTTGATACCTTCCAGGCCCGCGCCTATACCGAACATTGCCAGCAGACTGACCGCCGAGGCAACCTTTAACTTCGAGAAACCACCGGTCGCCGGGACAGGTTGGGCCGGAGCCGCAACCCTGGTTGCCGAGGTGGTCGAAGTGGCGACCCTGGCCGGGGCCGGTTTGGCTACCGGGGCTACCTTGCGCTCCTGTTCGCGTTTGCGATAAATTTTGAAACCGATGGCCTGCCCGACCAGCACGGCGACGGTAACTAAAAGCGCGCCAATCACCATCCACAAGCCTCGCGCATTGTTGAGTTGCTGGGTAAAAGTGTGGCCCAGGACCAGGGCGAACAACAGGTAGTTAAACCGCTGTAAATTCTTCCACTTCTTGCCCTTGAGAGCTTTCAAAAAGCGGTTGTTGGACAAGACCATTAAGAAAATCAGGATTAAAGTCGCGAACAGCCCGATATAGTTGCTAATGCCAAACAGGTTTAGTTTGATGGAGCCGTTTTTATAAAGGAAGTAGCCGAGTAAACTGCCGCCCCAGTCAATTTCCAGGGCAAAGACCAGGACGACATGCAGCAGAGAAAGAATACCCGCCCAGATACCGGCGTCGCGCCGGAAGTTGAGGTTTACCGGGTTTTTGCGGACCTTCAACATGTTCAAAGGGCCAATCAACAACGTCAGGGCCAGTAAGCCAAGACCGACATAGCCCGTACCGACAGCTAACGCTTCCAGCAGTGGTTGAGTGGGCGAAGCCAGAAGCAAAGCTACAAGACACCCAATCAGGCTAACCGCACTCAAAATAATATTATTGGTCAACCTGGGATGTTCTTTTTTATAAGTGTTATATAAAGCAAACATGAATAACTCCTGATAAATAATTCCTCACAACAAATGCCTTTTGAAATAGGATTAAGAATGTTTGTTGTTACATTTATCAGTTTAAGGGGGAGAGGTTGGTTCTATATTGGAATAAAATTTGAGTTTTCCAATAAAATTTGTAGAAGAAATGCACAAAATTAAAACCCCGCCCGGCCCTATGGCGAGAATAGGGCCAGGCGGGGTTAAAGCCGTTATAGAGCTACTGGGCGGGGATTCCGTTCTTTAAGAGGTCTCCGATTTCCGGCACCGCGTTATAGGTCTTCGCCAGTTTCGAGGTCAATTTGCCATCGCTACCTTTGGCAATCTGCCAGATGTAGATATTCTGGGCCAGACCATGATTTTCCGGGTTAATCTTGATAGGACCGCGCGGGCTATCAATCTGCCCGATATTCTCCATAGCCGCCGCCAGTTTCACCTTGTCGCTGGTGTCACCGTTGACAGCCTTCAAAGTAGCGCCAACCATCTGGGCGGCATCATAGCCGAAACAGACCGTCGCCCCTACTGTCTGTTTGTTAGTTTTGGCCTTATAGTCGGCCACGAACTTCTTGTTAGCGTCCGTATCGAGGGTGATAGCCCAGGTAGAGGCATACACTACGTTTTCGGCGGCGCTACCCATCTGGGCCAGCGAGTTATCGTCGATGGCGAAACTCCCGGCCAGCGGAATCTTTTTGAGGCCGAACTGGTCGTACTGTTTAATCCAGTTGATAGTATCGGTCCCGGAGTAGAAAGCGTAAGTCATTTCCGGCTTGGCGTCCTGGACCTGGGTCAGGAAGGGCGCGTAATCGGTGGTCTGGCCCAGGGCCGAGTAAATCTCTTTGATAACGTTGCCCCCGGCCTTCTTGAACCCGGCGGAAAAGCCCCCGGTCGCCTCGTGTCCGGCGGCATAGTCGGGGGCCAGCACAACCGAAGATTTACCCAGGTGTTCGTAAGCATATAAACCAAGCGGATAGGTATACTGGCCGTTGCCAAAGGAAGCTCGGAAGATATACTTGCTGAATTTGTCGGTCACAACCGCGTTGGCCCCGGCGTTGGCGATAATCAGGATGGTCTTGTTCTGGTCAAGGTAGTCACGCATCGCCAGGTAATCGTTGGTGAGGGCGATACCGATGATAAAATCAACCTTATCCTGCTCGACCAGTTTTTTGGCGCGCTGGAGGGCGTTATCGGGGGAGGCGCCTTCGTCTTCTTTAATGACGGTAATCGGACGCCCATTAAACTGGTTGCCAATGCTGGAAAAATAAAGGTTAACACCGTCTAAAACATCATTACCGATGGCGGTATACGGCCCCGTAAAGGTAATCAGTACGCCTACCTTGATAGGAGCGCCGGTAGCCGCCGCCGCTGTGGTAGCCGCCCCACCCGCAGCAGTAGTGGCCGCGCCCCCGGCGGCGGTCGTCGAACTGGCAGCGGGGGCAGTAGCGGTGTTGTCGCCGCAAGCCGCGAGCAGACCCGCCGAGAGGGCAGTCCCCAGCACGGCCAGGCCGGACTTTTTCAAAAACTCACGCCGTTTGAGATTGGTCTGGCTGGTGGCAGGCAGCTTTAATATAGAGCTTTCTTCGCCCATTGAATTCCTCCTTTGGAAACTATTAACTTACCTCTTATCTCCCCTGAAAAATAGGCAAAATGTAAAAGAATAAACAGACAATTCAGGCAGCGGGCGGGTGCCGGATAACCCTACCCGCCCTAACATAAACTAACACCGTAAATTTTAAATCAGGACCAGCGGGCAAAACCCATACCGACCCCGGTACCGGCCTGAGAACGATAGACCGGCAGGTACTTGTGCCAGGCCAGGGTCATCCCCTCTACGGCCCCGGCTACCGTCAACCAGTTTCGAATTTCCCCGGACCCGCTATTGAGGAGTTCTTCCGGCAACCGCTTCAAGGTCTCGCTGTCACCCTCCTGCAAAGCCTCAAAAATGGTATGGTCGAGTTGTTCGTTTGTCACGAAATGACTGAGGCCACCGCTCGCCACAATCGCCACTCGCAAATCACGGGAGTTGGCTTCAATCGCGACCCGGATAGCCCGGCCCAGTTCGTAGCAACGTGCCGGGGTCGGCTGGTTCGGCGGGTAAAAAGCATTGACCATTACCGGTATCATGGGGATTTTGCGCTGAAGCATCAACCGTTCGTAGATAAAGCCGTAGGCGTGACCAAACCCGGCGCTGTCGCTCTTGTCGAGGTCGCCGCAGGCTGTCACATCTATCCCGGCTTTTATGAGATAGCTGATTAGTTCCCTGGCAAATGCCGGTTGGCCGTTAAGCTCGTACTTGCCGTCCATCCCGTAACCCTTGCGCATGGCTTCCAGGAACTGCTCGTCCATACCGGGATATTCTTCATCATCAATATAGTGGGTTATCAATTTCTCGCCGTAGAAAACGGCAAAGGCAGGCATATTGGCATAGCTAAAAAGCTCTAACTGGTCGTCACCAACCACGATAACCACGTCAACATTGGCCTCGGCCAGGTCCGCCGCCAGGTGGTCAAGAGCAGCCTGGGCCTCGGTGGCGCTGGCATTAAAATTTTCGAGGGTAGCCACCCCCGCGAAACGACCATTGGCTTCCGCGGCCAGTTCGTGGTAAGTCCGCAACTTGCCGGTACTATCGTAAAGACCTGGGTGGTTTACATCATCGCGCGCCCGTTTCTCCCAGAGCGCGCTGTCCGAAACGAGCATGGGCGTGTGAGAAGTACCAATGCCTATAACCAGTTGAGCCATCGAGCAACTCCTTCAATGTTGCAACAGCGTAAGCCGGTAGGCGCGCATCCTCCAGGCGGCCTGATTTACAAACCCCGGTCCCTGGTCCGGCGGCGCCGTTGCCGGTCATGTATTTTTAATAAACCTTTTTTACCTTTGATTTGATGCGAAATTCATTAGAAATTTACCAAGGCGCGGCAGTTTTTACAGTTACAAAACCAGGGAATAACTAAATTCGAAAGAGCGGTTTTTCCCGCTTCCGGCGATTTGTTATGGCTGACCTGGAAGTATGCGTATCCTTTTGATGACTAGGACAACTGTAAAAACCATGATAACTTACGGGTATTGATATGTCCAATATTTGTTTTATCTAGAAATATATTTATAGAGTATAGATAAGCCATCAAAAAAGCGGTAGGGGGCCACAAGGAAAGACTAAAAAACGTTGAACGTGGTCCCGGATGCACCCCTGGTGGTCATCATAATCGTTGTGCGTTATCGACACTCTGATGTTTCGCAGCAGAGTGTCGATATGGCAGGACTTGCCTTACAAAATAATCAGGCTTTGATTTCGACAGGTGCCCCGTCAGCCGCGACGACTTCGTGGACCGGGCGAATTTTGCCAAATTCGATGTTACCGGAAAGGACTTCAGGAGTACGACCTTCCTGGTAATCTTTCGCCAGGTCGAACAGCAACCGGCGCATGCGGATAATGGCAATATCGCTGGTGCCGAGCTTTTCGGCGCTGCGGTCCACGATAATTCCCTGGCTCTCGGAAACGGCAAAGTCCTCTATCGGCAGGGCCGGATACCCGGCGTAGGAAGTGCCCTTCTTCATGGCTTCGCGGTCCTGGTTCCAGACTTTATCGGCCCCGGCGCGAGGGAAGTAGATGTTGTCGGGGTCGGGCCCAAGCTTGCCGACATTACGCAGGCGGTCGGCGGTAGCGGCATCCAGCGGCCCGGCGGTATCCCAGGAGAGGGTCCAGAAGTTGGTATGTTCGTCGTCAATCGGCACGATACAACTCACGCCGCGCAGGGTTTTAAGTGTACTCGGAATCATGCAGAAGGAGGGCAAAATATATTCGGTCTTGCGATTGACCTCGGTGCCGTTCGCCAGTTTGCGCCGGGCGTTGGCCTGGTAACCGTAGGGCCGTTCCTCGATTTCGTAGGTGACCGAAAGCGCCCCCATCACGCCCGCGTTCGGGCCGCTCAACACATCCTGGCCGGTCGGCAGCCAATCTTTATGCAACGAACTGACGTGCGACGAATCGAGCAAGCCTTCGAGCAGGGAAACCCAGTTGCAGTTTACGATAGCCTTACGAGGCACCATGTTTTCAAGCGGGCGGCCTACGAAATCAAAGGCCGGGAAGGGCGGCGCTTCCTCTTTTTTGCCAAGGTAGACCCAGACCACTCCTGCTTCTTCCCGCGCCGGGTAGTGGTTGACCCTTACTTTCGAGGCCAGGTTCGACCCGGCAGGTTCGGACGGCACCTCAACCACCTGCCCATCCACATTTATTTTCCAACCGTGAAAGATACAGCGCAGCCCACATTCTTCGTTCCGGCCCAAAGCCAGCGAGACACCGCGGTGCGGGCAACCTTCATCGAGGAAGCCGACCCGGCCAGTGGTATCGCGGAAGGCTACGAAATTCTGGCCCAGCATGCGGACCCGTTCGGGCGCGCCATCCACTTCCAGGTTAGCCGAGCGGATCGCGGGTAACCAGAACTGGCGGAGCGTATCGCCCATTACGGTGCCCGGTTCAATCCGGCATAACAATTCGTTTTGTTCTTTACTTAACATTTTTTCACCAGACCTTTTAAGAGGTTGGAAAATTCTTCCCCTCAATGGAAATCTTTAAGAAATCTGGAGAATAATTTGCCAGGGTGACGATTAAAAGTTTGGAATGAGAGCGGATTAAGGTGAACGGACCGGGACGATTATCGAATTTTTTGTTGGAGGTTGGCGAGTTTTGAAATTGCTTCGATAAGCGAAAGGGTTCCAGTTCATCCTGGCAAATTTCTGACCGGGCGTTGTCAAAAAAGTACGGGTTAATTTTAAATAGGCAGTCAGAATTTCTTTCCAGAAGCGTTACACATAAATAGTAGAATACAAAATTTGATATGTCCAATATTATTTTGGTAACTTTCTATATTTCTGGGATATAGGATTGAAACTTTTCAAACTACTATCAGTTGAATCTATACTTTATGAATATAGTTGTAGATATAATAGATATTGGACATATCTAGATGGCTACTATAAGATAACCCTACCTGGGCCATGCTTTGAAAGAGGCCGGGCTAACTGCCTTCAATGGTTAGCGCGAACTTTCAGGGCAGAAAGGACCGCCAATGGCTTTCGTTATTACCGAACCCTGTCTTGATATTAAAGATAAATCTTGCGTGGATGCCTGCCCGGTACAGTGCATTCACGGGGGTGACGAGGCCGACCGGATACTTTATATCCACCCGATTGATTGTATAGACTGCGGGGCCTGCCTGGAAGCCTGCCCGGTGACGGCGATTTTTGAGGAAGAAAGAGTCCCGGCCAGTTCCGCTAAATTTATCGAAATCAACCGGCTGTATTTCAGGGATAAGGAAGCGGCCCGCGCCGAGGTTAACGCGCTATACCCTGAAAGACGCGAATCTGCCTGAGTGATAATCAGGGCCTGGCTAAACTGCTTACAGGACCCCACCAAGAAAAATAGAGAACTGGAAATGCCCAAAGCAAAAATCAATGGAGTAGAGCTTTTCTGGGAGGAAGCGGGTAGCGGCGACGATGTGCTGCTGATGTTGCACGGTTTTCCGCTCGACCACACCATGTGGCTGGACCAGATGGCCCACTTTTCGAAGCTCGGCTGGCGGGTGATTGCCCCCGACCAGCGCGGCTACGGCCAGAGCAGCCACGACCCCACTGAAGACAACACCATGGACCTGCTGGCCCAGGATGCCGCCGCCCTGCTCGATTATTTAGGCGTCAAAAAAGCGGTAGTGATGGGACTTTCGATGGGCGGCTATGTCACTTTCGCCTTTTATCGCCAGTTCCCCGAAAAAGTCCGCGCCCTCATCCTGGCTAACACCAAGGCCGAACCGGACGCGCCGGTCGCCCGCGAAAACCGCTACAAGTTGCGCGAGGTGGTCCGCCAGCAGGGTTCGACCGCCGCCAGGGACGTGATGCTGCCGGCGATGTTTTCGCCGGAGTTGCACCAGAGCGGCGGCACTTTGCTGGACAACCTGGAAGCGATAATGGTCCGCACCCGACCCACCGCGATTATTTCGACCCTGCCCGGCCTGGCCGAACGCCGCGACGTGGTGCCGGACCTGCCCGGCATCGGGGTGCCAACCCTGGTCATTCATGGCGAGTTGGACCAACTTATGCCGGTCGAGAATGCCCGCAGGATGGCCCAGGCTAACCCGCAAGCCCGTTTCGTGGGAGTGCCGGGAGCAGGGCACATGTCGAACCTCGAAAACAGCGCGTTTTTCAACCGGGCCGTCGAGGAGTTTCTGGCCGGGCTAAAATAAAAGGCGCGAGGAGTGGCGGTTTTGTAGGGGCAAGGGAAAGGAAGAAGATGAGCAGACGCAAAAGTATTGAAATCGAGGGTCTTTCGCACGGGACTAACCCTATTCCGCTGGCCTCGGTGGTCGGTAACCTGCTGATTTCGGGTGGGATAATGGGCCAGGAACCGGGTAACCCCAAACTGCCGGAAGACTTGCCGACTCAGGCTAAACTGATGTTTGCCAACGTCCGGCGGGTGCTGGAAGCGGCGGGCGGCACCACCGAAGACATTGTCAAAGTGACCATCTTTCTAAAACATGGGCTGGACCGCCAGCCGGTCAACAAAGAGTGGGTCGAGATGTTCCCCGACCCCGAATCGCGCCCGGCCCGCCACACCATTTCCTACGACCCGCCACCCGGTATGCTGGTGCAGTGCGAAATATTTGCTTACCTGGACAAATAGTGGTTAGGATTAAACCCAAACCCAAACCCGGCCCGGTCTTGGACGCTTCAAACTCGGTTGCCCGGCGGGCAGGAAAGTTAAAGAGATAATAAATAATTGAAGGTTGGACATAAATAGCAGGAAGGAACTCCAG
>MKTJ01000050.1:0-5858 GCA_001898225.1 Chloroflexi bacterium 54-19
CGAAAGGATGGCATAACCTTATTTATTTTGTAAAGATCTTCGCTAGTTCAAACTAGCAACATTGGTTAATTAATAACTCGGCCTATCGCCAGGGTAATCATACTTCGGGAAAATAACGTTTGAAGCGGTTGTATTGGTCCACGAAATGTTCGGCTAAGATTTCTTTGGAAAGCTCGTCAATAGTAATCGGGCTATTGCTTCGCCGGGAGATTATTTCCGGTTTTTCGTCCCGCAAGGCGCTATGTACCGAAATGGCCGGGAAACGACCCGCAATAGTTACTTTATAGGAGAACTCGAAGTAACTCCGGGCGAAGTAAACCGCCAGTTCAACCGAATTTTCATCGGTAACAATATTGACCGTGCGTTTGTAGCGGCCCAGTTCGTTTTTAATTTCTTCAAATACCGGAATAACAATCGAGTTGGTAAACCAGATGGCATCTCGTTTATCCAACCGGGCCTGTTCTTCGTTGCGCTTTTTCTTCTCCAGAAAATCAGTGTCTTTCTGAAAAACTTCTTTTAGCTGCGCTTTCCAATCACTTGTTGCCATCACTTGCATTAACCTTCATTCTAGCCAACTAGCTATGACGTGAGCAAAAAACCAGATTTCGGGTTATCCATCTACATTAGAAAGGTTAAGTTGAAAATCTGCATCCAGATATGGACTTAAATTGTTATTATATTTTACTGAATCTTTTATCTTTTGCATAGAGTTTTATTAATTTATAGCCAAAAATAACCAGATTTTTACAAAAATAAAACAAAAACCTCGCCTGTTTTAGGCTGGATTTCCAGCCGGTGCGAGGTTTTTTGGGGAAAAATTGATTTAATTAAACCTGGCCTAACTAAAAACCAGGCGCTAATTTATTTAATTTTTTACCAGGCCCCGTTTAGAGGCGTAAAGGGCAGCGTGGGTCCGGCCCGGCAGGTTGAGCTTGTTCAAGATGCTCGACACGTGGGCCTTGACGGTCTTTTCACTCACGCTAATTTTGTAGGCAATCTCTTTATTGCTCATACCCAGTCCCAGCAGCCCCAGCACTTCGCGTTCGCGCTCGGTCAGTTCGTCGAGGGAATCGACCTCTTTGGTGGGAGCGACTACTTCGTGCATCAACAGCTTAGCCACTTCGGGGTGAAGCTGGACTTCGCCCCGGTCGGCGGCAAGGACGGCTTTGACAAGGTCGTTAGGCTGGACATCTTTTAATAGGTAGCCGGTCGCGCCGCTCCGAATGGCCGTAAAGACCTTTTCGTCATCGGCAAAAGAGGTCAGGGCAATCACTTCGGTAGAAGGGCGCAACTGTTTGATTTGTTTGATCGCGGTCAATCCATCCATGACCGGCATCACCAGGTCCATCAAGACCACGTCCGGCTCTAACTCCTGGACCCGTTGAAGGGCCTCTTTTCCATTGCTGGCTTCGCCGACGACCTCGATTTCATCCTGTAATTCGAGGAAGGTAATCAAACCCTGCCGGACTACGGCATGGTCGTCTACGATTAAAATTCTAACCTTTTCATTCGATTCTTGTGACATATTAGCTCCCAGGCTGCACCAGATTATGAGGAACGGCGATTTTAGTTGAAATAATTATAGCACCATTTTACGGGCCTACAACTTTTATTTTTGTTACTTGTTTATACCCATCCCGACCGGCAACGGGGCAAAACTTAGCGGCAAGCTTACACAGATACAGGTGCCGTTACCGGGCGTGCTTTCAATCTTATAGGTGCCCCCGGCCAGTTCGGTGCGCTCCTGCATGCTGGTCAGACCCAGCGACACTCGGTCCTTGCGCTCCATAACGCTGTCCGCCTCGAAACCGATACCGTTGTCCTTGATGGTCAGGGTAGCGCCCTGGTCGTCAATTTCGAGGGTAACCCAGACGTGGGTTGCCTGGGAGTGCTTGGTGATGTTGTTGAAAGCTTCCTGGGCTATCCGGTAAAGGGTTTGCTCGTGTTCGTCGGAAAGGCGGCGGGCTCCCTTGACCTCAAGCTCGATTTCGAAGGTCTCTTTAGCTTTGAGGGCAGCGATATGCTTTTCCAGGGCCGCCACCAACCCCTGCTCCTGCAAAGCTGCCGGGCGAAGCTGGAAAATCAGGGAGCGCATTTCGGCTAGGGCCCCTCGCGCCAGGTTTTGAAGACGGTCGAGTTGACCCTCGACTTTTTCGGGCTTGCGGCTGTACATGGCGCGGGCCGACTCGGCGGTCAGGGTGATACTGAACAGGGTTTGGGTGACCGAGTCGTGCAGGTCGCGGGCCAGGCGGTTACGTTCGTCCACGGCGGCCAGTTGCGAGGCTTGCTGGTAAAGCCGGGCGTTATCAATGGCGATGGCAATCTGGCTGCCGATAGCCCGCAAGAGGTCGAGGTCGCTTTGTTCCCAGGCCCGAATCTGCTGGCTGGTCAGGTTTGCCACCCCCAGCACTTTTCCCTTGCTCTTGAAAGGGACACCCAGGTAAAACTTCTTAAAAGACTCGGTCCGCAAAGCCTGGTTGGTCACACGCGGGTCGTCCATAGGGTTCTCGACCATCAATACTTCCCCGGTGCGGGCGACCTGGCCGGTTATCTGGTCGTCAATCGAGACCCGGTTATAATTGCGGACGAAAACCTCGCCCTGGTTGTGGTAGGCCGCCAGCCGCAGGTACTGGCCGTCCGGCTCCGTCAGGAAGATGCTGCCGTATTCCATTTCGGCCACATCCATAAGCTGGTGGAGGGCGTCGTGCAACACCACTTCAAGGTCGAGCGATTGGCCGATGGTGGCGGCTACCCGGTTGACCGCCGAAAGTTCCTTGTTGCGGCGGCGCGTTTCTTCCAGCGAGTCTTCCAGTTTCTGGCGGGACAGCCGTAAATTCTGGGCCATACTCGCCATCGCCCCGGCCAGGTTCGCCACCTCGTCCTCGCCCCGCATGACCGGCACTTCCACGTCCAAATCGCCCTTACGGATAGCCCGTGCCACCCCGGCCAGCAGGCGCAGGGGCCGGGTCACGCTCCGGGTGATGAGCGAGGTCACGAAGGCTGCCAGAATCCCGGCGACAGTAACAAGGAGCAAAGCCACGATGGTCACGCTGAGGTTATTGTTGCGGGCCTCGTTTATCTGGTTGATGTTCAGGGTGTGATAGCTTGCCAGGAGGTCGTCAATCGCCTGGATCAAATTGTCGGCCAGGACCGGGCCGCTCTTGGGGCCGTTGCGTTCCCATAAAAAGGTCGGCGCGCGGGGGAAAGTGGTGACATCAATCGACAGAATGAACTGGATTTGCTCGCTGTAATCGGCGTAAATATCCTTGACGGCGTCGTACTTTTCGGCGGGCAAATTGAGGGTCTGGACAAGCTGGCTTAACTCGGCGTTGGCTTGTTCGTAGTTCTGGATGGCGGTTACGATGTCCTTCTCGGCCTCGGCATCGGTCACATAGGTGCGGACGCTGCTGTTAAGCCGCTCGGTTTCCCGCTCCATCACCCGGACGTAAGAGGTGATTTTCTGGTCCTGTTCAAGCAGTTGGACGAGCTTGGTATTGGACTGGCTGGTGTAATAGATACCGGCCAGGGCCACCACCAGGCTTAAAAAGGCCATCATTAAAAAGCCGACCAGAATCCGACCGACCAGGCTTTTCCCCAGAGGAAAGATTGCGTAACGAACTAACCGTTTTGATTTTGCCATCGGGATTCGCCAAACCCTGAAATTCGCAATTCAAACAGGGTTAATTTACAGGTTTTCCCACTCAACCTGAATGCCCTTGCAATGTTGGACCTACGATAAGATAGAGTAAAGACTCGTTAGCATTATACACTATCACAATAAAATTAGGTTAAGCGGCGGTGAGTTGAAATTGGCGAATGCAAAGTCGTTGAACGAAACAACGTTGAACGTTCACCCTGAAGGGCGCGGGATTCCAAAACGCGCCGTTGGCGTATATCACAGCCCTCAAAATTGTCATTCCGAGCGCAGTCGAGGAATCTAGCCCGTAGGGTTCCCTATGAGCAGCGCCGTTGTAACATCAGGTCGAAGCCTGATTCTGCCTGAATATGGGCCAGTTTTAGGCTTTACGTAACGCCAAAGGCGCGAGACGCCCTTTAGATGTGGTGTGTAAGCCGCCGTTTGATTTAGGCAAATCATCCTTCTACATCGGCTTACGGGATGACAGGGGAAGGGTTTTCTATAAGGCGGAAGACCGGGTGATGGGGAAGAAGATTTATAATTCATTCATCAATTGACTCTCTTTCCTTGACGCGCTACCTGGAAAGACAAGTTTTATACGGACCTGGTATCAGAAGTCAAAGGGCAGCAACAAAATAAAAGAGCCGCTTAACCTTTTGCGAAGCTAAACGGCTCTTATTAGTTACCTTTTGAGGTAGTAGCCAATAATCACTGCCTACCGGCTACTGCCCTCTGCCCTCTGTCTACTTCAAAAGGGCGTTGGCGTCATCCTCAATCTTCTTGAGCGTGGTGGAAGGGTCACCGCTGGCGTTCTGGAACAGGGCAAAGACGTTGTTGTCGAACAGGGTCCGGATTGGGTCCCACTGGCCGATGCTCGGCTCCGCCGCGTTGGCATAGTCGTAAACCACGAGCGGAATCTTGTTCTGGGGCGCTTTGTCCAGGAAGGCTTTGTAGGTCGGGTCGTCCACGGTGCTCTTGGTAGCCGGGACATACCCGCTGCTGCTGGCCCACTTGGCCTGGAAAGCCGCCGAACCCATGTACTTCAGCACTTCCCAGGTGGCGTTGTCTTCATCGGTGCTCTTGCCCTTGAAAGCCAGGGTCGAGCCACCGTAAAGGGTCGTCAGCGGTTGCTGGCCCGCGCCGTGAGGGATAACGGTCGCGTTCCAGCTAAACTTCTTGGCGCCATCCTTCGCCAGGTCGGCGGCCAGGAAGGAGCGACTGGAGGTGCTGCTGATATAGAAGGCCGATTTGCCTTTCTCGAACGAGCCCTGGTCATCGTACTGTACGTTCGGGTCGGCGGTAGCGAAGTAACCGTCCTTGACACCGCTGTACATCATGGTCAGTTCGTCAACCGCCGCTTTGTCGGTCAGGACCATCTTGTTGGCCGAATAGTCGTAAACTTTACCTCCACGGCTGTAGATGGCGGCCACGATTTCCGAAACGCTCTTGGGGTTGAACAACCAGCCCACCGCCTGGCCGCTGCTCTTGTCGGTTACCATTTTAGAAGCGGCGACAAAATCATCCCAGGTCCAGGTCGCATCAGGAACTTTGGCCCCGGAAGCCTTCAAGAGGTCTTCGTTGTAATAGAGGACCGGACCGCTATTGCTGAAGACCCAGGTGTAGATTTCGTTTTTATACTGGGGGAAGACATTGCGGGCCATCATTTGCGGGCGATAATCGGCCAGGTCTTTGGCGCTCAGGCCGTAAGGGCCGCTGATGAACTGGGTCAGGGGCAGGGCCACCTTGGCATCAACGAAGCTCGGCACCCAGTTCTGGTAGCCGGTAGCGATATTCGGCATACCGCCTGCCTGGGCCGCCTGTTTCAGCTTGGTGTTGATGTCGTTGTAGGTCGCGGTGTCGTTAAAGTTGTCAATTTTGACAGTAATATTCGGGTGAGATTTCTGGAACTCGTCCATCAAACTGCGCAAAGCGACCCCGTTCTGTTTGGTCTGGCTGCTCCAGATGGTCACAGTCACCGGGCTGGGCGGATTAAAGGTCTGGCCGCCCCCGGCTTTAATCGTCACCTGCGAACCTGACACGTTAAGGGTTACGCTATCACCGGTAGCCGCCGCCGTCGTAGCAGCGGCAGTCGTAGCCGCCGCAGTCGTAGCGGCGGCAGTCGTAGCGGCAGTGGTGGTGGTCGCCGCCGTAGTAGCGGCGGCAGTCGTAGCGGCGGCAGTCGTAGCGGCGGCGGTAGTGGCCGCAGCGGTAGTAGCAGCGG
>MKTJ01000050.1:5940-12203 GCA_001898225.1 Chloroflexi bacterium 54-19
GACCGCCGTTAAAACCAGCAACAAAACCATAATCATAGAAAATGGTCTGTTCTTAAATTGGCTCATAAAGCTCTCCTTTTGGAGAATTCTCTCCTCTAAATGAACAAACAGACTGTTTACTTGATGCCCGTGCGCGAAACGCCTTCGATAAAGCGCCGTTGCACCACGAAGTAAAGGATTATAATCGGTAGGATTACGATAGTCGCCGCCGCCATTAACAGGTTCCATTCGGTTTGGACATCGGCGTTACCAACAAAAGTTCGCAGGCCGGTCTGCACCACCGGGATATTGGGGGCGGCGATTAAAGGCCACAAGAACGCGTTCCAGTTACCCAGGAAAGCAAAGAGCCCCACAGTCAGGACGGCGGGCATGGACAATGGAATGGCAATTCTTCCCAGGAAACCGAGTTCGCTGATTCCATCAAGCTGGGCGGCTTCGTAAAGTTCCTGGGGAAGCGCCATAAAAAACTGGCGCAGCAGGAAGATATAGAAGGCCGAACCCAGCCAAGGTAAAAAGAGGGCCGTATAGGAATTTGTTCCGAGCCAGCTCGCTATCTGGCCCAACTGGCTGATAATTACCAGGTTCGGGATGTAGGTCGCTTCGTGGGGAATAGCCAGCGTTGCCAGGATAAACCCGAACAGGATACCTTTACCCCAGAACTCCATGCGGGCAAAGGCGTAGGCCGCCATAATCGAGGTAAACAACACCCCGACCGTTTCGGCAACACCCACGATTATGGTATTGAAAAAGTAGCGCGTGAACGGGGCGTCAAAAAAGGAGACATCCGGCACATTGGCGCTATATTTGCCGTTCCAGGCTTTGACGAAATTCTCCCAGTGAAACTCACGCGGCCAGAACAGGCTGACCAGGGTGCCGATGTTCTTCTCGGTGCCGGATAGACTGGTCGGGGTCGCGTCGGCATCCGGTTTCAGGGCGGTCCCGACCATCCAGATAAACGGCAGCAGCATAAAAAACAGGATGACGATTAACAGAATGTGCAGGAAAAGTTGGTCCGGCAGCTTGAAAGCGCGGGTTGGACGCGCCGTGGTAGCGGTGGACTTTTCCAGCGGACCGGCATTAATCATAGTTCACCCTCTTTGCTAAAATCCGCTGCTGGAGCTGGTTGATGCCCACAATTAAAAGCAGCATAAAGACTACAATGGTCGAGGAATACCCGAAGCCAGCCGTATCGGTGCCGCTACCGCGTTTGAAGGTGACCTCATAATAGAAGGTCGAAAGCACCTGGACGCTCCTGGTGGGACCGCTCGGCAGTATGGCAAAAAAGAGGGTGAAAGCCTGGAAAGCGCTAATCGTGTTGACAATCAGCAGGAAGAAAAGGGTCGGTGAAAGGAGCGGAATGGTCATGCTGATTAACATAGACCAACCCCGCGCCCCATCAATCCGGGCCGCGTCATAAAGTTCCCGCGAGATATTGGTAAGGCCCGCCAGCAGAAGTATTATGTTAAAGCCGAGACTGTACCAGACCGCCACAACGGTGATAGCGACCATCGCGATGCTGGGTCCACCGGCCCAGCCAGTCCAGGGAAAGAGGTGGGCCAGTTCCACGATAACGGTCCAGCCGACCAGGAGCGCGATTGCCCCCACGATTGCGCTAACCCAGACACCGAGGGTATGGTTCAGACGCCGGTAGGCCACCACGGCCACTATTATCAAAGCCGCCACTACCAGGAGACGAATAAGCCCGGAGAGCCAGTCAACCTTACCACCGTTGGCAAAGATGATGGTAAAAATACCCCGGTCGTCAATCAGCCAGCGCTGCATGGGGATACCTGCTGCCGCGAAAACCCAGTTGACCAGGCCACCGGGGCGGTCGGGGTTCGGTTTAACCAGGGCGTTGCTGGCATAGGGCGAGAAAATGATATACCAGACCGTCGCGACCGCCACCAGCGAGGTTACATAGGGCAGGAAAAAGGCGACCCGGTAAAACTCTTTGCCCTTTTTAACTTTATCCAGAAGTAGAGCGATGCCAAGCGCAACTACCAGCCCAAAGAAAACCGAGCCAAAGACATACCCGATGGTGTTAAAGAAAGCATTCCACCAGTCGGGGTCGGTCAGTAACCGGGTGTAGTTGGCGAACCCGGCAAAGTTCTCGGCAGGCGGGATGACGCCTTTTACCACTGAGATGCGCTGGTACAGGCTTAGAAAGATAGCGTAAATAATCGGGAAGAAGTTGAAGAAGAAAAGAAAAAGCATCGCCGGAGCAATAAAAAGATATGCTTTTAGCGAGTTTTTCAGTTTCTTGCGCCTTTTGAAGGCCGCATCCGTCTGAAGTGGGCCGGTTTCCGGCGGCTTCGTGATAGGTTTCGATACCGATGCCATGCAACCCTCTTTATAAAAGCAATAAATCTGCGCCCGCAAAGGGACCGCCAACGGCTATTAGAAAAAGAAAAGCTTGAACGTTATGGAAAACCTGGAAAACAGTCGGTGCTTTTGTATTTGCTTTTTTAAAACTGCATTGTAGTAAAATAAGTGCGATTATTCTAGCAGCCCTTTCCAGCCCTTGCAAACTACCAAACCTTGTATTATGAGAATGCGGTTGCGGCCCGATTATAAAGAAAGGTCATTAACAGCCCTTTAATAGCGCGTTAAAAGGTTGTAAAAAGTGAGGGGGAAGAAAACGGGTAGGATTCGTGTCAATCGGTTGAGTTCAAATGGCGGTTTCGTCTAGTCGTTTTGTACTTGTCGTTCATAAAGAATATTTTAAGTTAAACGTTTTAATAAATAATCGTCCCGCTCCTACCAGGACGACCCGCTACCTAAAAGGCAACCTGGTTCCAGTTGGGGATGGAGCCGGCCTCCATTTTGTTCTGGTACATATAGATTTCGAACCGTTTATGGACCAGCTCGCGCGGGACCTCAAGGCCCAGGGCGATGTCATCAAAACTGTTGCCGTACTTGCGAATCGACTCAAGCGCATATTTCGGCACCAACAGGTAGGCGGCGAAATAGTCGGCCTCGCGTTCGAGGGCTTTGCTTTCGTAGAGCGGGTTACACATCAAGGGCAGGTCTTCGGGCGGGTGTATCCAGATGTGGCCTAATTCGTGTCCCTTGACAAACCGCTGGGTCCGGTAGGGTTTCGCCTGGTTGATTACGATAAACCTCTTCTTGGTCTGGATTTCGTCCACCTTGCTGAAACCAAAAATCCATTCGTCCTGGTCGAAATCGGCATACCTGAGCTTTATCTTCAGCTTCTCGGTAATCAGACCGTCAATGTCTACCGGCCCCTCCTGTCGATGTACACCATAGTACCCGATAAGTCCTCGGATTCTAGGCAACTGCTTGATAAATCCCCTGGGTATACCCATAGCAAAGTGACCCCATCGTTACTTTTATTTTTCTTTACCTACTCGTCTTCGTTCGTTTCTTCTCTGATAATCGCCGCAATTTGCCGCCAGGTCTTGGGCGAAAGTTTCCTGAGGTATTCCCTCTTAAAATATACCCTGGCGCCGGTATCCGATACATACTGCTCGATCCACTCCTGGGCGTCCTCATCATCCCCCTCAGATTCTGTTTCCGGTTCTTCTAATAATTGGGCAACCGGAATACCAAATATTTGCGCAAGCTTTTGATGAGTTTTGGTACTCCCGTAGCGGTCGGCATTTTCAAGTTTTTGAACATAAGTTAAAGAAAGACCTGCTAATTCTGCAAGTTTTTCTTGCGATAAATGCAATCTTTCTCTTTCAGCTTTAACTTTTGCTGCGAGTATCGGGTTCCCGGTTTTCTCTCTCATACCATTATTCTTACAAAGCAGTACCATAAGTACAACTGACCAATGGGCTTGGTACAGCAGACCATTGGTATAAGTGAATACCACGGTAAAACTCAAAAATAATAGACAAACAAAATACCAATGGGGTACAAGACGTGTTGCAATTATGTACCAATGGGGTATAATCAATATTAGAAATGATATTTAATCGCGAGGTAAAAATGAAACGAAAAGACCCCAAAGACAAAAGCGTGACAATCGCCGTGACCGTTGAACCGGAAACTTCCGTAGCCCTTGAAAAAAGGGTTAAGGAAACGGGTAATAGAAGTTTCATTGTTGAGAAGGCCCTCCGTGCTTTTCTTGGTTTGGATGAAAACTCTGAATTAGAAAAGAAGGCGAGTTAACCGGATGAAACAACCACCTGTTTCAAAACAATACCCGCATCCCATCACCCGCAGGTTAAAAGAACTTGGGAAAACACAGCAGTGGTTGGCCGCCCAAATTGGTGTTAGCCAGTCTGAAATCAGCTGTTTTGTAAATCGCAAGCGCAAACTCTTTCGGAACAGTACCAAAGCCCACCTGATAGTTGACGCTTTAGGTATCGATTTTAACTACCTTAGAAAGTATTAGGAGTAGACCATGCAAACGCAAACGACCGCGCGGCTTAATCGGCTTTCTTACCAGCAGCTCCTGGACCGCGCCAGGACCGAGGCCCGGCAGGCCAAGGCCGCCGACGACCAGGCCAACCGCGATTACTTCAATCATTCCGAGTACGGGCGGCTCCACCTGATTAAGGATTTGGACGCCTTCAACCAGCACAAGAAAGACCTGTTCGTCCAGACCGTCTACACGGGCGCCGAACTGCGCAAGTGCCTGGTACGCCTCGAACGGCTGGAACGTTGTGTCGCAGAGGGCCGGGACCGGCTCACGGACCTTGGGGCCGAGCGGGCCGGACTGGTCTTTGCTTGCGCACGTGGAGCCGCTTAAAAGAAATCTTTTCCACTGGTTTTCCTCAATTAACAAGGCTCAGGGCCAGGAGCGGGAGCGTTCCCGGCCCCTCATTAACAACTCAATCGATCGCTTTTGTCAGTTGCTTGGAACCTTCTACTTTTCTAAACGCCGCTATGCCCGACGCGGAAGGTTAGATAATCGGGGGTAGAGGGTTCCAAGTCATTCGCAAGGGTGACGGCGCGGTGGAGGCAACGGAACCTTCCTTGGAATGACTACCCTTCATTCCGCGCGGTACTAAGTACCACAGACCAGGAAAGCAGTTCCGGCCTACCTGGTTCCTAAAAGTATCCCACCGGAACAGGATAGCTTAAGCATAGCAAAGAAAAAGACGTGCGCGAATTCAATTCAAATGAATCGAAATCGATTCAATTCATCTCAATTATTTTGAATTTCAATCAATTGAGAAAGGCGGAATGATGGGACACCTGAGTACAAACAGTCAATTTAGACTAATGTCTTCCCCGGAGCGTACCGATAACCTCCTGGCAAGACTTTCGACGGCCAACACCTATATCCACAGGGTCCGGGCCGAAGCCGATAACAAATATGATACGGACGACCCGATGCTCAACTATTTGTTCGACAAATACGCCTTTTTGGAAGTTTTGAACGAGGATACGGTCTACCACCTTGAAAAAGAGGCGGAAACCTGGGAACGGACAACTACAAGGGGTCGCCTGAGTTACGAGAGAAAGAAAGAAGTAATTGTCCGGTTGTTGGGTGAAGTGGCGGAGTTCGAGCGTTGGAACAATCTTCCATCCGCTTTTGAATGGATGCGGCTATTAGAACCGTTGAAAGGGGCATAGATGGCAATCAAACTTATCGGTAACGACTACCAGGAAGGCGACTACCCGGCGCTTGAAAACCTGACGGTCCCGCCGTCTACCTGGTCGGAGCTAAAGGCCGGGGTAGTCGAATGGTTGAAAAGCGATTGGAAGTACGCCGGTTTCCTGGTCGGTCTAATCGTTTTGGCCCGTTTATCCAATCTTTGGAAGTAGTGGTGACAGACATATGGAACGCCCGGACGATTTCATTTTGCTGGACATTACGCTCGGTTGTATCCCTCCCTCGGTCAACAACATGTATTACAACACGCCCGGCAATGGTCGCAAAAAGAACGAAAAGGCTAATGATTTTACCCGGCACACCGTCAGGCAAATCTGTCTTGAAAACCGGGGATTTACCATTCCGCTAGATACCGACCTGGAATTTTTCCTCGTGTGTTACTACCCCTTTCCTGCCGGTGAAGGTAAGGAAGATTTACTTCTCAAGCGGGATAGTGACAACACTCTCAAGGCGGCTAAGGATGCGGTTTTCGCCGCTTCCCTGGTGGTAGTCGATGAAACTGGGATGAAATACAAAAAAGCCAATGACAACCAGGTGTTTGACGATTATCCGAAAAAGCGCCGGGGTGACCCGGCCCTTCTGGAAAAGTATCCCCGCGGTTATAGCCATATCGTCCTGGCTTATCACGGCCACGCTCTTGAAATTTTGAAAATGCTAGACCAGGGGGTGACTTTAC
>MKTJ01000050.1:12534-13355 GCA_001898225.1 Chloroflexi bacterium 54-19
ACGGCCAACCGCATCTTTGGTTTCGGGCAGTGGGGTTACGACATCCTGGGCGTTGACTTGCAAACGGTGACGGGCGAGGACGGCCAGGTCATCGGCAGCTACTATTGGGCCCGCGTCCGTCTGACCGTAGCGGGTTGCCAGCCCATCACCGAGGAAGGGGTGGTGCCGGTCCAGGAAGGCCGCAATCCCCGCGCCCGCATCGACGCTCACGATATGGCCCGCAAGGGAGCGGTCACCGACGCCCTCAAACGGGCGCTCAGATGTTACGGCGACCAGTTCGGCAACAGCCTCTACGACACCGAACATACGAACAACCAGGGCGGAGGGTCTGCCCGGCAACAGCAGGGCCAGCGGCAAGCCAGCCAGGCACCCGCCAGGACGCCTGCACCAGCTCCGGCGGTCAACCAACAACAGGGACAGGGACAGGGACAGGGACAGGGTCAGGGAGAACCGGCAACCGAGCAACAACGCCAGGCCATCCTCAAAATGGCCGCTCGTCGCGAACTCAACCGGGCAGAACTCGAAGGCCAACTAAATGAACTTTACGGTTATGGGCTCGACGGCCTGACCAAAAACGATGCCTCACATTTCATCAAGGTATTCCAGGAGCAGGGCTAGTGGAAGGCGAAGGGGCGGAAGACTGGGCGGGGTTCAGGTGTCGGAACTGCAACGCCCCTACCCCACATACCAAACGGGATAGACGGGGTGTCCTCAGGGTCACCTGGCTATGCGACGATTGCGACATACCGGCCATAACTAACAAGAGTTATCGAAGGAAAGATAGAGACGACCACACCAATGAAAACGTACGAAGAATTTCT
>MKTJ01000051.1 GCA_001898225.1 Chloroflexi bacterium 54-19
CTGCAAAATCGTTATCCTACTTATCAATCAATTCTAGACTAACTACTAGTTCAGCTAAAGAGTCACTGATAACAAAGGCGCAGGCTAAATCAACCTCCCGGTATTGGGCCACTGCCATTAAAGCCGAGGCTTCCATTTCAACTGTTATTACGCCTTCAGCCTGGTAATGGCGAGCTTCCGCTACCGTTTCCCGATAAATCGCATCAATCGTCCAGCTTACTCCTTCCGTGTAAGCTAAATCATTTTTAGTCAATTCTGACTTTAACCGGTCCGTTAAAACGGGTGAAGGATAGGCATATTTATCCGAAGCTAGATAGTGATGTGACACCCCTTCATCCCGAATTGCTTTATTGCAGACAATAATATCGCCAATGTCAGAGCTGTTCTGTAAACTTCCCGCCGTTCCAATACTGATGAACTTCTTTACGCCCAGGGCAACCATTTCCTCAAGGATGATGGCAGCAGCGGGCGCGCCGATGCCAAAGTTTGCACATACCCCGACTTTATTACCGGTAGAGTTAAGCAACCACATTCTCGTGAAGGAATTATTAACCTGGGTGATTTCTTCATTCTTTTCGATATATTGGGCCAGGGAGTTCTGGTAACACAAAATAAGAGCCTCTGGAATCTCGAATTCAGGCAAAGCATTTATCTGCTGCAAATAGTTTAGAAAGTCTTTTGGGCTGAAAAAAGCGTCGTTTTGATGTTTATTTTCAAAGTTTGGAAATGCCATCTCGTCCTCTTTTTTATAATCCTAAAACCAAATATATTAAGGCTATCTAAAGAAAAACTTAATTGAGGGTTTTGCGGTATAAATAATGCTGTTTGACCTCCCGAAAGCCTAAACTTTCGTATAACGAGCGGGCCCCTTCCCGGTTGTTAGCCGCCGTATACAGCCGGGCGGTCTGAATACCACGGGCCGACAGCTCTTGCAAAGCTTCCGTAAGGAGGGCACGGGCAATACCACGCCTTTGAAAGGCTTTGCGAACTTCCACCTGGTCAACGGTACCGACCTCATTTCGGTGGTGGCACAATACAATTCCTACCGCCTGTTCGCCACTCCAGGCTACCCGGTAAAACCCGGTATCCCCGGCCAGGTCGTAAGTTACAAAGTTTTGAAAGGCTTGCTCGTCCGGTTTTTGGGCCCTCTCGTATGTGCTGTAGGCATCGGCGTAAACCTCGTAGATTGCCCTGAAATGCTCAGTGGTAACGGGTCGAACTTCTATTTCTGCCGGGAAGTTTGCCGGGACCAGAGCAGACAGGTCGGATAAAACCATATCGGATAGATTATTTACAATCTTGTAACCTTCAGCCTCCATCAAACGGGCAGCGTCCTGTTCGGTGCTGGAAGCATTGGCTGCCAGCTCTACCTTTGAGGTTATTCCATCTCTCGCAACCATTTCACCGATAAGGGACTGGCAAAGATGTAGCATTGCCGTGCCGATGCCCTGGTTTCGCCACCCTGGTAGCAGCCAGCCCAGGTGTAGATAAACCTGCTTGTCGTCTTTTTCGGTCCACCAGTGAATCCGGCTGTAACCTATAACCTGGTTATCTTTCTCGACAATTACGCAGTCCGGGTTACCAATTTCTGCCCCGGTCCATTCCTTCACAAATTCTTCTGCGGTCGGTAAGCTCTCCCGGCTTGACTGTGGGTCAACCTTATCCCACTTTGCCACTTCTTGGCGTACACGCCACATCTGTTCTATATCACTACCACCTCGGAATTTTCGAAAGACTAATCCCTGGACCTGGGGCTTGTCGACCACCTGAAACACATCTGAGCGCACCATTGCCGATTTCTCCCACTAACATTTCGAATATTGACAATTTTCAGCCAGCTAAATATACTATAACCAGCTAAGTATAGCAAACCTCAAAAGAGATAGTTAGTTTTATGTTACAGCCAACCACCAGTGAAAAAACCACCCAGGTATTAAAAGACGTTATAACTCGCTTTGAGTCAGATTTTAAGGGAAGGGTGCAGAGCTATTATCTTGAAGGGAGTTATGCCGATAATTCCCAGGTTGGTAGCAGCGACCTGGATTTGTTGATAGTTTTCAAAGGTGATTTTGAAACCGCTACCGAGGAGCAAATAGCAATTCAACTGGGTAAAGTGTGTGCTGCCTTAAGCCCGGTAGAACTCGATTTAACCATCCAGGCAGAAGCTTCCCTGGCAGTGGATGGCTTAACCCCAGGTCTGATGTGGGCAAGTAAACTAATCTACGGGACGGCAATACGCGATAAATTTAACCTGGTTTCTATCGAGCAGTGGACTAGGGACAGGATGCATACTTCTTACTGGCGCACCGCCCATCTTTTCAATCGAAAATTGCCTTTAACCATCCCTTTAGATTTCCCAGATGTTGATGGT
Organism: Chloroflexi bacterium 54-19; assembly: GCA_001898225.1. Lineage (GTDB taxonomy): Bacteria > Chloroflexota > Chloroflexia > Chloroheliales > Chloroheliaceae > 54-19. The sequence goes on from MKTJ01000051.1 coordinate 2,372, forward strand.
GTGTTCTTTGGTTATGACCTGCGAAAGTTGCGCCTGGCAGACGGCAGCGAGGTGAACTGCACCCGTGATTTGATACGGCTGGTCGGCTGGTCCGCCACCGCGCTAATAGCTTACCTGACAGGTCAATATGTGCCGGGCAAGCGGGAAGTAGGGACGCTTTACCGGGAATATATAAATGATGAATGGACCGACCTTATTGAGGAGATTTATTATAAATGCCGTGGGAAATGGAACTATCTTATTCCCACCAACCCTGCCGAACGAGAAGAACTCCGTAATCTTTGTCGGCAGACGCTGGCTTTCGAGAATCATTTCATCGAAATTTACCTGAAGTTCTTGCAGGATGAGTTAACGGGAAGCGATGTAAAAGGCTGTGAGTGGGCCAAGCAAATTCTAACCGAAATCCCTTATTTAAGACTTTAACACAAGGTCTAATTCTAGATGCAAAATAATCCTCATAAATTCCATATAATCGGCGGTCCCGGTAGTGGAAAAACGACATTAGCCCGGCAAATTGTTCAGAGCTTGAACATTCGGTGTTATGACCTGGATGAAATCGGTTACGAAGGCGGGTCTGGGCCGCAACGTTCGCTCGAAACCCGCTTTTCAGATATTAGCCGGATAGCCGCCCAGGAAAGCTGGATAACCGAAGGTGTATTTCTGGGTTGGACCGAGGAACTGTTCGAAAAAGCCACCACGATTGTCTGGTTGGACCTACCGTGGCGGATAGCTCGCTGGCGTATAATTACCCGCCATTTGAAGGCTGAATTACGCCGTAATAACCGTCATCCCGGTTGGCGTAATCTTTATAACTTTATCAGGTGGTGTGCCAGCTATTACAGCAATACCTCTCCTTTAAATAAAACTTTTGTAAAAGACGTCGCGGAAAACCGGGTTAGTACCGCCTATTTCTTAAAAGATTATTGGGGTAAGGTAATCCGTTGCAGTCACACTTCCCAGGTAAATGACTTCTTGAGTAGCTTTAAGGAGCATCTATAATAAGGAGAAATAACATAACTTACCGACACCGGTATTCGGACCTTGTAAACGGTAGGGCTTAGGCTTCTCCTATACCTTTGTAATGCTTAAAAAAACCAAAGGGCTTTAAGAAATTAGCCATTTGCTCTTCTAATTGGCTTAACCAATCTAAAAATATTGATAATTCTTCCGGGTTTAATAACTCAGCACCGGAATTTCTTCCATGAGCAATTTTATTTCTTAAAGATATAGCAGTCTCGATAAATTCCTTGCCGTTCCTATCCTTTTGAGCCAGCAAAGGAATATACTTTTCCAGCCCCTCAACCTTCTTCAGAACCTCTACTTTTTGTGAAAACGATATGTAATTGCGAATGAGGTTACCACTGTAACTGAGTCCGTCTTCTTTTTTCAATTCTTTAAATTCCCAGTTTCCCTGCTGTGCTCTTTGCTTTTCCTCTTTATTGAACTTCTTACGCCAGCTATCCACTATTTCGGGTTTTATCTTTTTGATAATATGGGTGCTGTTACGTGCACAAATCTCCAGCATGTGTCCTTCAATACCGGTCAGGAGTGCGAAAATGCATAACTGGAAAGGTAGCTTGAATAAATCCGAAAAACTTAACCACCCAATTATTTCATTACCCTTTAAAACAAAAAACGGCTTATCCCCTTCGCCCTTAAACAATTTTACAATTTCCAGAAGAGGAGTATCGGCCGATAAAAACTGATTAACAGAAACAGGGATGTTAATTCTCGAAATCTTATCATTGAGTGAAATATTTGGATGGTCTTCTTCAAACAAGCTCAAATCTGTTTCATTGGTATAACCAATTATTTTACCTTTATTTCTAATAAGGGCTACTTGATTCCAAAGAACCAAAAAATCGTTTTGCCGACCCCACGCTTCCCACTCTGCAACACCGTCCCAGATACTATTGGAGCTTTCTATTGTATAAATTGGTGTGCAAATTTCGGCTACAGTAATCTGCCGTGCCATCATTGTATAGACTGAACCACTCACCTGGTTTATTCCTCGATATATTTGTTTTACTCTTTGTAATAAACATTTTGCGTTTATTTAAGAATATATCAGCCTCATAGGCTTAAAAACAGTTGGATCAATTTATTTTTGCTGATTGGTTGCCATTTGTATTGTCACCTGGACCAGTTAAGCGACCGGCCTGTTCTCGTTGTTTCATGCTAAAAACCTTAATTATGCGCCTACCAGAAGTTGAAAATGATAATTTTACTTTTGTGTTGCATTTGTCCACACATAGATTAGTTATTCAAGCTCCGGAGTTTAGCACAATATGATCTTATTTATATTGGCCTAATTTTTCCTGCTATAAACACCATACCATCCTGTTCCATAAAATAACCCTGTCTGGATAATCCTCATCTACCACCCCTAATGCAGTGATGTGGATCCTGGAGCGGGAAGACTGAGTTTTTGTTAGAGAATTGGAGTTGTCGGTTTTCGGATAATGCCAGGTACCTGGTAGTTTTTCTAGATTAAGGCATCTTGAAAACTTTAAGTGATCGGTTCCTTGAAAATCCTCGATTTCCTCCTCAATATTTTCGGTATAGACTTTAAGATTGACCAGTAACGGAGCTTGCAAAGCTCTCAATTTTTCAGTCCCATTTTGCGTTTCGAAAACTTCCATAATTTTAGCTGGTCTGATCTGACCAAAGTCAGAACCTGAATCAAGCACATAACAAACCACTTCACCAATCTTTGGTTTCCTCAATTTTGTTTTATCCATTTTTTATTATCTCCGTTATTTAGGTTTACAATTGCATTATACTTTGCTTAACAACTAAAGTTTCAGGTGAGATTTGAAAATATAAAAAATATCCTGCACCTTTTCGTCTTTATATTGATAAAGAACCAAGTCGTTTTCATTTTGAACAAGAAATGCAGGTTCTTATGTTCAAGGCAACCACTCAAAATAGTCCCATCTATATTATTGATGGAAAACCCAAAGTAGTTCGGTCGAAAAAGAGAAGAAGGCAATCCCCCTACCCTGGTAATGGTGGCTGTCTATTCGGATTTTTTATTGTGATTTCATCCAGCGATGTAGTTGGAATGCTATTTCTCCTGTTTGTAGCAACTTTGCTTTTTATAATGATTGGTATTTCCTTTGTACTATGGTTGCTGCCACTTTTTCTCATGAAAGGCTGGGTTTTTAAGCGAAATCCTCGGCCACCTGGTGCCGTGCCGGTCTTCTTTCTGGTTCTGGTGCTGACAATCCTGCCTGGCACTCTGGGGTTGGATGGTTTGAACAAGCAGGACGGCTGGAACTGGTTTCATCTCTACGAAAACACGGTTGCCAGGATTTTCCCTGGACATCACACCGATAGTGTTTCGCTGGGTTATGGAATAGTGCCAGCATGGCTTGCCTGGCTGGGTTACAGAATATGGTTGTGCTATTCTGACTGGAAGGTTGCTAAAGAGTACAAGCGAAATTATCACCAGTTAACCTTAAACTATCCCATTTAGATAACATAGGTATAACAGCAGAAAATTCAGACAATTGGACTACTTATAACAAAGCCCTTTGGAGCTGCTAAGACCACCAGATTATTCCTGGTAGTTGGCTGAAATTTGCTGAAATTGAAAAAGCGGCTTAATTTGTTGTCTGAGGAGTCGAAGCTAACCAGAAGGTTGTTACTGTATTTATTTTCGCGCTGCCGAACCTCCTGCCATAAGAATCGGCCAGCTTCGAGATAATCAGGATGATACCAGACCCGGTTCATCTGGCCGGTTTTCAAAAGACCATCTTTCGGAAAGATTTTCAATAACTTGTTCAAGAGTTGAACTGCTGCCGGTGGATTGACTACCCGCACATCTATAAGCTGGTTCAGGTCAAAAATTCCTATCCCTGCCACGACTTTTTTATCAGGAGTAGTTGCGACATAATAACGATTCAATTTATAGGTGGAGTTTCCTACGTTCTTCAGGCTTAACCAATCTACAAATTCATCAACGGACTGGGGCTTGAAAAGGCTAAATCCAGCGTAGAATTCATTCAAGCTGTTAACTACCTCTGCTATTTGATCCCTATTAGAGAGTTCCAGTTCCTGAACGGTATACGTTTGTTCTGCCTTGATTTCCAAAGTTGGGGTAACTGTTTTAATTGGAGCATTAGTTATTTGAAGGTTTGTAAAATTACCTCCGCAGCTCTTGAACCAGGCCCGTGAAGCCTGGTTACCGTTCTGATAGTACCCATAGACAATTACTTTCTCAGCTTCAAAGTTGCTTTTTATCCAGCGGTCTAGTTCGAGCCAAAGAGCTTTGGCTATCCCTTGCTGGCGATAATCGGGATGAACGGCCAACCGATGTACCAGTATGGCGGGATATAATTCGTCGCTATTTGCAGCCTTGACCTTATGCGGCCACCCTGCAAGAGTACCTACTGGCATTGTTACATCTGGTAAAAAGGCCAACAAGCGGTAATTTCCGGGATGCGCTATATCCAGAGCCGCGTTTGCATCTTCAATTTTGATGGTTACTCTTGTGGAGATTCTTCCACCTTCTGTATAGCTTTCCTGCATTTGTTTTGAAGCAAAGCTATCTTCTGGACCAGCTTGACTGACAATTAACTCTTTTCCCTGGATTTTTACCAAACTCATTTTAATCCGCACTCCATTTCAGAAATTTTCCGGTTATTACAATACCAACAAGCGCCATTACACTTAACACTAAAACATCAAAGTAAGAAACCCTGTCATAAGTTCCCGCTAAACAATGGCTTATTGCATCGGAAGTATAGGTTGAAGGAAGTACCCAGCCCAGAACTTGAAGTGGCAAAGGTAGTAGGTAATTCGGGATAAAATTGGGAGAAGCCAATGCCATGACAACTATAAAGGCGTTGCAAACCAGTGAAATTAGTTCGTAAGATTTCACCAGAACCCCAAGAGTTGTCCCTAGAGCTACCAGCGAAAATGCACCTAGAATCATTACTCCCAAAAGCCATAAATCAAGGTGAATTTCCAGGTTGTACATAATTATTCCGGCCACTATTGGGGTTACGATACTGGGAATAAGAATTACCAGGCGCGATATAAGCAAGGCCGTTACGAAAGAAACTTTATTTATGGGCAGGGCGCAATAGTACAGCAAAGTGCCTTGCTGTCTCATAATACTTAACCGTTGCGCGACAGATGTAAAACCTACCGTGACAAGAGCAAAAGTGACCGTTCCACTGATGATTCGAAGTAATTCTGTTTGGTCTGGATGAAACCCGGCGTAATGGCCCATCGCAAAAACCAGAGCGAATGGCCCAACCGTGTTTAGGAAGAAGAAATAGACCAGGTAGCGGCGAATAATATAAATTTGCTCAATGAGGATAATTCTAAAATCGTTAAAGGCCCTTGAAAGCTGGTTAAACCCGGAGCGTAATAACCAGTTATTCTGGTAAGTTTTCAGCGAACCCTTATTTAGCGTGGGGTTTTCCTCAATCTCTCTTGTTGTCAATTTCTAACTCCTTGAGCCTATCTCGGATTTATTTAACGAAGCTTCCGGCCCAACATGATGAAGATAAACATCCTCTAAAGAGGTGTGAGCCAGTTTGAAGTCATCAATTACCTGTGGACCAATTTCGCTAACAATAAAATTTATTACCTCACCGGATTGTTCAAAGGGCAGGTAAATCTTGAGATTATTTGGACTCTCAACACTAAATCTGAAGGCTGGAAGTGTAGCTGAATGAAATCGTTGGTCTAATTTGAATTTAACTTCTTCAGCAATGGTTTTTGTGTCACGGGTTTCCAGCATATCATTCAGGGTTAAATCCAGGAAAGCCTCTGTTGAAATTTGCTGTTTTAATTTGCCGGGAGTGCCTAAAGCCAGAACTTTTCCCTTATCAATAATTGCCACCCGCTGTAGAACGGTCTCGGCTTCTGCAACATTATGGGTAACCAGGATACATGTAATTCCTCTTTCGCGGTTAATTTCTTGAATAATATTCCATACTCGCCTGCGGCGAACGGGGTCCAGTTCATTTGTTGGTTCATCCATGACAAGGATTTCTGGGCGGCCCATTAAAGCTAAACCGAGGCCAACCACTCGACGCATACCACCGCTAAGTTTATTGAAAAACGTATCGGCTACTTCGCCCAAATCAAGTTCACCGATTAATTGCTCGGACTGGATTTTAGCTTGAATTTTGGTTAGCCCTTTAAGTTGACCGGCAAAAAGAAGGGCCTTATGAACCTCTGTATATTCAAAGGCTATACCTCTTTGTGGTAAGTAAGAGGCAAGTGACTTTACGAAAGCAGGGTGCTTTATAATGTCAATTCCTTTAACAAATATACTCCCCTCGGTCGGAGTAGCTAATCCAAGAATTTGATTAACCAGCGTAGTCTTTCCAGCACCATTTGGCCCTAATAGCCCAAATACTTCACCTTGGTTTATTTCTAAAGAAATAGCATCATTGGCTACAATTGGTTGTCGGGCCTTACTCCGGCCCCCAGCTTCGTAGATTTTGGTAAGATTGCTTACCTCAATGCAGTTCTTTACCGTCTCAATCATGAAATAAATCCTTTTTAGACTGAAAGTTCAAAAGGAACGGCTTTATCAAATGCAACTGCTATTGTTTCAACCGGTATGTGCAAAGCGATTGCCACCTCAAAACCGTTCTTATTTGATGAGTAGAAGTTGATTTCCGATTGGTATATTTCGCTAAACTGGGTAATTTGCTGTTTGATAATACCAATTCCGAGGTGCTCACCTTTCTCTAATTGCTCGTACTCCTGTTCAGGAGAGGTGTCAGAATTGAATTCATCCAAAAGCTTTTCGTCAACCCCTTTACCATTGTCCGAAATTCTAACCTCGACAAGATAGTTTGAAGCAAAATCAGAAGGATTTGGGATTTCAGAAGTAGTAACCTTTGAATTCCCTAGCTGCATTTGAATAAGGTCTAGCTCAAATAAAACTTCCACCTTTGAAGCCTGAGAATGTTTAAAAGCATTATTCAAAGCTTCTTGAATTGCCCTGAAAAGAGCAAATTTAATCTGTTCTGGCAGGATTTCGTCCACCGGAAGAGTAGTATTCACCGTGAGAATAATCTCTATTGTGTCATGAGAGCTGCTGAAATCTTTTATTAAGCGTTTAATGCCATTGATAAAATCCTTCTCCACACCATATAACCTGAGAGCAGTTGTAGTTCGGCGTACCTTTGAAATTACCTCCCGGACACTGTAAGCGTAAACATTGAAATCATAATTATTTAAGGGCAATCCAGCACCTATATCCTTTGAAACTTGTTCCAAACCTTTTTGTAAATAAAACAAGTCCTGTAAGGGTCCACCGTGCAAATCATCCGCCACTTCCGACAAGGTTTTTTGTCGCACCTGCTGATCACGGCGAGTTCTGGCTTCCGACATAAGTCTTATAGTTTTCTCTTTTTCAGCAATAGCCTTTGCTTCGGTGAGAAGTAAGGAGTTATGGATCGAGGCAGAAATTTGGGTGGCGATATTACTCAAAAAATCCAGTTCATTGGGTGGCGGAGTAAACTCGCCTGTTTTATCTCCAAGAAGTAAAGTACCGTAGAATTCATTTCCTAATTTCAAAGGAATGACCACATTAGTCTCAAATTTTATATCTGCCAGTTCACTTGCAACAGTAGAAGGAAGGTTTGAGTGACCAAATAAAATCCACTCCTCATGCTGCAAATAACTTAAAACAGATGTGTTAATTTCTAAGAAAGAATAATTTAACTGGCTTTTTGATGGATTGGTTCCTTGGGTATCAAACTCTTTTTGGTCCTGGGAAAATGAAACCATTAAAGTATTTGAGGATGGTAAATTAGAAACTACACTTGAAGGAAGGGTTTTAAGCTGAATCTTAATAAGTTGAGGTTGGGACAAGAGTAAGGCTGACTTTTTGTAATGATAATCCTGAGGTAACTGGGTAAGGACGGTAGTAAAAGTTTTATTCAATTCAGTGGTTCTTGCTAATGTGGTACCCCATTTACGAGCCAGGTCGTTATAATTCAAGGGGTCCACCGCAAATGTTCTGTCAATGAAATGGTTCAGAATATTTCTAAACAGGTTGCAGAGTTCACTTAGTGCGATAATTAGAAGAACCTGAAATACCGGGTTATTTTCAATTCCCGACCAGAAAGAGAAAAAGAATGAAATCAGAGGAGTCAGGGTCAGGTACAAAATAGTCACCAGGCTAATTAAAATTGTCCTGACCACTATCCGACGAACCTTAATGTCAACCCCTAGCAAGTTATTTTTAACCACCGCATAACCAAACCCACCTGGAATCAACACCGCCGGAATTAAGAGAAAAGCAAAATAATGTTCGGTCCAATCCTGGAGTAATCCGAAAAAGGAGTTAAAAACAAATACAGTAAAAACTGGTAGGCTGCCGACCAATAAAGATAAAACTGCCAGTCTTAGCCGTAGCCGGTTCTGATGCTTACTTTTTATAAATTTGCTAATAAGAATAATAATTCCGGCAGCGAATAAAAGGCCGAATTCTAAATACCTTATTCTATGGAATGCTACTTCCCAGAACGACATATTTCCATTGGAATCAGGTATTAGATTGGCATAAAGTTCAAAAATAAGAACAAAGATTGAAGAGAAGTAACTGAATTTTACAAATCTAACAGCAAATTTGGTTAGAGGCTCACCATCTGGAAAAAGAAAGACAAAATGAACAAATAATGGTGGTATGAATTGAAAGGTTGTTATCGAAACAACTCTTTCTATACTACCAGTATGGTAATAGGTGCTGTTATGGGCAACCAGGGCCAGGCCAACGGTGTTAAAAAACAGACAATGCACTACCGTAATAATCCGGTTTGGCTGGAACAAGAAAAATAATAACCCTAAAGCACAAAAAGAAAGGCAAATTAGACTTAAAAGGGTGATCGAGATAAATTCGCCATTTTGAGCTTTGAGTTCGGTGAGATTAATCTGAAGCTGGTTTGGTTGTTGCTGAGTAAAACATCCCTGGCAATCCTTCAAATTTGAAGGTTCTAAATTTCCAGTGCTGCCAGTTGGATTTTTACAATTTGAAGTATCTGCTGTCAGCCAATTGGATTTTGTACTCCAAATCTGGACAGTTTGACCATCATGAAGAGGTTTTGTTATCGGAAAATCAAACGTGTCCTCCAAGGTAGAGACTAATATTACCCGGCTGTTGGTAGATTGAACTTTGTCTGGTTCGCTAAATTGAGTGGAATTTAAATCCCCGAAAGAAATAATTCTATCGCAAGATTTAAGCAAACCCTGAAAATTAACGAGATTGTCCGCGTTAGAAGGTGCAAGGGGAAAAGTACCGGAATTATATTCGGCCGGCAATCTTAGCCTGTGCCAGCTATATTCGTAGGATATGGTTAAGAAAACAATCATGAAACTGCAAAACAAAGCAGCCAGTATTACCATGTATTGAGCAAAAGGTCTTTTAAGAGTTTTATGAAATTCAATAAACCATTTATGAGCTTGACCCAAATAGTGAGTAGTTTGCTTTCTCGCAGAAGTTTTCCATGAATTAAATTGTTCCATATTTAACCAATCACTAAAAGTATAATGAGCTAGAATCCAGTCTGGAGAAAAAGCCCTTTCAAACTCCCGACGAAGGTGTATAGGAGATTTAACATGGACCGATGCTCCACCTTCTCCAACTCAGGGTCTACAACTCTTAAAAAGTTTTCTGCTTCAACGGTATAGCGAGTAATTTGCCCGATTGTTTGAGAAACAGCAGGAGTGGGTTTTATTAATTGCACTATTTCTTCAAGAGGAATAGGAACTGTTTGCCAGAGAGTCAAAAATGTTTGCCTTTTAATTTCTGGTTCAAGAGACTGATAAGCGTAAGTAGTTGGCAAAGTTGGCATTCTATTTCGTAAATCACGACCTCTGTTATCAGACTTACCTGAATCCAGGAAATCTCCGAGGTCAGCAATCAATTGAGCTACCATGCCAACTGCAAAACCGAACTGGCAATAACAGGAAACAAATTTATGGTTATGATCTTTAAGACCTAATGTTGCGCCCAATTCAGTCAAATAACTGAAAATCGTAGCCGCTTTTAATCCGGTTTTTAACAGATGAAAATCGGAATTTTCTAATCTGTCTTGTAAAGGAATCTGGGTTTCCTGCAAATCCAACATTTGACCTTTAATTCCAACAAGTAAACAATGGTTGAGCCGGTTTAGCAGTTCAAGAGCCTCTGCCCCAAGCAAATTTTCCGCAAGGGTTTTAGTGAGAAGATTCTGACCCAGAAGTAAAAGCGTTAAGGCGATATTGAGGGTTTGCCCGATGCCAACCTTAGCCACCAAAGAATTGGATTTATCCTGGTCCTGAATATCATCAAATAAACCAGCAGCCATAAAAATAAGGTCCAGGGCCGCCGCTCCAGGCAAAGCCATTTCAGGATTAGGACAGCATGCACCACAACTCAGGACTACCAGGCCAGATAGATTATCTATAAGAGTTATTTTTGTTTGGGAAGAAGGGGTCTCATTTTCTAAATCCTGTAGACCCGACGCAATACGACCCAGATTGGCAAATTGTAAATCCCAGGCAGATGAATTTTCTAAAAAGAGGGAACAGGTTTCACCAACCACAAGCTTTTGTAACGATAACCTCTGAAAGGCTTCGTTTAGATGAAAACTAACCAATTCTTTAATTTGTTGGGGCAATTCATCATAAAGCATATATTGCGCCCTTCAAAAACTTATCCTAACGATTAGAAGGACAATCATTTCCTACCCAGCAATTGAAGGGTGTTATCTGAGTTGTTCCGGCTGGTATCACTGTGTAAGAATTCGGTGCAACGAAAAGTTCATATAACTTGTTCAGGGTGGAAATATCAACATCGCTGAATTTACCAAATAGACTTTCGCATTCTTGCCAGACTACTTCTCGATCTACTGCTAATTGATCAATCAGGTCCGGTTTATTTGCCAGATATGCGATTGAGCTTTTCGCATTAGCTGACAAACTGGCAATACTAAAACTCTCAAACCCAATATCAAGCTGGGGTAGAGTTGTCACCTTACTGCTAATCTCCATGTTTATTCTCCTGTTTAAGGCTACTTTTATTGCATTGATTTTGGGAGGGGAGAAAGGATGACGTTCAATGCCAATTAAATTCTAACAAAATACAGGTAAAAGAACATACGCAAAATAACACAATAATCTGTAGAAAAAGTTTAACTTTGTGTATTAATGACTAAATTACTTTTCGCTCTATTGTGGCATATTAGAAATTCTTATGACTCTTAATAAGAATTTCATCAACTAATATTTTGTTTTGATGAACAAAAACTATAGCTTCGCTTCGATTTTTTAATTCTAATTTTTCGTAAACCGAGCCTAAATGATTGTTTACGGTTCTGGTATCTATACTTAATTTGAGAGCAATAGAATTATTACTGGCACCAGTTGATAGTTCGGAGAGCACTTCTAATTCACGTTTAGTGAGTTTATCAAGTAATTTCTGGGGATTGCTAGAAGAAGCAATTTGGTAGGAGGAAGTAATTGTGGAAGGTTGCTTCTGCGCCAAAGATGGTTGAAATTGCTGGCTGAGATTATCCAGGGTGGATACAATTTCTTCGATTGGAGCATTTTTGTCCAGGCACATATCAGCGCCCAAATTAATTACGTGGGTTGCATCAAGAAATTCATCGCCACTTAGAACAAGGATTTTGACCTGGTTACCAGCTTCTCGAAGTTTTGAAATAACTGTATAGCCTGAAGGGCCACCTTTTGCGAAATTCAAATCCAGAACTAAAATGTCTGGATGCATTTTAAGGCATAATTTAAACGCCTCACTGCCATCTCCTACATTAGCGATAACCTGACAACTGGTTGAGAAGCGAGAAATAAGATCAGATAAACCTAATCTAAAAGTGGGATGATCGTCAGCAATAATAATGGAGTTTTTCTTCAGAGTCAGGTCAATTTTTTGATGAAGCATATTAACCAACCTTACTGAGTCTGGTAAATAATACCTATGTGATTGCTACCATAAATTTAGTTGAAAAATGTGTAATTTGTGCAATTGTTCAATGTTAGCTGAGTTGATATAAATATACCACAACATTTAGTTGTTGTGCATCTCAAGTAAAAAATTCAAAGAAACGGTAGTTGCATGGATGATAACCTGAGTCAGAAACTTCAATCTGGCGATTGTATAGGCAATTTGCTTACTACAGCAGAGGTTATGGAACTTCTCGATATTTCAAGAGGTACCCTTTACAGGCTAATGAACGAGGGTAAATTAATCCCTATCAGGTTTAGTGGCAATAATATTTTGAAACATCGCAGAATCCGTTACTCAAAAGAAGCGGTCGAAAAGCTGATGCTCGAATACAATTACGACTGCGTGGTATCAAAGCCCTAACAACCCCAAAACTTTAGTAATCTAATAATTTATTAGGATCTGAGACAACTGCAAAGCCGTTGTCTGTGCTTTATTTTGTCTTTTTCAGTAAGGAACCAAAAATGACGATTCCAGCTTTAAATGACGATTCAAAAAACCCTGGTCATACTATTTTTGATGAGGAAATTACTGTCTTAGAAAAACGGCGAACAGAACTGGAATCTGAGCGACAGAAGCTTCTTTCCGGTCAGATTACTGTAGCCGGAACAGACCATACTTCGCTTATGAAAATTGACCTGGGTGTGCTTTCAGCAACGGCAACCGACCAGGTGACTTTAGAGCGAAACTTGAAGCAGACCCTAAACGAGAATCCCCTTGTTCCAGTTCTGGATAATTCTTTTAAGAAAACTCGTGAGTTACGAGAGGAAATGACCCAACGCGGTGAATTATCTGGCCGCTCAAAAGGCAAACCTTCATTTCTTAAAATAATCAGGGCTAACAACCGGCTTAACCGCAAACTGGCTGCCAGAAACAAATGGCTGGGCAAAATATTGGCTTCACCCTGGCTCATAGTGGCAGGTCTTGTAATTGTTCTTGTGTGGGGTGGCGGTACTTTTCTGTTTTTGGCTACGGGTGGTCTTCTTGGAGGTAAGTCAGTTCAGCCTCCGATAACAGCAGCACCTAATTTAACCACAACCCCTTCCTATTCCGGTTCACCTTCCCCTGCCCAAACTACAAATCCTTCCAACAATACTGCCAGTCTAGGCAAGGAAAAAAATATTGTGTTTGTGCCTTTAGCAAGTAACAAGCAGATTGAACCTTCTCCATCGGAACTACAGGAGCAAGAAAACCTAACTCCAACAGCAGATATTGGCGTTGAAACACGAGTTGGCGACCCTACCAGCCAGGCCGGTGGCTTAAATGGCCCACATGGTGCTTTCCTGGCTCCTGCTCGCTTGAAAATCACGGCCCTGAGTATTGATACCCCGGTGTTAAAAGCCATCACTCAAATTAGTGGAGCTAGTAGTGATAGTTCCATCGTTAGCTGGCCCCGACCAGGTGAGGTGGTTCATACCGGCGCTTATCCCGGCGAAATCGGCAATATGCTGATTATGGGTAATCAGGAAGATTTGAGCGGATTGCGGCGGCTACAGCAAAACGATGAAATTACTGTTTACGACCGCAAAGGCAATGCTTTTATTTACCGGGTGGTTGCTTTTTCACCGGATGGGCAGACTGAACGTGAGATAGACCCTTCTTCTCTCAGTGACACCTGGGTCTTTGCGCCAACTGACGATGCTATTCTTACCATTCTGGTTACTTACCCTCAACCTCTAACACCAGTAGACCCCAACCAGAACGGTCAGTCAGCTTCAAAAGTTACGGCTAAAGACGATTATCTGAATTCCCGGAAATTAGCTTACCGGGCGGTACTGGCAATGTACGCTCCGGCGAGCGTTACCCCAGCCGGTACGCCAGTGGCGGTTCCCGATGAAGTATGGCAAACCGTTGGCGCACCTGACACAACTCCTATTCAAAAGGTAACACCAACACCAGCTCCTGCCCTGATTCGGACGCCCGAACCAACAGCGACTCCCGTCCAGAATTCAAGTTCACCAGCACCGACCAGGCTGATACCGAGTGGTTTACCTGACACCGGCATGGGTGGGGGTAAAGGTACACCGTCCAAATGATAGGTTTATTTGTAGGCTTTTGATTAAGCAATAATAGGAGATAACTTCCATGCTCAATAAGATTTTTTGCAGTATGAATTCGATTAAGTGGTTATTAAACAGGGGTAAACGTGCTTTGGCATTACTCGTAGCAAAAGCAGCCGCAGTTCTAGCTATGGTTGTTTTTACTACCTCTGCGGCTTTTGCCCAGGGCATTGATACCGGCAAGATAAAGCAGGCTTCCCAATCCATCATTAGTGCCATCCAGTCTATCTGCGGCATTGGAATAGCCTTATTACTCGTCGCGGGCTTTGGTTTATTTATGTGGTCCGGCGTTTCCGATACTTTCAGGATCAGGTCCCTCCGCATCATCGGTTTCAGCATTATGGGTGGGGCATTGCTATTTCTTTTTGCCCAACCCCTGGCCGATTTCCTCACCGGCACTTTTGGAGCAACCAGTTAGAGAGTTTTCTGACCAACAACACCTGATCGGCTAGGGTCAAGGCTATAGTAAGGAGACCAGAGTGAATTCTAATCCGCAAGTAATTATTTCGGTTGAAGAGCAATCAGAAAAGGCTGGACTAATAACCCCAGCAGCTAAATCCCATTTTGGTTCGAAGCACACTCTAGTCAAGGTTTTATCTCTATGCGCTTTACTAGTGGGTCTGGCGCTCCTTCTTTCAGCCTGCGACTATCCAGGTCAGGATCCACCATGTGTGGGGGCAAATAAAAATGCCCCTGGTTGTGCTGACCCGGTTCAGAAGATTGTGGATGACCAGAACGGTGGTCCCTGGTACGTTAGCTGGGCGCTCGATATTATTCGTAGCATTTTGAGCAGCGCTGCCATCAATGCTGTCCGGCTGGGTATAAGCGTCTTCTGGCAGGTTTTTACCAACCTGGCTTCAACTGACTTTGCTTCCTGTACAAATGGAACGGGAGGTAGTGGACCGACCTGCACCGCCGCCAGCGTCTTTTCCATGGTCAATACCGTAGCTTTTATCTTTTTGCCGCTTATCCTCTTTTACAAGATTTTCAAGAGCTACTTTCTGGGCGGCCTGATCGAACCACTTCACGAAGGATTTTTATCTTTCTTCACCCGAATTCTGGTGGGTGGCTTTGCCATGTTTTTCCTGGCAGTGCTGATTTCCGGGGCCTTTGGTATTTCTAACATCCTTTTCGACACCATTATAGGCGGAGCAGCCTCATTATCAGACATCTCCAAGAATCTGCTGGGCGACTGCGGCAATGCTAGCGCCTGTGGTAGCGGCATCGGGAGTGTGGGTAATGTCAAAAACATTGGCCTTTTACTCTTTATGTTCGTTATCTGCCTGGCCGTAGCTATCATCTTTATCGTCCTGGGGCTGGTCTTTTTCCTGAGAACTATCCTCATCTTTATTCTGTTTGCCATCAGCCCTTTAGCGGTGGTAGCCGGTTTAACCGAAGAGTTCCGACCCTGGTTCACGCGCTGGTTACAGAGCATCCAGGCTATGTTGATAGCCCCGATTCCAGTAGCCATCTGTTTTGCCCTGGTCAAGGCTTTTACTGGAACTATCCCGGCAGCCAACGGTGACCCGGCGGGTTTCTGCCTGCAACTGGTTTACATCTGCTCATTCATGTTCATCGGGGCGGTTCTGATGTTCAAAATAGCCGGTGAAGTGGGCGGCTTTATGTTTGGAGTAGCCGCAGCCGGGCTGGGAGCTGTAACAGCCTTAGGTGCTTCATCTGCCGCCAGAGCCTTTGGTAATTCCAGCACTGATAAAAGCGCGGAAAGTGACACTGATTCTGGAATTACCGGAGAAACCGCGAGAACCCGAAAAGCTGGCAATCAGGCCAGTAGCGGACTCTCATCTAATGGACATCATAATTTCGAAACTGCCCAGCCCAGTTCAAGTGGGGGAATGAGCGGGTTTGGTTCCGGTGTGAATGAAGCCAGTAGCAGTGGAACCGTCGGTATGGGCAATACCGACCAGCAGCAACGTCAATTGTTAAATGCCCTCCGCTCTCTTAACGAGAGTTTCAGCGCTTCTTCTATGTCACGTTCCATCGTCAGTATGCCAGGTTCAACTTCAGGAGCAACGGGAAGTAGTCGGGGAACATATAACGGGTTCGCAAACGGCCTCGGTTACAATGTCCAGTCTTCTTTGTTGTGGAGCGGCAGTCAGGCCGGAGTTCAGGCTCCTTATTTCAGGATTGGTGGAATCACTCACGGTAACGGCGGCACTAATACCACGATTACCAGTGAGCGAGAAGATAAATTTTACAGTGCCAGCCAGCGAGAGTATGGTCCCAACCCTGAATCCGGCAGTTCTCCAGCAGGGGTTAATCCAGGAATCAACCCGGATGGTACAGGCGAGGATAATTTTACCGAGCCAGTCAACACTGCTCAGAATGGTAGAAGCATCAAGACTGATGGGGGTTATGGTGTACCTCAACCACAAAGTCCAGCCGCAAACTCACCAGATAACAAAATAGTTCCGGTCAAGGTAATTCTTGTTTCAGGGAATTACGCCAATCCTTTCGGCAATAGTCAGGGGCAAGAATTTCCAGCGTTATCTTCGCCGCGAGCCTCATCTCAAAACCAGCGAACGCGAATAACGGGAGCGATACCTGACCCCTATGGACAGGCTAACTCTCGATCAATCCTGGCCTTACCAGAACCAGGCAAGGCAGATGACACCAAACCATCTGACAAAAGCGGTCCAGATACAAACCTGAGTAGAACTGATAAGGAGTAACAAGAAACAATGGACGATAACGAACTGGAATACCGGCTCCCGGCCAGGGTTCTAACCAACCGCGATCCGGTTCTGATGAACCGGCTTTCAATTCGAGAGTTTGTGCAGTGGCTATTCTTCTTTGGGCTTATCTATATAAGCTTTAACCTGCTACCTTTCAATTTTCCTATCAGGCTGGTTATTGGAGTAAGTCTGGCAATGTTTGCGGCTCTGTTCATCCATGCTCCTATCAATGGGTTGGCGGGTATTGAATGGCTGTTTATCTGGCTGCGATTCCACCTGGAAAAACATAGTCACCACACTCAGCCTTCAATCAACTTATCGCTGGTTTACAGTCGAAAACCTTCAATTCAGGTCTCAAAGCGGGTTGAAAGTCAGGAAATTTTACAAGGGCCAATTAGTTACCTGGACCAGGGGAAACAGAGTCACTAAGGCAGCATTACCTAAAGGTTATAGAAAGAGAAGTTTACAAAATGGCAGTTGTTGAAACAAAACTTCAGGTTGAAGAAGCCCAGCCGGATAAGATTTCTGGGCAAGAGTTACTGGCCGAAAATTTCAGGCAGAATATTGAAATTGGAACAACTACCACCACCGAAGTGCTGCCGGTCAAAGGTGTTGGCCGGGGCTGCCTGGCGTTAAGAGGTGGGGCTTTTTCGGCTTTACTCAAAGTTGATGGGCGGGACATGAAACTGATGAGCTTTCAGGAAAAGAACGGTAATGTCCGCCGTGCGGCCCAGTTGTTTAACAACATGCCCGGTCCTTTCTCTTTCTATATGGTGAGCCGACCACGCAACATGCAAAGTTATCTTACCGACCTCGATAAGAAAAGAGCCGCCGAGTTTAATCCCCAGGTCCGCCAGCAATACTGGGTCGAAGAAAACTTTGTCCAGAAACTTAACGAGGGTAATTTCCTGACCCAGCGGGATTTCTATGTGGCCGTTGGAGCAACCCCTACCGATCTTAAAAGTTTCTCTGAAGTTATCCAGGATGGTGGGGATGACGAAGAAACAGGCTTGGGCTTTGCCGAAATTCTGAAGAATCGCTGGAAGCAGGTAATGGGTCAAGATTCTTCCCAGAGTGACCTTAACCGGCAAATATCACGCACAAATAAAGGGACTAGCAAACGGTCAGGTAGTGGCGATGAGAGCGTACCAGCTATTCTGGCCGATTCGCTCAGGTTCAGAGCGCAGTCTATGGCTGACCAGCTTAATAACAACAATATGCCCGCCCATTTGCTCGATAGCGAGGAGATCATAACCACTCTGGGCGAACTGCTTGGCAGCGCGACAACCGGCCTGACCGGGCGCGGAGCCAGCCCTTTACACAGAATCGGCGGCTTTACCCTGGAAGAATATCCCCACTATTTGAAGCTGAGTGATCGAACCAAGACTGAGGCTCTCGACTCAGGTAAGGGGGTTGGTACTGAGAAAACTAGGGCTAATAAAGGAAATTTATCAGGAAGCCGAAATACCTATGTTGGGAGCCTGTATGTGAGGGATTACCCCAAGCATCTGAAACTGGGTGCCTTATTTGAAATAATCCGGTTCAAGGATATTCAGATGTTTCTGGCTTTGCAGGTTAAACCTCTTTCCAATCAACAGGCCGAAGCCAAACTCAAGAATCGCCAGCAAATCCTGTGGGCCGTGGCTGCAACTGACAATTCCAGCGCCGGGGACATGAGCCGCAACTACAAAATCGAAAGTATCCGCGACCTGCGTAATGTCCTGGCACGAGGAGATGCCCGGTTGTTCCAGGCCGGTATCCGTATCAGTGTCCAGGCCAGTTCCCTGAAAAAGATGCAAGCAGACCTGCGCCGGGTCGGGCAGCGCCTTACCGAAATGGGCTTTCCGGTGGCGACTGCCCTACGTAACCAGCGGCGGGCTTTCTTCTCGGCCTTACCTTTGGGATTGGATTTACTGGGCCAGGAAAAGTTTATCGCTGACCGCACTCTCCACCCCAACATGACCGGCGAGAACCTAGCCTGTCTGCTGCCAAACTGTATCGTGGACGCTTCCCAGGATGGAGGAATTATCCTGGGGGTCAATAAGTCGGATGGCTCCCTGGTAACCTTTAACCG
Source organism: Chloroflexi bacterium 54-19 (assembly GCA_001898225.1). Taxonomy (GTDB): domain Bacteria; phylum Chloroflexota; class Chloroflexia; order Chloroheliales; family Chloroheliaceae; genus 54-19. Next base: position 21,179 of record MKTJ01000051.1, read on the forward strand.
CTGGATTCAGATGAATCCTCACTCCATATTTGTGGCTACTTCCGGCGGTGGTAAGACGGTCAGTCTGGAAGTAGAAATCATGCGCGAATTGCTCCTTAACCCCCAGTTACAGGCTTTCTACATTGACCCGCAGGGTGTACTAGGAAACTTTGCCAGACTTGTAGGAGGAACGGTGCTGGACCTGGGGCCAAAGGGAAACGCGGTAATAAATCCGATGGACCGCTATGTCCTGAACGGTCAGCCCGAAAGCATCGGGGAACGCTTGACCTTTCTCTTTCCGCTCCTGGAACTGATGACCAGGGCCGAACTATCGGCATCAGAACGAAGTGCCATCAGCCGGGCTGTTAAAAGGCTTTACCGGCACTTCGAGGATGGCGAGAGCATGATAAGCCTGCTCGAACAGACCTTTCTTAACAATTCTCTTTACGCTCCTTTACGGCCTTATTTGAGAAACTATTCTGACCCGGAAACAGGTCAGCTAAAACAGGGAATTATGAGCAAGTTGAAATTAATTTTTAATAAGCTTAAAGAGAAATACCACCTGCCAACAACCGGGCTTGTCCGAGGATTAGAAGGTGCCACCCTGCGTCGCCATCCAATTTGTCATTTGGCTGACGATAATCGCTGGTATTATCGAGGAGAAGGTGAGACCAATGAGCTATTTGCAGAAATTTCTAAAAGTTCAGGAGATCGTACTTTCAAACCGGCCCTGGTCTGGCATCCTGATCCAGCCTGGTTCAAGGAGCTGTCCGAAGAATTTTCAAATATGGTCCAGGAAGAAGGCATCTTTGACAGCCTAGATCTGACTGCCCTGAGCAGCGCCATCCGAGATTCTTTTGTGGAACTTAAACTGGGTATGCCAATCCTCAGCGACCTCTTTCCTTTCCTGGCCGCCGAGGGTGCTTTGAACCTGGTCAGTAATCTGGAGCAGTACGTTGACCCGGAAGTCTTTGGCAAACTTTTTAACGGTTACACCAATGTCGCCCTTGACCGCCGTTTCATATCCTTCAATGTCAAAGACCTGGGTGAAGAATTACTCCGGCCAATCCGCATCTTCCAGACGGTCAACTTTACCTGGGGCATGGTCAGGGCTATCCGCAGGCCCAGAATGTTCGTGGTGGACGAATTTGGCCTGCTGGTCCAGAACTTCACCGATGTAGGGAACTATGTTCGAGACCTCTTCATGCGAGGGAGGGCTTTCTACCTCTCAATGACCGCCGTGGTTCAAAATATAACCTCGTTACTCGATTACCAGGCTGCTCTGCAATGTGTTGAAAATGCTGACCGGGTAGTGCTTCTCCACCAGCAGAAGACCGCTATTCACCGTCTCAAAAACCACTTCGAGTTGACCGATGGGCAGGTCTATACCCTTTTGGGAGCCGAAGCCGGGGAAGCACTTGAATTGATTGATGGGCGTTGGCTACACGTTAAGTATGCTATTGCACCTCAACATCTCAAGGCTTTTGATACCAGACCCCAGGAAACTTTACCATTAAATCTGGCCCAGGTAGCGGGGTGAGACTATGGGTAAGCGCAAGAATAAACAGGTTCAACGGGCAATACTGGTAGGAATAGGTGGCGGGAGTTTGCCGGTGCTGGGCAGCCTGGTTTTAATAATACTTGTTGTTGTAGCTATCCTTGCCGCCGCCGGAAGCATTCTGGGCTGGCTATGGGGAGGTGGAACTCCTTCCGAAGAAGGTAACTCTAACATTGCTCCAACCGGTGAGGTCCAATTCTGGACCCCTACGCCTATTCCGGCGCCCTGTTTTGTTACTCCAACTCCGGTGGCAGTCACTAATCCACCTGCTCCCGTGGCTACGGCTGCGCCTGGTGAAACTCCTTTGCCGACCAATACTTCCAGCATCACTTACCTGCCGACCCCCACGGCCTGCCCTACCCCGGTAGACCGCTGGCCTACTCCTGACCCGCGTTATACACCCATGCCCGCTAATTACGGGCCGCATGGTTCACCTTTTCATTCCCCGTTCTGGGTGACACAACCATTCGGCTGTACCGACTTTCCGGAATTCAAGGACCAGGCTTGTGCTATTTCAACCGGGGGAGAAGCACCCTGGTTCCACCGGGGTTATGACATGGTAAGTAAAGGTGATAAGACGGTTTATTCCACCATGGATGGCACCGTTACTTTTGCGGGGTTTCAGAGCGATGGCTTTGGCATCCGGGTTTACGTGGAGGCCGGTCCTTTTCTGGTTATCTACCCGCACCTTTCCCGCACTCTGGTGACGGCTGGCCGGTCAATCCGCTGGGGTGACCCACTCGGTACCGAGGGAAGCACCGGCTATTCGACTGGCGAACATCTCCACTACGAAATCCATATCAACGGGGCCTGGGTCAATCCAGTCCCTTACCTGAACAGGTAGTTTGCAATGGATGTGATTTTGGAAAAGTAGGCTATGAAAGCAGGCCAATAATGTTCAAAAAGAATTTGAAAGTAAAGGTTGAAACATTCGAGGTTCAAATCAAGGTCACAATTGTTACTGGATTACTTATCACAATTTTCCTCTCAACAAATAAACTTATTGCTCAAGCCCAAACCACTTACCCAACTGCAACCCCAGGTGAGCCTGTCGCTGTCCTGACAATTGTTTTGCGGGATTCTATCGGAAACCCACTTGAGGGGGTGACCTGCGAGGTGCTTTCTTATGGCTGGGGCTTACAAATCAACGAAGCCTTTGCGGTTATTGCCAGAGGCGAAACCGATAAAAACGGGGTGGTGGCTTTTGACGATAGCCGCTGGCCTAATGCCGGTTATCGCTTCAAATTCACTCCGACTGACCATGTTAAACCGGCTGGCACCTACTTTCTGCCTGACGACCAGAACCAGTACCGGGGCTATCCCGGTGCAGTGGTAGGAGGAAATACTGAAACCCAGCGTTTTGTCCTATCGGGCAGCGACAGTGTGGTTTACAACGATATTTCCAAAGAAGGGCAGAGTCCAGCATATAACCGTGATGCAGTTGCCGGCCTCGAAAAGCCGCGCACCACCCTTATGGACGGTAAGGACTATATTGCCACTGTGGTGGCAGCCACCTCGACCGCCGAAGCAAGGGGAGAACCGACCCCAACTATACCACCCCCTCCTTCACCTTCTCCCTGGCCAGGTGAAATCCAACCGGCTCTTACTGTCACACCCCAAGCAGTTCTAACAGCCGCCGCCGCTACTGCCGGGGCAAATGGACCTGTAGGCGAGGGCAATTCACCCTCGGTAAGCCCTACAACAATGACTATTCAATCTACAGTTACAGCAGCCAGCACAGTTGGAACGACTGAACTGATAACCCAGGTTGCTATAGCCCGGCCTGATGCCACTTTTACCCAAGTTTCAGGGGTAATCACTTCAACATCCGATGATTCTACCCTAAGCTCAACCAACCCTAACAACAGCAATAATCTGCTTGTTTCTATCCTGCTTGCTGTTTTTGGAGTGGTTTGTCTGGTCTTATTCTGGAAATTCCAGTTCAAAATATACCCGCTTTTTGGCATTGAAACCTCTCAACCAATCCGCAGTAAGAACAAGAAAGTTAGAAAGTCTGATAGTCGCGCAAACTCTGTTAAAAACCTGAAACCAGTTCAAAACTCACCACAGCTCATTAGTAATGATATTGGCGAAGAAGATGAAGAAAGTGAGGCTGAAAGATGAAATTTACAAGTTTGTTCCAGTTCACTAAGAAACCCGATCCAAAGACATCTGGAAAATCTGAAAGTTCTGAAGCCCCCAAGTCTTTTGAGCCACAAAGCGAACAATCTCCTGATAAAAATGGATTTAGAGGGGTGGCGACCCAGCCGACTCTGGATTATCTGCGGCAGGTTGAACTCGATGATGTGCTGGAACTGATGTATCCCCGGTTAATAGTTGAGCAGCAGAATCGACTGGCCGAGTGTAACCAGGAACTGGAAGAAATAGACCGGGAGTTAGCCAGGCTTTACACCTCGCGGGACGATGTGCAGGGTGTGATGAATCTCAACCAGCCAAATTCTTAAAATCTTACAAACAAAGCATACCCAATCGTAATTACCTTTATTCAGGCAAGAAGGTGCTTTATGTTTCTGCTACGAAAAAATAGGAATGAACGTCTTCAGTCTCTTTCGAAGTCAAGAAATAAAAGAAATCAGCTAAAGAAGATAAACAACTCCCGCCTTGTTTTGACCACGATGTTTATTGCAATCCTGTTAGGAGGCCCAGGTTTCTTTGTTTTTAGTTTTAACCTGACGGAGGCGGCTGCCCCGGTATGGTCGCCACCGGCCATTTTGTTACCTTATGTCGGCGGTATGCCGAGCCTTTGCGTTAATCCACTCGACTCAACTATGTCCTACCTGGTAGGTAGCGGCGGATACGGTGAAACCACTGGCAGCGAAGGCAATAACTGGCTGAACGGCACCTTTACCAAGCTCAGTGACCTGCCTGGCACCGGAAGCTGTGCTTTTAACGAGTTTGGCACTCTGCACGCGGTCTGGTCGCTCAGAGGTGATAGCGGTACTTTTAATATTTACTACAATTCGGTTCAGAAGGGGTCCGGCAACGTTCCACTCTACCGTAACTTAACAAAGGAAATCTACGGTCAGGATAAATACACCCTTGATGCCCACATTGCGGTTTCAATCCAACAGAAGAAGGTTTTCATCATCTACCGGGAAAGAAGTGACAATGGCGACCCTCTCATGTTTATTGAGAGTGATACTCAGGGGGATACCTGGAGTAAACCTCTTAATCTGGGAACCTTAAGCGGCTACCGACCTGCCGAGCCTGAACTGATTGTAGATAAAGCCGGTCTGCCCCATGTCTTTTATGGTGTCTTCAGAGAAGGCGGTCCCTCAGTCATTTATCACCGGATGCGCCTTGCCAATGGAAGCTGGGTCGCGCCTGAAAACATCACGGGCAATGACCTTTCCCGGCCAATCTGGACTCAGGCTGAACTTGATCCTGTCAGCGGCGACATTTATGTTAGCTGGGTCGAAGGGCAAACCGGTATATCTCATTGGAACGCGACTACTGGGAAATGGACTACTACCCCGAATATCAGTAACAGCGGGGGCCGGGCTTTCTTTCCAACTATTGCTGTCAATTCTCAAACAGGGGTGATCTGGGACATCTGGGCGGATGGTCCCAACATCTGGTCCAGGCAGAGCCTCGACCACGGGCAGACCTGGCAGGGAAAAGAACTGGTGGTAAACGAAGATGCTGCCAAAATTGGCCGGATGTATGGCCTTAAGGCTCGCTCGACCAGGGGTATCATCTATCTGCTGATTTCGGCGGACCAACTTGATCCACTCTATTATGTTGGTTCAACCCTTTCACTCATGACCTTTGACCAGAGTATTAGCACTCCGGGAATAACCCCGACCACTTCTCCGAAGGCCACCGGAACACCGGGCGGCACCACCACGCCGGTTATACAACCAACTTTAAGTCCAGAGCCGCTAACACCGGGTCCAACGGCGACGCCAGAAATTACCCAATCTGCTCCTACCATTACGCCCCAGCCTACAGCCACCCTTCTCCCGACGGTTACTCCTCAACCAACAGCTACGCCGATACCGACTGCCACTCCTCAGCCGACCGCAACGCCCATAGTTTTCCCAACCGCTATTCCAACATCAACGGCGCAATCTACTATTACTCCTACCAGCATTCCAACGGCTACACCCAAACCTGTTGCGCCAACTTCAACCAGTATACCTTTACCTGTGCCTGCCCAGGTTCCCGGCCAATCTCAAAACCAGCCTAGCCAGTCGGGACAGGCGCAGACTCCTACACCTACACAACCACCTGCGACCTTACCAGCGACTGCAACAGTCCCACCTGAGGTTTTGGAAGCAACTGCAATGGCGGAAGCCCAGCGAATCGCCGCAGCGACCCCCCAAAGTCTGGTAGTGCCGCTCGCACCACCTGGAAGCGGTGGCAAAGGTCCGCTGCTTGTTTTGCCAAGTTCTACTCCAATTCCAACCGCGACCGTACCGGCAACAGCAACACCCCAGCCGACTGCGACTACTAACCCGTCCCAGTTGACGGCTACAGTCAGGTCAGAAATGACGGTTGCTGCTCAGAATACAAAAACGGCTTCCAACATGCCCTCCCAGCAGACCATAGTGAAAGAAGCTGGACTAACTCAGAATGTTCCACCGGCAACCGGACCTTTATGGCTGCTACCACTGGGTCTGGCAGTTGCCGGGAAGGGTTTGTTAAACCTGCTGGCTTTCCGATTACGACCCTGACAAATCCTTTGGAGCAGATGAAAGTTAATGGTGATGAAGGTGGCACAGTATGTTTGATCCTTATTCTTCACGGGGAACTCGAACGGCTAAGAAAGGAATTACGTTTGGTAGCGAACTGAAACGGCTTTTTGGAGGTGTTTTTAGATTTCCTATTACCGTGATCTTCGTAATAGCTCCACTCCTGCTTGCTTTATGTGGAGGACTTGACCTGCTTGTAAGCTGGTTATATGGAATATCCCACCACGGCCTCGCGGATGCCCGGCCAACCGTTTTCTGGTTGGATTGCCTGACGGACCAATCCAAAAAACTGTGTAAGGGTCTGTATTTTGGCAGCGTTTCAGGAAATGTGAAAATCCGGCTCTGGCCTTTTCAACAGCCACTTAACCCACCATATTTTTATCTCGCCCTGGTGGGGATTGCCTGGACTGCCTTCCTTTCTATCGGAAACCCCAGGCTAAAACCGCTTGGTAGGTTACTGACCCAGATGTTTTACCTCAGCTTTAGAAAGAAGGTTGAAAACGAAGAGAAGCGTAACAGCCTTATTCCCTGGAAGAACAGTAAAGAGCCGGACGAGAAAAGTTGGGTTATTGGCGGAGTTGTAACGCGATTATGGGACAGCGACCCCGGTTACTTTAGCTTTGTGCGTCAGGAAAAGCAACTACCCGAACCATACCTGTTAAGCTCTCGCATTCTCCAGACTAACCTGACCATAGTTGCCCCACCCGGTCAAGGCAAAACAGGCTCTATTTTTCAACCTCTTGTAGCCTATTCCAGGCGAATACAAGGAGCAGCCATCTTTTTTGACAGTAAAGGCAACGATTTCAACCCGGATTATTTCGATTACAACTTTGACCTGAATGACCCATCATCTTCGATAAAAATTAATCTCTTCTCAGGAGTGACACCGGCCCAGGCTGGGGAACGCCTGAGCGAAGCCCTTATACCGGAATTAAGCGAAGATAAGCAGTATTTTTCCAATAACGCCAAAGACACTATGGCAACCCTGGTGGCTGCGCATCACGCCAGTTTCAACCGGCTACCGGAGCTTTCCCAGCTTCAGCATTACCTGACCTATTCCTCTCAACTTGAACGCTTGATTCAAAAGGTGATGGATAACCTTAAAGAAGACAGACAGCAAGAGGGGTTACTGTTGGCGGCAGGGATACGTCGGATTATCAAGTTAATGGAGAATAAGAACGACATTCTGGGCAGTCTGGCTACCGCGATTTCACCCTTTCTAACTGAGCCGGTTTCTTCCCTACTGGTGGCAAATCCGGGTAGCAGCTCTTACACCATTGAGGAACTACTTAAAAAGCCTGGCCTGGTCCGGTTGGGCCTTCCCGTAGCAGATAATCCCCGGATTGCCCCGATGATTGGCAGGCTGGTGCTGGCCCAATTCACCTTTGCGGTTTTATCGCCCGGTTGCAACACCCGTATTTTCAAGCTGGCTGCCGTAGATGAAGCCCATAACTTTGTAACGCCCAGCATCGCTAAAGGCATGGCCCATGCTAGAAGCAATAATGCCGGGTACGCCCTGGCTGTCCAGACTCTTTCCCAGATCGAAGAGAAAGGTAAATCCTTACTCAATACTATCTTTGCAGCCTCCGGCACCAAGATAGTGATGGCCGGGGTAGGAGACGAGGATGCCGAGCGGTTTTCACGGACCTTTGGAGAAGTTGAATTGCCCTATGTGACTCACAGTCAGAACAGCAGTAAGTCTAGCGGACATTCGAGCAGCGCCAACCGGCACCGGGGTCACGAGCTTGAATTCTTTCCGGGCGGTAGCGGGTCTGAACACCGTTCAAGTCTTGGTCAGAGCCGGACTAACATAAACAATCGTATACAAGGTGAAGGTTCAAATGAGCAGCTACGCTTGAGGCGGCTTTTCCTGCCTTCAGAAATCCGTTCTTTGCCATTAAGGCATGCCATTATCGAGTCGAGTGACGCCTTTGGACATCGCTGGCCTGCTCAGGTGATAAACATGGACCGGGAGTTGGTCAAGGAGCTTGAGAATCAACTGGATGGCAAAAGATCCAAAAGGGAAAAGGAAATTAGCCCAAAAGAACCGGCCTGGGTTGAAGAAGCGGTAATCCTTAGGCCAACTGGCGAAGCAGAATCTGCCTTTAATTCTCAAACTCAGGAAAAAGGAGGTAGCCAATTAGCAAGCGATGCAGTAACTTGCTCAAAAGAAAATAAGGATAAAACGGAGCCAGTTGCAGTAAAGGAAGAACCCGAAGCGAAAGCAAAGCCTGTTGAGGAAGAAAAAGGCAAGCAGTTCGAAAATATATCGGATAAAGCACCTGAACCGGAAAAAGGTTTGTTAGAAATTACAGAAAAATCATTAGAAGGTTCAAATTCAAAGAAAGCCCCTGAAGATTTAAGTTTTGTTGAGGAAGAAAGTGAGGTCAGAAAGTCCGAGGAAAAAGATCCTCTCGAAGAGATTATGTTCGGTAAATACGAAGGTGAAGTATGACAAATCAAACTCAAGAAAATCCTCATGAAAGCGTCGCCACAAGTAAAACAGGCAAACCTTTTACCAGAGAGGATATGAAAAAAAGCATAACCGAAATTCTGGAATTTGTTGGTACGGATGGGTTAGCCAGCCTGGAAAATTTGTACGACAAATTCTGGCCCGGCTTAGGAGTGCAAAGCTGTCGGAGGTTTTTAAGCCAGCTTGAAAGAGCAGGCTGGTTGGAGCGTCACTTTATACATGTCAGGAAGCCTGGGCAACTCGTCTTTACCCTGACAGTTAGAGGCGCAAAAGACCATTTCGGTCAGGCGGCGCGAAAGAACCTTATGATTGGCTTACCCGCCAATGGCGAAATAAAACAACAATTGTTAGCACAACAGGCCAGGTTGCAGTTGGAAAAACAATTTGCAGCAGAAGGTAAGCGGATAATCGAATGGCAAAACGAACGGCAACTTCGGCGGGAAACTGTCAGAAATATCAAATCGGGCATTTCAACCCTTTCCACTCTTAACGATATAGCTGATGCCAGAATGACCGTCCAGACTCAGGAAGGTTGCGTTTACCGGCAAGAAATAGAAATTGACGGGGAGTATTACGGCCAGATGCTCAAAAATAAAATTGAGACTTACAGGCAGAAAGGTACACCAATATTATGGGTAACTACCTCAAACAGGGCTAACAGAATAAAGAGTGAAATAGCCAGAGCCTTTGCGACCAATATTTCCCTGTTTGTCCCGGACAATTACTGAAAATCAGCAGGAAATCAAACCAAACGCGAAACCAAATAAAGTAGGAGGAGATTATGGTTACTCAGACTGAAGCAACCAAGGTTAATCATTTGAATGGCTTGGAAAAGGCTTTAACCGACCGCAGGCACCAGATCCTACAACTTTTAGCCCAATATCGTTTTCTTACAACAAATCAAATTCACAGCCTCCTGCAACCGGAGCGGCCTGTTAAGAAGACCTGGAAAGAACTGGACCGGCTAAGAAAACTGGGAATGATTAAGAGCGTTTCCTACGAGTCTGAAAAGGGTATTTACGGTGAACTATGCTGGCTACTTCTCCTTAGAGGGGCTAAAGTTATCGATTTTCGTGGGTTTGGCAGAAATAACCTGAGAACACCAAGCCCTGAAAAGGTAGCTTACAGGACTCTAGAACTGATTCTTGAATGGCAAGTTCAACATGCTGGTAGTAATTCTTTTGCGAATTGGAGCCTGGAAAAACCCCAAAATTTAAGGGCCAGAAATTCACAGCAACACACCAGTCAATGTTACCGGCTAATTGAAGCAATAAATTGGAAAATCTACCGGCAAACCGGACATAAGCCGGAGAATCCAGAAGGCTTTCAAACCCTGTGCGTTCCGACAAAAGCCAACGATTTTGTGGCCTATACAGCTTCCGACAACCGGCTGGCTGTTGTACTTATTCTGCCACCTGTCCATGCTTCTGAGAAATTCTGGTTATCGCGCATCGAACAATACCAGGAGCTTGCAAAGGAATTGCCGGTATTCGGTGTTTTTGAGGATGACAAGGAGGCCCTGATCTATAAACCCTTGCTGAATCCTCATGGGTTGCGGGTAACTACCCTGAACCGGATTAGTGTCCTGCTGGAGTCAATTGCCAGTCATCCAAAGATTTAATTTGAGTGTTGTGGGTTATGGCAGTTGTGGGCTATGACACAAGAGAGGGGATTGGTTATGGCATCAGTGTTCCCCACGAGTGTTCCCCTTCGGTGTCCCCCACATTTTGAACTCAAAACAAACACCTTTCAGAAGACAATCTAAATGACCAAAGAGTCTGATAACCTGATGTGATTCTGAAAGGGGGATTGGGAAATAATAAAGGAATAGGAAGAAATAGATAGGAGGGGAAAAAGAATAAAAAGCTGCGGTGCTTTTAAGTTGGAAAGGTAGGGTTTTGACAAATCCTGCGTGAATATTCAAAATCTAGAAGGGTAGGGTCTCAAAATGGATGCTAATTTTCCAATACCAGAGGGTGATAAAAATAGTAAGTTACCTGCCGAGAGCACAAGGATGAAACAGCCTCTGAACAGCCCTTATAAAATAGAGCTGAGTTACCAGGCAGTAAACCGACTGGCTCGAATACTGGCCGAAATAGCGGAAAGTAATTCAAAGGATGCAACAAAACCAAGTCAAGGTGAATAAACGCGCTGCAGGTTATTTCAGAGTAAGTTCGGAAGAACAGGTTGAAGGCTACAGTATTTCAGCCCAGGAACGCGCTTACCGCCTATTTGTGGAGGCTCACGGTTATACTTCGGTAGGCGAGTACAGCGACGAGGGTAGAAGCGCCCGAACTGATAATATCAAGAAAAGACCGCAATTTGCCCGAATGCTCCAGGATGCCCAGGCCGGCCTTTTTGATGTTATTGTTGTCCACAAGATGGACCGCTTCAGCCGGAGCTTGAGGGTAGCCGTCCAGGTCTTCGAACTTCTGGGTAAATGTAATATAGGATTAGTTTCTGTCTCAGAACCGAATCTTGACTACTCCACCCCACAAGGCAAGCTTTTCATGCACATGCTCTGGGCTTTAGCCCAGTTCTATTCGGATAACCTCTCTCAGGAAACCAAGAAAGGTAAAAACGAACGTAAGCTGCAAGGCTTATATAACGGCACACTTCCTTTCGGAGTTATTAAAGGGGAAAATGGTATCCCTATTCCTGACCGGCGGGACATCGGCCTGGGCCCAAATAGGACGAATTATGATGGCGTCAAAATGATTTTTAACATGGCTGCCAGCGGATCAACTGCCAGGGAAATAGCCGAGAAATTGAATAGCTATGGTTACCGTACAACCGGTAGCTGGGGAAATAATCTTTTCACCAAGGACACCGTAACCGATATTTTGAGGAGCCGTTTTTACCTGGGTGAACTACCAGATGGAGAATATACCAAGGGACACAGTAGCCGGGGAAGTTATACTAAAGGTATCGAGGGTAAACACGAGAAATTTATAGATCCTGAAATATGGGAGGCAGCTAAAAGAAACAGGGAAGCCAATAATAAATATGGTAGTATAAAGATAACAAAAAAAGCTTCCACTTATTCGCTTTCCGGGTTACTTGTATGTTCGTATTGTGGTGGTAAAATGCATATACAAGGAAACCGAAGAGGTACGCCTTATCTATACTGTTACAAAAGGCAGCAGGGCATTGCTAAAGAGTGTCAGCAGCATGCTACCAAGCTAGAGATTTACGAACAGCAGATAGAGCAATACCTGAGGTGCATTAAGTTACCGGAGGATTACCAGCAGCAAATAATCGAGGCCTACAAAAAAGAGGATGAAGAAGGTCCCGGCTTCGAGAAGATGCGCCAGGCCCTAACAAACCGGCTGAACCGCCTGAAAGAAATTTACGAGTGGGGCGATATGACTGCCGAGGAATACCGGTTTAAAAAAGAACAACTGCGTAACGAGCTGGTATCTCTGCCTGCTCCTATTAGCACGCAAAAAGATAAACTTGAAAGCCTGGGAACTTACTTGAAAAACATCGGGGTATCCTGGCAGGACGCCAGTCAGGAACTGCGTAATGAGCTTGCGAGAACCCTTTTTGAAAAAATCAGGGTCGAAGACCATGAAATAAGGGGTATAACCCCAACGAGTGAGTTTATACCCCTTCTCACATTGTCAAGCTTCAGACAATGTATGGCAGAAGCGGAAGTGACGGGGCTCACATAAGCAATTACGAAAAATTGAGCGTATCCCTTCACGAGCGCCAGGAAATTATTGATCCGAACTTTATTCCTCACTCGTTCCGGCTCAACGAGCCAAAAAAGCGCCTCTCTCGGTATTCTACTCCCCGTACCCAGATTCCACAAGAAAAGTGGCAGGAAATAGCGACTAAAAACGCTGCAGGCGAAAGTCTCAGGCAATTGGCCGGATTTTATGGTGTCTCCTATGAGGCAATTCGGCAGGTGGTAAAAAAAGCAACTGAGACTGAAACATAAAATCAGCTTTTGTAAATTAATTTGGATTTTGTAAAAAACCTTGTACGATTCCTATTATCAATTCAATTCTAAGTTATAATACAACACAGGTTCTACCTGAGGCTTAATAATATTGATTTTAGGAATTAAACTTATGGATGAAAACACTCAGAAGCCACGTATTCAAAACAATCCGAGTATTAAAAAGGCAGAACAACAAATCAAATTAATTAAGGCTGCAAAACGCGGCTTTCCTTATGTTAAACCAATATTTAAGCTGCTAAAAGCAGATGTACCTGGAATTGAAAGCACCCTGAACAACACCTTTGAAAAAGCAAAAAGCATGGAATTGATGCTAACAATACCTGATCGATTTAATGATTTGTTTTCCACCAGAGGTTGGATTTTTTATGAAATGATGAATGTTGAGATCGCTCGGAAGGCAGTAGAAAAAGCCGAAGGGGGTGATATTGAAGGAGCCGAAAATGACTTAGTAGATTATTTTAACCCTGAAATGGTTGAAGTACATCTGGGATTTATGAATGCTGTAAAAGCATTTAGACCAAGGATAATCTTAGCAAGAAAAGCTCTCACTGATTATCGCGAAGAAAGGTATCATGCTTGTGTTCCAGTCATATTAGCTCAGTTAGATGGGCTTGTTAATGATCTTAATAATGTAGGCTTCTTTGCTAAAGGCGTAGATTTAACGGCTTGGGACTCACTCGCAGGGCATAGTAGTGGTTTATCAGCCCTGGCTCAAATTTTAGCAGCAAAAAGAACAACTATTAACACTGGTAAAATTAGTATTCCCTACAGGCATGGAATCCAACATGGAATGGATTTAGGATATGATAATAAAATGGTTGCAGCTAAAACCTGGGCCGCTTTATTTGCCATTCGAGATTGGGCAATAAAAGCTGAGAAGGGAGAGCTTAAAGGACCAAAAGAAACTAAACCTCCAACTTCTTTTCGAGAAGTACTAAACCAATTAAAAGAAAATGAGGCCGATAAAGCTCGTTTAGAAAGTTGGGAGCCACGTGTAATACAAACGGGAAAAGACTTCCCTACATCTGGAGAACCAGAAGAATATGTTGAAGGTAGTCCAGAGCAAGAATTAGCCAAGTATTTATATAATTGGAAAACTAAAAGATACGGGCTAATGGTCGGCAGTTTACCAAAGAGAATAACTAACAAAACCACTACAGGTAAATTAGCTGGTGAACTAAAAACCCATTATTCCACCAAAAACATTAAGAGCTTTGAGATATTAACGGTTACTGATAATGCTGCTGCTGTTACAACTATCAAAACAAAGCTTATTTATGAAGAAGATAGTAAAACCATAGAAAATATAATAGATTTTCGATTACTTTACGAAGATCAATCAGGCAAAACAATGATTAGGGGTAAACCAGGAGGGAATTGGGTTATCTATAATTATCTTGTTTTCAACCCATAAAATTTATACTAAATATCGCGTGACGCTAATATAATTTGAGATTTGGTATGCGCTGAAAATGTTTAGTATTGTGCGTTACAACAGTAAGCGAATACTGCAGGGCAGTTGTACCAATCAAAAGATCAGTATCAGAAAGCATAGCACCTGCTTTCCGCAATTGGCCTCGAATACGGGCGAAACGCCGCATTATAAGCCTTGAAAGGGGTATAACCTCAACAGAACGTAAAAACTGCTGGAAAACCTTCTCATCATTTTTAGGATTTCTGCTAAAATAAACTCCTTCGTAAATTTCCCCGTAGGTAATGATGCTGATATAAAGGTCTTGAGAGCTTAACAATTTTACCAGGTCCACATCTCGTTGTCGTCCTTTTAGAGCGTTAGCAACTACATCTGTATCAAGCAGATAGCTCATAGTTCAACAGGCGGACGGGTATTTAATTGTCGGCTTTCTTCGTTATCTTTTAAAAACTGATCTACATCTACCCCTTTCCATCCTCCTAATGAAGAAAGAAATGCTTCCCGGTCGGCTTGTGTCTTTTTTCGCCCCTGTAATTTCCGCGAAATAACAGGTTTTAAAACAGCACGCTCACCCTTCTCGTTTTCTACAATAACAGGCTTGCTTTCACTAATAACCTGTTCAAAAAAGCGAGAAACATTGTTTGAAAATTCCGTAAATGGTATTGGACTTGTTTCTTTTGACATATTGGTACCTCTTTCTAAGAATATTATAACAAATTCGATGAATTTTAATGAGTTAAGGAGTAAGCTACTTAACATATAATTTTTTCAGTAATAGGTGTTTTGGTTCCACAAGTGAAAACTGGTTTGGTGTATATTACAAAAATCTAAAGAAATTAGTCTGCTTCATTCAATAAAGAATTTTAGTAAGAAAAGATAAAATCTAAATAATAGGAATGGACGTGTAATAAGTTTATCAGATATAATTCCAATAGATTTCTGGTCATCAAACAGGTGAGTACAAATAGGTTTATATGGAAAACATTGATTTTTTTATTAGCTATAACAAAGCCGATAGAGGCTGGGCAGAATGGATTGCCTGGGAGTTAGAAGAGGCGGGATACAAGTGCTACATCCAGGCTTGGGATTTTATTACTGGATCTAATTTTGTTCATGAAATGCAAAAAGGTACTAGAGCAAACAGAACTCTTTTGGTATTGTCACCTGATTATTTAACATCAAAGTTTACACAAGCGGAATGGTATGCCGCATTTGCACAAGATCCTACGGGTGAAGATCGAAAAGTGTTTGCTATTAAAGTACGAGAATGTCACCCAGAAGGATTGTTGAGCTCTATCATATGGCTAAATTTTGTTGGTTTATCAAAGAATGAAGCCCAAAAGTTGTTATTAACTTCGGCAAAAGGTGAAAGAATAAAACCAGAATTACCACCGCCTTTTCCTGGTGAGGTAGAACATTCAGTACCACAAGAACCGCCTTTTCCAGGAACAGTGTCGCCAAAAACTGTTAATTTAGAACAAACTGCTGATAGCAATAATGAAAAATTAAAATTGTTATTACCTTCTGCTAAACAACGTCTTGCAACCGCAGTTTCTGAGCGCCCGCCAAATGAGATGGGAAAGATCTGGCTTCAATTAGTTTCAACACCCTTGAAAAATGAAGAAGCATTTGATCCAAATTTATTTCTTGATCAAAAGTTTTTGAGAAAAATTGTACAATTAACTCGTCAAGGAGAATCTCCATTATTTGACGATATGTCAGCGGTTTCGAACAAAGTTAATAAATCTAATCTCATTATTACTCAAACCCAGGAAGGTAATAGAGGAAAAGAATATATTAGGCTAGTTTTATATAACAACGGTACACTTTCGGTTTCATTTTCTAAACTTCACCAAATAGAAAATACCTCTTATTCGTTTTCAAGATATTATATTGATCAAGATATAGTTTACACAAATTTAGTGCAAGCCTTTAAGTTGAATGAACTTATATGGAGTGAATTTGATACTAATCTAGAATTTAATCCTATACTTTACAATATTGCATTTTTTGATATTGAAGGACACCGTTTCGGCAAAACTCCTGCTGGACAGGTCACAAGTTACTCTTTTCCAACACGAAGAAATTTATCAAACCCAGTAATAGTTTATGAGGAACCTAGGACCATAGATCGTAGGCAATCACCCAACGTGGAAAATCTTACTTCACACGCTATAACTAGGTTATCACTTATTTTTAAGGAAGATAGTTACTAAGCATTATTTAAACCCTTTATCGCTCAATTCTATCCAGGCACCAAAGCAACTTAGCTCCCCGTTTGTGTGCCACAATCTGCCCGCCCTGAAGCGAAGCGGAATGGGCTTGACCACTGCGGAATAATGAAATATAGCGTGGAGTGACCTAATTGCTCTATCCAGTTTACCGTCGCTCCGCGCCCCGCAAAGCGGCTTTCCGCAGTGAGTCAAGAGGGCAGAATTATTGTGTCACTTTTTGAATTTGAAAATGGCGAATGCGGTTTTCAAACAAATTTTTATCTGAGTTGTATTTTATCGCGGTAGCGATGATATACCACTTTTTTAATTATCGTTTTTTAGGTTTTCTATTATAAGGAGGTGATTTTTTATCAGGTGGAGCTTTGGGAATTTCAACTCCTGGCTGGTGGTGGCGTTCAACCCAAAAGCCTAACTTTGATTGTTCCTCACGACGATGCCATAAAGCATTTATTATTGGGTCTGGTAGTTCTGCAATTTCCCCCTTTGAAAGTTCCTGGTGAATTTGGTCTTTAACTTCCTTTGCTGGCATAGCCCCTAGTGCGGCAACATGCCAAAGTTGCTGTAACTGAAAACGGTAAGCTGACAAATCTTCCTGACTTGCATTAAAAACAATTTCTTGAACGGCAAAATATACTAAGCCCGAAAATTGTTCAGTTGGAAACCGAGCAGCTTCAAAATACAAGCTAGACTTTTGTTCATTTTTATTAGGGTCTACCGAACGGGATTGGTGATTTTCTGGAGAGGGCATATAAATAATTATATCAAATAAGCCAGAGCCCTAAATCCTTTGAGATAAATGCTAAGAACTATTGGATATTAAATTTATACCAATAAGCAGGACCTCTTTATTCGTTTAGAAGCAATATTTCTGTTAAAATAGGTGTCAAATCTGTTGCAACACCAGTTTTAATTAATTGAAAATAGAAAATTACCTCGATGAAAATAGAGAATGTAACAAGTCTAAGTACCTTTGTTTGGTCTATCGCGGAAATTTTACGCGGCGACTTTAAACAATCCGAATATGGTAAGGTAATTTTGCCTTTTGTTGTTATGCGCCGCCTAGATTGTATTCTTAAACCGACAAAAGAAGCAGTATTAGAAGCAAAACAGAGCTTACCAGAAGGTATTGATGATGAAACCCGCGATATGATCCTCTTTGATGCAGCAGGTAGTAAGCTGCGAGTATATAACCTTAGCCGTTTTTCATTTGAGACAATGCGAGGGCAGGAACCAAGCCAAATACACGCAAATCTCCTTGACTACATAACTAATTTTTCTCCTAACGTCCGGGATATTTTCCTTGATAAGTTCCTTTTTACGGAACAACTTAAGAGGTTGAAGGATGGCGGAATTCTTTGGCAAGTGTTTGAACGTTTTTGCCAAATTGACCTTCACCCTGACAAGGTAACAAACATTGAAATGGGGTACTTGTTTGAAGAATTAATACGAAGGTTTTCTGAAATCTCCAATGAAACCGCCGGAGAGCATTTCACACCTCGTGAAGTGATTCGTCTGATAGTTGAATTACTTATCGCTAATGATGACACAAAACTTTCAGGTCGTGGCATAATTCGGCAAGTTTATGACCCAGCCTGTGGAACAGGTGGTATGCTTGCCCTTACTGAGGAAGCTTTAAAAAGTTTCAATCCTGATATTCGAGTTGAATTGTTTGGACAGGAACTTAATGCAGAATCTTTCGGTATTTGTAAATCTGATATGCTGGTCACAGGACATGACCCAGAACAAATTGCTTTTGGTAATACTCTCACCAATGATGCTCATAAGGGTAAACACTTTCACTATATGCTCTCGAACCCACCCTATGGTGTGGATTGGAAGAAATATCAGGAACCAGTTAAAGAGGAAGCCGAAACTAAAGGTTATAATGGAAGGTTTGGGGCAGGTTTACCTTCTGTTGATGATGGGCAACTTCTTTTCTTACAACATATGATTTCTAAAATGCGTGAAGATGAATTAGGTTCACGCATTGGTATTGTTATGAATGGTTCAACGCTTTTTAGTGGTGCAGCCGGTGAAGGGGAAAGTGAAATTCGTCGCTGGATGTTTGAGAACGACTGGGTTGAGGCAATCATAGCTCTCCCAATTAACCTTTTTTACAATACAGGTATTCAAACTTATATTTGGTTACTAACCAATCGTAAATCAAAGGAACGTCTCGGCAAAGTGCAACTTATTGATGCAAGTAGTGGGCGTTTCTGGCAATCTATGCGAAAAAGCTTAGGTGAGAAAAAGCGGGAAATACCTAAAGAATCGCGTGAAGATATTGTCCGTATTTATGCCGAAATGTTGAATGGTGCTAAGAGTTACGGAGAATTTTCAAAGATTTTCGAAGTTCAAGAATTTGGGTATCGTAAAGTTAAGGTGGAGCGACCTTTACGACTGAAATTTCAAGTTACCTCGGAAAAGATTGCGCTCCTTCAGGAAAAAAGTGAATTCAAGAAACAAAATGATGATTACAAGCAAGCTTTAATATCAGTTTTACATCCTTTGATTTCTGAAAGCTTTACCAGTTCCACAGTTATTGAAAAAGCACTTAACAAGCTTCCTGCCAAAAAAAAGGTTAGTAAAAAATTGATGGAGCAAATTTTTGTAGCACTTGGCGAGAGGGATGATAACGCGGATATTTTTTTGGATTCCAACGGTAAACCTATAGCTGATACTACATTGCGAGATTTTGAATTAGTTCCTCTAAAGGAGGATTGGCGAGAATATATTGAACGTGAAGTAATACCTTTTGCACCTGATGCTTGGGTAGATGAATCGTACTGTGATGAAAAGGACAGTAAACCTGGTCGTGTGGGCTATGAAGTTAACTTTAACCGATATTTCTATAAGTATATTAACCCACGTCCATTAGCTCAAGTTAACATTGAGCTAAAACAGCTCGAAACTGAAATCGCTAGCCTCTTAAAAGAGGTAATTGTATGAGAATTCCAGCAAAATATGCAGCACGTTTTATAAATGGGAACGCTTTTAAGCCCTCAGATTGGGGTGATCAAGGTCTTCCTATTTTACGAATTGCACAACTAAGTGGACAACCATTCGATAACTTTTATGATGGTAATTTTGATGAAAGATATCGTATTGTAAATGGCGATTTACTTTTTGCGTGGTCTGCGACAATTGACTCATACTATTGGAACAGAGGAGAAGCTGTCCTTAACCAACATATTTTCAAAGTTATTCCTAGAAATGGAGTATCAAAGAGGTTCCTGTATTACTCGCTAAAACATTATTCACAAATATGGGCTGATTTTGATGCCCACGGATCAACAACAAGGCATATAAAAAAGGAAAGTTTAAGTAATAAAATATATTTACCAGATATAAATAATCAGGAAGCCATTGCTGATTTCCTAGATCGTGAAACCTTACGTATAACTCAATTGATTGAGAAAAAGCAACAAATGGTGGATCTTTTACAAGAAAAATTATCGCGAGAAATTGAACAGGCAGTTACGGGCGGAATAGACAATCATTACCTTAAAAAGCAAACTAACATACCTTGGCTTCCAGAAATTCCAGATCACTGGGAGGTAAAACGTGCAAAATTTCTTTTCTCTGAAGCACAACGTATACCACAGGAAAATGACAAGATAATAACAGCTTTCAGAGATGGTCAAGTTACTCTACGCGAAAATCGCAGAACTGAAGGATATACTTTTGCAATTAAAGAAGTTGGTTATCAACATATTAAAGCTGGTGACTTAGTAATTAATACAATGGATGCATTTGCAGGAGCAATAGGTGTTTCTGATTCAGACGGAAAAGCAACAGGTGAGTATGCTGTTTGCGAAGCAAAATCCGATCAAGTAAATAATCATTACTATGCCAATTTGTTAAGATGTATGGCAAAGCGTGATTATATCTTTGTACTTTGTCCATCAGTGAGAGAGCGTGCACCCCGCTTCCGTTTTATCCGATTTGCACCTGTTTTCTTGCCTGTTCCCCCCCGCTTTGAGCAAGATAAGATAGTAGAACATATAGGAGTTATTACAAAGCGTATTGAGGAGATTAAGGCAAAAACTGATCAATCCCTTGAACGTTTACGTGAATACCGCTCCAATATTATAACCGCTGTTGTTACCGGTCAAATTGACATTACTACTTGGAGTAAGCGTGGGGAGACTGACCGGCAAATGGAAGCAATAGAAGCCGAAATCGGCAATACTTCACAACCTGCATTGAAGGAGGTGCAGGCATGATCAATACAAGTCCACATTATAGTGGTTCAATTCATAAGGAAGTTGTGTTAGAAGACCATATTGTTAGTCAGCTTGTGCAAAATCAGGGATATGAAAAACGCAGTCCGAATGACTATAACCGACCTTTAGCTCTTGATAAGGAATTAGTCGTTAAGTTTATACGCAATACACAACCGGAAGAGTGGCAGAAACTTGAGGCTCAATATACAACTGCCGCTGAAGCAGAATTCATTAAACAACTGGAAAGAGCGTTAAAAACCCGTTCTACTCTTGATGTATTGCGCCAGGGCTTCAAAATGATTCCTGGTATTAAGTTCTCGCTGTGCTTTTTTAAGCCAGCATCCAACCTAAATCCTAATCTAGTCCAACAATATAAAGCCAACATTCTTAGTGTAATTCAACAGGTACGGTACAGCCAGAAAAACGAAAATGAAATTGACATTGTGTTATTTGTCAATGGAATTCCTGTTTCTACCATAGAGCTCAAAAATCTCGTTACTGGTTCAACGTTCCGCCATGCTGAAAAGCAGTACCGACAAGACCGGTCACCGGCTGGGGAACCGTTATTAACATTTAAGCGGGGAGCACTCGTTCATTTTGCTCTAGATGAGGACAATGTCTCAATGACAACCCGGCTGCAAAATGGAAAAACGATCTTTTTACCTTTTAATCGTGGGCGAGAAGGTGGGGCAGGAAACCCCGACATACCAAATGAATTTCGGGTTGCTTTTCTTTATAAAGACTTGCCAAACGGAAAGGCCGTTTTTTCTCGTGAAAACTGGCTTAATATTATTGGTCGGTTTATGCACCTTGAAACGGCTGAAGAGACCGAGGGCAAGGAGAAAATGATTTTTCCTCGGTTCCAGCAGTTTGATGCTGTTACTAAGATGATGAACCATGCTCGCAGCTTTGGAACAGGTAAAAATTACCTTATCCAGCATTCGGCAGGCTCGGGTAAATCAAACACTATTGCTTGGGTTGCTCACCAGGCAATAAATCTTCACAATGAACAAGACCAACCCATTTTTGATACAGTCATTATTGTTACTGATCGCATTGTTCTTGACCGGCAGCTTCAAAGTACCGTTTCTCAATTTGAGCAAACAAGTGGAGTAGTAAAGAAAATTGATGGCACTTCCCGCCAACTTAAACAGGCTATTCTCGATGGGGCGCGTATCATTATTACTACAATCCAAAAGTTTGGTACTGACCATTTGAAGGAAATATCTGGACAGGGAAACCGAAAATTTGCCATCTTAGTTGATGAAGCACACGGCTCACAATCCGGTAAAAGCGCGCAAGCATTAACCGAAACTCTAACCCGTGAGGCAAGTTCAAGCGATGATATTGAAGATATAATCGCAGAGTATCAGAAGAGCCGAGGTCCCCAGCCGAATATCAGTTATTTTGCTTTCACTGCTACCCCCCGGAATGTCACTCTAGAGCGATTTGGTACTCGTGGGACTGATGGCTTACCTCATCCTTTTCACCTCTATTCTATGCGGCAAGCGATTGAAGAAGGCTTTATTCTCGACGTACTCCAAAACTATATGACGTATAAAGCCTATTATGAGCTTGAAAAAACCATTGAGGATGATCCCATTTTGAAAAGCAAACAGGCACAACCAAGAGTTGCCCGATTTGCGCAACTCCACCCAACGGCAATCGGCCAAAAGGTGGAAGTTATTGTTGAGCATTTTCGCCGCCATGTTATGAAGGAAATAAACGGCCAAGCGAAGGCCATGGTTGTTACCCAAAGCCGTGAGGCGGCACTAAAATACTACTTTGGTACAAGAGACTATATTAAGAAACAGGGCTATACCGATGTGAAGGCACTTGTTGCCTTTTCAGGTGAGTTAAAGGTGAATGGAGAGACGTGGGCTGAACCACTGATTAATGGCTTCTCCGAGAGCGAATTACCCGACAAATTCAACGGTTCAGAATATCAGATTTTGATTGTTGCTGAAAAATACCAGACCGGTTTTGACCAGCCCAAATTATGCGCAATGTACGTTGACCGTAAATTAGCTGGTCTTCAGGCCGTGCAAACCCTTTCTCGTCTAAACAGAACCGAGCCAGGTAAAAATAAAACATTCGTACTTGATTTTCAAAACTCTATTGAGGAAATTCAAGATGCATTCAAACCGTTCTATGAAGTAAGCGAAATAGAAGAAACATCAGACCCAAATCAAATTTATACTTTAGAGGATCGTCTTACCAAATTTGGTATTCTTGACCAAAAGGAAATTGACCGCTTTTCTGAGGTTTTCTACAAAAATGAACTTGTCTCTGCTGACCGTATTCAACTTGAAGGATTAGTACGCCAGGCTGTAAAACGATTTGACATACAGCTTGATGAGGGCAAGCAAGAGGAATTTCGCCAACTTCTAAAGAGCTATAGCCGCTTTTACAGCTTTGTTGCTCAAGTTGTGCATCTTGATGACCCCAGCCTTGAAAAGCTCTATTCTTATGCAACCTGGTTAGTAAGACTTTTACCAAATCGTGATGTTCCGGCGGATATTGAAATAACCGAGGATATGGTTCGGCTCCATGCCTTCAAAATCGAACAAAAGGAATCAGGAAGCGCCTCACTGAAACCTGGCGACCGACAAGCTCTTACGCCAATCAAGGAATTTGGTGCAAGTCCTTATACGGAGGATGAAAAACGTACTCTATCTGAGATTATTTCCTCCTTCAACGAACGGCATGGCACACAATTTACCGAGGCTGATTTTCTTCGCTTTGAGCAAGTAAATAAAGAAATTATGGACGAAAATATGACTGAAATGCTACGTAGTAACCCACCAGACGTGGTATTTGCGGCCTTCAGCCAAGCTTTTTTCAAAGGTGCTATCCGTCTTTTCCAACGCGAAGCAGATATGAAGAATATTGTACTCACGGATGCTAAGGCCCGTGAACAAGCTATTCAACACTTTTTTAATAGGGCATTGAGAGAAGCGAAAGAGCAAAATAATACTGTGTAACATTATGACAAAATAAAAAGGTATTTCAATTAAAAGTCTTGGTTAATGGGGGATAGGGAAGGTGCTACTGTTTCATCGGACAGCTTACCTTCCCTATTTATGCTTGTTATGCACACCGCCTTACTGTGGGCTGGTTAAAGAAAGCAACAAGATTACCTCCAGTAAAGCCGGGGTTATTTAACCCAAATCTTACCCAGAGGTTGTATAATTCCTCCTCGTATTCGTTAGGTGAGCGACCTCCACCACCGCCCCTTTGGGGACAATCTCCTGTGGCAAGGTATAGGTCTACAAACGGAGAAGAGCACTTAATGGTTACGAAAACGCAAGCTGGCTCTCCTTCCCTGCGTCGCCGTTCTACTTGCTGTGCAATCCAGCCATCACCGTGGCCATCCACCTGAGTTTTCAGGTCATTGCCGATTTTTATCTCAATCATACGTTGCCCTGTCCTTATACCTGGTTACTTTTTGTCGTTGTTAAATGAGTCGGGCCGAGGCCTTGATTTGGCCGGACCCTTCCCCCAGATCAATTACCACATGCCAATTGCCTGTACTTGGTACAGGCAGATGTACTGGGGAAACTTTGGCTAATCCGCCGAAGTAGTTATACTGCCGGTTCTGGCAATAGTGTTGGTAATTAATCGAGTCAAGTAGTAAAACATTTGCCTGCTTATCAAGAGTAACCTCAATTGTGTCCCCTCTAGAAGCATAAAAAGGGTAATGTAGGTGATCCACATTTACCTCCTATTCACGGTGAAACCAATTGCGGGTATTTATCGAAGATTTTTGGATTGCTTGCCCGCTATACCGCTAATCCGCTGAATAGCGTAGCATAATTTCAAAAAAAAAGCAAATTACTAATCTGCTTTTAAAAGTAAATCTCTTTGACTAGTTTGTCAAATATCCTAGTTTAATTAATCGGATCATAGCCGCATCTTTTGAAACATCAAAGCCACTTGCTATTTTTATGACCAACTCATCAGCCATAGATGAATAAGCCTTGAAAGGCGGGTAAACTCGGTAACGATTAAAGAAATTGCCAGCAGTCTCATTTACAAAAGTAATGGGCATTAAAAAGGCACCAGAAGCATAATTAGCTTGCCATTCCATCCAATCATGTATCTGAATGTTAGAAATAATCTCACGGTTACATCCGTGTAAGGCGTTTTTACTCTCATTTCCTATTTGTTCCCGATATAGGAATTCTGCTTCCCACAATGGCCCATGAAATTTAACATGTCCATATTCATGGGTAAGAGTTGTTCGGAGTCGGTGCTCACTAAAGCCGCAAGAAAGCTCATTTGTAATTTTCACAGTAGGTTTTTGATTTGGAAAAAAGCTTGTAACACCATGAACTTCCCCTTTGAATTCAGACAAATCTGCGTAGAGGTCTAAATCATAGGCATCTTTCTCAATAAGTTTTGTAAGTTCATCAGTGGGTATTGGCAGAATTAGTTTGCCACAGTTTTCCTGCATATGTTGAGTAATGATTTCCTCACATTTATAATCCAATTCCTTTGGTTGATAATGTGGACGCTTATGAAAGCGATTTGTTTTATCCGGAACGAATTTCATTACTTATGAATCCCTTATAACTTTACGAAATGCGTTGTAAGCTGCAACAACTTTTTCTGGATCTGCACCTGTATCTCTTATATCTGATGTAAGTTCGTTTGCAAGATAATACAAGTATTCCGGAGCTACTTGCAGTGCCTCTGCTAATTGGTCAATAAAAAAGGGGGAGGGTGGGTTTCGTTTATCATGTTCAATATCATTAAGGTATTGTGGTGATATTGGTTGTCCATCCTCTTTTTTAATTTTACTAGCAAGTTCTTTTTGGCTTAAATACGCTTTTTTTCTGGCGGAAGCGATTACTTGACCAAATGTCATTTTGTCTCTCCTTCTTCTAATTTGCAAATCCGCAGATTAGCAGATATTTTTAAGGTTGTCAAAATACCACCGGTCATGAGAAATTCTTTTTAAGGTGAGAATTTATTCACGTCGTAAATTGTATAATTTACGACATTGGAAAATAACATTGTTTATATTGCTCTGGAGCCTTAAAACCATTTTTATAATACCATTAACGAACCTAAAAAATGTGTGAAAAGACTTATAATAGTTGTATATTACCTCTATGGGTCTTGTATCTTCTGAGAGAGAATTTACAATCATATTGATATAAAGAACTTTTTTATTGGTTGTTGCCCAACAGAAGGAAATCAACTAAGGTTTTATAACAGTGCACCTCATAACATTATTTGTAGACAGCACTTCTAGACCAACACCTTTACGGTTATAAATTTGTATATTCTCGATTGTATTTTGCCCCATAAGTTCAAAAACTGGGCCTTCAATTGAATTGGCATTTATTGCTTGAGAAGGTTCTGATGAACAAGAACCACCTGACAGATTAACACCTTGTTTAAGAGGTGGTAACGGTCCTGTTAGAGTGAGGACACCACCTGGAATATTTAAGGCAATGGTTTGGCCGGCGGTAGTTTGGGTAATAGCATTTGATAAGGTACCATTTATATTTCCTGTACCATTATCGGTATTTACATTCACACAAACCGTATTAATTGAAAATGAAGGCGGATTTGTTGTCCAGTATGATGTTGCTTCTGCCTGAGATGAAGGAGTTGTAGCGCAATTTGGAGTAGGATACTTATCTGCTGTGGACCAGATACCATAAGGATCATAAGAAACATTATTTATTCTTAGATCAAAATGTAAGTAAAAACCAGTATTGGTTCCGGTATTACCTGCATATCCGATTATATCGCCTCTTTTAACAGGTTTTGGACTTCCGTCGGCTGGAAGGGGGCTACTCATTAAATTTCCATAATAGGTATTGTAAGTCATTCCGTGAATGGTTGTATGTGTTATCCAAACTGCATTTCCTTCTCTTGGAGAAATACAATTCCAACAAGCTGTACCATCTGCTGCAGCAAGGACAGGGAAACTAACCCAATCAGAACCATTTTTAGTTCCTTTAATATAATCTATCCCGCAATTTAAGTTATTAATCGGATTATTGTCAGGGTTTGGTAGTGTTGAAGTACATTTTGCGCTAGTTGGAGTGAAGTTATAGAACCAACCTTGTTGGATATTCATTTTCGGATCATAGGGAAATGGTAGAGTTAAAAAGTTTATACTCGGCAAATTTTGTGCTGCATTATTTAAAATACTTAAGCCTGAAGTAGTACCGAACAATTCATTTCCATTTTTATCAATGGCAATTGAATTTATGGCATTACTAACAATCCCTGAATTTGAAGTGTTATAAACCGTCCAATTAGAACCATCGAACTTTGCAGCTCCACCATTAACAGCAGCAAACCATTTTTCTCCGTTTGGACCAATAATTATTCTTTGAACCCAATTGGAAGGAAGGCCAGAATTGCCGGTATTGTAATTTTTCCAATTTGTTCCATCAAAGGTGGTAACACCTTCACCTACATTATACCCACCAAACCATTTCATACCATTGCTATCAATAGCAACTGATATTATTGCGTCATTAGGTAAACCAGAATTTGCGTGATTATATACTGTCCAATTAGCTCCATCAAAATGAACTACCCCTGATTGAGTTGTGAACCATTTAGACCCATCTTTATCTATTGCAATTTCATTTACCCCCCCAGGTAAACCAGAATTGGTTGAATCATAAATAGCCCAGGTAGTACCATCAAAATGGGCTACCCCATTTACGGTACCAAACCACTTCGACCCATCCTGGTCAATAGTAATGCCGAAAATACTTCCATTAATGTTGGGGGTTACTGGTAGAGGTGAATTTGAAGAATTATAAACTGTCCAGGTAGTTCCATCAAAATGAGCAACTCCTCCGTAAGCAGTACTAATCCACTTTGTACCATCATTATCAATAGTTATAGCATGAATATCATTACTGGGTAGTCCTGAATTAGCCGTAGTATAAATGGTCCAATTTGTTCCATCGAAATGGGCTAATCCACCTCCGTATGTCCCAATCCATTTAGACCCATCTTTATCAAGAGTTATAACATTAATGTAATCAGAAGGTAAGGGTGAATTTGCTGAAGTATATGTTTGCCAAGCAGGATCGGTAAAAGCCTGGATAAATGTATTTACGTCTTTTAAGGACCCTAAACCTGTTAAATAATCCCATCCCTGTTTTGCATTAACACCATTATAACCATTGGTTACATCATAGCACCAAAAAGAGCCTGAACAATTGGCATAAATAAATGGGTTTATTCCCCCAACTTGACCACCAATTTTTTGAGAAGCTAGAGCAATAACACCGGCTAATAGAGGTGTACTCGCACTTGTACCACCGCGCAGTGGGCAGTTAACTGTTGGGTCACAGTTATTTTGAAAGATAAGGACGCCAGAAACTGGATCAGCATCTAAACTTATATCAGGTATTACTCTGTTTGGTGAAGTTGAATCATATGAAATATTTCCAGATTCGCTAGTGGGATTAATATTTGTTTGAAAATAGGGTCTTGCACTATATTGTGATACCCCTCCGCCTGAGGAACCTCCTTTTGCCTGTATACAGGTTGTGTTATCATTTACATCATTACAACTCCAACCAAACTCATCCCCCCACGCATTTGTATTACTGTCCCTTAAAAGTTTCGTTCCTCCAACCGCTGTTACTAAATCATCAACTGCAGGAAAACTCCCTTCTCCAGCTATTGAATTACTAAACCCACTACATTGAAATATCCCAGAATCACCACTCGAAAAAAGGATGGGGATTCCTAATGCAGCCGCATTTTGGAAAACAGAATGATAATTGCTTCTTGTTTGAGGATCAAAATAACTTTCACAATATCCCCAACTATTGGAAATAACGTTTACTTGATCATAAATAGCTTGTTTAATAGAGTTTAATAGATAGCTAAAGTTTACCCCACCATCAGAGCCTGAATTTGCTACATAATAGCGAATATTTGTAGCTGGGGCAGCAGTTAGTACCATTTGTACATCTAAATTTGCTTCTAAACTTGTATTACCTCCATAACCAACTACGTTAACATTTGGAGTTGGAAGATTATAGTAGCTAGCCCATCTTTTTACCTCATTAATATCTGGTGCAGTGTCAAGAATTATACCTACGCTTGTTCCTGATCCATCTAAACCAGTTTGCGTTATATTATAGGCTGTACGTAAGGTATTGGGGGTGTTTGGCCCTGATGTTGTTGAATTAAGTATATTAAAATTTCCTCTTAAGAAGTGTTTGGGTTTATGTAAACGGTCAAAGCCAGTTACACCCTTAATACCTTTAGCAATTGAAGCCGGAAGTTTTAATGGTTGTACATTAATAAACCCCTTGTCTCCATTCGTATTAATATGGTATTCACTTATAGTTCCAAAAGCTTTATCTAACTCTGTGTTTGGCCCATTTACTACAATCAATAAATGATCTGGACTTTCGTAAGTAATTGTTAGTCCTTTCTTCGTAAAGAAATTCTTGAGATTCATGACCAATTGCACATCGGGCGAATATAATCGTTTAAATTGTTCTACTGTCAGAAATTTTCGGTATTCAGGTGAATTTGGGTTTTGGACATTTTGAACAAAAGTTTCCAACTGTCTTTCATTTCTAGGTGTTAATACAATAGATACGCTTGACACCAATTTAGTGGCTGTATTATTTTGCGGCAAAAGAGTGAAGGATCCAATATCAGGAGATAAACTTCCTGGTAATTCTATTAAAGGATCACTTGTAGATTGTGCAAGGGTAGAAACAGGTAAAAAAAAGGACGAAAGGAGTCCAAAAAGTGCTAAAAATGAAAAATATACTGTACCCTTTTTTATAGACAAATCAAGCCTCTTTCTGCAAATTAGGGACAAAAGTATCTGTTAGAATATATACTGGTCTAAATAAATAACAGTAAATATTAGCAATTTGTGTATAGCACACACGTTGCTATTTTGCAGTAAAATCAATATTAATTGTTAATATATTAACCATCTATGCAGATTAATCCAAATAGATTTGTTAAGATTTCAGTTGGAGTTTTTATTGTAATTCTTATTCTAAATATCAGTCGGTTTGCGTTTTATGTAATACCAATCGCTACTAAAAAACCAACTTGTATCATTAAATGCAATTTAGGGTGCTTTCAATACTGTGATCCGTCATTTTCTCATATAAAAGATTATGTAAGTGCTTATGTACAAAAAGACTTAATTATCCTTCAAATATCACTGCTTTATCTTCTTCTTTTATTACTAACAGTAATTTTTTCCTTTATGGTACAGAATTTAGAAAAGAGACCGAAAGGAAAGCTGTAATCCAAAGCGAAAGGAAAGACATATAATAAATATATTTTAACACACCTTATTTTGATATACTTTTAAAAAGTTTCTTGAAGAAACCTGGCTAAATTCTATCTAAACCTTCTTTGTTGTAAAATAGATTTAAAAGTCTCATATTTTTATTCAGGATAAAGTTATGGCACAAGATGATGCTGATGCCGAAGTCCTCCCGAATCTAGGTAAAGAAGAATCCCAGGGTCCTGCTTTAAACGATTATGGCCCTGACTTTGAAAAAGCACGCGAACTGGTAAAAAAATATGTGTACACTCAAAAAATGAGCTTTGTAGACTTGGCTAACCGGGCTGGCATATCCAAAGGAAACCTCTCTAACTTTATAAACAATCGAGCGGATTACAAAGCAATGTCTCTAGAAAATTCTTTGCATCTTTATCGGGTAATGTCTAAAAAATTAGACTTTTCGGATAGGCGAGAATTTTTAAAAGCTGTTGGAGGTTCATTCCTCATTACCTTGCTAGGGCAGGAATTGATATTTAATTTAATCCATGAGGATAACCTGCATGGTCTTGAGAACGCCAATTTTCGAGGTATGCAACTAATGCTTCGGGCAAACGCAGTGCGCGAGTTTTCAGAAGAAGGCACACTAGCTCTTTTTAAGTTAGCTGAAACAGTCTTTGGTCCAAACTCAACCAATGCGGCCTTAGCGGCCCTATCCAGCGTTCAATGTATTATAAATTTTGGGGATTATAAGCGAGCCAAAGAGGAATTAGACCAGGTAGAGCTAAAATATGGCTCAATTATGGATGCTACCACTTTGCTAGAGTTGAACCGCCTAAAAGGTTGGTTAACTTACTATCAGGGTTCTTTTTATAAGGCGATTGAATTCTTTGAAACGAATATTAACCTTGCACAATCTATGGGGGAGATTTTCCGGGCTGAAAGTTCCATCCACTTTTTAGGCCGAACCTATGCCGACTTGTCCAAGCAATTACACCTAAACAATCAAAGTCAGAAGCAATCAGACCAGTATGAAAATTATGCATTGAAATGGTTTAATAGAGCAATATCTTTACACGAGAAATATGGATCAGAAACCCAAACTGCTTATGATTATTTACGGATAGCACAGTTAAAGCGAGAAACAGACTATATCACAGCTTCTAAGGCTAGGATTAAGGCTTTCCACATGTTTGGCAACCAGAGAGCCAACTTGTTTGTCACTACTGAGGAGGCCCTTATCAAAATACAAGATGTAGATTATACAACAGCTAGTCGGAAGCAGGTTAAAAGGCAGTTGATAACGGCAGTTGAGGGATGGGCCGAAGTTAACTATGCCAAAGGAATGGCGGATGCCATAAAAGAATTGGGCTTAGAGGAACAATTAAATGGAAGAAAAAGCAATCAAGCCCTTGAATATTATATAGCTGCTTTACTGATATATCCTTTTGAAAAAAATTATGGCAATGTAGAATTGATCAATGACCTTACTAGGGTTGCCCGAGCTTGCGACAATCTTGACCGGGAACTGAACAAGATTCAGGAAAAGGCGGAAACTAGGGTAGATACTTTTGTTTATCTTAATTATATAAAAGCCGATAGGTCAGGCACCATTACTGAGGTATTTAGTAAATTAAGGTCGTTAAGCAAAATCACAATTTAGAAGATACACAGTATTTAGTTCCTAGTTTTTTCTAGCGCTTTTCCCATTAAAAAGTAGGTATAGTAATTTACAGAATATTAATTTTGAGTATTTTGTTATACTTTAGAATGCAGAGGTCGTCCGCAAAGCCTCTTCCCCTAACCTTTCCTTTTCTACGAACTTTAAAGAAGGGTTAAGTCTCGTCCATTACCGGCTAGGCTAGGCGCTTTCAATATGGGTAATCATATTCGTCAGTATGTCGTGAGGGAGTGCGAGGGCGGCCTTTTTGCTATCCTTCAGCCTTCTTTGCCGGAATAAGACTAAACAAACCTTCACGAGAGGCAATCTGCCAGATTTCTTCGCTTAAAATGGTATCAGGGGTACACTGCTTCATCCAGGTAAACCAATACCGATTTGCTCCTCCCACTTTCTCGGTAATCTCCTTTAGGTTTGCTACTCGTTTTTCCCCCGTTGTAATGGTTAAAATACGTATTTTATTAATACCGTAACGCTTTTCAAATAAGCTCGTTCCATCAGGTTGCGGCGTTAAATACGCCCTATATGTGCGTATCTTTCGAGCAAAATCGCGGCGACCAAAGGTCGAATACTCCCCGGTTTCGGTTGAGCGGTCAAGTTCTAAAAAGAAACTATAACTTGATGAACCTTTTTTCAGGGTAAAGAATCCATCAGGTACAACAGAGGCTTTACTTACCTTTCCTTCATGACTTTTTATGGTTACTACATCCAGATTTTGCCCCTG
Source organism: Chloroflexi bacterium 54-19 (assembly GCA_001898225.1). Taxonomy (GTDB): domain Bacteria; phylum Chloroflexota; class Chloroflexia; order Chloroheliales; family Chloroheliaceae; genus 54-19. Next base: position 53,421 of record MKTJ01000051.1, read on the forward strand.
TTTTAAGGTCTTCTCGTCAATCCAGTTTGAAACCTCCCACCCTTTCAGTTTAGCGGCCAAGATAAGTATGATGCGAATGGTATTTACATCCAACAAATGCTGCAAAAACGGATAACTGGCGCTATATACTTTATCATGCAAAGTGTTTTCCTCATCGTCAAGCATTTCGTGATATGCTAGAAAGTTTAGGGCCTTAGTGTCTGGAAAATAGACATACGGTTTTCTCCCATCCATAAGGCGTTGTGGTATTTCCTCCCGCCTTAAATAGCCATAATGATAGAGTTTTTGTAAACGGTAACTGCACCGGGTTGGAGAATGCGGTTTTTGAACCCCTGTTTTTAATTGCTGTTCGAAATAGGATGAATTAAAAAGTAGTGCCTCAATTTGGGTAGTTGTTAAGGCTCGATAAGAAAATACAGCTTTGATAATTTCAATGTCCCGCTTGGTAAGACGAAAGCCTGGTAACTCCATTCCCTCCTGCCGTTTGCGGGGTAGCCGTTTATGTGTGGACTCCGAAATATATATCGTCTTCATCATTGTCTTGTTCTTTATTTTGTTGGGTTTTCGGTTGAGAAGGTCGAGTTCGCTTCGAGGAAACAGGGGTACGAGTTGGTCGCTCATATGTATTTATTGTAGCAGGTTTTTCAGGTGCAGTGCGGGCTTCAATTTCTTTCAGAACTTCCGTTATGGGTCTACTACTTCGCTTAACCAATATCGCTCGTGCCTGGGTAACCACCTCCTCGTCTACCCAGATACCCTTGTCAAAGTTTTCAATGGATACACGGTGGAGTTTGGGGCTTACCTGCCCTTCGCCTGTAGCGGGACGAACGATAAACTCAAAACGGTTGCGGTTTTTAAGTTCGTATGCTTTTAAGTATTTCTGCTCCTCAATTGTGTAATTTATGGGCCGATAATCAATAACAGATGATTTTCCCTGAAAGCTTGAATATATAGGTTCGTACCGTTTTACTTTTTCGGGGTCATACGGAAACAGGTTCTTTGCTAGGGTTAGAGCAGCGTCTATATCTGCGCTTGAACCAAATATCTGCGTACCCATTGTAAGAAGTGTTTTCTGGGTGTTAGGGTCAAGTTGGTAAAGTTCCTGGTGAGCAATGGTCAACCAAATATTATAATTTCTGGCATAGACGTTAATAAGCTCCTCCAAATTATGGGCGAAGATTCCAGCACTCGCTGCGGTATTAACATTCATGAGGCTTACCAGTTCGTCAATGATAAATGAAACTGGTGGGTGATGGTGACCCGCTCCGCGATGTTTTATCCATTCCATAAAGGAAGTAAAGACCCACATCATTTTGAATTTTCGTTGTTCAAGGTTGTGCTCATTGCCAAAATCAAGAAGAACTGCTTCCCGATTTGCCACAACCTGGTCCCAATCTAAACCAGGTTGGCTTGCCCCAAACATGGCTTTCATCAAGGGGTCATACGAAAAGGCCGCAATCTTCGTACGGAAAGCATCTGTCCGGCGTATGCGGGTGGCTTCATCCCACTCCATATATTGCTGTGTAAAAAAGTCAACGGCAGGCTTAACTTCAGGATAGCGGTGAATTGCCTCTTCAAAGCGGCTCGTCCAGAGGTGAGGATTTGTGAGTAAATTTTCAGCTTCGGTAATTTGTAAATCTAAAGCCGCTAAGATCATTCCAAGTGGCGTTCCAATCTTTGTCAGACTGTTATAACCTTCAATACTGGCATTTTGGAGGTTTGGATCATTTGTTCTAATAACTTCAAGATACCGCTGACTAATTTCAAGTAACGTTTCCTTACCAAGCCGGTAATATAGAGGAAATCCAACTATACCGGCTTTGCCAGACATATCTATATACCTGACTCGCTTCCCTAGCTGTCTCTGCTGTTCTGATGGTAATCGAGTAAGTTTATCGAGAAAGTTAGATATAGAAGGACCTAACGGGTCCAGAATGATTAGAGCAACAGAAAAAATAAAATCAAGCCAAGCTAAAATGCGGCCAATGAAACGGGATTTTCCGGCTCCCTTCCCTGCTTGCAAGTGTATTCCTAAACTGCGGCCTTTGTTTGGAATGATTAACAAACGCTTTTCGTAACCAGGCGGAACGATAAGCGAGTTATCTGAAACTTGAATAATCTTATTCATCTAACTCTTCCAGGAAGATACCGGCGACTTGGGGCTTTGCAGGTGGCTGCGCCGGAGGCTCTGAAGGTGGAATAAAAAGCAAAGGGGGCTGTAGTTGTAGCTCGGCGTTCTTAATCGTCATAAACGCCTCTTCATAAACTGCGTAAAGGCAAATATGGCTGGGGCGATTACTCATGTAATTGCGGTGAGAACCTTTAGCCATTTCTCTATGGCTAAAATAAGCGTCTTGGATGCGGAGTTTTGTTTGATTTATTTTTAGAAGAGATTGGGATTGAATAGCTTCTTCACAAAGAGGAGTAATAAGATCGTATAATTTCTGAGCCAGGACACACCGTTTGAGGGGGCGTTTCGTTTTTATAACGCCTTTATGACTATTCCAAAACTCCTCAAATGATGTGTCCCAACTCATAAGTCACTACTAAGGTTGTTTACTTCTGCCACCAATGTTTCGGTTCCTCGGCGGGTTGATAAACTGGCCGCGCAACCTCACGCGCGAAACCGTGATTAGCAAGGACGGTTATACCATGAAGGGCATCTGCCAAAGATTCGCATTGCTGATAAGCAAAGGCATTTACCACTTCCCTAACACCACCACTTGCTTGCTGGCTAATAGATTGGATATGGTTGGCAGTTACCGTCATTACAGCCATAGCGTGTTCATTAACAACGCCAACTCCCTCATTCGCCAGCATTGTTTTTTCCCGAATGGCCGTAATTGCTAGTTCTTGCCTTCCTAACTCCGCACCAGTTTTTCTAGCCTCTTTTTGGGAAAGACTATTTTGGGGCATATAGCTGAACCCGCTAGGGGTGGTGACAGTAGCCAGAGAATTGGAGCTTGAATTTTTTGTCGTCAACTGGCTACCTCCGTGTTATCTCTTTTATGTTCTTAAGATACTCATCCGATGCTTGCCGCATTGACCTCTCGGCATCACACCGAATCTGTGAAATCATCTCGGTACTTGAAGGTTCCTCCTCCTTTTCGAATAAAGCGGCAATTGCCGCGGCAGCAAATAAGCCGAGGGCAACTCCTACTCCAACAACTATTTCCATATGGGTTTACTCCTTTCTTTCTATTCAGGTTGCTGTCCTATAGCCTCAACTACCATTAAAATGCGCTGACACTTGCTGTAGCCTATGCCTTCGATCTGGTTTAGATACGCTTGTGTCTCTGCCTGTATTGCTGCCATCTGGGTCTGGGTGGGGTGAGAAGGCATCATACTAGCGGCCTGTTCAAGCGTATTTTTGACTAAGCCTGTGGCGTATTCATGAAGACCGGCTACTGCTACGTTAGCAGCGATAGCGGTCTCACGAATTTCTTGTATTAGGGCTGACGAGCATGGTAGCGCAAATGAACGATATGGTACTAAGTCAGCCACCAGGGTTCTCCTCTCTTGCCAAACGGTAAAATATTATCTTCGCTCATCGTGTCGGGAGGAGCGCAGTCTTCAAAAGTAAGGTTAGGAGTCTCATCAATCTCTACAACGGTTATATCCGGCGTGATAAACGTAACCTTTGGTGGTGTTGGTTTATCTCTGCCAGGACGACTAGAAACTGATTGTTGATAAAAAGCTTCCTTTAACTTCTCGATCAAATTGATAACCTTAGGTTGAGGCTTCCTAACCGGCAAAGGTCTGTGCCTCTGAAGGTTTTCAATTTGGTGTGCCGCTATAGCTTCAGAGAATCCTTGCCAGAAATCGGTGGAAGCTTTCATTTGGCTCTCGAATTTATCTAAAAACTCTTTATCTTTCTCACTTAGAGGTTTTTCTTTGTAAGTCACCTTAAATCACCCCCTTTCTATTTAGAATAAAAAAAGCTACCTAAGTAGCCTTCAAAATAATTGTATTGCTAAATAAACGATGAGAAATCCTAGAAATTATTGATTTTTATAAGCTAAAATGATTCCTAATGACTCTGCACTATATAAAGCACTTGTTCGACTTGAAACACCTAATTTATGAAAGATGGAGCTTACATGGGTAAAAACAGTTCTTTCGGAAATAATTAAAGCATCAGCAATTTCATCGTTAGTTAAACCAATCTTAATTAAAGCTAATACCTCTAGCTCCCGTCTAGTTAAATCCTCAACCTCAAAATTCTGGTTCAAAGACAAGGAGGATACCCTTAGAGGTTGGATACAAATTAAGTAACTGCATTTAGGGTATCTAAAAATAGTCTTACTTTGCCATATTAAGCTGGCATTATTATTATCATACTTACAAATTGCTGTGATCAGAATCATTGTAAATCTTCTTTATTTTTGTATTTTACTAACTTCTCAAAATAAATTTTGAGTATTTCTAAAAGGAGTTTATTATTTTTATGTTTGTAAAAAACCTACAAAGACTAAAATATAGTTTTAGGAAGAAAGAATTATGTTATACTAAAAGCATATTCCTATGTCGAAGGAGTTTTCGCCTTCAAACAGAAAAATTGTTCCTTACGAAGAATTTTTAAGAAAGGCACGCAGTAAAATGAAGCCGTCGCCATTCATTGAAATGAAGGATTTACCTGATTTGCCCCCAGCAAACGAATTAGTTCAAAAAGCTTTTGAAAAAATACAACCTGACGGAACTGTAAAAATTTTCGAAGAGGAGTTTAAACGCTGGCAAGAACTAAAACCAATGCCAAGTGTAAATTTAACTCTATTAGATGAACTAAGTTTCCGTTCACATGTCAAAAAGATAATTAATGAAATCGAAAATTTATATAGTGGTTATCCTTTTGATGCTGAGGAACATATGCAATGGTTTGCTCATAAAATGACTGCGTACAAAAATTATGTCCCTCTTATTTTTGAATGTGCCTCAAAAATAGAAGTAGAAGGTAGGAAGATCATATCCGGTGAACCTCATATTTACGAAATAAACCAACCTTCTACTAAACCTAATAGTACCTTTTAAGCCTTTTAAAATCTAACTCGAAATGCAACTAAAGTTGCATTTTTCAAATTTTCTTACAAAATTTAGACTTGTTTAACGTAATGGAAGAGAAAATTCTTCAACCAACCGAAGGTTTGCCCCATGAAAATATTGGACAGTTGGCTAAACATATCCGTCTAGCACGAAATATTCATAACTTTGATAAATTCGCAGAAGTTGTGGGAGCTAATTCCTCTAGCTTGTCACGGTTTGAACAGGGTCATACGAGCCGTTTTAGAAGTTTAAATTCTTATGCAGAAGCTCTCGCCTCTAAAAATTTAACACCGAATCCAATTACGCAAGACCAAGCTAATGTCTTAAAGATAATCTTCAAGGAGTCGTTCAAATCACAAGAAAGAGAAGATGAACTTTCTTATTTAGATGCAAGTTATATTTGGAAATTGGAGGGGCTAAAAAATCTACTAAATGACCTAGAAACAATTTCTTTGCCGGCCTTTATTCGCAATGATATTGGTGGCATCATTGCTCAAAATGAAGCATTACTTCGATTTTACAATGTAGAAACTAACTCCCCTTCAGAAATTAATTCTGTCTTAGGAAAATGGTATAATTGGGATGTAATTGCATCTAAATTTCATTTGAATTCCCCCGCATACAAAGCACATCTTTATCCAGATACTTATTTTCCTGCATTTTTGCTTAACTTTTTTGAAAATGAAAAATCCAATAAATATTTGTTTACCACACAAATGAAAGAACATTTGAGTCGGGTAATACGTATGTCGGAAGAACAGGGCACTCAATTTTATAAATGGTGGTCACTTGCTACTGCTTTTGATATTCCGCAGTATCTGTTTACACGTCAATTGTATAATCCTTTACAATCTTTAGAGATTCCTACCATATTCTGCCAAGCTGAAAAACGCGCAGAAATCGAGATTGTTATTGATAAACAATGCAATATTGGTTTTAGACTTTTTGTATGGAAACCTTTTGGTAGTGATAGCCAAAAGGTATTTGAAGATTTTATTTTACGGTTTTCCCGCAAAAGAAACGAAGTTTATTTCATTTCAGACTATGATAAGGAAAAAAAATTCTGGTTATAGGTAAGAAATAGAGGGTATTATTTACCGATTATCTTCTGTATAGAGTGTCAAATTGAAAAATAAATTCTACGGGGTTTTCGCCGGGGATGTTGGTATTTGGGCGAAAACCCCAAATTGTCCTTGAAATGTTTTATTGGGTTTACTAAAATGGAATAAGGGTTAATATGTGGAAACCTGACGGTAATCAGATTCCCACTTCATCAAACCTTAATTCATACCAAATATTTCTTCCTCTTTGAAAGAGAAATAAGTAGTTTGACCAAAAATTATATGGTCAATTATTTCAATCCCAACTATTTCCCCTGCCTTTTGCAGCCGTTGTGTAATTTGAATATCGGCCTCAGATGGAGCGCAATCCTCGGAGGGATGATTATGAGCGACAATCAGTTGAACTGAATTTTCTATAATCGCTCTTCTAAATACCTCCCGCGGGTGAACGATGGAGGCATTTACCGTTCCGATAGAGTTAATCTCGACGGCTATAATCTTAAGTCGGCTATTTAGATAAATTACATAAAAATGCTCTTTATCTTGCTCTAGAACATCTAACTTTTTATGCAAGCCTTGCAGTAATTTTGCTGTTACCGTTGGGGCAGTTACCTCAATCTGTCCTTCTCTCAAAACAATCATACTAATCACCTCCTTTCAAAAGCCAAACTTATAATGAATTGAGAAGCACAAAAGGGTTTTCGCAGAATTTTAATCGGAAACCCAATCAGAACTTGAAATATGTATGTCAAGCAAGTAGACTTAGGTTAGAAAGTCTAATATGTGGAAACCTGGCGGTAACCAGGCTTCCACCGCAGCAGGCTTTAACCTTTCCCAAATCGCGAACGATTAAAAAGAGCTTGATAAATCTCTTCAATGCTCTGATCAGAAGCACTTTTTCCTGTGGTGAGTGTGTAATACTCACGTACAAAATTGATAATCGCCCCTTCTAGGATGGTTAACCTATTTACGAATAGTTCAAATTCGTCTGTTGTCATAAATCTCACCTCCTTCCTGGCTGATAAACTGATAAGCGTGTAGAACTGGCTTTCTTGGGCCTGTCCCACGCCCTTTTGCGTTGTTCACCATTGGGCTGTCACATGGTTGAACGGCTTCTCAGTTCAAAGGTTTTTGTACTGTCATAAATTTGCCTGATGCTAAATTTATACAGGATAAAAACCGGCCCATTGACTGCCCAATCCCCTACCGTCCAGGAAAGATATACTGGGGAAGCAGTGGCAGGCCCAAAGTGAGCTTAAAACCGAGCAGAAGCTCGTGATGACCTGACACAATTCTTCAGCGGCTCACAACGAACAGTTGAAGTGGTTTAAGTTTTTTGCTATTCTGCTGAAGGCGCAGGCTAATTAAGAATCCTTAAGACTTCAGTAAGGTTGAAAAGATGAAATAGCGAACTTTTTGTGCTGTGTTACCGAAAGTTCAAAATCTACAGTTTTAAAAATCTTACAACTACTCTTGTCTCATTTTGAAACACCTAAAAACGCCAAAATTTTGCCTGTTATTCATCACCTCCATCACAAAATGGTGTTCCGTTCATTCTTTAATTTCCTTTTCTTAAAACCTGCCTTTAAGGGCCATTTAGAGATGTGGTTCTAAATTAGTTATACAGTTTAATTTTTTTTAATTTGTTTCCGCGACAAGCGGAGGGAAAGGCCGGGGAGGGACGCCGCTTGTCGCTCATTTCAAGCCGTCGGGTGAGCGTAGCGACCCCGACTCCGTACTTCGTGCGGCAAGCGAACTGAAAGTGAAGTGCAGCCGCAATGGGAACATCTTTATAGAGCGATAGCGAGATGAGGGTTATACCCGTTTGTAGAGGTGGTTTAGAAGTACGGAGTCGGGGTCGTGTTTAGCCTTTGACTGAGCAATTACTGAAAAAGATTTATCTTTTAGACAATCTGCAAAGATTGGCGGTCAGTAATGCGAAGGAAATGCTAAACCGAACCCCGACGGCTTGAGAACGGCCTTAAGCCGTTCCAATCCCTCCCCGTCTAATGCTGTTGGTGTTAACCGACAGCCTAAATTCCTTTTATGAAAGCGTATATTTACGGTGGGTAAAAAGAGGAGAATTTGTGTATATATCAAAATATACTATCTATTTAGACAGGTTAAATATACAATTTAGCTTGTCATACCCGCATTTTGGTATAATAAATTTATATGCCAAAAGGTGAATTTCCTTCCCCATTTTCTCCTGAACAGTCCCAACAACTTGAAACTATTCTGTCCGCTTTGCAAACCCTCTCCGTGGCGGTGGCTGCTTTGCCAGGGGCAAGCCTGCACATTGGAGACCTGGAAACTGGTCAAGGTGCTGATTTGAGGGTTACTCCTGATAAGGGGTTGACCATTGAGTACAAAGCCCCTAAAGAAGAACTGGTATATCCGGTTAAAGAAATTGAACCGGTTGAAGGTATTACTGGTCAAAGTAATACCAGTACTTCTTCTGAAAGTGCTAAACAAAATGAAACCGAGGGGCGCGTTACTTTGACCGGCAGGCTGGCCTATGAGCCAAACTTTAAGAAAACCAAAACGGGATTGTTGCGAGGTACGATGGCCCTTGCTGTTCCAGACGAAACAACCGAAAAAAAGGTGAGATACGAGCAAATATATACTACCGGGAAGTATGCCCAAAAGGTTATGGAGGCTGATCTTCATAAAGGCAGTTCTGTGCAGGTTGTCGGCTACGAGCAATACCGGCAATCTCGTGCAAAAGACGGTTCTGAAAAATCGGTTAAACAAATTTATGCGGTGGCCGTTAAGCCGCTGGGAAAGAAATAGTAGAAAGCTCATTGGGTGGCCTCCATTCTTTTCTGGCCTTTTAACCAGGTAACAAATACTGCTCCTGGATTATCCGCTCCCCCATCGGCTACTATGGCATGCGCTTTCTTTAACAATTTTTCCGGGTCATATTTCTGGCAAGCGATTTTGTAAAAGGTAAGAGATTTTTGATCGCCTAGTTTTTCAGCTATTAGCTGGGCATAGTGTGTAGTTTTTGCTTGCTGTTCTGTTGTTTCTAACTCGCTTTTCAAAGGCGTTTTGCTAATAACGTTATTTTTAATTTTATTACTAGCGTTAACGTTCTTGTATTTATTATATAAAGCTGCCCGGTTATCCCGGCGCTGGATTATACCATTGCTGGCATACCCAGGCAATGGTTCGTTATCTGGTACAACATCAAGCAGTTCGATAGTAGTACCCATCGAAAATTTCCCTGTTTTGGTATCTTTAATCCGAGTTTTGACAATCAATTTTTCTGTTTGTAACAGGTTGATATAGCGGCCTGCCACTTCTCGTGATACGCCTGCATACGTGCCGACTGTTTTAGTAAAAAACGTTACCGGAGTGTCGATAAAATCTTCTGCAACTTCATTCAAGGCCATAAATACAGAACGCAACGCTACAAACAGCTTTTTATCCTTGCCGTACTTCCGGCGCAGGTACTTCAAAATTGCCATATTGAAATATACCTGTCGGTTTCGTTTGTAAATACGAACTTGATTTTCCATAGGTTAAATAGTTTTTTCAGCCTTCTTCAGGTATTCATCTAACGCTTCTCGAATAATCCGGCTGGATGATAGCCGTTTGCCGGTCTTTTTCTTGTATCTATACTGCAAATCTTCTAGCGTTCCAATCTGGTCTACATAGATTTCAAAACTATATCGCTCTGTCCTTCGTTGTTCTACTTCTTTTACTTCACCTGCTAGTTCGAGGATAATTGAAGACCGTTCGGTTTGACCGTTCGGTTTGACCGTTCGCCCGTTCGGTTCACTCGAAGAACCGGAACTGTTATTCTCTTCATTTTTCTGGGGAACCGGAGAACCATTCTGTTTAGCAGCGGGGTTTTCCTTTTTACTAGAATGTGGTCCTTTTGAGACGCTACCATTACTCTTTTTATCTGAACTATCGTTGGTTGAATTAGAGGAAAAAAAGACGGAAGTGCCTTTAAAAAATTCGTTTACATCTGGTGGTAAAGCTGTTTTTGATTTCATATTTTAGGTTGAACTTGTAAGCGGGGGAGTAATTCGTTTTCGATAAAAGACTTATACGCCACAGCGCCGGTTGAGGTTGGTTCAAAGGTAAATATATCTTGTTTATGAGCATTTGCTTTCTGCAAGGCGGTATTTATCGGAATTCTGGTATTAAACAGGAAATCTTTAAATTGGCCTTTTAGAACATCATAAATCTCACGGCTGATTGAATTACGGTGATCGTATAGGGTCATAAGCAATCCCAAGAGTTGTAGATTTTTATTATGGTATTTCCGCACATTCTGTATGGTATTAAGAGTGAGCTTAATTCCTTCCAGATCAAAAGCATTAGGGGATACCGGAATAAGCACGTAATCGGCTGCTACAAAGGCGTTTATGGGTATCCAGTTTACGTTCGGTGGGCAATCAATAAAAATAAAATCATAGGCGGCTTTAACCGTTTCAAGCAGCATTTTTAATCTGGCTTCTCGTGCCATAAGCTGAGATAAAATAACATCAGCTTCACTTAACCTGGAATGAGAGGGGATTATATCTAAGTTTGGAACTTTGCTTTGGTGAATGACGTTGCTTAAATCTCGTATTTCATCCTGAAGAAGTACTGCTACAGTTTGCGGTTCGCTTAAGCTTTCAAATCCATCCAGAAGCACCATCGTGGAATTGCGCTGGGCGTCTATATCAATAACAAGTGTTTTGTATCCTAAGCGAGTTAAATATGATGAGATAGTAATGGTGGAAGTTGTTTTTCCGATGCCGCCCTTTTGGGCTGCTATGGCTATGATGTGGCTTTTCATAACGTGTTTGGCCTCAACATTCCATTACCATTGGTAAATGTCTTGGCGACTAATTGTTAATAGAATAAAGAGTAGTAGTTTCAAAATAAGAAGTCAAGGGCAAAATAATAGTCTCATGGGAAATTAAAAAATAGATGAAAACTCGGATGTACTATCTTAGTTATCCAATTACAATAGGAGATAACCTGGCTTATTATGCCGGTATTACGGGTTATCAAACTAATCTAGAAAAGTTAGGCTTGTATGGCTAACTACAACAAAAAACCGCAACAAACTAAAAGTTCTCCAATAACTTCCCCAGGTCTGGATGAAGACCAACCTCCTGCCTCAAAAGAGGAAAATGAACCTCTACCACCATTGAATTACGGTGCCTTGCATCGCCTTGCGCTCATTTTAATTGATATTGCGCGAAATCCCGCTAGCCCTTTAGATAAAACTACCGATTCATAAATCCAATTAATACCATAGAAAGTATTAATGGGTATTCACTATTCTTTTTCCAAAAAAGGTTTAAAATGGATGGTAGAGATAATCTAAACCTCGTTTTACACCTTCGTTTCTTTCACTATATTACCCATTTGTTAGGAGAAGTCGCTATGGGTTCACTAAAGAATAATAAAACCCCCGGATTACGGGCAGTTGGCTATAGCCGGGTTAGTTCGGAAGAGCAAATAGAAGGGTATAGTATTTCTGCTCAAGAACGTGCCTACAAACATTATGTAGAAGCGCAAGGGTATATTTCGGTAGGGGAGTATAAAGACGAAGGGAAAAGCGCCCGTACTGATAATATTAGAAAGCGGCCTCAATTTGCTCAGATGTTAGAGGATGCCCAAGCAGGTTTATTTGATGTGATTGTGGTGCATAAGATGGATCGCTTCAGCAGGAGCTTGCGGGTAGCCGTCCAGGTCTTTGAACTGCTAGGTAAATGTAATATCGGCCTGGTTTCGGTTTCTGAGCCAAATTTAGATTACTCCACTCCTCAAGGCAAGCTGTTTATGCATATGATCTGGGCGCTATCACAATTCTATTCGGATAACCTCTCCCAAGAAACGAAAAAAGGAAAGACGGAAAGAAAACAGCAAGGGCTTTACAACGGCCATTTACCATTTGGGGTAATGAAGTCAAATGATGGTTTGCCGGTGCCTGATACTCGTGACCTGGGCCTGGGTGAAAATAAGACAAATTACGCTGCACTAATTCATGCCTTCAAAAAGGCAGCGGAAGGTTTAAGTACGCGGCTAATTGCAGAAGAATTAAACAGCCTGGGCTACCGAACTCAAAGCAATAGGGGAAACAATCTCTTTACCAAAGATACTGTCTGGGCAATTTTAAGAAATAGATTCTATCTGGGCGAATTACCGGATGGAGAATATACGCCTGGTAAAAGCCGCCGGGGGAGCTATACAAAAGGCTTAAAAGGGAAGCATGAAGCTTTAGTACCAAAAGAGTTATGGGAAGCTGCTCAACGAGCACATGAGGTTGGCTTAACCCATCCTGGTCGGCCTGCGACTTCGATTAAAGCGCGAACCTATTCCTTATCAGGCCTACTGACCTGCTCATACTGTGGTGGCAAAATCCACATGCATCCCTGGGCCGATGGGAAAGCTAGGATTTATTGTTATAGAAGGGGACAGGGGGTTGCTCAGGACTGCAAACAAAAAGCGGTCCCGCTATCTGAATTTGAGAACCAGGTAGAGCAGTATTTAAGCTCTATATCCTTACCTGACAATTATAAAGAAGTAATTTTGGAAGCCTACAAAAAAGAAAATGATGAAGGGCCTGGTTTTGAAAAACAACGCTCTGAGCTTGAAAACCGGCTTAAACGCCTGCAAACGATATTTACCTGGGGTGACATCCCCGAAGACGAATACAGGGCACAGAGGGACCAAATTAGGGGTGAATTAGCGGCTCTTCCACCTGCGTCTAGTAGCAAAGCTAGTGAAGTAGAACGGTTAGCCAACTACCTGCAAAGTGTCGGCCAGGCTTGGAAAGATGCTGGTCCAGAACAACGCAACCGGCTGGCTAAAACGTTATTTGAGAGTATTCGGATAGAAGATAGCACAATAAAAGGCGTAACCCCTCAATTAGAGTTTACGCCTCTTCTTGTCCTTGATCACTTCAAGAAGCGTCAAGGTTCATTTCGTAAAAGCGGAAGTGACGGGATTCGAACCCGCGGTCTCTTCCTTGACAGGGAAGCATGTTAGGCCGCTACACCACACCTCCACGAACAGGCACAATAATACCAGTCCTTACCTCTAATGTCAAGCCATTTTAGGGGATTCTTCAAGGATAAATGCCAAAATACTTCTCCCAATTTTCTTTATCAGATGCTTGTGTATAACTCAACAAATCAGGATAAGGCCAGGGGCTCGAATAGAAGGGTTAGGTCTTTGCTTTTAGCCCCTTGACCTTCGATTTTGAGGGGGAATTTAAAGGTGGCTTGGCTCCAACCAATCAGATATACCCTGGCGAGCCCTTTTGGTAAAACCTGGCCTTCACTACCCATTAATGTATTTAAAATGGATACTTCTTGTGATTGATAGGCTGGAGAACCTATTCCCAGGGCAGAGTTGGATGTCCCAGCATTGCCATCTACCAGGCCCGCTAAAACTAAGACCAAACTATCGGTCCGGTTTTCAAGCATGTAGCTTTTTTGTAAAGTGATTTTTTCACTTGCCTTTATCAGGGGTACCTGGTATATGATGTTGCCTGAGGACCAAATGCTCAAGTTAACCCAATCTGTCAAAGAGCGGTTTTCAAGAGTGCCGGTTATTTCAGTCCCTTTTGCGGATAAATTGGCCACAATTCCTTCCCCCACTTCCTGGGGAGTAATGCTTTCCAGGGCAAAACTGCGCTGGTCGTCCTGTCCCAGGTAGACCGGACCAAACCCACCACTCGGACCCTGTCGAATTGTAGCAAAGTCTGAGTTGGGAACAGGAACCGCCAGGTCAAAACTATTTTTGCTGTTGGGCAAACTGACCGCCTGGGTCTGGTCGTTTACCTGAATCTCGACACTATTGCGGGCATTTGAATATAAGGTGCCAAGGTTGGTTGAGCCGCCCACCATCTTTCCCTGGGCGGTTTCACCCAGCATCACGATGGATACACGGCTGATTACCAGCGGTTCACCTGAGGTTATAGCCCCGGCCACATAAAAACCGGCGCTAAAGATAATTGCCAGAACCGGTGCGACCAACCAGCCCATTTCGCGTTTACCAAACATTTTTAGAACGAGATAACTGGTCGGACCCAACAACAGAACATATATTCCCAACGCCAGGCCAATAACATCCGGGTTGGGTAAAGTCGCTACCCTGGTGTTAGGACTTAACCGGCTGGTCCAGGGGGGAGATAAATCGGTGGGTCGGCGTAACCCTGTAGTATAAGAAAGGTGGGGCTCGTAATCCTGAAACGCTATCTCCCAGAGTCCACCTAAAATGGACGGAGGTAAAGCATTTAACTCGGCGGCGCTAAACCAGCTGCGCCCCAGGCCAAATGGTTTTTCTGCCAGGAAGGGTTTACCATCCAGGGTTAGCTGTGTGGAAGCCCCCGGTAGCAGACCGGTGTCGGCAATTAGAAACTGGGGTAGCGTGGTGGACTCGGTTTGCAGACGGCGGAGTTGATCGGGAAGAGCTTTATTCTGAGGAGCCCCGGCAGCTTGTACCGGGAGGAAGTCGCCCAGGTAGCCGCTCCGGGTCAAACCGCTATCCCCTCCTATAAAAAGAAAGCGCCCCTGCACCAACCAGGCGGCGGCGGCACTTTGATAAGTGGCCGCATTTTGCAGACGGTCAAGCGGAATAGTATTCGAAAGACCGGTCAAGACCAGCCCATCCAAACTATCCCACCCGCTTACATCAGGGGGCAAATCCGGCGGCAGTATATGGATTATTTTGATAGCTGGAACAATACCGGGGCGGGGAGAACGGCTATAATAGTCGATAGCGTAAAAAAGGCTCCCCTTGTTGTAGGCCTGGGTTGGGCGTAGTCCGTTCAGGATTGCCAGGGAGTTGGGGTCGTCACTGATGACGCCAACCAACAGGTCGGATTGGTCCAGGGGGTGGATTGAAATATCCTGCGAGGTTATTACCGTCGTTTCCTGGCTGACCAATCTTACCTGGACACTTTGAAGACTTTGGTTGCCCGAAGGCAAATAAAGCCAGATTTCACGGTCGGCGGGTGGAGTAAGTTGGACCGCGCGCCGGTATATGGGGGACCCATCCCCAAAGTTGGTAAAGGAGGCTTCGATCCAACCCTCGAAACTAGCATTCCCCACTGCCAGACTTATGTCAACTTTGACAGGGAGCCAACTGTTTAACTTGTAATAACCGTCGAACCCGGCCCTAACCGCTATCTTTGGAGGGCTGGAAACCTGGGTTGGCGCCGCATGGGCCACCACTAAACCGGGTAGAGACAGGCATAGGGCCAGGAAAATACCGGCCAGGAGTAAAAAGCCGCGAACCTTCCCGCTTTTTATATAAAAAGATTTAGCTTTCGAACTAGCAGCCATAAATCTCTAGCAAAATAATAATTGGTTTTATAAATGATTTTACGAAATTAACTATACCCCTATCTTAACTATTTCCCGGCAAATTACGCAATCCGAACGGAGAATTATTAATATAGAAAAGCCGAACTTTTGGTTTACCTTCACCCCAGGTAATCGGCCCGTGAGTAGGTATTTCTGGAAAAGCTCGGTGTATATTTTAAAAAGGAGAATTTAATCTTCGAGCGCCTGGTAAACAAGGGTGTTAAAGTCACCGCTTATTTTTAGTGGGGTATTCATCATTTGAATCATCAGGACGATAACCAGGTTTTCCCGCGGGTCGGCCAACCAATGAGTGCCATAAGCCCCGCCCCAGTAGAAAGAGCCCGCGCTGGGACCAACCTGGCTCTGCCGGGCAACCGTAGCGACCCCGAGGCCAAAACCTTCCGAACCCCAGAGGCCCGACTCGATAAAGGCATGGTAAACCTGTTCCTCGCTAAGGTGGTTGGCCGTCATTAACTCAACTGTCTTGCGACCCAAAATGCGTTGATTGGCGAGCTTGCCACCTTCCAGCAACATAATGGCGAATCTTAAATAATCGTCGGCGGTCGAGACCAACCCGGCGGCCCCGGAGGGAAAGAGCGGTGGTTTGGCATGAATGGTGGTTTCAGGCCGGTCAACTATAACCGTCGCGCCAGACCCGGCCAGAGAACCATAACCGACACAAAAACGGTCACGTTTTTCGACCGGGACCACAAACCCGCTATCAACCATTCCGAGCGGCTCGAACAGGCGTTGCCGGAAGAAATCTCCCAGGTCCTGCCCGGCCACCCGCGCCACCAACACTCCCAGTATGTCCGAGGAAACGTTGTATAGCCAGCGTTCGCCGGGAGCAAACCTCAGGGGTAATTTGCCAATTTCGGCCATCCATTGGTCAACGCTCAAATCAAAGGCCTGGTTAGGACTTCCCGTCACAATCCTGGCGTAGGAAAGCGGGCCCGGTATAAGATCGTGATTTACCTTGCAATAAGGCACCTGCCCTTGCATGAAACCGATACCGGAGCGGTTAGTCAGGAGGTCGCGCAGGGTTATCGGGCGCGGGGCGGGATAGGCCTCGCCATCCAGGGGACCGTCCGGGTCCAGTAACACCTTTCTTCCGGCCAATTCCGGTAGCCAGGGATCTACCGGGTCATCCAGGCGCAACCGGCCTTCCTCGACCAGGGTCAAGGCTGCAACCGCGACGACCGGCTTGGTCATGGACATGATGCGGAAAATACTATCCGGGCGCATTGGGATTTTATTCTCGCGGTCTTGCCAGCCCAGGCAGTCGGCCTGGACCAGTTCGCCCCGCCGATAGACGCGGGTCACAACCCCTGCTACTTCGCCCCGTTCGATATAACCTTCTAAAACCGGGGTAACACGGCCCAGCCTGGGACCGGAAAATCCGCTCTTATTGAGAACCTTTTCAAAAATCAAATTAATCCCCTGGGTTTACTGTTATTGCTTATTCTTTTCACAACAGGTTTGTAATATTTAATTAAGAAGCACTACTTTTTACCCGGCCTCCTGGATCTGAGTGGAGGAATTTCTGGGTAGAGAAGAACCCCGGACATTTAAAGTAGGAGCCAGGATTATCTCCTGCCGGTAGTTTGAGGAATAGACCTGGGGATTATCAAGCTTTTGAAAGAGCCGGAGCGCCGCAGTAGAACCCAGGTCATAAACCGGTTGGGTAACGGTTGTCAGGGAAACGGTTTTAAACCCGGCCCAATAGGTCTCGTCATAACCGACCAGGCCAATGTCTGAAGCCACCTTTAAGTTACGGAAATAAATCGCGTCCCAGGCGCCCATTGTCAGGAGGTTGTTGCAGGTAAAGATAGCATCCACCGGGTCTTCCAGGTCGAGCAATTCTTCGGTAAGTCTGCGACCGGTGGCCGCATCAAAAGGTCCGGAACGCTCCAGGGCGGGGTCGTGGGGGAGCCCAGCCTGCCGCAGGGCCAGGCGGTAGCCATCAAGGCGATCTTTGCCGGTGGTTACATTCAAAGGCCCACTAACGACCCCAATCCGGCGGTAACCGTTATTTATCAGGTGGGTGACGGCTTCACAGGCTCCTCGGATATTATCCACCAGGACCGCGTCAATATCGTTATTTTTAACCCGGCGGTCAACCGTTAACAGGGGTATATTCCGCTCTCTGAATTTCTTGGTTACGGCTTCACTCAATTGTTCGCGGACCGGGACAATTATGGCCCCGGCAACCCGTTCGGAATAGAGCACTTCCAGGTATTGCTGTTCGCGCTGGCCGTCCTCGTTGGAATTACACAGGATAAGGCTGTAATCGTGGCGCAGGGCCTCGTCCTCGATACCCTGGATTAACCCCATAAAGAAAGGGTTTTGAATATCGGAAACAAGCAGACCGATTGTATGCGAACGATTGGTGCGGAGTGAGCGCGCGGCGGGGTTAGGCTGGTAATTTAATTCGCGGATAGAGTCTTCGATCCGCTTTTTGACCTCGGCTTTAACCCTGGCCGTATTATTTAATACCCTGGAAACGGTTGAAATCGAAACCCCGGCATGCTTTGCCACCTCCTGGATGTTTGCCATCTTTGCCCGGACCTCACCTTTATAACTATCAAGTTAATTAATTTGAATATAATCACAGGAGCCTGGCTTCAAGGCGTGTCCGGCGGGCAATTTTTCGCTAAACGAAGGCAGCACCGCCAGGTTTTTTTTCTATCCTTGAAAAGAGACGAATTTTGAAATGAAAATGAAAACAATTACATTTCATACAGTATTCAAAACTTTGAGTATCTTTACTATATCCAGTATACCCACTCACGTCAAGTCATTTTAACCAAAAAATGAGCTTATTTTGAGCAAATTTGATGATGAAGTTAGATTCGAGGAAAAAACCTGTTGACAAGAACGGAAGGCTATTGTACCATTGATAAAAGGAATGAAAATGATTTCATACTAGAGAAGTTAAGAAGAAACTTTTAAAAACGCGAGGATGCGATGAAAACACTTCTATTTGTTACGCAACCACTTACTCCAAATTAAACAGGCAATCTAACATTAGCGTTTGTAAAAAACCAAAGGGCATTGGGCTTATTTATTATGCTCAAATATATAGCCTTTAAATTTTTATTGTCTAAAGCCGGTTAGGTTACGGCCAAACCTTTTTTATTAGCCAATCCAACCCTGGTATTACCGGATTTGACGGCTTGAGCAATTCTCGGAGGTTTCGATTGAGTATCCTGGAAGCTAACAAACCTGCTCTGCAACCATCTCCTGCTA
>MKTJ01000052.1 GCA_001898225.1 Chloroflexi bacterium 54-19
TTTTGTTCATGCTATAACCTTACCAGATTATAGCTAACTTATCAATCAAATTTAGACTGTCTACTAGGTTTTCTAACTGAAAAGTTCCCGGCCCTCGAAGCTGGGATTTTTTTGTTTTGAGAAAATAAAGGCTTAGAAGAACTTTTATTTCGCGGGAAATCCATTATAATAGCGGCAGTTTAAGCAACCTGTGAGTAAGCCAAGCCTGAAAGAAAGCCGCCAAGTTGAGCCTGGAAAAATCCTCCAAAAAAACAACACCGTCCCAAGCGCCGGAAACCAAACTGACCGGCAATATTAATCAACAAATCGCCGCCCTGGAAGCGTTGCTTTTCGTGGCCGGGGACGCCGTAAACGTGGCCGATTTGGGCAAGGCCCTCGAAATCGAACCGGGCTGGCTCGAAGAACTACTGAATGCCCTCAACACCGACTACGAAGCCCAGGAACGGGGGTTGCGGGTCTATCGCCATAATGGGCAGGTCCAACTGGTGACCGCGCCCCAGGTGGCCCCTTATATCGAAAGGTTCCTGGGTTTGCAGGCGGCCAACAAACTCTCGGCGGCAGCCCTCGAAACCCTGATTATTATTGCCTACCGCCAGCCGGTGACACGGGCGGTCGTCGAGACGGTGCGCGGGGTGGATAGCAGCGGGGTTATCAATACCTTGCAGGCGCGCGGTTTAATCGAGGAAGTCGGTCGGGCCGAGACGGTCGGGCACCCGGTCCTTTTTGGCACTACCTTTGAATTTCTGCACCAGTTTGGCCTGTCCAGCCTGAAGGATTTGCCGCCGATGGAAG
Source organism: Chloroflexi bacterium 54-19 (assembly GCA_001898225.1). Lineage (GTDB taxonomy): Bacteria > Chloroflexota > Chloroflexia > Chloroheliales > Chloroheliaceae > 54-19. The sequence continues at coordinate 793 of MKTJ01000052.1, forward strand.
GGCTTTCTTTGCCGGGTGGACCCGAAAAGAAACCGGGTAGTTAAAACTCCATTTGTCCTGACACAGGTAAAACCCGGCAATACCTCCCCATTACCGGAGACTTTTGAAGAAAGCACCGGCAAAGCTTTTTGCGAGCCCCGTTTCGCCAAATGCGCCCGGTTACAATTGTGATAGGTTAAGTTTGGTTAAGATTAACCGTTTGGCGGCCAATTAGGGTCTGGACCCTATTTCACCGGGCGGTTTTTGGCATATAATGATTCTTATTCCGTCTGTGCTCTCACGGAAACCTTTCATGACTCGCCTAAAATCAAAGTAGCTTTTAGAGAAAAAATATGAACTTCACTGTTATTTTGCCTTTACTTGCCGCAGTGGTCAGCTTCCTGTTTACCCTCATGGTCCTCGACCAGTTCCTCCACAAACATAAAACTTACCAGGTTGTCTGGACCATCGGACTTTTTATGTTCTCGGCGGCCGCTTTCGCCCAGTTTTTGGGTACGGCTAATGGCTGGCAGTCCGACACCAATTACTACCGGCTCTGGTATATTTGTGGCGCGATGGGGACCAGTTCGTTTCTGGGAATGGGCACGGTCTTCCTGATTGCGCGGCGCAAATTGGCGGTGACAACCCTGGCGGTCCTGGTTATCGCGTTTGTGACGGCGGCGACCCTGGTCTTTACGGCCCAGGTGGATGTTTCAGCCCTGCCGACAGTTTCGACCCAGGAAGTGACCGGGGCGGGCTTTCCAGGCTATGTGCGGGTTTTGACGCCTTTCTTTAACATCTTTGGGGCCGGGTTCCTGGCTTTCGGGGCCGCCCAGAGCGCCTGGGTCTTCTGGCGCAAACGGATTAAACTGTACCGGGTGGTCAGTAACTGCTTTATTTTTGCCGGGGCTATGGCTGCCAGCGCCGCCGGGACTATCGAGCGGTTCCACCTGGCGAACGGGGCCGATGCTTTTTCCCTGGCGACTTTGCTGGGTGTAACCCTTATTTTCATCGGCTTTCTGATTAGCATCGAGGTTTTCAACGAGTTCCGGGTGCCGTTTACCAGTATCACCCTGAAAGAGCGTAAAGCCGCGCCGGAAGTCGCCGGGTTGGTCCCAACCTCCCAGGTGCGCAGTTAGGTTCCAGGGGTTTTCAGGCGGCCCTTTACGTGGCCGTCCTGGAAGAATATAATAGGGCAACCGGAATTTCGAGGGGGCAGCCTGCCGGGCTGCCCTTTTTGCGCCGGAAAGAAGAGAACAATCGTTAAACGAAACAACGTTAAACGTTGAACGTGGGGCAAAAAGGTAATAGCAAATTTTTCTCCTATATCTCCACCATTTAACGAATTACAATTATGTTGCATGTTGTTTCGTACCCTTTTTGGGCAAACGTTCAACGCTATAAAAGGTTTGTTTTGAGCAGTAGAACTATCACTTTAATAAACCGGGAGGCCCTGGATACGCATACCGGCCCGGCCCAGGAAACCCGCCCGCTCTCTTTCGAGAAAGAGTTACCAGCCGGGGATTTGCGGCCAAAAGTGGCCCTGGTGACGCTCGGCTGCAAGGTCAACTTTAGCGAAACCGAAGCCCTGGCCGACAATTTCCAGCGGGCCGGGTTCGCCCTGGTTGAGCCTCACGGCGAGGTCACGCCCGACGTTTATATCGTCAATACCTGCACCGTGACTCACGTGGCCGACCGCAAATCGCGCCAGATGCTGCGCCGGGTCAAACGGGCTAATCCACAGGCGGTCGTGGTTGCCACCGGTTGTTACGTCTATACCAGCCCCGGCGAGGTGAGCGGCATACCCGAAGTTGACCTCGTGGTGAGAAAGACCGATGAGGAACGGCTGGTCGAACTGGTTTCCGAGCGGCTTAACTACGAACTGCCTTACCGGCCCGAACCTTCCCGCCTCCTTTTCGCGGGTGGCCTGGCCGCGCCGGAAGCTCACCCACATACCCTGGACAGTTACCGCACGCGGGCGATGGTGAAAATCCAGGACGGCTGCAACGCCGGGTGCGCTTTCTGTATCGTGCCGACCGCCCGTGGTGGCCCGCAGAGCGTCAGCATCCGGGAAGTCGTCGAGGGGGTCCGCCAGAAGGCTGCCGCCGGGTTCCAGGAAGTGGTCTTAACGGGGGTCCACCTGGGAAAATACCGGGCCCCATCCCCGGACGGTGCGCTTGAAGCGCGTCCGGTCCGGTTGAAGGCCCTTTTGGAAGCGGTGCTAAACGAGGTAGACTTGCCGCGTTTGCGGATAACCTCGCTCGAACCGCAGGACTATGACCCGACCCTGCTCGAACTCTGGCAGCGCGACCGCCGTCTGAGCCGTCATTTCCACCTGGCTTTACAGGCCGGGAGCGACGCGACCCTGGTACGGATGCGCCGGGGCTATAACCTGGAACGCTACGCCCGGATTGTCGAGCAGATTCGCCGGGAACTGCCCGACGCCTCGATTACGACCGATGTCATCGTGGGGTTCCCCGGCGAGACCGACCAGGAGGCCGCCGAAACGCTGGCTTTCGCCCGCCAGATGGGTTACGCCAAGATGCACGTCTTCCCGTACTCGCCCAGGGCCGGGACTAGCGCGGCGACCATGCCCAACCAGGTGCCTGAGCCAATCAAGAAAGAGCGCGGTGAGAAATTGCGGTTGCTCTCGGACGAATTGAGCCGGTCCTGGCGGGAACGGTTCGTGGGGGAGGTCCGCCCGGTCCTGTGGGAGAGCAGCGAGAATACCGCCGACTCGATGGTCTGGAGCGGTCTGACGGACAACTATATCCGGGTTTACGCTTCTTCCGAGGAACCCCTGCACAACCGGGTTACTCCTACCAGGCTGGTACGGTTGGCCGGGCAGGGTGACGCCGAGGGTATGTGGGGCGAAGTGACCGAATAAATTAAGGTTTAGCGCCCGGTTTTGTCAGCGAGTGAAGACGGGCGCTAACCCCTGGCAATTGTAATTCAGGTGAGGTATGGCGGAAAAGCTCAAGCGGCTGTGGCGGCTACAATGGCAGATAAACGTGGCAACCGGGGTTTTCTCGGCTATCGCTATCGGTTTGGCTTATGCCAACCAGGCGCTACTGGCCCAACTCACTATGCTACCTATCCTGGCCTGTTTTGGGGCGGCGTGCTGGGTGGCCTACGTGCGTTACAAGCTTAACAAGCAGCGCCGCACGGAACTTTTCGCCCAGTTAGAGAGCGAGCATAAGGACCAACTGCGCGAGGTTTTCGACCAGGCTCGCCGCGAACGCAACCTGCCTCCCGATTCGGCCAGCCCGGACGGTTTTACCGCGACAGTCGACCAGATTCAGACCCAGGCCCGGCGGCAAGCCCAATCTAACCTGCCTCCTGGTGTCAAAAGACGGGGAAACAATCCCGATGGAAAACGATAACCCCCATTTTGCCACTTCCGAAGAAGACCTGAGTCGCCTGGCCGAGGCCGCTACCGACCGCGAGGAAGAAGTGCCACCCCCGCCGCCTGTCTCAAACAATTTTTTCTGGCGCTCTTTGGATATGGCCGGGCCTTACCTTGGTTACTGTGCCGCCGGGCTGACCCTGGTAGCCTTTTTGCTCGGCTGGTTGGGTGGAGAAAGCTTCGCCTGGGCCTCTTTTTTGAGCATTCCCGTCCTGATTTCCCTCCTGCTTTATATCTCCTTTTTGCTGCGCCGCCGGATGCAAGAGCGGGCCGCCACCTACCTCGAAAACCACCAGCGCCAGGAGCAAGCCCGGCTTGAAGTGGCCCGCCTCGTCCTTGAACAGAGCCGCCAAAATAATAAAGAAAAAAATTAAAGAATATTTTAAATCTCTTGATTTGTACGGTTGTTTACCGTACAATTAATCAGGGCTATATGTTTCTATATTGGAAAGGCGGCAACCATGTCACAACCAGCTAAATCTGAGCGAATTGAAGCGCGGATTACTCCTGAAGCTCTCGCGGTTATTCGGCATGCGGCTGAAATTCAGGGTCGCAGCCTTAGTGATTTTATTACCTCCGCCGCCCAAGAGATCGCTCACCAGGTAATTGAGCAGGAACATATAATTCGGCTTTCGATGGAGGACCAAAAGCGTTTCGCCGAACTCCTGTTGGACCCTCCTGAATTGTCACCGGCCATGTTACGCGCTAAAGAAGCCCATAAACGACTTATTAGAGAGTCGCGTTAATGCCAGGATTTATCGTTGAGGCTTTATCTTCGAAACATGATAGAGCTTCTTTTTCGTGCGGTATCGAGGTGCTTGACCGCTATTTCAAGACCCAGGCAACTCAGGACCAGCGTCGCAGGTTGGCAAATTGTTACGTCTTAATGGATGAAGATAAAAATAAAGTAGCCGGGTTCTATACTCTTTCGGCGGGGAGCGTTTTACTTTCCGATTTGCCGGAAGACCTGGCAAAGCGTTTGCCCCGTTATCGCTCGGTGCCGGTAGTTCGGTTAGGCCGTTTTGCCGTTGACCAAACTTACCAGGGCCAAAAATTGGGGGCCTCCATTCTTTGGGATGCCGTGGAACGGGCCTCAAAATCTGAATTAATGGCAAATGCCCTGGTGGTAGATGCCAAAGATGATAAAGCCCAAAACTTTTATTTACATTTTGGTTTTATCGAATTTGGAAGCCTTCCCCGCCGATTACTTTTTCTGCCTGGTAAAGTTTAACTTCCCCTACTTTCCACCCCTTAATATTTACCATAACAATCCCCAAATTCAACCCTAACTTCTTTCAGAAAAGGTTATCATAATGCCAGTACCAGCAAATATAAAAACTTCGTCCTCCTAATATTGGCATTTTCTACTATCCAGGGTCGGCGTTTTAATGGAACTAATCACGAATCAGAAATTGCAACAAAGTTCGGAGCGCTTTTTAAATGGGAAGGAATTAAGCTGGGAATTACAACGGGGCGCGATTTTACTCGACATCCGGCAGCCTCGCCAGTTTGCCAGCGGCCATTTGGCCGGTTCCCTGAATATTGCCTTTTACCCGGACGGTTTTGCCCGGCAAGTCAGTTCGTTTACCTCGACCGGGCGGCCCCTGGTGCTGGTATGCGAAACCTCGCTGGAACGGCTGGCTGCCGCTTTTAGTCTTATGCAAGCAGGTTTTAATGTAATAGGCTATACTGAATTAAATTTTTCGACAACTTTGGAAACGTTCCCGCAACTAACGGTCAGGCAACTCTGGCAGGAGATTTCCCAGGGGAAATTACAACAAATCATGACGGTGGTGGACGTACGAAGCCAGGCCGAATGGGAAGAATATCACATCGAAGGCTCTATCCACTTACCTTACCTGGAAGTTCCCCGGCGCTGGCAAGAACTTGAAAGTAGGCGAGAACTGACGGTCGTAGCCGCAAAACGTTATCATAGCCTGACCGTTTTAAGTTTTCTCCGGCAAAATGGCTTTGGTTTGGTTTATGAAGTTCCTGCCGGGATGCCAGGCTGGGCGCGCAGCGGCTTACCTATCAGGCGGGGCAAATAAAAATTGTCTCGGAATACTTTTTTAAAATGCCTAAAAAAACCTCGCTCTCACTCCCGGCTTCCCGGTTCTCACCGGTCATTTCCGGTGCCTCTTTACCCCCTTTCCCCGAAATGACCCAGGACCAGGGGAAAATCTTCTGGGAATGGCTCGACGCTTTTTTTGCAAAGCTGACCGAAGGTGTCATCCTGACCGGCCCCGATGGCCGGGTGGCGATTTTTAACGAAGCTGCCGGGGCTTTCTTAGGGTATAGACCCGAAGAAGTGGTGGGTCGCCTGTTTCTGTGGGATTTAGGTCTTAACCAGGCTTCCGGTTACTCCCCGCTTTTCAAGCGAGGGCTGGAAAATGGTAACAGTTTCCCCGAAGAAGAAGTCGAGTTTGTCGCCAAAGATGACCCGCAGCGGACTTTCAAGGCGCGGGTATGCGGCCTTTACGGGCGCGAAGGTGAACTACTGGGGGCTTTCGCAAACCTGGGCAGCCTGGCCGAGCATCGCGCTGTCGAGCGAGAACACCGGACCATGGTCCGCAAGGTTTCCATTGGTAAAATAATATCTGCCCTGGCCCACGAAATAAATAACCCGCTCCAATCTTTGCGGACTTCCCTCGAACTTGGCCTGGATTCCCGCAAGAACCGCCGCCACCGGGCAGGCTATCTTGAACTTGCCAACACCGAAATCAGCCGGATTAGCCAGATTGTTATGACTTTGCGGCGGTTTTATCCTTCCAACGACCACGAAACCCTTTCCGCCGACGTTAATTTTCTACTCCTGGCCGCCCTCGAAACGTTGAAAAAAGATTTCAACCAGAAGGAGATTATGGTAGAGTTCGACCTGGCGGAGGACTTGCCGCCGGTCCGGTTGATTGCTCACCAGCTTCAAAACATCTTCCAGAGTCTTTTGCAAGACCTCTTGGAAACCGTCTTGCCGGGCAGTTCCATTACAATCCAGACCCATTCCGGCCCTTTTGACGCTGTTTCGGTCACCCTCGCCAGCGTTCCGGCCCAACCCTTAGAGGGTTCTTCGCCCGACCAGTTTGACCCCCTGGCTTTTTCTCACCGCCAGGGCCGGTTGGCGCTGGACCTTTCTATCAGCCGGGAAATTATTATCGAGCATGGAGGTTCGCTCGAAATGGGTGACGAAACCGGCAAAACCTTCCGGCTTAGCCTGCCCCTGGCCTGAAAAATATTCTGACAATAAAAAAACCGGTCGGAAACCCGACCGGCCCTTTCCAAAGTAAGTTTTGATTAAACCTTCTGCCCGGTAACCACGATAATAAAGTTCTGAGTGCCCTCGTCTTTAATCAGACCCTCCGAAGGACCACCCGCGATTACAATAATCAGGTCGCTATTCTTGCTAAACTGGCTGGCCGCGATACCATCCAGTTGACCGTCCTTGTCAAAGGTCCACCCTTTTTTAGCCAGGTCGTCTTTGTAAAACTGGAAAACCTTGTCCGGGGAGTCGGGGGTCAGAAAGACCTTGCGGTTGTCCCGGTCCGAGGATTTATTGTCATAAAGACCGTTGACATAGGTCGTACCTTTGTCGGTCAGGCTGGCCTTGGTTGCACCCGGATAGTCGGTGGCGTCTACATTATTGAAAACGCCCAGGACGCCCAATATGACCGCCCCACCAATAATTACTACGATTAGGACAATTGCGATAATACCGCCGGGGCCACCCTTTTTCCTGGCGGGCCGGGAAGCCTGGGGCGGGTAAGCGGCAGGTGGGTAAGGCTGGCCGTTAGGAGGCGCGCCGTAAGGATTCTGATTGGGGTTCGGATAGGTTCCGGGGGCGGGTGGTGGTGCGTAGTAGCCCGGCATGGCTGGGGGTTGGTTTTGGACCGGCCCCTGCTGGTAAGGCGAAGGGGGTTGGTTTGGTTGTCCTCCACCCTGAGGCGGGTAGTTATTCGACATTATACAAGCCTCCTTGAATAAAAACGACTATTCAGTATTAAAAAGCGAGAAATTACGGATAGGTAAACAGCGCGACAACTTTTGGTATGAAGGTATTATAGTAATCCTGCCGACTCTGTCCAATGAACTGTATCACATATAGTCTTTTAAAAGGCCCCATTCACAGCTTAAATTTCCTCGGTATGAAAGACTATCAACAGCAAATCGTCCTGGCTTAACTGGTTGCGAATGCTTTGCAGGGGCGAGGCGTTGCCAGGAATGTCCGAGGTAAAGACAAAAAAGGACTGCTTATCTTTATGGTAACTTTTCAGGGTAAAAGGGTCGCTACTGGCTGAATCCTGGGGCGGTGGTTCCCAGCCGAGTTTGCGCATTTCGGTATCGTAATAGGTCAGGGCCGTGTATTGCTCACTCTTTTTCAGTTTGTAAAATTCGAACTCCAGATCCCTGGAATTTTCCGGCTGGCTGGCCCCGTAGCTTTTAACCAGGGTATCGCGGTCCTGGGACGTCAGAGTCAGGGGGATAGCGCCGGGGTAGACCGGCAACCCGGCCCGGCGCAAAGAATCGGTTTCAGGTTTGCTATTGCTGGCGATGAGATAGGCCACTAATGCGCCTAATACCAGGTAGATTAAAAGGAAAAAGAGGCTGATTTTAAGTCCCGACCGGTTGCGGCGTCGTTTGGGAGGTGGAGTGCGGGTAGCGAGTTGGGTCGGCTCGTCGAGGATTTTACCGGTCCTTCGGGCGTGTTGGAGCCTGGTTTCATGGGGTCGGGGCTTCGACTCAATCTGGCTGAGAGCTTCTTGCAGCGGCATAGCTGGTTTGCGGGAAGAACTTTCTGCCCGGGAGCGCTGTCTTTCCTCGTGGGCCAGCCACTCCTCGGCGTCAGGCAGGGCGGCGTTGTGGGGGTCAATCCGTTTGACCCGCTGGAGGTAAGACCCGGCATAAATCAGGTCATCGGCGGTATAAGCCAGCCACAGCCAGACCGCACTTTCGTCGGGGTTATTTCGCGACAGGTCCAGCAGCATGGCATGGGCTTGAGCCTTGCGTCCCTGTTGGAGCAAAGCCTGGGCCTGCTTGAGTTTTTGCTTGTCTGGCTGGTTCATCTATGCTCCCCACTGGCCGGAAAGAGTCTGGGTTGGGGTTATATTATCATATTTGGCGAAAAATATGTGGGTGGGTTTTGTATGATTTTCCTTGACTTTTGGCGGCGGCTGGATTAGATTGAACTTACTTTAACAGGTGCCGGAAGGCCCAATTTAGCAATAGGATGGTTTGAATTTAAGATGGAACCACAAAAAGCGCCTCCTTTACCCAAACCCAGTTCTACCGTTATGGTGATTCGTCCCCTTGCGGACGCTACCCCTGGCGGTTTTGCTGCTCACAGCGGTTTTGAGTTGTTCATGGTCCGGCGCCATTCCAAAAGCCGGTTTATGCCGGACCGCTATGTCTTTCCGGGGGGCCGCCTGGAAGAAGCCGACTCCGGTCCGCAGGCCCTGGCATTGTTGCGCGGGTTCGAGCCGACCAGGGAAGCGCCCCTTTTCCGCGACATGCCCTATAAAGGGGCCTGGCAGGCTGAAGTGCCCTTGACCCGCCCCCAGCAGGCCGGGCTGTATACGGCGGCTTTCCGGGAGCTTTTCGAAGAAAGCGGGGTCTTGCTGGCAGTTGATAAAGCAGGGAACCCGCCCGACCTGACCGCCGACCAGGGATTAGCCGAGCGCCTGGCGCAGTACCGGCTGGAAATGCAGGCGGACCAACTCAACTTTTTTGAGATGCTGAAGCGGGAGAAGCTCTGGCTGGACTATCCTAACCTGGTTTATTTCTCCCACTGGATTACCCCGGTTAGCGAGCCTTACCGCTTCGATGCCCGCTTTTTCCTCGCCGGGGTGCCGCTCGACCAGGCCGCCGAAAGCGACCACCTGGAAACCAGTGACGGTCTCTGGTTGACCCCTCAGACGGCCCTGGCCCGCTACAACGCCGGGGATTTCAATATCGCCTATCCAACCCTGCTGCACCTGGAATGGCTCGCAAAACAGCCTTCGGTTGAAGCAGCCCTGGATGCGGCCCGGCGCAAAACGGTCGTTGCCGCCATGCCTGACCAGTTACCGGACGACGAAAACGGGCCGGTCTTCCAGTTGCCGCCGGACGTGATTAACAACTGGTAAAGATTGTGTTATTCGGCCCAACCTACCCATGCGCTGTTGCCGATTTATAGTATAATTGTGTGTAACAGGTTGCTTCAGGCTAAACTTTCCGATGCCGACTAATTTCAGGGTTTACTTACTGCCGGGCTGGTAGAAATATGGCAACACGCGATACGGTTGACAGTAAAATCAAACACACCTGGCGTTCCAGGGGATTTTCTTTCTGGGCAAAACTTTCGCTGCTCAAAAAAATCTACGCCTTTCACCTGGTGGTAATCCTGGGCGGCGCTATCATCGGTTCGTGGTTGACCGCGCAAATAGCCGAGGCCGGGAAGTTTAATATCGTTACCTTTAGCGTGATTATTTCGGTGGCGGTGATTTTTAGCGGGACGGTCAATTTTGTCATTTTGAAACTGGCCTTCCGGCCCTTTGAAGAATTGCAAAAGGTGATTTCCAAGGTCCATACCGGCAATCCGCGGGCACGGGCGGAGCTCAGCAAAATTACCGACCCCGATGTGCGCCAGTTCACGACAGCCTTGAACCACATGCTCAACCGCCTGGAAGATAACGCCCATGTTATCCAGGAGGACCAGCGCCAGCTTCAGGTGATGACGGCCAGGGTGATAAACGCCCAGGAAAACGAGCGCAAGCGGATTGCCCGTGAGTTGCACGACGAGGCCAGCCAATCCCTGACGGCGATGATTATGGGCCTGGAAGCGGCCCGGCGCTCTGCCCCGGCGGAGGACCTGGCTTTACAGCAAAGCCTGGCAGGTCTCAAAGAAATGGCGGCCACGACCCTGGAAGAATTGCGCAAATTGGCCCTCGATTTGCGCCCGACCATGCTCGACGACCTGGGTCTAATCCCGGCGGTGCGCTGGCTCAACCGGACGGCCCGCGAACGAGGAAACCTTACAGTTAATTTCGCGCTGGCCGGTTTCGAGGAACACGAGCGGCTGGCCCCCGAACTGGAAACGGGCCTTTTCCGCATCACCCAGGAATGCCTCACCAACATTTTGAAGCATGCCAATGCCTCGGTGGTCGAGGTAACCCTGGAAAAAATCGTGGCGGACGGCCTCCATCCCTGGGCGGGGGTGCGCCTGACGATTTGCGATAACGGCCAGGGTTTTGACCTGGCGGCAGCCCGCGCCAAGGCTTACCAGGGCGGTCACCTGGGCCTGTTCGATATTGAGGAGCGGGCGACCTTGCTCGGCGGTTTTGTCAAAATTTCCCCGGCCAACCCGCTTACCCCGGAAAACCCCGGCACCCGGACGGTTGTTACTCTACCCCTCCAACCTAACCAGGCCGATTTCAAGTCCGGCCTGAATACTCACCGCCCCCCTTATACCAAACACTAATTTCCTTATTTAAGAAGATTGCCTGTTTGAGCTTGTGCTCTGTTCAAAGCATCAAGTAGTCTTTTAGCATTTTTAGGCGAACGTAACAGGTAAATCGTTTCTGGTAAGCCTTCCAATTCAGCAGCAGATATGATGACAATGTCTCGATTCCGGGTGTGCTCTTTACTTTTCCGAGAGATTTTTATTGTCTCGCCATCATCAATTACCCTGTCGCATAATTCACCAAAGTTTTCTTATGCTTGAGAAAAAGTTACTTTTATTGTCATTTACTTACCTATTGTTGTGTTATAGCTACAGTATAATGGTTTTATTTATAATAACTTTATCACAACTTATAAAAAGTATGAGGGTTTGAAAAACCCCTATTGAAATCCCGGCGAATGGTCGTGATAACAAACTACAATTCTATTTAAGACCCAACGAGCCTGGTATTACTCCCTAATCACCCTGAAATGTGCTAAAATCAGGCTGGTATTTACAAGTGGGAGAAAATTGTGGACCTTAAAAGAATTGGAATTTTGACGAGCGGTGGGGATTCCCCCGGCATGAATACCGCTATCCGGGCTGTAACCAGGACAGCCCTTCAGAATGGCCTCGAAGTAATTGGCATCGAGCAGGGCTACCAGGGTATCTTTGATAAGAGTTTTGTAGAACTTGGTCCCCGCGACGTGGGGGGTGTTATGCAACGGGGCGGCACTTTTCTCTATACGGCCCGGTGCGCCCGGTTTTTGAACCCGGCTGGCCGGGCGGAAGCCCTCGAAAACTTGCGCGCCGCCGGTATCGAAGCTCTCGTTATTGTCGGGGGTAACGGTTCCCTGACCGGTGGTCTTGAACTGGAACGATTGGGAATGCCCGTGGTTGGCTTGCCCGGCTCGATTGATAACGACCTGTACGGTACCGATGTGGCTATCGGGGTAGATAGCTGTCTCAACACCATCCTGCACGCGATTGATAACATCAAGGATACGGCTTCCTCGCACCGCCGGGCCTTTATCCTGGAAGTGATGGGGCGTAACAGCGGTTACCTGGCGATGATGAGTGCGCTTTCGGGTGGAGCAGAAGTTGCGATTATTCCCGAAATTCCAACCGATATGGAAGAAGTGGCCCTGAAGTTGCGGGCGGCCTTTGAACGAGGCAAGAGCCATTTTATTATTGTGGTGGCCGAGGGAGCCCAACTCAAGACCTCCGAGATTTACGCCTACCTCCGCGAACACACCTCTGTCGAAGCGCGCGTTACTATCCTTGGGCATATTCAGCGGGGTGGGGCGCCCAGCGCCTTTGACCGGATTCTGGCGACCCGGCTCGGTTATGCTGCCGTCCAGACCCTCCTTGAAGGCAAGTCCGGCGTTATGATGGGTCTTTCGGGGAATAGTATCGTCGCGACCCCCCTGGAAGAAGTTATCACCCGGCCCAAACCGGTTGACCTGGTCGGGTTCGAGATGATTAAGTTTTTAAGCTAATTCGTTAAAACAAAACGTTGAACGTAGGAAATGACCTGCTAAAGGTCAGGGAATTTCATGGAAATCACAACTGCCTACAGCTACAATACATTTCTATGTTTAATGTTGCCTGTAAAAAGTTCGTAAAAATGTTCAATGAAGAACAAGGAGTGGGTATAAGATGACCACCCAGCTAGAGAAAAACAACAGCGAACAACTGCCGATAAACCTCGAAAGTATCCGGGAAGCCCAGGAGCGCATCCGGGGGGTTATCTCCCGTACTTCCCTGGTTAAGAGCCCCTTTTTTAGCGGCGAGTGTGGGGCCGAGGTTTATTTAAAACTCGAAAATTTGCAGCAAACCGGCTCTTTCAAAATCCGGGGGGCCAGCAATAAGGTTGCCCGCTTGCTCGAAGCCGCCCGCCAGGCCGGAGAGGAACCGCCCCTTGGTGTAATCGCCGCCTCAGCCGGGAACCACGCCCAGGGGGTCGCCTACGCCGCCGCCTACAACCACCTGGCCGCGACAGTCGTAATGGCCCAGGGGGCTTCCCTGACCAAAATCAAGTCGTGCCAGGAGATGGGCGCGACGGTCATCCAGTATGGCAGCAGCCTGGAAGAAGCGGCCACTTTTGCCCGCAACCAGGCCGCCGAGACCGGCTTTGTCTTCCTCCACCCTTATGACGATTGGGACGTCATAACGGGGCAGGCTACCCTCGGCCTCGAACTGTTGGAAGACCTGCCCGACCTGACCACGGCGGTCATACCGCTGGGGGGAGGGGGGTTACTCGGTGGCACCGCGATGGCCCTCAAACTGCAAAACCCAAACGTCCGCGTTATCGGGGTCCAGACTGAAGCCGTTTCACCATACCTGGGTTATATTCAGAGCGGGAATTACACCCCGATTCAGCCGAACGCCAACACCATTGCCGATGGTATCAAGGTCAAACTGCCGGGCGCGGCCAACTCCGCCATAATCCGGCGTTACGTGGACGATGTCGTGACCGTGGACGACAACCAGATAAGCGAGGCGATTGTAGCCTTGCTCGAACGGACCCGCACGATTGGTGAAGGGGCGGGCGCGGTGGCCCTGGCCGCAATGATTCACAAAAAGGTGCCCCTCGGTCCTAATGAGAAAGTCGCGGTGGTTATCAGCGGCGGCAATATCGATTCGACCCTGGTAGGCCGGATTATAGACTTCGGCCTGGTGTCGAGCGGGCGCTATGTTTCGGTGGCGGTGACGGTCCCCGATACGCCGGGGACACTGGTCCACCTGTTAACGACCGTGGCCGAGCTTGGCATGAACGTGCGCCAGGTCGAACACCGCCGGGGTGAACTACATATCCCTGTTGGGAAGACCGAAATTATTTTACAGATTGAGACCAAGGATTGGGACCAGCAGGCCGAGCTTTTCCGGCGTTTCGCCGAGGAAGGGCTTTACCTGCGCAATTTGCTGGCCTGAGTAACAGGAGCCGCCGTGACCGACAAGAAACCTTTTGAACTGAACTGGCATAAGAACGATTTGACCCGGCGAGACGGTGTGACGGTTATCCAGACCATTGATGCCCACGCCGCCGGGGAGCCTTTGCGGGTGGTAACGGGCGGTTTTCCCGAACTGCCGGGCGCGACCATCCTCGAACGCCGCCGCTATATGCAGGAGCATTACGATCACCTGCGCAAAGCCCTGATGTGGGAGCCGCGCGGCCATTTCGATATGTACGGCGCTATCGTAACTCCCCCGGTCACGCCGGAGGCCGACCTGGGCGTGCTTTTCATGCACAACGAAGGCTACAGCACCATGTGCGGGCACGGTATTATCGCCCTGGTCACGGTCTTGCTGGAAACGGGCGCGATTGCCCCCAAAGGCCCGCAAACCCCGGTGAATATTGATAGCCCGGCGGGGCTGGTCCGGGCTACCGCCCATCTCGACGAAGCGACCGGGCGGGTTAAAAGAGTATCGTTTCTCAACGTACCTTCGTTTCTCTACGCTCGCGACCTGACCATTACCGGGCGGCGTTTTTCCCAGTTCAACAAAGTTAAGGTGGACATCGCTTACGGCGGGGCCTATTATGCGGTCGTACCTATCGAGCGGCTCGGTTTTAACCGTTTAGAAGAAGTGCCGTTAACTCAACTGGTCAAACTGGGGGCGTCCATCAAATCGGCGGTCAACGCGGCCCACACCATCCAGGACCCTTTCGAGCCGGACCTGGGTTTTCTCTACGGCGCTATTATCGTAGGGCCGCCCCGCGACCCCGCCCACCACAGCGCCAACATCTGCGTTTTTGCCGACCGCGAGGTGGACCGTTCGCCTACCGGGACCGGGGTATCGTCCCGCCTGGCCCTTCATTACGCCAAAGGCGAATTGCCCGAAAACCAGACGATTGCCATCGAGAGTATTATCGGAAGCTATTTCGAAGGGCGGGTGGTCGGTAAGACCAAATATGGCCCTTATGATGCGGTTGTACCCGAAGTGAGCGGGCAGGCCGGGATTACGGGCCGCCACGAATTTATTATTGACCCATCCGACCCGATTGGGGCAGGGTTTCTTGTCCAGAATATGACTGCCGGAGAACAGAATTCATGACTATCGCGCCCAACCGTCCTACCATAAAAGTTGAGACCAGGCGGGTAATTTGCCCGCACGATTGTCCCGATACCTGTTGTATGTCGGCGACGGTCGAGAATGGCCGGGTCACGAAGGTTACGGGTGAACCGTCCCACCCTTTTACCCAGGGCTTTCTGTGCATCAAGACCAATTATTACCTCGAAAGGCTTTACAGTCCCCAGCGTATAAAATACCCCATGCGGCGGGTCGGCCCCAAAGGTTCCGGCCAGTTCGAACGCACCTCCTGGGACGAAGCCACCGACCTGATTGCTCAAAAATTCAAGGAGATTATCGCCACCCACGGGGCCGAGGCGATTTTGCCCTATAGCTACGCCGGGACGATGGGTCTGCTCAGTTACGCCTCTATGGACCGCCGCTTTTTTAACTACATGGGCGCGTCCCTGCTCGACCGCACGATTTGTTCGACCGCCGGGAAAGAAGGTTACACCTATACGATGGGCGGTTCGTTCGGCACCGACCCCGAAACCATCGTCAACGCGAAGCTGATTATCGCCTGGGGTACTAACCCGGTCTCGACCAACGTCCACCTGATGCCGTTTATCAACGAGGCCAAGAAGCGCGGCGCTAAATTGGTGACGGTAGACCCTCACAAGTCCAAGACCGCCGACCAGTCCGACCTCTTTATCCAGCCCTATCCCGGCACCGACGCGGCGCTGGCCCTGAGTATGATGCAGGTGATTATCGAGGAAGACCTGCACGACAAGGAATTTATTGCCAGCGACACCTACGGTTTTGACTTGCTGGCCGAACGGGTCAAGGAATACCCGCCCGAACGGGCCGAGCAAATCACAGGCGTCCCGGCCCAGCAAATCCGCGATTTTGCCCGCCTTTACGCTACTACCAAACCGAGTTTTATTCGCCTCTCCTACGGCCTCAACCGCCACACCAACGGCGGGATGATGGTAAGGACCGTGACCTGTCTCCCGGCCCTGGTAGGAGCCTGGAAGCACGTCGGCGGCGGGGCTTTGCTCAGCACGGGCGGTTCGTTCCCGCTCAACAAGGCCGCCCTGGAACGGCCCGACTTCCTGCGCCGTCACAACTATTTTCCGCGCACTATCAACATGATTAAGCTGGGTGAGGCGCTGCTGGATTACAAGGAACCGCCCGTAAAAGCCCTTTTTGTCTACAACTCGAACCCGGCAGTGGTCGCGCCCAACAGCCGTAAGGTTATCGCGGGGCTGGAACGGGAAGACCTTTTCTGCGTGGTCCACGAGCAGGTAATGACCGATACGGCCCGGTACGCCGATGTGGTGTTGCCCGCCCCGACCACTTTCGAGTGTCTCGACCTGCACGCCGCCTACGGCCATCTCTACGTCCAGTTGAGCGAACCGACCATCCCGCCGCTGGGCGAGGTGGTGGCGAATACGGAGGTCTTCCGCCGCCTGGCCGTCAAGATGGGATTCGACGACCCCGCTTTCCGGGATTCGGACGAGGAATTGGTACGGCAGGCCCTGGATAGCAAACACCCCCATTTAGCCGGTATCACCTACGAGCGGTTGCAAAAAGAAACTTTCGCCCGGTTGAACGTGCCGACCCCCTACAATCCCTTCGCTGGTGGCAAATACCCCACGCCGAGCGGTAAAATTGAGCTATATTCGGAAAAGATGCTGCGGGCCGGGTTCGACCCACTGCCGACCCATAACCCGACCGCCGAGAGCGCCGACGGTTCGCCGGAACTCTTTGCAAAATACCCGCTCCGGTTGGTCACCCCGGCGGCCCATCACTTCTTGAACAGTTCCTTTGCCGAGATGCCGACCATGCTTAAAAAACAGCAGCGCCCTTACCTCGAACTGAACGAGGTAGACGCCCGCGAACGGGGTATCGAGCAGGGCCAGTGGGTGCGGGCCTGGAACGACCGGGGGGAAGCTTATTTCGTGGCCGACCTCAACCGGGATAGCGTGGCGGCGGGGGTAGCCTGTCACCTGAGCCTGTGGTGGCAGCGGTACAGTCCGCTTGGCTGGAACTGCAACACCCTCACCAGCGATGTGGCGGCGGATATGGGCGGTGGCGCGACCTTCCATACGAATTTGGTCCAGGTCGAACCGGCCTGCCGCTCTTTATCACCGGAGAAGATGAAAGAGCTTGAAAACCTTTATCCGTTGAGCGAGGAAGTCCGCCTGGGGTAAACGCCAATTAAAGGATAATTAATTTGGTTAGAGGTAAAGGTCATCTTTACCTCTATTTTCTTTTGGCAAAGATAAAACTTTTGATTGAGGTATATCTAGCACGGGTAAAGCCATTCCCCTTGTCATTCTGTGCCGAAGGCACACACCCGAAGGGTGTCTCCGGTCCGTTTAAAGAGTTAGGCGGCCATTTTGGACATCTCGCGGCAGGTCGCAGCGCACTTTCGGCACATGTCGGCGCAGGCTTGCATATGGGCGTCATTGTCCTGTTTGGCGAGGCGTTCGCAGTCGTCGGCGCAGGCTTCGCAGATTTCCGCGCAAACTCCACAGGTCCGGGCGTGGAACTGTGAACCGCGAATCATAAAGTCGGCGCTGGTCTGGCAAATCTGGACGCAATCCTGCATCAAGCGGATATGGTCGGGGGCGGCGTGGGCACCACCCATACCGAGGCAGTGTGTGATGGTTTCGAGACAGTTCCGGTGACAGTTGGTGCAGTTCTCGATACATTCCTGCATCTGGGCGCTCATAGCGGCGTGTTCGTGTGGCATAAAAATTTCCTTTCGCATAAATCCAAAAAACACTCTAATAGGTCCAGCAAAAGTCAGGCCGCTAGAAACTGCAATAAAAGGCAACAAATCGAACCCTGCAACCATTCTACCTCCAACAACAATCATAAAAAGGCAGGGAAAATGCAAAAAATTCGTGCGCATTGGTTTCGGTTGTGGCCTTATTTAGTTGTAATTTTGGGTGGCGTTTTACTTATAACCGGGGTCTTTTTGCCCTGGTATCGAGTTGACTTTATTGATGGTGAAGAACTAACTATTAACGCTCTGGGCTGGAATAGCCACCCGGTGAAGATTTTGCCAGACCTGGATTTGTACGGGACAACCTGGCTTGATGCATTAGCGATATTGATTTTGGGGTGTCTGGTTGTAGGGTTAACTTTGTGCGATTTCTGGCCGAAGTCTCGTGTTTTTAAGTGGCTGCTTCCTTTATTGAGTCTGTTTAGCGTATGGCAGGTCTTTTTCGGTTTTGATTTTGATAGTCACCTGGGTACGATAAATTTTTGGGACGACCAGCAACAGCATACTCTGTCTCTCAGCGTAAGTAGCCAGCCTGTAATTTTTGTAGCGTGGGCGGGGAGTTTGCTGGCTTTATTGGGTTCAATATGGCTATTTTTCCGCAAACCAAAGCAGCATCCCATTAACAGTGATAATAATCATAGGTTGATTTAACTATTTCCAATAAAATAAAGTCATACTTTTTGTTGGTGTTAAGAAAAATGGAGTTAAATCATGGAAAAGAATCTTAAAAACCAGGAAGCTACTTCTGAAGAAGTTAAAGTGACTGAAGCGCCCGAAATGGACGAAAACGACCTTGAACAGGTTTCTGGTGGCCTGATTGCCCTGCTGTTACCGGCAGTCCAGAAGGTCAGGGAAGCCGCTAACGTTCAGTTTTGTGACGGTTCGGTTATGCCCGTAGCGAAAAAATAGGTAAAATCAACATAATCTCGTAAGAAAAAAGCCCGGCCAATCCGGGCTTTTTCTTATCTAAAAATGGGTTAAAACATCGACAATTGCCCGTCATCCGGTTTATTACTCTTTTGCCAGGGTTGCAGAGGGGCGGTGCCCGCCCGCAAAGCTTCCAACCGCCGCACCACCTCGCGCAAATCCTCTACAACCGTGTCCTTAATCAGGGTGAACGCCTCGCCCTGCTGGCGCATCACGTAGGAGGGGTGATAGGAGACCAGCACCTCGGTGTTTTTCGGTCCCTGGAACCACTTGCCCCGGTCCTTGGTTATCATAAAACCCTTGTTGTCAAGGATTTTCTTGGCGGCGGTCGCGCCCAGGCACAAAATGATTTGCGGTTTTAACAGGTCAATTTCGTTTTGCCACCAGATTTCACACGCCTTTTGCTCCGGTGGGGTGGGCGCGCGATTCTTTACCGACTTGCCCTCAATCAGGACCGGGCGGCATTTGTTGGTGTTCGTCACCCAGATAGTTTCGCGTTTGAGTCCGGCCTGTTCCAGGAGAGTGTTGAGCAGTTTGCCGCTCCGCCCCACGAAAGGCTTGCCCTGTTTGTCCTCGTCCTCGCCCGGCGCTTCCCCCATCATCATAATGCCGATTTCGCCGGGCGGCACATAGGGGCCATCGCCAAATACCACCTGGGTCCGGGTCTTGCAAAGGTCGCACCGCGTACAGGTTCTGGCAATATCGCGCATTACCTTTAAATCAGTGTAAACCGAGTAAACTGTTGCATCGCTGGCGGCTTTGGGGTCGTCTACAACTGCCATCTTCATATCTCCCTTTTCATGCCAAAATTCCGGTTAAAAGCTGGTTTAATTCTAACAAACATATCTGTAAAGCGGCAAATGTAGTGCCAGGGTCGGCAGGCGGGGGACTTTAAAAAAAGGCTCGTTTGGCGCATAATAGACAGTACAAATTTAGTGCGATTTAATTCTGAAAACGGTTAAATAATCCAGGAGGATAAAATGGGACAGGGCGGAGAAGCGCCTGCACAGACTACCCAGGAGACACGCGTGGCCGCGTTACGCCAGGCTTTTCAAGAACGCTTTGGTGAGGCTCCCAGGTTCGTCAGCCGGGCGCCAGGCCGGGTAAACCTTATCGGCGAGCATACGGACTATAACGGTGGGTTTGTTTTCCCGGTGGCTATCAACCGGACGGTTTTGATGGCCGTAGCCGGACCGGAAGCAGGGGCCACGCCGGGCGAGGTCCGTATCATCTCAAAAGAGTACGACCGCGAATCAGTTTTTAACCTCAATAATCTCGAAAAAGCGCCGGAAGCGGAACGCTGGACTAACTACGTGCGGGGTGTCGCCTGGGCGCTCGGCCAGCGTGGTTTGCTCGATCCTGCCACGTTGTCCGGTGCGCGCATAATGCTTGAAAGCGATGTGCCCCAGGGAGCAGGGCTTTCCAGTTCGGCAGCCCTCGAAATCGCGACCGCCCTGGCCCTTTTCCAACTGGCCGGGACACCTGCCGCCAGCCTTAACCGCGCGAAAATAGCCCTGGCCTGCCAGCTTGCCGAGAACGGGTTTGTCGGGGCCAACACCGGCATTATGGACCAGTTCATTTCGGCCCTGGGCCAGCCGGACAGCGCCCTCCTGATTGATACGCGTTCCCTGGAATACCGGGCCGTCCCCCTCGGTTTTGCCGACCGGGGCCTGAAACTGGTGGCGGTCAATAGCGCGGTGCCGCACCGCCACGATACCGGCGGCTACAACCAGCGCCGGGCCGAGTGTGAGGAAGCCGCCCGCTACCTGGCCCAGGTCTATGGTAAGCCGGAAAACTCCCAGTTACGCGACTTCACCCTGGAGCAACTGCTGGGGGTCCAGGGTAAACTGGCCCCGACGCCGTTCAAACGGGCCCGACACGTCATTACTGAGGATGCCCGCACCCTCAAAACGGTCGAAATTCTCGAACGCGGCTTTGCCCACGAAAGCGATTTGTCTACTTTTGGCCGGCTGCTGCGTGAGTCCCATGAAAGCATGCGGCTCGACTTCGAAATTACCGTGCCCGAAGTGGATTTACTGGTTGAACTGGCCTGGAACCAACCGGGTGTGGTCGGGGCGCGTATGACCGGCGGCGGTTTCGGCGGTTGCACCGTCAACGTGGTCGAAGAAAAAGCCCTGGACGCCTTCTCGGAGCAGGTCTGGCAGAAATACCGCCAGGAAACCGGCCTTGACGCCAGAATGTACATCTTTGACGCGGTCGAAGGGGGCTCTATACTCGAATAATGCTAAACCCACAGCCAGACTTGATAATGGAACCCGGTCAGCGGACTTCTCCGCCCTTACTGATTGTCCTGAGTGGGCCGAGCGGGGTCGGCAAAGATGTAATTGTGGCCCGGATGAAGGAGCGCGGGTTGCCCTTTCATTTCGCGATTACGGCGACCACCCGGCCCAAGCGCGACTACGAGATTGACGGCGTCCATTACTATTTTCGGACGGTCACGCAATTCCAGGAAATGCTGGCCCAGAACGAATTGCTCGAACACGCCACGGTCTACGGCAATTATTACGGTCCGCCCAAGTTCGGGGTCCGGGAGGCCCTGGCGCGGGGTGAGGATGTTATTTTGCGGATAGATGTGCAGGGCGCGGAGTATGTACGTCAGACCATCGAAGGCGCAGTCCTGGTTTTTGTCGCGCCCGGCAGCTATGATGAACTGATTTCGCGGTTGATGGGACGCGGCACAGAAGACCCCGACAGCCTGGCGATCCGCCTGGCTACCTACGAAAAGGAGATGCGGGCCGCCGCCAATTTCGACTACATGGTTATCAACCGGCAGGGCCAGCTTGACGAAGCGGTAGACCTGATCGCGGCCATACTCCAGGCCGAAAAGGCCAAGGTAAGCCCGCGCCAGGTTAAATTATAACGAAAGTATTCAGAGGTCAGCAGCCAGTAGTCAGTAAAAACCCGGAACAGTTATAGACTGTCACCGGGTTTTAGATTTTATACTGTATTTGCATGGTTAATACGGGTTAATTTCTCCACGCTATTCGGAGCCTCTGACTACTGACCGCTGGCTTCTGACTTCTAATCTGTGCATAACCCTGTGGGAAAAGATGTGGGTAAGTCGTGGATAAAATCCATTGACTCAATCGAGAATAATTGTTACCATAGTGATGTCAGAGTTGTTGAAGCACAGCGATACACGATTACAGATTGGTAAGAAAACTGCAAGGTCTCTCACCAATCGAGTTCTACCAAAAGGTTGGACTGGTCGGAGGTTAGCCTGCAAAGGCTCATTCTAACCAGGGTCCGTACCGCCTGGCAGAACCGCCTGGAAAGCGGTCCGCAAGGAAGCGCGTCTAGTGGGTTCCCTCGCCGGTACTGGGCAAGGCGGGAAGTGACTCGCAAGGGCACACACCTTACACTTTCAACCAGAAGGTCGGACAGCCGGGGCAGGGCCGCAAGGTCTTTCACCGGCCAGGGCTTTACCGCAAGAACGGGCCTATCGGTAGCAATCCGCAAGGGTTTCGCCGCCGGGTTCTTCTCCAAAGTCGAGCCGGTCGGTGGGGCCACCGCTTCTATTCACAAAACTGGCACGAAATCCCAGGAGGCCGCAAGGTTTGCCGGGATTTTTCGTTTTTATACCGTTTTCTTTTCATTTCCCTTCGAAAAATAGGCAAACAAAAAACCTCCCGGCCCGTAGGCGCAGGAGGTCTCTTGATCTATTTCCGTTCGAATCCCCATAGGGGTACAAACCCCTGGATTAGAGGTAGCCCTCAATCTGGGAGAGCAAGCGAGCCTTGGGCATGTAGCCGACCATTTGCTTCACCGGCTTGCCGTCCTTGAACAGAATCAGGGTCGGGATGCTCATGATGCCGAACTGGCTCGAAACAGCCTGGTTCTCGTCAACGTCAATCTTGGCGACGTTAAGTTGCTCGGACTTCTCACCGGCCAGTTCTTCGACCAGCGGGGAAAGCATTTTACACGGCCCACACCAGGTGGCCCAGAAATCCACTAATACCGGTTTCTCTTTGCTGGCTTCGATAACCTTCTCCTGGAAAGTGTTATCGGTTACGACATTCGATGCCATTGATGTCACTCCTTGTTATTACTGCCCCTGAAGGGGAAATTTTATATAAATCTTCTAAATTGCGTTCTTTTATGATGAACGTGACTTTATTATATGCCCGGTTGATTTTTATCAACCCAGGTATAATAGTATATTCCTGGCGGCCCCCTTTGTCAATTTAAACCCTGTTAGAGTCTGGTTAGACCTTGCCTGCCTGTTTGCTTACGCCACGTTCCTTCCAATCCTTTCACCCAGGAAAGCAATCATAGGTCGTACCAGGTTATAGATCCTGCATGTTCTCGCCAGGGACGGTGTGAAGCCTGCGAGGTTTTACATTACCGGCCTGACCTTGCAGCGGGCCTCCCAGATGTCGGCGACCTCGGCAGTGTAGCGGTCAAGGACAGCCTGGGCGAAGGCGTTGGGGTCGATTTTCAGGTCATTCAGGCCGACCGTCGTTACGGGTGTACCTTCGCTAATCACGTTAAACCCGGTGTGAATCAGGGTCGAAACGGGGCTGGAAGTCGCTATCGAAACGCTCAACTTGCCCGGTTTACCGTCCTGGGGCCGGTTGACAAACAGGTCGTCGCCGCGCCGGGTGACTTTCTCCTGCAAAAGTTCTTCCAGGTATTCCTTGGCCGTTACAATCAAGAGGCGCTGCCGGTAGACCGCCTTTTCCAGGTCCAGGTCGAAAAACTCTACGATAAAGTGGACCATCTCCTGGCTGGAAATCGGGGCCTGGGCCTTAACATCCTCGATGTCCACCATTTCGGAGAGATGGACCTCGCACGGCCCTCGGAAGGCCACAATTGCGTCGCCAAGGAGGTCGTGCTGGCGGTAAATCCAGTGAGGAGCCAGTTGGAAGCCATCGTAAACCAGCTTTGTTTCTGGGCCCAGGTATTTTTTATGCATTGTGACTAATCCTCGCTATAGGTGGCACTGGCCGTGGGGGTTTCCCAGATTTGGATATATTTCAACTTCAAACGCGGGTTCTGAGCGGTTAATTGCTGCCGCAGCGTCTGGTAGATAAAGTAAGCCAGGTTTTCGGCGGTCGGGTTGATTTCGTCGAAAGGGGGCACTTCATTGATAAAATGATGGTCCAACTGGTCCACTATCCCCTGGATTAACTTTTTGAGGTCGTAAAAGTCGTAGAGCATGCCGACCTCGTCCACCTTTTCCCCGGCGATAGCGACTTCGAGCCGGTAGGTATGGCCGTGCAGGTTGGCGCATTTCCCCACATAATCGCGCAGGAGGTGGGCCGCATCAAAGGTGACGCTTTTGGTTATCTGGTACATTTAAATACTCGTTGTAAAAACTCGTGGCAAACTTTATTAATTAGAAAGAGCCGAGCGACAAGCCCGGCCCCTTAATTTCGTAAAGACGGAGAATTAGTGACCGCCGCAGCCGCAGGAGCCGCCACAGCAACCGCCGCCTGACTGGGGCAGGTTGGCATTCTCGATAACGAAGCCGCGTTCCATCAGGGTGTTCTGGTAGCTGATGACAGCGCCGGCCAGGTAAGGCGCGCTTTCATCGTCCACCAGCACGCGCATGCCATCGAAGTCCATCACGACATCGCCTTCGCGCTCGGTGTCATCGAGGGTCATAGCGGCGCGGGAACCCTGGACGAAAATCCGCAGGGCCAGGTTGGTGCCTTCTTCTTCGCTAAGGATTTGCTTTAATTGTTCGAGAGCTTCGTCGGTGATAGTCACCAGGGTTTCGGTTTTATTATCAATGCTAATCGTCATTTCCAACTCCTTCAGGGTTTGAATATTCCGGCGACTAATTTTCGCGCTCACCGGCCACTTAAGTATAAATCCCCCAGCCTATCCCGGCTGATTGTTATATTATACCATGTAAACTGTAACTTAACAGGTTACCCTTGTCAATATGCAGGGCGAATGCAAAGTCGTTAAATGTGGAACGAAACAACGTTGAACGGGATTCCGAAATACGCTGTTAGTGTGATGTACAACCTTCCAATTTGTCATTCCGTGCGTAGCACGCGCCTGTAGGGTGTCTCCGGTCCGTTGAACAATATCACGGTCGAAGGTGGGTGCTAAAGTTTTCGGATTTTGCATTTCCCCTGTCTTTTGCATAAGTAGGTCTATTAATTATTACGCAAAATCTCTCAAAAAGTTCGATTCCGGCTCTCTACCTCTCTTGTCCAACCCCGGTTTTGCCCATTTAAGGCTAAGGCTCGAAATTAATCTCGATATAGTCTCCCAGGTGTTTGTAACCAATCTTCATATAAATGTAGTTCGAGGTCGGATTGGAAAGGTCGGTAAAGAGGGTAGCGAAGTTCTTTCCCGAATCTAGAATAAACTGGCTGAGCGCTGCGACACAATTAGAAGCGTAAGCTTTACCACGCAATTCGGGTGGGGTATAGACCGCGTTGACGGTCGCGCCGTGCCGGGTCGGGCGGGAGCGACCTGCCATCGTGACCACCCGGCCCGTCTCGTCTTCCCAGACAAACAAATTTCCGGCTTCAATCCGCCGCTGAACCTGGCTGAGCGTATCCTCGAAAGCAGACGTGATTCCGAGGGCTTCGTCCTGGAAGGCGACCACCCAGCGGGCTAACAGTTCGGCGTCTTCCGGTTGGGCCGCTCGAAATTTGCCGGGGGCCGGGCGAGGGGGTATGACCTCGGTCAGGGCATAAATGCCTTCGTGCATTCCCGGAAGGGCGCTCCCACCTTTGAGCGCCAGCCAGTGAGGGGTGAACCGGTTTACCAGGGCCGCCGGACCCAGCACCCCCGGCATTTCTAACGGGCAGTTCGCCAGGTCCGCCGCCACAAGCTCGAAACATTCGTCCGGTGGGATTGTTTCAAGCCCGCTATAGAGGATAAGCCTGGCGCGGGGCGTCTTAAAGGCGATTAAGAACGGGGTCGCACCGTCCTCGACCACGACCATATAAGGTGTCGTATCGTAGACCGCCGGGTTCTCGCTGTAGTTTGTCAGCAAGCCGAGCATCAAATTGTTGATCGCCTCTTCCTGCTCCAGGATAGGCCGGACTCTTTCCAGGAAAAGCCCGGCCCGGTCGTAGACACTTAACCTCATTTTATGACTCTCTTTTAGGTCTAGGTCATCCAGCCGTTAGCCCGGACCAGTTGCCAGCCCAGGTGCCCCAGCAGCACCTCGTAGGGAGTACCCTTGTTTTCCGGGTGATATTCGAAGCGGGCCCGCTCGAAATACTGGACCGTATAGGTCTTGCCGTCGGTCGGGTTTTTCTCCTGGAATTCCTCGGTGATAGGATAGCCGAACTGGGCCAGCCCCCCGTTGTTATTCCAGTAGGTCAGGAAGCCGGACCCCAGCGAGTGGCCGGTCTCCTTAAAGTATATCCGAGATGCCGTGCTGGTGAAAGCCGGGATACCCTGGAAAGGCGCTTCGCTATCGCGTCCGGCGGTCATCTGGCGGCCCAGGTGCCCTAACAGTACCTCGTATTGAGTCCCGGCGTTCTCAGGGTGGTATTCATAGCGGGTACGTTCGAAATATTGTACGGTCAGGCCGTTTTCCTGGAATTCCTCGCTAATCGGGAAGCCGTTTATCGCCAGCCCACCGTATTTCTGCCAGTAGGCCAGGAACTTGCCGCCCAGGTTGTGTCCGGTCTCCTTGAAATACATCTGCCCGGCTATCGGTTTGGCCGTATCGAAGGCTTTAGGGGTGGCGGGTACCTGGACCTCGTAGAGTTTGCCGGGCTGGGCCGTGAAAATGTAATCGCCTGTCACCACGTTTTGCTGGACGGGGGTGTCATCGGCAAAGAGCTTGACCGGTTGGGTCTTGCTGCGTTGCGGGTAAAGGTTATCGAGGCTAATCTTCACCGTCACGTTCTGCACGCTCATGAAGTTTAGCTGGGGAGCCGCCCCACTGCCGGTCCACCAGGCCGCGAAAGGCGCGTTTGACGCCTGGCTAAAGCTGATTGGTCCGCTGGAGCCGCTCTTGAGACTGGTAAAGTAGGAAAGCGGCCCCGTAAAGCTATATTCGAGGTTGGACCCGTTGGCGGCTATACTTTGCCCGCTAAAAGTGGTCTTGAAATTCTGGCTGATAGCGGCGGAAGTAAATCCGCGCAGCGCCTGGTAGGCCGGTTTGGGCTGGGTGGTGTCGTCCAGCAGGCCATAGTTGTTCTCAACGTTATTAAAACCGAGCGTGAAGTTGGTCAGTTGCCACTTGAAGCCGCCCGCGAACCCCTTGCTATAGAGATAGAGCCAGAGGGCCGTTTCGTAACTGGCGGTCAGGTTGGGGTCAACTTTGGAGTTGTCGGAGCGACCATTCGAGTAGCCGAATTCTTCCAGGACGACCGGGTTGGCCGTGAAAGATTTTTTGAGGTTCTCAAGCAGGTTAATGGTGGTGTTAAGGCCGCCGATACCCTCGCTGACAAAGCGATGGAGCGAGACGAAAGTCAGGGTGTTGTTGGCGGGCATCTTGGCGAAAATGATGTTGCTCCACCCGATGGTAGTCATGGCGCTGGCATCTCCGGCCCGGATACCGCCCTGGCGCACCTCGATATATTTGCCGACCGTGCCGCTCAGGGCGTCGAGGAAGACCTTCCACTTGCCGCTGTCAGGCGAATCAATATAGTCGAGGCTGTTTTTGCCGCTTTTGGTTAAAACCCAGGCGCTGCTATCGGCCAGGAATTCCTGCCACATCTTATAGGCGTTGGCGTAGAAATAGGCGCGCTGGTCGTTCAGGCGGGCCGGGATAACGCTTTTGCCCTGCGAGGTGGTCCGCCAGGTCTTGACCTCGTCCATGCTCATGCGTTCGCCCAGGCTGGTGATAAAAGCCTGGTCCTGCAACGGCACCACGACCCCGCTCGGAAAGTCCGCCGGAACCACGTCCCCGAATTGCGGCTCGTTTTTCAGGTCGTAGCCAAAGATGGTGCTGTTGCCTTTGTAGCGGGCCGTCACTTTCTGGTCGAAATCGGTCTCTTTTTGCAGGTTGGGTTCGTCGTAGTCGTTGAAAGTAATCAAAAGGCGCAGGTTGCGATTTTTAGCCAGCTCGACCATTTTGTCCAGCTTGGACCAGTTGTTGGCGTTGATATTATCGCGCAGGCTCTTGCTAACGAAGATGCGGACGGTGTTAACCCCGGCTTCCTGGGCCATGTACAGGTTGGCGTCAATCAGGTTCGGGTCATATTTGCCATCGTCCCAGATTTGCCAGACCCGGTCGGTGTTGCCCTGGTAGTTCACGCCGAGCAAGAAGACCGGTGCGCCGGTCCCGTCTACGAATTTGGTCCCGGAAGCGCGGACTTTTCCGGCCAGGCCCAGGGCTGCGGCCTGGGTTGTTGGTTGCCCAATCGAAAAAAGACCGGTCAGCAGGACTGCCAGGATGGTTGCCAGCAGGAAAATAGAGCCGCGCCGGAAAGCCTTCCGGCTGATAGTGAGTGTGTTCACGAGCCGCCCCCGTAATGATATTGTGGTATTGCTGTTAAACTGTCGAACTAAAAGCGAAAAACTGCTTGCAATAATAACGGTCAGACCCCGCCCAGGTTCCGGGCCAATTTTCTAAAGCACGTTGTTAACCGGGTTGGCAGAAAGCTAATTTAATGAGAACCAGAGTAGTAGCCCATAAAAAACTAACCCGCCAGCCAGGAAAATAAAGGCACCCCGGTTGAGGACTCTTATCAGCGCTCGTTTTTCAGAATCGAAAACGTTCGCTGCTCCTTTTAAGGAAAGACTGACGCCCAGGAAAATGGCTGCCAGAGCCAAACCATAATTTAGAAAGGCCAGGGAAAGTCCGGTCAAACCTAGTCCGGCCAGGAGAAGGGGCCATTTCGAAATAAATAGAAAAGTTCCGCTTAAAAAGCGATTCTTGCTTTGTGCCATAAAAATATGAGGGGACCCGTAAAATGAGGTTGGAAAAATATAAAATGAGTGGACCCAGGCCGGTTATAAGTGGGTTGGAGAGAGCTGAAAAGTAACGGCTTGTTCGATTATAACACAGTTTCCGGCACCTAACTTAACATAATCATCAGAAAGAGGTATTTATAACCTATTGACAACCTTTCGAGGGATTTCTATACTTTTTTCGTCCGCGCCGTGAAATCACTTATTTTGCAAAAGGAAGCATAACGCCGCCAATGCCAGAGCCGCTTACACGCCAACCTGCTCCCGCGCCAAAATCGCCCGGAAAAAACTCGCCGGTCCGCCCGGTCTTTGCGCCTCGACCCCGCCGGGTGGCCTACCACTACACCCAGGCGTTCTGGCAGCAGACCCAGGGCCAACTGGTACGGGCGACCTGGGGGCCGCGTTTGCTGGCCCGGTTGCTCGAGCTATTGGTAATCGGCGTCCCTTTTAACCTGCTCTACGAGTTTATCTTCAGGTTTATCCCCCAGGAATGGCTCGACCTTCAACTGCCCGCGCTTGGCCGGGATGCCATCTTCTGGCTGTTCTTCACTTTGATAATGACCCTGACAGCGGGCCGCTCCCGGGCCACTTTTGGCAAAAAGCTTTTGAATTTACGGCTTGCAGGGCCGTTTAACCAGCCGCTATCCCTGGGCCGGTTATTCCTGCGCGAATTCCTGGTTATCTACACCATCACCGCTACTTACCAGGCCCTCAACCAGTTTATCCTTAACGGGCCGGAGAGCTTAATCCAGGGATTGACCTTCATTTATCTGCCCGCTGTCCTGCTGGCGGCGGGCTGCCTGCCCCTTTTTCGCAACCCGCCCCGCCTCACCTGGATTGACCAGTTTTTCCAGACCCAGGTCGTTATCGCCGACCTCAAAAAGTTAATCGGCTAATTGACCAGCTTTTCGCGTCCGGCCCACTCTTTTTGCCGCAAGACGAATTTTTGAATTTTGCCGGTCGAAGTCTTTGGCAAGTCGCCAAACTCGATAGCCGCCGGGCATTTGAAGTGGGCCAGGTTCTGGCGGCAGAAGTCAATTAACTCTTTTTCGCTTATGTCCTGTCCCGGTTTGAGCGTGACAAACGCCTTGGGCCGTTCGCCCCATTTTTCGTCGGGTATCGCTACCACGGCACATTCCAGGACTGCCGGGTGCCGGGCGATTGTCTGTTCGACCTCGATTGTCGAGATATTTTCCCCGCCGGAAATAATAATATCCTTCTTGCGGTCGCGCAGTTCGATATAACCGTCCGGGTGGACCACCGCCAGGTCGCCCGAATGGAACCATCCGCCCCGGAAGGCTTCTTTGGTGGCCTCCGGCTGGGCGAAGTAGCCTTTCATGACATTGTTACCGTGCATAATCACTTCGCCGATGGTCGAACGGTCCCTGGGGACGTCCTGCATCTGGTCGTCCACCACCCGGATTTCATCGGCCACGACATAGCTCTGCCCCTGGCGAGCGAGCAGGCGCGACTGGTCTTCGGCGGGGAGGTCGTTCCATTCGGGGTGCCACTCGCAAATCGTAATCGGCCCGTAGGTTTCGGTCAGGCCGTAGACGTGAATAGGCCGGAAGTTAAGAGTTTTTAGCTGGCCGATAAGGGTCGGTGATGGCGGTGACCCGGCCACGGTTACAGTCACTTGCCGGGCCAGCGGTTTGGCCGAGGAATGGTTGACCACGCCAATCTGGACCGTCGGCGCGCCGCAATAGTGGGTGACGCCTTCTTCTTCGAGCAGTTCCCAGATACGGGCCGGGTCGAGTTTTCGCAGACAGATGTTGGTCGCGCCGACCGCCGAGGTCGCCCAGGTGAACGACCAGCCGTTACAGTGAAACATCGGCAGCACCCACAGGTAGACCGAGTCGACGCTCATGCCGGTCTCGATGATTTCGCCGAGTGAGTTGACATAAGCCCCCCGGTGGGTGGACATTACCCCCTTGGGCCGCCCGGTCGTGCCGGAAGTGTAGTTTATCGAAATGGTATCTTCTTCGTCCGGGGGCAGGCTGGCGAGGGTGGCAGGGGAACCGGCAGCCAGGAAATCCTCGTAGGGGTCACCCGCTACCCCGGTATCGTCAATGCGGACGGTCTTGATTTGGAGTTCGGCGGCTTTCCCGGCCAGGTGTTCCAGTTCGGCGTCCACGAATAGGAATTTAGCCCCGGAATGTTCGAGGATATAACTGACTTCGCCCGCGCTCAGGCGGGTGTTAATCGGTACGAGGATACCCCCGGCGGCGGGGACGGCAAAGTGGGCTTCCAGCATCGGCGGAATATTGGGACACAGGAAAGCTACCCGGTCCTGGGGTTGCAGCCCGGCAGCCTGCAAGCCGGAGGCCAGGCGGTTGACCCTTTCCTCGAACTGGCGGTAGTTATAGCGCCGGTCGCCATGCACGATGGCCGTTTTTTCGGGTAACAAACGGGCGGTGCGCCAGAGAAAGCTGAGCGGCGACAATTCAGTACGGTATACTTTCTCGGAATCCATACGGTTCTCCTCGATTTGTGGTTTTAGAATGAGTTAGAAAAATGATTTTAGCAGTTTGATTCAATCACAAACGGTGTTTTTGTCAATCCGTCAAGAAATCCTTGCTTTGACAATCCTCGAATATGTGTTTTAATTAAATAAAGAGCTTTGACTATTTTACCGCCGAAGGAGTGAGGTTATGCCTGATAATCCGAGTTTTCCCAACTATCCATCCTACCAACAACCTGCCCTCGAACCGGACGAACTCGATGAAGCTACCCTCGACCGGGTGATTGGCGGGCTTGATTCGCCAAAGGAATTGCAAGAAACGCAGATGAGTTTCCCCCTGGTATATCCGCAAATACAAAATGGGATCCAGGGCGAGAACAGGAGCTATAGCGCCGTTAGCAAAATAATGGGGCCAAACATGATTCTGTCAAAAATTCGATAAGTAATATCCGCTAGAACCTGAAAACTTAAAAAGCAATGAGCCGGTTTAGTCGGGCTCATTGCTTTTTTATGCCTCATTTATTATTCTGACTTCTTTTGAAAAAATCGGAATAACAACCGGTTTAACTTCTCCAGCTTCCCCGGCCCGTGCAAAGGTCGAAACCAACCAGGCAGGATGCTCCATTATTACCCGAAGTTACATCATAAGGGTTGGTAATAGTGCTTCCGTAAATATAGGTTGAGTTAGCGATTACCCCTTTGGTGGCGGCGCTGGCCGCTACCATCGGCGAACTGGCGCTGGTGCCGCCTACCCTGAACCAACCCAATTGCCCCTGGTAACGCACGCTATCATAGACGGAAACGCCGGTAGCCGGGTCTGCATCCAGGGAAATATCCGGGGTGGCCCGTTTTCCGGCACAATTCACCTGCGCATAGGTGGCAAAAGCCTTTTGCGCGCTGGTGGCTGTTTCATAGCTGCTGCAACCGCCGCCGCCGCTGCTCCAGCCCGTTTCACTGGAAAACGCGCCTGCGTTAGTTACTTTCAGGGTTGTTCCGCCGACGGAGATGACATTGGGCGAAGACGAGGGGTATTCCGCAGGCAACCCGGCGTCCCCGGCTGAGACAAAGAAGCTAACTCCACTCTGGACAAAGTGAGAGTCATAGCTGCTTTCCCCTGAGAATTCGCTACCGCCCCAGCTATTGGAGACATATTTAGCGTGTGCTTTAGCGTAATCTTCGGCGGCAAGCAGGTTGGTGAAACTGGCCGAGCTGGCTTCGACCAACAAGATTTTCGCGCCTGGCGCAATTGCGTGGGCCCACTGGACATCCAGCGAAATTTCGAGCGACCAACCGGGGTCGTTCTTGGGATAACTGGTGCCGCCGGTCTGGTTAACTTTCTGGAAACAACCGTTAGCCGTGGTGCAAGCGGGCAAACCGTACTGGCTGCTAAAAACGTTCAGGTCGTTTTCAGCGTTAGGATCGTTATAAGCGTCCACGATGGCGATGGTCTGGCCTTGCCCGGCTGTCAGGCTGGTAGTAAAACCGTATGCGGATTTGATAGTAGCCGGGGCGTACCCGGAAGGACTCGTCGTCGCATAATTGCCGACATGCGTGTTATGCGCCACCCGGTATCCTTTACCGGTGGTATGGTCAAAGACCATGGAATGTTGGTCGGCGGTAGGTTCCGCTGCCGCCGAAGTATCCTGGACACCTATCAGGACCAACGATAGGACCAGGGCAAGCGCCGCGAACCAATTCAAGCGAGCACGCATGAATGTAGTTACCATATTTATCTCCTAAATTCAATAAACTCCCAACCTACAAGCACAGGAGTAGATAAAGACCAAAGCGACAAGCAAGCCTTGAAGGGATTTTCGGAAAAAGGCAACCCAAATAAAGCCCTGGGAACGCCTGTTCTAGCCGAAATTTATGTTAATTTATATTGGTACCAAGCAAAGACTAAAGAAGTACTACACCCTTAAAGTGTTCAGACCTTAACCATAAGCCGCTGAACTTTGAGATAAAGTCTGCCCGGCTCATATAATGTTATTATATTGGTAAAGGTGATGCAGCTAGAATAGCACGACTCAAAACATTTGACAATAGTTTTTGTTAGGCTAAATATTTTTTAATATGTCTGGGTCATTCTGGTAGGAATTCTTCAGGTCTGTGTAAATCCTGCAACCCTGAAAAGAATGGTCCCGGCCCGAATTA
The DNA here is from genome assembly GCA_001898225.1 of Chloroflexi bacterium 54-19. Classification (GTDB taxonomy): domain Bacteria; phylum Chloroflexota; class Chloroflexia; order Chloroheliales; family Chloroheliaceae; genus 54-19. Next base: position 33,794 of record MKTJ01000052.1, read on the forward strand.
GGGCAGAATTGTTTGAGGAAAATTGGCCGTGGGTGATAGGTTTACAGGACCGGGTAACGGGTAGCGTCCCGGATGAAAGTTAATAAGGGTTCTAAAAATAGCTCCAATTACCTGTTGACAGTCCCGGTATATAAATTATTATACTTTATATAATTATGGAATTATACCCTTTGAAAAGTCGCGCACCTGGGCTTTAATTTACCGGGAAGGATTTGGTATTTATGGTAACCGCAACCGGGCAAAATAAAACTACCGGAAAATCAAACGCCTCAACCTCGCCTTCCTCTCAACTCCAGGCTCCAACCGGTGAACCGGCGGAAAACCTGGAAATTGCACCGGAGCAACCCGGCTACCGGCCGATTTCTTCTTCCGTAACCGCCGAAAGTTTGCAGCGTCTTCCCAGCCAATCCTTGCGGATAGCGACTTTTAAGAATTTACAGCGCTCCCAGGGCAATCACCAGGCGGCTCGGATAGCCCGGCAGCTTAGGGACACTCCACCCAAACCAAAACAGTCCCCGGCTGCTATGATTCAGCGTGACCTGGCTTTTGACCCGGATTGGGAAAGCACCGGGCTGGGTAATTTATTTACGTGGGGCGGTAGCCAGGCTTCGGCTGATAAGGCCAAAGAAGACTACAATAAATTGTTTAAGCCACTCGAAGACTTGCTGGTCGAAATGACCTCTATCAGCCAGATGAAAAAGTCATCTATTACAACTCGTGCCAAAAAAGTAGTTGATTTTATTAAGGCTAAACAAAATAAGAAGACCCCTGTCAAATGGGCTGAGCGGGAGCAATTAAAAACCGATATTGAGCTTAACCTGACCGAAGCAAAGCTGATTGTAACGGATTATGAGAAGTCGCGGCTGGAAAATTATACCAGCCAGAGTGATGAAACCGGTGTAGCTCTCGACCAGATAGGCAAAAAGCAACCTTATCTGCCCGATAAAATTAAAGTCCTTCAGGAGGAAGCGGCTAATCTATCCAAGCTTAAACAGTGGGATGATGCTGACCAGAAGATGAAGGAGCTATCTACCCTGGTCAAGGGAGTAGCCAAGTTTAAAATTACTTACGATAGCCTCATCCAGAAATATAAGACTGCCACCGGAGACAAAGATTATGCCCCCACCCTTATAAAAAGCACCTGGGAGGCAGCGGTCCAATCTAGCAAGGATGGTAACCCGGCAGGCGGGTTGCGCGAACTAGAGTCAATTGAAAAGTTTATAACCACGGTGGCCGATAGTGGTTTAATAAAGAATGTAAAAACCAACTATCCGACTGCTCACGGCAAGAAAGACTACTGTCCGGGTGTCCTGAAAGATTTACGAGATGCGTTGACGACCGCTGATACTCCCAAAGCCTGGAATATTGGCCTGACCAATCTTAAAAAAGTGATTGACGAAGTTTTTGAGCTGGAAAAAGAAGTCACCGCCCTGGAAGACCGGGCTAATGAGTTAAGTACCGAGGAAGATAAAGAAGCCATCCTCGAAAAGTTGGAGGAATTTAAGACCCTGGCCTGGAAAGAAATGACCAAGGCCAAACTTGTTCCAATTGAGAATTCGCTCCAAACCTATGAAGTCGTTGAACTGGATATTACCAACCCGATAACCACCACCCATTATAAAAAGTCGCGCCAGAAAATCACCCGTAAACGCCTGGCGGATATAGGGCTGCCGGTGGAAGAAACCGGTAAAATCCAAACGGTATTAAACAATATAGGTAAAGGCAAGCCCGACTCCTATCCCGATAGCTGGAAATGGGGCGAGGAGTATGAGAACCGCGATAACGGTCTTCCCGTCCTGGGGGGCGCGCTGACCTACCGGGAGTATTACGTTAAACCCGAAAAGTCGTCAGAGGGTTTTGGGGAGCGGCGTATTGTGGCGTCTTCGGACGGCAAAAAGATTTATTATACAAATAACCATTACGGTTCAGGGAACGCGGCCACAGCCTTTACCTGTATCAAGTGGTAATGGCAAGCGGTAATGCTAAAACGCAGGTGAACATGCCCGATTATTCAATTGTTAGCCAGCCTGTAACCTATATCAATAAGTCCGACCTGGCCCGTTTCAAGGACGCCCTCAAAGAACTTGACTTCCAGGTCTTTGAACTGAATGGCGAAAAAGTCCGGGACGCGGAAAGCCTGTTCGAGCAAGCGGCCAGGGATTGGCCCCACCCACCCTATTTAACCCCGGATAGCTGGCCGGCCCTGGCCGATTGTCTCTGGACCTCTCTGGTCGAAAGCGCCCACCCAAAGGTTGTTTTGCTCTGGACAGAGGCGCAAAATATGCTCGATGGCGGTTTACCGGTCCTTATTACCGGCATAGAGGTGGTTTCTTCAAATCTCAAAAACGCGGCTAAAAAGTCAAAAGCGGACCCGGCGGAAGTCTATTATCGCCTGGTGATTTCCGGCAGTGGTCCCAATTTCCCACCTTTCCAGGCCGGGTAAATCAAAACATAAAATTTCCCACACAAAAAGGGCCGGGGTGTCAATTACCACCGGCCTTTTCTATTCGGAAAATTACCCTGGGGTTCAGCCCTGGGGCGGCAGGTTGCGCAGGGCCGGGAACAGGATAACATCCCGGATGGTTGGCTGGTCGAGCAGCAGCATGGTCAGGCGGTCAATGCCGATGCCGAGCCCGCCGGTCGGCGGCATCCCGTACATCAGGGCATTGATGAAATCCTCGTCAAACTGCATCGCTTCGTCGTCCCCGGCGGCTTTATCGCGGCCCTGTTCCAGGAAGCGTTCGAGCTGGTCCATCGGGTCGTTCAGTTCGCTAAAGGCGTTGCCCGTCTCGATACCCGCGATAAAGGGCTGGAACCGCTCGACCGTGTTGGGATCGCCCGGTTTGCGCTTGGCGAGCGGCGAGAGTTTTTGCGGATAATCGTACAGGAAGGTTGGCTGAATCAGGGTCGGGATGACCGTCGCCTTTAACAGTTCGTCCACCAGTTTCGGCCAGACCGTGTTCGGGTCTACCTTGATGCCGAGTTTGGTTATCTCACGGTAGAGGTCGGCCTGTTCCGGGTAGGCTTCGTAGTCGAGGCCGGTCCGTTCCAGGATAGCCTGGCGCAATTTGAGGCGCGGCCACTTGCCGCCCAATTCCACCTCGTAGCCACGCGTGGTAATTTTGGTCGTGCCAAGCACTTGCTGGGCAATAAAAGGTATCATCTCCTCGACCAAATTCATGATGTCGTTGTAGTCGGCGAAAGCCTGGTAGCACTCCATCATGGTAAATTCGGGGCTGTGGCGGTAGTCGATACCCTCGTTGCGGAAGTCCTTCGAGATTTCGTAGACCTTGCTAAACCCGCCTACCAGTAACCTTTTAAGATAGAGTTCGTCGGCGATACGCAGGTAAAAATTCTGTTCAAGGGCGTTGTAGAAGGTTACGAAGGGCCGGGCCGAAGCTCCACCGTAGAGCGGCTGCATGACCGGCGTTTCGACCTCGATAAAGCCTTTGCTATCGAGGAACTGGCGCATGGCCCGCACGATACCGGAGCGTTTGACGAAAACGTCGCGGACCTCGGCGTTGGCAAGCAGGTCGGCGTAACGCTGGCGGTAGCGGATTTCGACATCCTTGAGGCCCTCGTGCTTGTCGGGCGGCACGTTAATAGTTTTAGTCAGAACTTCCCAGCGGTGGACTTCGAGGGTTTTTTCGCCGGTCCGGGTCACGAAGGGCACCCCGACCACGCCCACGATGTCGCCCAGGTCAATCGTCTCCTTGAAGAGTTCCAGGTCGCTCGCGCCGCCTTCGAGGTGGCTATCCTTGAGGTAAATCTGGATTTTTACGCCGTCCTCGAACAGGTCGGCGAAGATAACTTTTTTATCCCGTTTATTATAGATGCGCCCGGCGACACCGATAGTTTTTCCGGCCAGGGGCGGGTCGGCGTGTTCGTCTTTTTTATACTCGTCAAAATCGGCCAGGGCCTGGCTTATACTGTGGGTACGCTCAAGAAAGCGGGGCGGGTAGGGGTCGCGGCCCGCCTGGCGCAAGCGGTCGGCCTTTTCCAGGCGCAGTCGCTGGTAATCGTTCAAGTTCAAATCTTCTCGGCTCAATCTACAGACCTTTCAGCTAGTCGCACATTTTAATTTGTGCGTATTATAACAAAAAGAGCGGCCTGGTGGGGATTTCCTGGCCGCTCGTTACTACTCTTTTTACCTTATTGCTTCACTCGATTGAGATTATGGTAAAGGCAAGTTTGCCAGCCGGAGCGTCCACAAAGAATTTATCACCTTTGCGTTTACCAAGCATGGCCGCACCAAAAGGAGACTCGTTACTGATTTTATTCTCGCTGCTTTTTGCTTCGGGAGAGCTTACGAGTTGGTAGACCTCTTTGTCACCGAATTCATCTCGGATGGTTACCCTGGTGCCGATGCGGACCAGGCTTTTATCGCCATTGCCGTTATCGGGGATAATCACCGCGTGGGTCAACCACTGTTCCAGTTCGCGTATCCGGCCTTCCGTCCAGGCCTGTTCGTTCTTGGCGTCCTCGTATTCGCCGCTTTCGCTGATGTCGCCGTAAGCTTTGGCCTGCTGGATCCGGTCGGCTACTTCCTGGCGCTTGACCGTCCGCAAAAGCAAAAGTTCTTCTTCCAGCTTTTGCTTACCGGCTGCGGTAAGATGAATCGTCTTAACTTCGCTCATAACTGAGTCTCCTGAAATCAAAAATTAGAGTAAAGGGTGATAAAGGAACTTGAAGAATGATTGGGTTGGATTGTACTCCTTCGTAGAAACCAGATACCAAAAATCTTAGCACCTGGAGGTGCTTTGCCCTTGATTAGGATGCACTTAAGGTAGAAAAGAGGTCTCTTAAAAATGGAAAAACCCAGAGAGGATAGCTAACTAACCCAACTCTCGGTTGCGTTTGAGGCATTATAGCTCATAACTTCTAGGTTGTAAAGAGGGTCCTCTCGATTTAGAAATTAGTTAGGCGATTGCTATCGCAAAGGTTTGACGCTGCTTTAACTTATAGTCTAAAATGACCAGGCCTAGATGAATTTACCGAGCAAAACCGGCCAAAAATTCCCGGTCCCTCAAACCAACGCCTGGAGAAGATTATGCCCTATCAATTTATCAACTTCGAACGAAGTGATGGCGTCGGCCAGGTTACCCTGAACCGCCCGGACCAGCTAAACGCTTTTACCCCGGAAATGCTGCACGAACTGGCCGATGTTTTCAAGGGTATGGAGCGCGACCCGATGGTCCGGGCCATAATTATAACCGGGGCGGGGCGCGCCTTCTGTGGCGGCGAGAATTTTCGCCAGCGTGCCGAAGCCGAGCTTGGCAATTCTACTCCACCTGTTCAAACCGGGTCGCAAAACGGACCTTCTTTCGAAACGTTTACCCCTAACTTTTCCAACCCCGGCCCGTCCGGTAGTGGCGGTACGCCCTATACGCCCGTATCAATCGCGGGCGGTTCGACGGTTCAGCCTCAGTTTGCCAGTGACAATACGCCGCTTAACCCGTCCCCGGTCCCCCTGGATATAAACCGGCCCGGCGGCACTCCCATCCAACCGGTCGAAATTACCAACCCGCGCAACCAACCGGTCTTTTCTCAAAACCAGGACTCGCCGGAGCCGGTTTCCGGGAGTTTGCCAAGCCTGGGGTCCCCGTCCGGCCCGACACTGGCCGAACAGGTCCGCCGCGCCTATAATCCGCTCATCCGTCAGATGCGCAACATTGAAAAGCCGGTTATTGCCGCCGTCAACGGGATTGCTGCTGGGACCGGATTGGGCCTGGCCCTGGCCTGTGATATTCGTTATGCCAGCGAACGTGCCCGTTTTGTCGAGGTATCCGTCCGCATCGGGTTGTTGCCCGGCAGCGGGACCGGCTATTTCCTGCCCCGCCTGATTGGCCTTACCAAAGCGATGGAAATGGCTTTCAACGGTGACGAACTTGACGCGGTCGCGGCGGAGAAGTATGGTTTGGTCAGCCGGGTAATTGCCCCGGACAACCTGCTGGATGAAACTCGCAAGCTGGCCGTGCGGCTGGCGAAAGGCCCGACCCGCGCCATCGGTCTGACCAAACAGATGATGTATCGCTCGGCCACAATGGGGCTGGAACAGGCCCTTGATTTCGAGGCGCACCTGGTTGACGAAGCAGTCCGCTCTCAGGACTACAAAGAAGGTTTGCGAGCTTTTAATGAAAGGCGACCGCCGGAGTACAAAGGCTACTAGCTAAAGTAGCCTCTGGCATAAAATTTGCTTTACTATAATCAAGAATACTGTTAATAGAAGTTGTTTTAGCAGTATCCAGGGATGGATAGTCAGTAAACTCCCTATTCGTGAGAGTTATTCATACTTGCTATGAGTTGTAAAGGGGCCACAGTACCAACTCCTGGCTTTGTTTTGCAGTCTGGTCGAGTTGGGAGAGGGTCAATTAAAAGTAGATTAAGAGTTAGCTACTTTTGCGATGTATTCTATTAGTCGCTTGAATAGACTCAAATAAAGTGATATAATCACGCTGACTTTGGAACTATAGCTATAATTTATTCTTTTAGAATAAAAAAGCAGGTCCCATCAGGCTTTGAGACTGCTCTAGCGATTACCGGGAAAAATCCCCTTAATAAAGTGTGAATAATAAGCGAATAAGGAAGAAGTAGGAAAATGAACAAGGGAAATGATTTCGCGTTCGAAGTCGAACCCACAACAAATTTGAATGGGTATAGCAGAATGGCGTCATTGGAGAATAACAAGAGTAATGGTTCGAAAAAGAACAGCCTTGCCAGCCAGCCCAGGGGCGAAGCCTCTGACGTAGAACCGCAAACTCGCCGCCGGGGCCGCAAACGCGGCTCGACCAACGTTAACACAACCGTAGAACTTGAACCGCGTCGCCGCAAACGTGATAGTGAAGTAATCGTTGGCGAGCGGATTCGCCGCTTACGGCTGGAAGCCGGCCTTAGCCAGGAAGAACTGGGTCGTTCCAGCAAAATGAGCACCAGTTACATTAGCCGCCTCGAAACCGGCGAAGTTAACCCTACGGTTGACGCTCTCACGCGCATCGTCCGGGTCTTTGGTCTTTCGATTGATGGGCTGCTCGAACTTGATACCGAGGCTCCCCAGATCCTTTCCAGCGAAGAACTCGACCCTGAAATCCGGGTCTGGCTGTTCAAACTGAAAGGTAAGCCGGTTTCTGCCCGGACCAAGCGGATTATCCAGACCGTTATCGAGGAAGAACTCAAAGACCTCGAAGGCGAAGCCGCCAGCTAGTCCCTGGGCGGGACCGCCAACTAGACGGCCAGCAATAGCTATATAAAATAGACCTGACTCTCATGGGTACTTTTAACTGACAATTCCGGTCGGGTAGTGACTCAGGTTAATGCTATTCTGCGCTAAAAAATAATAAAGAAAACCCTTCTCACCTTAACAGACGGAAGGGTTTCTTTATTATTTTCCAAAGAATTCTAAAAGATAAACATCGCATCGCCAAAACTAAAGAAGCGGTAGCGCTCTTTGACGGCCTCGTTATAGGCTTCGAGAATGAATTGGCGACCGGCAAAAGCGCTGACTAAAAGAAGGAGGGTCGAGCGCGGCAGGTGGAAATTGGTTATCAGGGCGTCCACCGCCTTGAGCGGTTTGCCGGGATAAAGATAAAGGCGGGTCTCGCCCGCGAACGGCTGGATGATACCGGTCTCGCGGTCAACCGCCGATTCGAGGGTACGGGTCGCCGTAGTACCTACCGCCACCACCCGGCCTCCCTCTTGCCGGGCCCGGTTTAGCCGCTCGGCGGTGGTGGCATCAATGGCGCACCACTCGCTGTGCATCTTGTGTTCGAGGGCGTTTTCCTCTTTTACCGGTTGAAAGGTGTCCAACCCGACGTGCAACTGGACTCGTTCGAAACCGATGCCCTGGCTTTTCAGCTTTTCCAATAATTCCGGGGTGAAGTGTAATCCTGCCGTTGGGGCCGCCGCGCTGCCCGCCGCCCCCGGATTGGCGTAGACGGTCTGGTAGCGGTTGGGGTCATGGGGTTTCTGGCGGATATAGGGCGGCAGGGGCATCTGGCCGTACTTATCCAGGAAGGGTAAGAGGTCGCCTTTAAAGGCGATATAGCGGCCATCGCTGGGAGAAGGTCCCAGCACTTCCGCTCGCATTTCTTCACCCGGTGTCCCGAAGACCAGTTCCGCCCCCGGTCGCATTCCCCGGCCCGGTTTGACTAGGGCTTCCCAGACCGTTTCGGTGGTAGCGGTGGTTTCGAGTTGGGGGGCCGGGCGCAGCAGCAATAGCTCGACCCGACCGCCCGACGCGGCTTTGTGGCCGAACAGGCGCGCCGGAATAACTTTACTTTCGTTTACAACCAGCACGTCGCCCGGTTTCAGGTAATCGGCAATATCGCGGAAACTCTGGCGGTGGATAATCCGGCGGTTGGCCCGGTCGAGGACCAGCAGGCGGGAAGCGTCGCGGGGTTCGGCAGCTTGCTGGGCGATAAGTTCCGGCGGTAAATCATAGTCATAATCACCCATCAAAATGGGCGCAGTCGGTTCAGTCATTAAGTTAAGTCGTTTCATCCCACAGGCGGCTCTGGACCGGCCCGGTTGCGGTGGCAGTTTCTTCCTGTAAAAGCAGTCCCAGGCGCTCTTTAGCCCTGGCCGACGGTTTGCGCGAGAGATGTTCGTAACCCCGTTGGGTCACGACCCGCCCTCGCGGGGTGCGGGCGATAAAGCCAAGCTGTAACAGGTACGGTTCGTACACATCCATAATCGCGTCGGTTTCTTCGCTGGTGGCGGCGGCTATTGTTTCGATACCGACCGGGCCGCCGTCGAATTTATCAATGATAGCGGCCAGCACCCGGCGGTCACCGTCATCCAGTCCTAACTCGTCAATATCGAGCCGGAGCAGGGCTTCGCTGGCGACAGTGCGGGTGATTTTGCCCCCGGCGCGGACCTGGGCGAAGTCGCGGACCCGTTTGAGCAGGCGGTTGGCGATACGGGGTGTGCCCCGCGACCGCCGGGCGACCTCCGAGGCTCCTTCCTCGTCAATATCGACTTTCAGGATGAGGGCGCTCCGTTTTACAATTTGCTCCATGGCATCCTGGCTGTAGAAGTCGAGCCGGTAGACCGCCCCAAAGCGGTCCCGCAAGGGTGAGCTTAGCAGGGCCAGCCGCGTCGTCGCCCCGATAATTGTAAAACGGGGCAGTTTGAGGTGGATGCTCTGGGCGGTCGGACCCTTACCGGTCACGAGGTCAACCGCGAAATCTTCCATGGCCGGGTAAAGGACTTCTTCAATGGTGCGGTTGAGCCGGTGAATTTCGTCTATAAATAAGATGTCCTCGCGCTTGAGGTTGGTCAGGATTGCGACCAGGTCGCCCGCCCGCTCAATAGCCGGACCGCTGGTGATACGCAAATTCACGTTCATTTCGGACGCAACAATGCCGGAAATAGTGGTCTTGCCCAGGCCGGGCGGACCATAAAAAAGAAGATGTTCCAACGGTTCCTTGCGGGCCCTGGCGGCATCAATCAGGATCTGGAGATTTTCTTTAACTTTTTCCTGCCCGATATATTCGGTGAGCTTGCGCGGGCGCAAGGTAGCTTCAAAGGCCCGTTCTTCGTCGCGGCCCCGCCCCGAAATGGTTCGTTCGCTCATAATCTATCTAGTTTGCTCTGCTTAAAGGTTTCAAAATAAACGCACAATTGTACGGATATTCCCCTGAATTGTACCCCAAAACCGGCCAAAGCACAATCCAGCCGGGCCGGAACCTGTTTCGAAATAACAGTACTTTTGGTGGGTCCAGGGGATTGACAAAAAAATTGTTTGCGCATAGAATTTATACAAGTATTTAATACTTACTTAACATTTGGCTGTTATAATACTTCTATCAAGAAGTGCTGGCGACTTAACAAGAACTTTTCAATATAATTCAGACGGGTAGTTAGCCGTTTTTCTTTTCTGGCTTGCTCTTTTTAGCAGCCTGTGGACTACAACAATCTCTCCTCCTACCCCTTTAACCCCTCCTCCGCATGCGGGGCGGAGGAGGGTCCGAAGGGGTTCTCGCCAAAGAGTTATTTTTCAAAATTACATCCAAACCACTTTTCAGGGTTTGGATTTTTAGTGTCAAAAAAGCGCCCTGTTATTTTGACAGGGCGCTCTTAGTTTTGGTATAGGTTCGCGGCAGGTAGCCCCGGCCTGAGTTATTTAGCGGTGTTGGGTGCCTGGCCGCCGGACTCGGTCTCGCGCAACAGGTCGAGCCGCCGGAAGTAGTCGAGCGCGGCAGACCGGATACCGGTGTCGTGCCCGGCCCGTTCGCTCAAATACCATTTGTGTTCGAGGATTTCCCGCCAGCGCCGCTCGGCTTCCTCGGCGCTTTTGGGTTCGTGCCCGGTCAGGTTCGCAAGCAACCGCACGTAAAAGCGGCCTTCCCGGATTTCCTCCGGCAGCAGCTTTTTGACGCGGAAGTATTTCAGGTCGTCCTGCCAGTTAGCATCGGTTACGTCCCCTTTTTCGGCCTGTTTGGGCCGGAAATGGATACGCAGTTTTGGCCGCAAGCTCAGGTGACGCCGGGTTTTTCTCCTGGCGGCCCTGGCCCAGAAGCCTGGCTTGATGGCCTCTGCGATAGCGGCCCGTGCCACGTCGGTCACGCTAAACCCGGAATTCAAAAGCTCGCGCAGGTTCGGTAAAAGCAGACCGGTTACGACATCCAGCATACCCTGCCCTTCGGCTGAACTGCGGATTCGTTCCGGTATTTCCTGCTGGTTAAAGGTCCAATCTTTGAGGAAAGCGTGGCTGTAATTCTTTAACCAGTCTTCGGCAGCCGTTTTGAGGTCAATTTCGTGACCGGCCCGTTCGGAAAGCACCCATTTGTGGTCAATAAATTTATCCCACAATACCTTGGCAAGATTGTTCGGGAAATAATGCCCGGTCAGGGTAAAGACTTTGCGGCGGTATAGTTTGGGGTCTTCGTCCTGGGCTACCACGTAGGAAAAATCTCTGACGTTTTCGAACCCGACGCCGTTCTGGCCCCAGTTCACATCAAAGATGCCATAACCCAGGCGGTTTAGCATTTCCCGGTCCTGGTAGATCTCACTGGCGTTAATATCACCGTGCGTCATAAAATACCTGCTTTTACTTACGACCTGATCCGACAGTTAATAGTGCCCCCTCCGGTCGTTATCCCTGGTGAACCACATTGGCTTTGGCCTGGGCGAAACATTCGCGGGCGAGGTCCAGGTACAACAAAGCTTGTTGCCAGCGGTCACCTTCTTCGACCCACTCACCCTCGGCATTTTTGATAAGCCGGGCGTAATTATGGGTCGGGGAGAGCAATTCGGGCGCGAAGCAAAAATAGTCGCCTGGTTGGGCGCTTGCCAGGAACCCGGCAAAACTGCGGGTCCACATATCTTTGAAATGGTCTACATAAACCCGGTCTTTGCCGTCGCCGATGTCTACCTGGATATTCCCGGAATTACCGATACGGGCCTGGATAAAGCGGGTCCGCTCGAAGACCGGGGCCAGGAAGGCCGCTTTGTTCTCGTAGCCGCCATAGACCATTTCCAGCCCGGTGTACCAGTGGGAGAAGTCCCCGTTAAAGCGGATTTCCGGGAATTTCTTGACAATTTCGACCGTCCGCCAGATGTCCTGGGTGATGGTAGAGCGGTGCGATTCGATGTAGAGCGGCAGGTCGTACTTTTCGGAAGTCGTCAGCACATCCTCGACCAGCCGGAAGGTTTCCGCCTCGGATTCCATCCCCCAGCCGACATGCAAGGTCAGGCACTCGCGCCCTTCGGCTTTAGCTTTGGCCGCGACCGGTCCGATTTCGCCGACCAGGTTTACCCGGTGCGACCCGGTAACACCCAGGCCCAGTTCCCGGCAAAGGTCGGCGTTGGCGTCCTGGACCCCCTGGATACCGGCGGCTTTGACGCCTTCCAGGATTTCGCGTTCGGTCCCTTTTGGCCCGGTCGAAAAGGCCGGTAAGTCAAATACGTTGCTGGCGCAAATATCACAGCGCAGGTAAGGTTCGTTGTTTGTCCCGTCGTTGGTATTTTTAACTTGCAATGGTTTCCTCTTATCTTTTGGCAGTGATGTAATTTGGGTTTGAGTCTTACTGTACGTTCACACGGCATAACGTTTTTATTTTGGCATATAATCCAGATAATGCAAGCCCGAATTAAGCGAACCGGGCTTATTTTCAACCCGGTTTTACTCGTTGCTAAAGATTTCCAGGTTCGCCCCGGTGATGTGACCGGATTGGGTGTTATCGGCCAGGAACAGGATAGAGCGGGCGATGTCGTCGGGCGTGGTCGAAGTTTTCAGGAAAGGCGCGGCCTTTTGCAGCATGACCGTATCGACCGCTCCCGGCGCGATACTGTTGACCCGGATGCCATGCGGACGGCCTTCGACGGCCAGGATTTCGCTCAGACCCAGGACGCCATATTTTGAAACCACATAGGCGCTGGAACCGGGGAATTTTTCAGGGCCGCGCACTCCCGAAAGTGAGGTCAGGTTGACCAGGGCTCCTTTTTTCCCCGCCGCAATCATCTGCCGGAAAGCCTCCCGGCTGCACAGAAAGGTTCCCCGGATATTCACGTTCATGACACTTTCCCAGGTCGCCAGGTCCATATCGGCAAAAGCTTTTTTCTCGTAAGCCGCCGCGTTGTTTACCAGGATGTCCACCGGGCCAAAGGTTTCGCGGGTTTTTGTAAAAAGGGCCTGGACCTGATTTTCCTCGCTGATGTCGGTCGGTACGGCCAGGCAGGTGCCGCCCGCCTGCTCGATTTCCGCCGCTATCTCGGCTAACTCGGTTCCGCTGCGGCTTGCCAGGACCACCTTCGCGCCTTCCCTGGCAAAAAGGCGGGCCGTCGCCGCTCCAATCCCGCGCCCGGCCCCGGTGACAATCGCGACTTGATTCTCTAACGCTCCCATTAAGCGATAACCTCTCTATAGTAATCAATATAGTCGTCCAGCATCTTTTCGAGGCCGAAGCGGGTCTCAACCTGGCGGCGGCATTCCTGGCGGTCGAGTTGTCCCAATTTCCCGGCGGCTTCGGCGGCGGCGGCAATATCCATAAACGGCACCAGAAAGCCGGTCTGGCCGTCTGTCACGATTTCAGGGGCGGCCCCGCGCTGCCAGCTAACTACCGGGGTCCCGGCGGCGAGGCTTTCGGCCAGCACCAGACCGAACGGTTCCTCCCAGCGGCTCGGAAACAGCACTCCCTCGGCGCGTCCCATCAACTCGTGCAAAGCTTTGCGGTCGAGCGGGCCAAGATAGTCGAGGTTGGGGTCGGCGTTCACTACCGGCTTGATTTTCTCGTCAAAGAAACGCTGGTCGTAGATTCCGCCCGCCAGCAAGAGTTTCCGGCCTGATTGCCGGGCGATTTCAATTGCCAGGTCCGGCCCTTTTTCGGGAGCCATGCGCCCGGCGAACAGCAGGAAACCCTCGCCGCCCGGCCCAAAGGGTATTTCAGCAGTATCAATGCCGTTATAGATAACCCGGTCAAAAGGAAAATCTTCGGCGTAGGTCCGGGCGCACGCTTCGGAGACGGTTACGGCCCGGCTGCGCCCGGTTTCGCGGTAGGTGGTTGCCAGTATCGCGTTGATATGAGGGTCAACCGAGGGAAGGTGGATCGTATGCACGACGGGAGTTTGCGAGAGCGGCCCCAGGGCGTAGGCGGGCCAGTCGAAGGCGTGGGCGTGGGCAATATCGAACGACCCGGCAGCGTTTATTTTGAGAAAACTCTGCAAGAAAAGTTCGCCCTGCCGGAAGAAAGCCCCGGCGTCAAAGTTTTCGCCCATGCTCTGGAAGTCTGCGGGGGCCAGTTCTCCTGATTTTACGGTGACTTCCTCGATACGCAGATTAGGCGGGGTCTGGCCGTTTTTGTCTGCCAGGCGCGACCCGTTGGCGGCGAACAGGGTTACATTATGGCTGCGCCCGGCCAATCCCAACGCTAAATCGTGCAACAAGACCTGCGCTCCGCCCAGGAAAGGCGGTCCAATTGGCGTCACCAGGGGGGCGACCAGGGCGATATTCAGTTTCTCGCTCAATTTTGGTTTCCTTTTTATTGGGTTCTTTTAAGCTGGCATTTAACAAATTAGGCTGGCTTATAAAATCAGGCTTTGCCGTAGACCGGGATGGCCGCGCCGCTAATCAGTTCGGCTTCTTCCGACACCAGAAACGCGATGACGCTGGCAATCTGGGCGGGTTTGGGCCACTTTTCAAATTTGGCTTTGGGCATGGCCTCCCGGTTGACGGCTGTATCAATGATGCTGGGTAGGACGGCATTGATGGTTATATCCTGGTCGCGCGTTTCGGCGGCAACCGCTTCGACCAGCCGTAACACGCCCAGTTTCGAAACGCTGTAGGGGAAACTGTTGACGCCTTTGTCCACGGCGGCCCGGCTGGCAACGTGCACGATTTTCCCGCCGCTTTCACTCATAGCCTGGACGGCGTACTTGGTCAGGAGAAATGCCGATTTTAAATTCAGGTCGAGCTGTTGTTCAAAGACCTCTAACGCCAGGTTTGCCACGGGGTCGCCGGCCCGGTAGCCGCCGACCAGGTTGACCAGGCCGTCAAGGCGGCCTTCCGCCGCCAGCACTGTTTCAAAGAGGTTTTTGACGCTGGCCTCGTCCGTGGCGTCCAAAGTAAATGTTTCCTTCGAAGCGGGTCGGCCTGGCGCAATCACTTTCGCCCCGGCCTCGCGCAACTTCTCGACCACCGCTTTTCCCAGGTCTCCGCTGCCGCCAGTCACAACAAAAACTTTACCCTCGAAATTATAACTTATCATATGCTTTCTCCTGAATAAAAAATGCCTTTATTTAGTTGACATAAATCTCTGAATAATATTATCTCTTATTAAAGGCTCTATGCGAGGATATTACTACAAAAAGAGTTTGGATGGGTGTTACAAAAGTGTTTCTGGTTACTCATTAGGGTTCTATAACTTCATATAAGTAAAGAACAGGATGGTTTATAATAAACCAAACAATAATTTTGGTTTTTCAAAACCAAAAATCAGCAGGAATAAGTAACGTGAACAAAATCTTTAAATACTGGTATGTTGGTGTATTTGTAATTATCGCGTTTATAGGAATTGGCATTTATGCTCTTTCGACTAATCCCGCTCTGGTGGATTGGTTAGCCGACCCTGACAGAAAGAATTTTGTTATAGAAGTTACCGGGAACGCCGGAATAACTTATTCCGAAACCTGTTCCAGTGAGTCTAAATTTTCGTCTTCAAACGATTATACGGCAAAAGTTAAAGTTCCCCATACTTACGATTACTATGACCATATTGTAAAATGCACCTTTCAGAAAAACGGGGGTGCGGGCACTCTTAGAGTTACTATGTACCGGGAAGGAGCCCTGGTATTTTCCGAAGCAACTACCGACCCGAACGGGAGTATTTCGGTAGAGGGAAAATAACCTTTTCCGGTTTACACTTTCCAAAATTGGAATAAATGCTTATACTGCGCCCATTGAACCAAATTTTGGCTGAATTTAGAAAGTGTGGGCAGCATGCCGGATACCGATACCCAGGAACCTGTTAAAATCGAAGCCTCTCACGTCCAGGCCGGACCCCTGAACGCCTATTTAGCCCGTCCGGTTGGGGGCGAGAATCTGCCTGCCGTCATTATTATCCACGAAATCTTTGGCCTTAACGACAATATTCGCGATATTGCCCGGCGTTTCGCCCGTGAAGGTTATATCGCCCTGGCGGTAGACCTGTTCTCACACGGCAATAAGACATTATGCATGTTGCGGGTGACCTTCGATATGATTCGCAACCCGCTCAAGAGTATAAGTATGTCCGACCTTGATAGTAGCGTCAAGCTTCTAAAAGAACAGCCCGGCGTAGCTCCAGAGCAAATCGGCGTAATCGGCTTTTGCATGGGTGGGGGTTATGCCCTGGCTTTCGCGGTCCATAACCAGGAGTTGCGGGCGGCCTCAATTTTCTACGGACGCACGCCCGGTCCGCTTGATAGCGTCAAACAGGCTTGCCCGGTTTTGGGAAGTTACGGCGAAAAAGACCGCTATTTTTCCAAGCAGGGCCGGGCTTTGCAGGAAACGATGGAAAAAGCCGGTCGCCCGGTGGATGTGAAGATTTACCCCAACGCGGGCCACTCTTTCTTTAACGATACCCGGTCATCCTATAACCCGGAAGCTTCTGCCGATGCCTGGAAGCGCACCCTTGAATGGTTTCGCACCTATTTACCTCAAAAGGTTTAGGCTTAAAAGTGATGGCCGGGGACTCGGATAAAGCCGCCCAAATCGCGTTCCTTTTAAAGGATTTGAACCTGCCAGACGGGATAAATTTGCGCGAGTGGGCTCCCGCCGATTTTCCGGTGATACAGGCTCTATCCTCTGCTGAAGGCTGGACGACCCCTCAAAGTCGTCCGGTGGAGGCTTTGAGGGCCTGGCAAAATTCGTGGCCGGTCCTGGTCTTGACGGCAGACGAAAAGATTATTGGGTTTTTGCGGGCGCTGAGTGATGGTGAAATTACCACTTATATTGCCGAGGTGTTAATTGCACCCGAATGGCGCGGGCAGGGTCTAGGCACACTGTTATTGGAAACGTGCCACCGGCTTGTGCCCGATACCCGCTTTGATTTACTTTCGGTTGAAAAGTCGGTCAGTTTTTATATGACGCATGGGTTTAGAGAGTTTTGGGGTTTTCGTAAAAGCGACTTCACTGGATAGCATTTGAAATGAGCCTGCATAATCAATCAAACCAGACAAATAGTCAAAGAGAAATACAACTCGCTTCTATTGTAACTAATCTACCGCTGCCGGAGGGTGTAACAATTCGCGGCTGGACCGAGGCCGATTTTCCGGCCATTTACGCCCTTTCGGAGGCGGAGGGTTGGAACTCCCCGCGCATTCCGCAGTCGCAAACCCTGGAATCGTGGCGTAATTCCTGGCCGGTGCTGGTAATCGTCCACGAAGAAACCGTCATCGGGTTTCTGCGGGCCATGACCGACTACGCCATTGCGACCTATATCGCGGATATTCTGGTCGCGCCCGGTTGGCAGCGCCAGGGATTGGGCCGGGCCTTACTGGAAGTCTGTCACCAGCTAACCCCCTTGACCCATTTTGTCCTGATGTCGGTCAAGGAAGCGGTAAAATTCTACGAAAAAGACGGTTTCGAACACACCATCGGCTTTAGCAAAGGTTTTCCTTTACCTGGTTAACTTAAAATCTCTTCTATTCTATTCCCGGTCCTGGGATAAAATTGCTGACCATTGACTACCGACTGCTGACTACTTTTATCACACGCCGAATTGATTATTGACATGTGGAAAACTGCCTATTAAAATATATAGCGGTAGGAGCAATTCATCACCCCATATATTGATGAGTTGCGGGCCTGCCCTGCGGTAACAGCCGGTTACTGTAGACAATTCTGCCCGGTCTTCCCAGGCCGAGCCAACATTGTACTGCTACCCTTCCAGCGTCACCGCTTCCTGCTTAGTATCCAGGTCAAGGCGGCCCGGTAGATACCGGTTTTGGGCGCGGATTAAGCGGCCACGACATGATGCAACAGCCAATTGCAGGCATGCCGGGTCAAAAGGATAGTTATGAGTAAGGTTCTTGTATTAAATGCCACCTACGAGCCGATAAGTTTTGTAACTCTCAAGCGTGCGGTCATTCTCCTGCTAAAAGAAAAGGCGGAGGTGATCGAAGAGATGGTGGAAAGAAAGTTACGGGCCGAGCGGAGTTCCTTCCCTTATCCACTGGTTATCCGCCTCGTCAGTTATGTCCCGGTCCCGCGCTTTTTCAATCTCCCCCTCTCCCGCCGAAGTCTATTATCCCGTGATAATTATACCTGTCAATACTGTGGCACTACCGAGCATCCTCTGACGATAGACCACGTTATTCCGCGTTCGCGGGGTGGGAAAACTGAATGGACCAATGTGGTCGCGGCATGCGTATCCTGCAATCGGAAGAAGGGTAACAAAATGCCCGCCGACGCCCACATGATTCCCCACACCAAACCGGCCAAGCCGGGCTACATCGCGGTAGTTCTGCTCGGACAGGCTAAAGGCAACGAAACCTGGCAGCGTTATATTCGTACCTGATCTGCTAACCGGGTGCGAAACTAAAAACCGGAATCTTTAGTGAATGGAAGCTTTTTCACCTTTGAAAGGTGGGAAAGTTTTTCCATTTTATATTTCAATTCAAAATGACTTTACCTTTGGAAGTGCAGCAGCTTTGTAACAAGTACCTGGACCTTTTGCGCCAGGGTCACCAGACTTCCTTAGGTCTAGACCAAAGAGAAGCTCTGTACCAGGCTTTTGGCCTTTTGCAGTGGTGGCGCGGGAGCCGGACTAATGATGAGCCTCTGTGGTTGAGTGAAGCCAGCCGTGCCGTAAGTTGGTTATCCATCATAACTGCCCGCAAGGTTATTTTTGTGTGGGAAACAGCCAATAATACCTCAGTAGAACCCCTTAATGAATTTATGCGCACACCTCATGAGGCGTTGGAAGCAGCCGAAAAGTTTTTAACTGGAAAAATTTCCGAAAACGAAGCTCGAAGCGCCTGCCGGGTAGATTTCTTTCGTTACGACCTTATCACTTTGAAGGTCTATTGCGCTTCTAAGGCTTCTCTGGCGGCCCTGGAAACTACCCTGTTGGGCAGCGCGGAGTCTTTCGCGAATTTGGAGGACTTTGCTGATTATTCTTTAGTCGCCTTTGCTGGAATAGACAATAACGAGCCTGGGGTTTGGATAGATGATTTTTATATAAACCTGGCGGGTTGGGATTTTGCTGAGGACGAAAAGTGGACCGAAGAACAAAAAGAACGAGCCAGGCAATATCAACCTGTCAAAAACGACCCGCAGAAGGAATTGGAATTCTGGGAATGGTGGCTAACCGAAGCTGTTCCGCAGGCGTGGGAGTTAGCCACCAGTAATAAGTAAAACCTCAGTCCTTTAGAAAATAAAAAGGCCCCGGTTTAAAACCAGGGCTTTTTTATTTCTAACTGTGGTTACGAACCACGGGTGGTGGAAATCGCGCCGATGACGGAAGCGGCGGTGTTAGCCCAATCGAGGGCGAAGTTCGCCAGGATACCCAGGCCGATTGTCGCGACTACCGCCACGAACAGGACGAAAGCCAGCGAAGGCGCGGGTTTTCCGGCGGCAGCACGGGCACTTGCGGGCTCGGCTTCCGGCTCCCCGGCAGGTTGGGCCGCGTACATCTGGACGATGATGCGGAAGTAATAGAACGCCGCGATAACGCTCGTCACGATACCGACAATTGCCAGGGCGATGTTCCAACCGCCACTCTGGATAGCCGCCCCGAAGATGAAAGCTTTACCGAAAAAGCCGACCGTCGGCGGGATACCGGCCAACGACAGGAGGCATATCGTCATAATCGCGGCCAGCCAGGGGTGCCGTTTGTTCAATCCCGCGAAATCCGAGATTTGAAGGTTTTCGCCCTGCGGCCCCTCAACAGCCATCACTACCGCGAACGCGCCGAGCGTCATAACGGTGTAGCCAAGGAGATAGAACAGCAGACCGCTCCGGCTGAGCGAGTTGTCAGCCACCAGGCCAATCATCAGGTAGCCAGCGTGGGCAACGGCTGAATAGGCCAGGAGCCGTTTGATGTTTTGCTGCGATACGGCCAGCAAGTTGCCGCCAATCATTGTAAGAATCGCCAGCGTGAAAATAATCGGTTTCCACTGGTCGCCAATCGGCCCGAATACGCCCGTATAGACCCGCAGGAAGGCCGCTACAATCGCGGTCTTGGTCCCCACCGCCATCAGGGCCGTTACCGGGGTCGGCGCGCCTTCGTAAACGTCCGGCGTCCACATATGGAAGGGTATCGCCGAAATCTTGAAGGCAAACCCGACCGTAACCATTGCTAGACCGAGCAGCACCAGGATGCCGTTGTTGCCGGTGACGTGATTGGTTGTCAGGTATTGCTGGACCTGGCTGTAACCGGTCGAGCCGGTCGCCCCAAAAATCAGGGCGATACCGTAGAGCAGGAAGGCCGAGGCGAAACTGCTCAGTAGAAAATATTTGAAGCCCGACTCGTGGCTGCGGACGCTGCGCGGCAGGAAACCGCACAGGATGTAGAGGGCCAGCGAAAAGAGTTCCAGGGCCACAAAGAAGACCATGAAGTGCGCGGCGACCGTTATCAGCCACATCCCGGTCGCGGCGGCTAATATCAGGGCGTAATACTCGCCGGTCGCTTCAATACCGATGCGCGACAGGTAGTCCGGCGAGGCCAGGACCACCAGCGCGGCCACTCCGAGGACGATAACCGCCAGGAAGCGGCTCATTTCGTCGGCGGCAATCATATTCTGGAAGACGGTCCCCTTGGGCATATCCATCCAGAAGGTGCTGGCGGTCGCCAGGGCCAGGACCACGAAGGCGACCCAGGAAATCAGCCAGCGCTGGCTCTTGGGTAATACCAGGTCGGCCAGCAAGACAATTAAAACCCCGCCCCCGGCTAACCAGGCGGGCCAGAGTGCGCCCCATTCTACTTTACCCAGGGCATCCAGGTCGCTCTGGGTTATTTTAACCTGGGCTAAAATTGAACTAATCAATGGATTCTCCACTTAAAATTTCCGGTTAGCGGCCAAGAGCAACCTGCGTAGTCAGGCGCAGCCATTCGTTTACGGTCGGGTCCAGGACTCCGGTAATCAGCGAAGGCGCAACCCCCAGCAACACAATCAGGAGGACGAGCGGCACGAACAGCACGAATTCGGCCTGGCGCATATCGGTTGCGTTGCTGTTAATCTGCGATAAATCGGGTTCGGGGCCGTGCCAGACGCCCTGGAAGAACCGCATGATGTACCAGGCGGCCAGGACTACCCCAAAGACGGCAAAGGCCGCGTAAACCGGCGAGGACAGGAACGCTCCCCCGATGATGAGAAATTCCCCGGCGAACTGGTTCAGACCGGGCAGACCGAGCGAGGCCAGGCCCAGGACCAGGAAAAGGGCCGCCAGCCGAGGCCAGCGGTTCTGCAAGCCGCCCAGCAGGTCAATCCGGTTGGTACCGGTGCGGGTGTAAAGAGCCGCAGCAGCCAGGAACAGGGCCGGGGTTACGATGCCATGGTTGACCATCTGCAAGACCGCGCCGTTGACACCCTGGTTGTTGATAGCGAAGATGCCCAGGACGATAAAGCCCATGTGCGAAAGACTGCTATAGGCCAGGATGCGTTTGATATCGCGTTCGCCCAGGGCCGCAAGAGCGCCGTAGATGATACCGACCAGGGCCAGGGCCGCGAACCAGGGCGCAAATTCCGCCGCCGCCGCCGGGAACAGGAAGACCCCGAAGCGGAGGAAACCGTAAGCGCCGGTCTTGGACATCGCTCCCGCTATAAGGGCCAGGGCCGGGGCAGGGGCTTCGGCGTAAGCGTCGGGCAGCCAGCTATGGAACGGCACCAGCGGCACTTTTACGATAAAAGCAGCGGCGAAGGCCAGGAACAACCAGTTCTGGGTTTCGGACGAAAGGTTCGCGATATTCTTCTGGACCTGTAAATAGTCCAGTGAGAACTCGGCCCCGGCTGGGGTGGTTACGAAGGCCAGGAACAAGATGCCCACCAGCATAAAGAGGCTACCGGCCAGGGTAAAGAGCACGAAACGAATCGCGGCCCGGACCCGGAAGTTGGTTTCGCCCCAACTGCTAATCAGGAAGTAGGCCGGGATGAGCATCACTTCCCAGAAGATATAGAACAGCAGCAGGTTGGTCGAGGCAAAGACACCGATAATGCCACCCTCCAGGCCGAACAGGGCCGCCCAGAAATAACGAGGCCGCTCGGCCACGCCACCCCCGGCAAAGACCGCCACCAGGCCCAGGAAGGCCGCCAGGACAATCAACCAGGCGCTGATGCCGTCCACGCTCACCTGGTAACGCAGCCCGACCTGTTTAACCCAGGTAAATTCTTCGCCCCATTTGAAGCCGGTGCTGTTGCCGCCCAGGAACGGGCTGAGCAGTACGAAGGCCAGCACCAGGTTGACTACCGCCACCACGACCGAGAGCCAGTAGAGCGCCCGGACATTGACTTTAGAGGCAACCAGCAGCAGGGCAGCCGCCACGAAGGGCAGAAATATGGTTATGCTTACTAACGGAAAGTCGCTAAATGTCATTTTATTAGCTTATCACTTGTCTTAATTATCGCTGCACCGTTTGCACGGCTACATAAATTAACAGGGCCACCGTACCAAGAAAAATTCCAAGCGCATAGTTACGGACCAGACCGGTTTCGGTCTTGCGGGTAGCTTTGCTACCTTCCCAGGCTACCCCACCGAGACCGTAATCGACCGCTTTTTCGGCCTCCTGGTCCACGAAGCGCGCTATCAACCGCCCGGTCATTTCGCCGGGTAAAGAGAACAATCCTTTGTAAATGAGGTCAAAACCCCAGCCATAGAGCAGGAAGGCCGTAATAGCTTGTTGGCCGAGCTTGACCGGGTTGAACTTGGGCCGGGTGGCCGGACGAATGATCCCTGAAGGCAAAGCCGCTTCGGGTTGTGATAGGTTCTTTCCGGCGATAACCCGGCGAATTTCGGCTTCCTCTAACCCACGCGGCGTAAGGGTGGGCGCACCGGTAGTCCGGCGGGTTGGCCCGGCGCCTTCGGTAGCGCGTTGCTGCGCCTCGGTAGTCGAGGTCAGGGTCGGTTGCGAGGCATCGGCGGCGCGCTGGCGGGTAAAGGTGTAAAGACCGACCGCCACCACGATACCGGCTACACCCGCGCCGACACCCAGGATGAGTTCGACAATTTCGAGGCCGTGGACCTGAATCGGGAACCAGACATCCTTCCCGCCCGCGTCAAAGGTCTTCAGGACCGGCTGGAACCAGTCGTGCAGGACGTTCCACAGACCCGGCATCGCCAGGAAGCCGCCAACTACCGATAACACGCTCAGCACCACCAGCACGAAGTTCATATTGGAAGGGTTGCGGTGCGGGTGGAGCTTGCTTTCCGGCCCTTCGAAGACCAGCATGTAGGCCCGGAACATATAGAAGGCGGTCATAAAGGCGGTTAGTAAGCCGACCCAGCCGAAAATCGAGAGGAAAATCGGGTCCAAGCCTTGCGGGTTGTAGTTCTCGGTAGCCTGACCGAACAGCGGGAAGGTACCCAGGATAGATTCTTTGCTGAAGAACCCGGCGAACGGCGGAATACCGCTCAGGGCCAGCGCGCCGATGGTGAAACCGAGCCAGGCTGTCCGCATAGCCGGGCTCTTGCGGAGACCGCCCATGTTGCGCATGTCCTGTTCGCCGCCGAGAGAGTGAATAATCGAACCGGCAGACAAGAAGAGCAGGGCCTTGAAGAAAGCGTGCGCAACCAGGTGGAACATCGCCGCTTCGTAAGCGCCCACGCCCGCCGCCATAAACATATAACCTAACTGGCTCATGGTCGAGTAGGCCAGCACCCTTTTGAGGTCGGTCTGGACCAGGGCGCAGGTCGCGGCGTAAAAGGCTGTGAAGCAGCCGATAATCGGGACCACTATCAGGGCGACCGTCGAGTTACCGAAAATCGGGTGAGCCCGGACAATCAGGTAGACACCCGCCGTGACCATCGTGGCGGCGTGGATGAGGGCTGAAACCGGGGTAGGACCTTCCATCGCGTCCGGTAGCCAGGTCTGGAGCGGGAATTGAGCCGACTTGGCGACAGCAGCGATCAGGAGCAGCATAGCCGCCCATTCGCGCCAGCTACCGTCACCGCTGGTAAGGTTTGCGCTGGTCAGGGCCGCGCTAAAGCTGGCCGAGCCGGTATTGGCGATTACTACGAAGATGCCGAGTAACAGGCCCACGTCACCGATGGTGTTCATCACGAAGGCTTTGCGGGCGGCAGCAACAGCGCTGGGTTTGTTTTTGTAGAACCCGATCAAGAGGAACGAAGAAAGCCCGACATTGCCCCAGCCGACCAGCAGCCAGACGAAGTTATCGGCGGTTACCAGCAGCAGCATCGCGAAGACGAACAGGTTCAGGTAAGCGAAGAAGCGGCGATAGTCCCGCTCAGGGTGCAGGTGGCCGTCCTCGCCAAGTTCGGTCATATAGCCGACCGAGTAGACGTGAATCAGGAAGCCTACGCCGGTCACGACCAGGGCCATGATGGCCGATAGCGGGTCGGCGGCCAGGCCAAAAGTGACTTTCCAGCTTCCCGAAAGGGTCCAATCGTATTTATAAAGACCGTAAGAACCCCAGTTGCTGCTCGAAATCAGGGGTGTAAGGGCGGTCAGGACCGCTGCCAGGAAGGCCAGTCCGACCATCACGCAGGCAAAGATTGCCGCGCCCCGCTGGCTCATGCGCGGTCCGAATAACGCAATGCCAAGGAACCCCAGCAGGGGTAAAAGAACTACCAGACCAATTGCTTCAGGCACGCAGCCTTCCTCCTAAAAAAATAATTTCTAGCGATTTTGAACCGTGATTGCTTACTTTTACTTTGGCCGTCCTGTAACTTCGAGCTAAAATCCAGGGCGGTTTCTAGTTGGTGCTACCGGCCCACTCGTCGTAGGTCTTCTGCATCTGCTCGACATGGTCGGGGACGTGCCGGTCGTAAGTGTCCAGCCATTCGTCAAAAGTCATGGTACCGTTTTCCGGGTGATGGACCGTGTTGGCCCAGGTCGCTGCCGGTAAACCCTTTACCAGGTTGTACGAGTTGCGGCGCAACACCTTGAAAAGTTCCAGGGCTTCTTCGGCGCTTTGCGAGTCGTAGTCCAGGGCCGAGACCCAGAGGTTTTCGTCGTAGGCCAGCACTTCTTTGCCCGGCTCCGCGATAAAACGGCGGCACCGGATATAACTGTTGGCCTCGCTATCGGTGATGTGGACGATAATTTCGTGAATACTCCAGGGGTTCTTCTCCGACTTGAAGTTCCACATCTCCACCGGGAATTTTTTCAGACTTTCGACCAAAAAGTCGTAGGCTTTCCCGTAAGATTCGATTTTCGCGGTGCGGTCTTCTACGCTCAAGGTCATCGTCCGGTTCCTCACATGACAAAGAAGGGATGGTTGGGCTCAGTTAGCCTTCCATCGTGTTTACATCGTCAACGTCGATGCGGCGGCGGCGGCGGAACATTGCCACGATGATGCCAAGACCGATTACCGCTTCGGCGGCGGCGACGGTCAGGACCATCAGCACAAAGACCTGTCCCTCGGCGCTGCCGTTCATCCCGCCAAAGCTGATAAAGGCCAGGTTGACCGCGTTCAGCATCAATTCGATAGACATGAATTGGACTAACGGGTTGCGGCGTAAAAGTACGCCACAGGCCCCAATCGTAAAGACCAGGGCGCTCACCACCATTGTTACTGTTATGCTGCTCATTATTTCCTCTTTCCTAGCACAACCGCGCCAATCAAGGCCACCAGCAATAACAGGGAGGTCAGTTCAAAAGGCAACAGGAACTGGGTGAACAGGGCCTGACCGAAGGCCTCGACCGAGCCGTAGGTGCTGCCGGTCTGGGTCACGCTGGTAGCCAGGTCAGGCTGAGTGCCGCTGGTGAAGGCGTACAGTAAGCCGCCGACCAGCACGCAGGCCAGGACCAGGCCCAGCGTTATCGCTCCACCCTGTTGCAGACGATGTTTGTCCCGCAGAATATTCTCGCCTTGCGGGTTAAGGAGTGTTACCACGAACAGGAAAAGGACCAGGATGGCCCCGGCGTAGACAATCAGTTGGGCCGCAAACATAAACTGGGCGTGCAGCAAGAGAAAAATCGTCGCCAGGCTCACCAGGTTTAATAGCAACATCAGGGCGCTATAGACCGCGTTCGGCATCAGGACGACACCCAGGGCCGATACCAGGGCCAACGCCCCGGCAATAATCAGAACAACCTGCTCGACAATCATATTAGGACTGTCCCTCCTCGTCAGCCGGTTGAATAGTGCTTCCGGGTAAAGCTTTCGGGGTCGCATCGCCGGGCGGCACTACCGGAGCCGCTTTGCGGAGCGGTTTCGGGGCACCCGGTTCTTTTACTTCCAGGGGTAAATTCCCGCGCCCCACGGCGGCGGCGGTGGTTTCCCAGCCGTCAAACACACCTTTGAAGTCAGGGATGAGCGGTTTGGCTTCCGGTGGCGGGGTCGGTTCCCAGGCCAGGGCTGCGCCACGGGTGGCGGTGCCGACCGGTTCCAGCAAGTCCTGCTTGTTATAGAGCATGCTGGTACGGGTGTAAGTCGCCAGGGCCGTATTGTTTTCGAGGGTAATCGCCCCGGTCGGGCAAGCCGCCTGGCAGTAGCCGCAGAAAATGCAGCGCAGCATATCTACCTGGAAGACCTTGGCAAAACGTTCGCCCGGCGAATTTGGTTTTCCGGGGTCGTTTTCAGCCGGTTCGATATAGATTGCGTCTGCCGGGCAGGTGCCGCTGCACAACATACAGGCGATACACCGTTCGAGGCCGTTATCGTAGCGGTGCAGGACATGACGACCCCGGACGCGTGCCGGAAGGTTGCGTACCTGTTCGGGATACTGGACCGTTACGGGCTTCGAAAAAAAGTTTTTGAGGGTAATGCCCATACCCTTGAGCGATTCGGCAGTAGATTTGAATGGATTTGCCATTTCTATCCTTACTTCACTTCAGAAATTTTCTCGAAAGAGAGCTTTACATAACCAGCAAGACGCCTGAGACGCTTTTTACTTACCAGGCTGTTCTCTAGGAAACTATCGCCACCACGACGCTGACAATAATCAGGTTGAGCGCCGCCAGGGGAATTAGGACCTGCCAGCCAAGGTGCATCAGCCGGTTGTATTTGAGGCGGGGCAGGGTGGCCCGCAGCCAGACAAAGCCGAACATTAACAGGCTGACTTTAGCGACAAACCACAAGGGCGCGGCCCAGTCCCAGCCCCAACCGAGGTCAATAAGAGGCTGGTAACCACCCAGGAACATGGTCGTGGCGATGCTGGAAACGGTAATCATGTTGATGTACTCGGCGGCGAAGAAAAGCGCCCAGCTCATCCCGCTATACTCGGTCAGGTACCCGGCGACCAACTCTTGCTCCGCTTCCGGTAAGTCGAAGGGGGCGCGGTTGGTTTCGGCGACGGCGGCGGTGCAATAGACGATAAACGCGATAATCGCCGGTAGGAAGAACCAGTTCCAGAAGTTGCCGCTCTGGGCCGCCACAATATCCTGCATCCGTAACGAGTGAGTCAGGACAATTACACTCAGGAGCGACAGGCCCAGGGCCAACTCGTACGAGATAATCTGGGCCGAAGCGCGGATAGCGCCCAGCAGCGAATATTTGTTGCCGCTGCTCCACCCGGCCAGGGTAATCGCGTAGACGCCCATCGAGGAAATCGCCAGGATGTAGAGCACCCCGATGTTAACGTCCGCGATAAAGAATTTAGCCCCAAAGATATTGAGACCGTCCGGGCCCAGCGGGATAACCGCGTAGGCGGTCATGGCGATGGTCAGGGCCAGGATAGGCGCGAACGAATAAATCGGGTTTTTGGCCTCTTTGGGTTTGAGACTCTCCTTAAAGAGCAGCTTTACGGCGTCAGCGATAGGCTGTAATAAACCGAAAGGGCCGACCCGGTTAGGGCCGTAGCGGTTTTGGAAGCGGCCCACCAGCTTGCGCTCGAATAAACTGGAATAGAGGCCGAGGCCACCGAGCCCCCCGGCGACAATCAGGGCTTTTATAACGAAACTAAGAACGTCAGTCCACTGCATGGGTGGTTTTCCTTATCCTCGCTTTTCCGGGGTCTCGCCCGATGCTTCTAACGCCTGTTCCAGCTCGGCGTTAGCGGTTCCGATTAAAACTTCCGAAGTGGGCCGGATGCTGGTCTGCAACCAGTCCGGTAGTGTTTCCGAGCGGGTTTCGCGCGCCACTGGCCGCAGGGTGCCTTCCTGGCCCAGGTTGTTAAAGCTCAACCCGTTGTAGAGCGGCGTTACCCGTGTAATTTCGTCGAACAGGCCCTGCGAATTGCGGGTCTTGACCTCTGCACCTAACCGGCTTGCCAGTTCCAGCAGGATGGCGGCATCAGGAGCGATGCCCTGGAGCGGCTGGATAGCGGCGGCGATTTGCTGCACCCGGCCCTCGGTGTTGGTGAAAGTCCCTTCTTTTTCGGCGAAGGAGGACGACGGCAGCACCACGTGGGCGCGTTCGGCGGTTTCGCTAAGGAATTGTTCCTGGACTACCAGGAGTTCCAGGTTGGCAATCGCGTCTCCGCCCAGGCCGAGTTCCTGCAAGTGTTTGACCGGGTTCGCGCCCATCACCAGCAAGGCTTTGAGCGGGGTCTGGCCGTGCGCGCCGAGCATTTCCTGGTAGCCGAGGCCCTGGGTGGTCGAAGTGTAGCCGGGGCCAAAGCCAGGGGTGATGCCCATGTCGAGCGCGCCCCAGGAGTTGTTGTCTTCGGTCAATCGCCCGATACCGACACCCGCTTCGCCAAGCTGCCCGGTTACTACGGCCAGGCGGGCCAGGGTCGCGACCAGGTCTTTGTTACCGGCTACGTCCGGGGTCAGTTCGTCGTAAAGATAAGTGATGCGGTCGGCTCCTTCGAGCAGACCGGCCAACTGCTGCACTTCCGCGCCGAATTCGGTCCCGGCGTCGTACCCTTCGTACAGGCTGTCAAGAGCGGTTTTAATGCTTTCGGTCTGTAAGCCTTTGGCCGCGCCGCTTTTGGTCAGTTGAGCCAGCAGGGCATTGAGGGCGGCTTCTACCTGGCCTTCGGCCACCGGGATACGTACCGTCGCGAAGCGGTCCAGGGCTTTGAGAGATGGGCCGATAATCGCCAGTTTCGCCCCGGCTTTGAGAGCCTTCTTAATCCGCAGTTCGACAATCGGCTGGCGGTCGCTGGGGTCAGCCCCGACCAGCACAATCAATTTGGCGGTGGAGAGCCCTTCAATCGTGGCGGTGTGAATGGCCGGGATACTGGCGGCGGGTATCGAGCCGAACGAGCCGTGTTTGTGGTCGATATTCGGGGTACCGATCAGGCCGCGCAAAAGTTTCTGGAATATATAAAGTTCTTCATTGGTGGAGTGCGTCCCGGCGATACCGCCGATAGCCTGGGCGCCGTGTTCCTGCTTGATAGTTTTCAGTTTGGAAGCCACGAAGTCGAAAGCTTCAGCCCAGGAAGCCGGTTCGAGGCGGCCACCCTTGCGAATAAGCGGGGTGCGGAGACGCTGTTCGCTGTGAATAAAGCCGTAGCCGTAGCGGCCCCGGTCGCACAGCCAGCCATCATCAATGGCGTCGTTGGTGCGGCTCATAAAGCGGACTACTTCGCGGCCCAGGCGGGTATCAATTTCGATGTTACAGCCGACCGAGCAGTGGGCGCAGACGCTGGGGGTATGTTTGAGTTCCCAGGGGCGGGCGCGGAAGCGATAGGTCCGGCTGGTCAGGGCCCCTACCGGGCAGATTTCCGTGACGTTGCCGGAGAACTGGGAGACGTAGGGTTTGCCGGGGAAGGTACCGATTTCGGAATCGGCCCCGCGCTCGATGATAATCAACCCTTCGTCCTGGACGATTTCGTTTCCGAAGCGGACGCAGCGCTGGCACATGATGCAGCGTTCGCGGTCGAGGGCGATGGTCGGCCCGAGTTCGAGGGCTTTACCGAGATGGCGTTTTTCTTCCTGGAAGCGCCCGGTGGACTGGCCGTATTCCACAGCGTAGTTCTGCAAATCGCACTCGCCGCCTTTGTCACAAATCGGGCAATCGAGCGGGTGGTTAATCAGCAAAAATTCCATCACGCCGCCGCGCGCCTTTTCGGCGTAGGTGCTTTCGGTCCGCACGACCATACCCTCGGCAATAGCGGTGGTGCAGGCGGCCTGGGGTTTGGGGGTCTTTTCGACTTCCACCAGGCAAATCCGGCACGCCCCTAAAGGCGGCATCTTGGGGTGGTAGCAATAAATCGGGATAAAGATGCCCGCATCTTTAGCCGCCTGCCAGATAGTTTGACCTTTGCGGCCTTTGACTGCCTGACCGTTAATGGATAAATTTACGTACTCTACGTCTGCCATCCGTAATTTTCCCTGCTCTAGCCTTTAAAGCTCACGTGAAAAAGTTATCCGTCCTGTGGATAAGACTTTTTGCCCTTCTGGCCCGCTATAGTTACCCATGTTGCTAAATTTTTGTAAAACTCTAGCCGGAGGCTGTCTCCGGCTAATCCTGAGCTGGTTCGTTGTGTTCTAGTGCATTATACCATTAGTTAAGGATTTATCAATAATAATGGCGGTTAGAATGTGATATTTTCTACAAATTAGTCCCACACCTCCTCATTCTTTTATTCCACCTGGTGCTTCCCCTATGCTGATAGGATTTTTTAAAATAAAGAAATGATAGCGGCTAAATATTTATTCTTGTAAGACCTGCTTTACTTTTGTATAATTAAATATAATTTACCCTTTTAGCTCAGTGTTGAAGTTCGCAGCTTACAATTCGCAGGATACAGTTTGTAATTTGTTGTTCGTATTTGCAGTCTGTAGCCGACCCAATGTGTTGAAGTATCCAAGTTATTTCTTGTTCCGGTCCTGACCGGGGTTATAGTAAGGAGAAATGCAGATGAAAGGTTTTCGGGATTTTATCCTGCGCGGGAACGTGGTAGACCTGGCGATAGCGGTGGTAATTGGCGCGGCCTTTGGCGCGATTGTGACAGCTTTTGTCAAAGACCTGATTACACCCTTAATCGCGGCGATTGGCGGGCAGCCCGATTTTAGCGGGATTTACTTCACCATTAATAACTCCAAGTTCATGATAGGAGATTTCATCAACTCGGTGATCAGCTTCCTGATTATCGCGGCGGTGATTTACTTCCTGGTGGTGCTGCCGGTCAACAAGCTGATGGCCCGGTTCAAACCGGAAGTAGCCCCGGCCCCCGAAACCACCCGCGAATGCCCCTATTGCACCAGCAAAATTTCGAAGGCGGCCACCCGCTGCCCCTTCTGCACGGCCCAGGTAGAGGCTGTCGCCTAGTTTATTGTTTGAGAGTAAAAGAACCCCCGGTAATCCTGGCAAATCTGCCACTTACCGGGGGTTTTGCTTTTGGAAAAGTTAATTTATTGCTGCGCCAACTCCCAGGCTTGCGGAATCGCCTCGGTTAACCACCATTCCCAGAATTCTAATGCCCTATCTAAATCCGCCCCAATCGGAATATAATTCCTGATTTGTTTCACTAATTCCTGCCTATGGTCCGGCTTTTCCAACCAGAAGACCGGTTCCGGGGTGCTTCCCATTATTACTTTTTCGGATTCCAATAAATCTTTTCGTATTTCCTCGTCTTTTAAGAATACCAGGAACCCACCTGACCAAATCGGGGTTGACCAATTCCATACTCCACCTGCATTTTTATCAATCCCGGCATAGGCTATCAGGGCTTCTTCAAGACCATGTGGACCTAAAGGTTTAGAACCCACCAGGCCGTTTACGGTCCAGTAAGCGGCATATTTTGCATTGTAGGAGGTCCAGGTTGCGTAATTAAATAGCCCCATCATGCCGTCATAAAAACTACCGCTTAACAAACTGCTTAATTTATCTTCCGTCATCTCGTCGTGCAAAAAATCTTCGGCGGCCTGGAGCATCGTGGCGGGGTCGTCCTGCATAATTTCTCTATCTTCCTCGGCCAGACTTTCGTAGTAAGCCATTTCTTCTTCGATATTTATTTCCCCGCTTGAAAGCCATTCCTCCTCACTTTTGCTTAAAACTGTCCGCTCGAATTCTTCCCAGATTGGAACGACCTTCCGGGCGGTAAGCACATCTATCCAACCCGCAATTTTGCTTGCCTGGGGCGAAAGCTTTATATCCTGGTAAATTTTGCCCCGCCAGGAATTATCCAGATAACGGTTAGGGTCATTTTTGACCGCTTCCAGGCTTTGCAGGCATATTTGTCTTAAGGATGTTGGAAGTTGCATTTTGTTAGCCCATAAAACCAAAGAGGTTAGTTTACATAATTATAAACCAACCTCCGTTCGTACTTTTAGATAACTTTACCTTGCGGTTAGCAGCTACAGAATCTTGGCCCGGATATAGGCGCTGGTGAAGTCAATCCCCATCGTAATGATGATGACCACCAGAAGAGCCATACCGATGTCGGAATATTTGTAGGTATTGATGGCGTCCTGGACGTACTGGCCGATACCACCCGCCCCGACAAGACCCAACACGGAGGCGCTGTGGATGTTTACTTCCCAGCTATACAACATGTGCGAGATATAGTAGGGCAACACCTGCGGCACCACCGCGAACAGCACCACGTGAATAGGCCCGCCGCCCGCCGCCGTAATCGCTTCGACCTGGCCCCAGTCGATAGCCTCGATAGCCTCGCTGAAAAGCTTGGTCATCAGGCCCGCCGAGAAAATCGTCAGGGCCAGCACCGCCGGGAACGGCCCGACGCCCACGCTCACCACGAAGACGATAGCCAGGAACAGGGTCGGAATCGAACGTTGGATACTCAAAATGATGCGGACGATGTAGTAGGCAACATTGGTAATAGGATTGCGGCCCATCAGGTTACGAGCGGCCAGGAAGCTAATCAAAAGGGCGACCACCGCCCCGGCCAGGGTACCGATAATCGAGATTTCGACCGTCTCACGGGCCCGGAACATGATGCCTTTTTCGGTAAAGAGGGCGTCCCAGTTCGGTTTAATCAGTTCGCCGACATACTTTCGGATATTGTCCATTTTGTCGAGCAAACGGCCCAGATCGAATTCGCTGTCTTTGGCGACCTGTAAAATCCCTAAGATAATCACTACCACGGCCACGTAATTGAAGGAAAGCAGTCTTTGCAGGAAAGTACCCTGCGCCTTGCGAATCTCTGAGAGCGATTTTACCTGCAAATTCAGGTTATCGAGCTTGGCGCGTTGGTAGGTCCGAATCCCCAGGTTAACAATCAGCAGACCCAGGATAGCCCACAAAATAACCAGCGAGGCCGGTTCCAATAAACCCCAGTTCCACAGGTCCGGTTCGGGATTGGGTTGGACCGGGGTCGCCTTTAGTTCTTTGATTTCTGGCTTGTACTGCAAGATGCGCAGGCCCAGGACCAGGTAAGCCAACAGGAAAAGGAAGGCGGTCAAAAAGGCGTTAGCCCAGCGCCACAGGTAGACATAACCCAGGCCCGGAATAATCTGTAAAAACGCCGCCGTTATGGGGTTATGATAGCGCGGTTTCCCGGCTTCGCGGAGGCGGTGGCGCAGGGCGCTCCAGGTTCCGACCGGTGGGTCGTAGGCCGGGATGGTCGGCATGGGAGGGTCGAACGCTTCGGGAGTTTCGAGTTTTCTGCTTTCCAGTTTTGCCATATCCGGCGACACCGGTTCGTCTTTATCTGTATACTCTTTCATATACCTCCCGTGTGACATCTTCAGGAGCGCCTTCAAAGACCAGTTTGCCGCCTTTAAAACCCAGTACCCGGTCGGCATACTCTTTCGCCAGGTCCAACTGGTGCAGGTTTACAATCGTGGTAATTCCATCTTCGTGGTTAATACGTTTTAGAATGTCGAGCACTACAATCGAGGTTTCGGGGTCGAGGCTGGCGACCGGTTCATCGGCCAGCATAATACTCGGCACCTGGGTCAGGGCGCGGGCGATGGCGACACGTTGCTGCTGCCCGCCGGATAGTTGGTCGGCCCGGATATACGCTTTTTCGGCGATACCAAGGCGTTGCAGACTGTTCAGGGCCAGGTCTATATCTTTGCTATTGAACACAGGATAAATCTGGCCGAGACCACCCTTGTAGCCCAACCGGCCCATCAAAACATTCCGCAGCACGGTCAACCGTTTGACCAGGTTGAATTGTTGGAAAATCATGGCAACATCGCGGCGGAGATACCTCAAATTACCGCCACCGGTAGCGATTTTACCGTTAATGGTTATGGTGCCGGAGGTAGGCTGGACCAGGCGATTTATCGAGCGAATAAAGGTGGATTTCCCGGCCCCGGACGAGCCGATGATGGCTACAAACTCACCTTTTTTGATGGATACATTGATGTTGTCGAGGGCCCGCAGGCCGTTGGGGTAAACTTTACTGAGGTTGCGGACCTCAATCTGAGGTGCGCCTTTGTCCGAAGCACGCGAACTCATTATATATGAATTTCCTATCTCTAAAAGAAAAGAGTGAAAAGCCACGGGGGCCTTTCACTCTTTCGGGTTTAAACTTTAGCTGCCGAGCAGGTCAGGCTTTACGGTCTGCACAATTTTGAGCAGGCTGTCGTAGTTAGCCGTTGTAACCGGGGCCAGGCCCTGAATAGTGAACAGGTCGTTCAAATATTTCTGGCCGTTCGGGTCCGCTGAAAGCTTCAACATCGCGGCATAGATCTTTTTCACCTGGTCGGCGTTGAGGTCTTTGCGGACGATCTGGGGGTCAGCCGGAATCAACTCGGTGGTGTAAATGATCTGGGTATCCTTCAAGACGTTCGGATACTTGTCAGTTACTTCCTTGTTGGTCCGGGCATCGTCGTAGAAAGCACCGGCATCGCAGCCCTTTTCTTCCACGGCGATAGCAATGGCGGACTGGTTGCTGATGTTGCGGACGGTGTAGTCGGTACCGGCTTTGAGACCGGCAGCAGTCAGGGCGGCGCTAGGATAAAGGCTGCTGGAAGCGGAGACCGGGTCGCCGAGGCAGACGGTCTTGCCTTTGAGGTCGGTCAGGGATTTGATACCGCTATCGGCGCGGGCAACCACAAAGGCTTTGTAGCCCAGGGTGTTTTTGCGGACCGAGCCGGTAATCGGGTAAACCCCAAACTTCTTGTGCGAGATAACATAGTCCAACGGACCAACCCAACCAATGTCAATGTTTTTCGCGCCCATACCTTCGCCGACCGCCGCGTAGTTGGCTACGACGGAAGCCTTGATGGTGTAGCCGGTTTCTTTGCTAAGGAAGTTAGCGATATTGTCGGCCTGGGTCTGGATAACATCACTCTGGCGGGAAGGCACCAGGGCCATAACCAGGTTCTGTTTGACAGGTTCGGTGCCAGCGCCATCCGGGATGCTCAGGCCGGGGGCAGCGCCAATGACGGTGCCGGTGATACCGGTCGAAGCGGCGGTAGTGCCAGCGGCAGTGGTGCCCGCAGCGGTAGTCGCAGCGGCGGTGGTGGCTGCGCTGGTAGTAGCGGCAGCGGTGGTCGCGGCAGCGGTGGTCGCGGCAGCGGTGGTCGCGGCGGCAGTCGTCATAGCGGCGGTGGTCGCAGCAGCGGTAGTAGCGGAAGCGGCGGTAGTAGCGGCGGCTGTCGTGGCTGCGGGGGCCGTGGTAGCTGTGTTGTCGCCGCAGGCGGCAAGCAGAGCCAACATCAATGACAGTACGGTTAATACTGCTAACCGTTTCGCATTTCGCATATCTTCTCCTTCTTTCTGACAAAATGGCTTTGCCAGCTTATTAATTCATGCCTATAGCAAAACTAAACAATGGAACAAAGGGTTTAGCTTATCTTTTATCTCTCCTCTGAGATAGTTTCATTATATCATGATTTTTTTAATGCAATTTTCAGCTTTCCCACTTTCTGTTTTAACCTACCTGAGCCAGGTTAGAGGGTTTCCATTTTTACCCGGCCTGGGGCGGCTCATTTCTATATATTGTTTTACAAATGGACGGGGTAACTAATAGTGGTAGCCTTTTCAAGGCATTTCCTATAGAAAAATAGGGAAATTTGATTGAAAGTCCTAATGCTCAATATTCAAGTTAAAAGAATTCTGCTACCTTTTTAGCCTGAATGTCTTATTAACCTTTTACACATAGAGTGTTAGCATAGTGTGCGGGCGAGCTCATCTTTAATACTTCATGATTTATAAAAATGCTTTTTGTAATTGGTCAATGGCTCTATTCTGGTATTATATGTAGCCTGGTTGGGTTGGGTGGTGTCCGGCTTTTGACCTGGCGTAGAAACCCGGTTGATTTTGCTATACCTTCGCTTCCTTTAGTTGGCCTGGCAGGTCTGGCTGTCCTCTCCTTCGCGCTTCAATTCCTATCCATTTGTATCAGCCTGGATATAGTAGTCCATCTTTTGGTTGTCGTGGGCTGCCTGGTTTTTGCCATTACAAACTTCGAATTTGTCAGGCAGGCCGGGCGCCACTATGTCCAGCAACTCCTGGCAATTTCGCGCCTAACTTTTTTACTCCTTTTCCTCACCTTCATCATTGTCTTGATAAGGGCTACCGACCCCCCGGCAAGTTATGATTCGGGTCTTTATCATATCCAGGCTATAAAGTGGATAGAACATTATCCGGCCATACCGGGCCTGGGTAATTTGCATGGCCGGTTTGGCTTTGACTCGCTGTGGTTTGTGGTAACAGCTTTTTTTGGACCCAGTTCGGTTGGCCTGGCGTCTTCTTACACGCTTAACGGGTTTGTATTTTTACTGGTGGTAACGTGGTTTCTGGGGGCTTTTGAGGGCAGAGGCAGTCCGCACACCAACCTTACCAGGAAAGCGAGAGTCCTTTTCTTTTCTATTTTAGGGTTGGATGTTATCGGAAACTTTTATCCGGTGTTATCGTCACCATCTACGGACCAAACCCCAATGCTACTTATCCCAATAATTTTGATTTTGTTCCCTGTAAGTGAGGAGAAGCAGGATGAAGTCGACAGCCAAAAACCTGGGCTTAATTTCTGGTTGATTCTCATTTTCTCTGTCTTTTCAGTCCTGATAAAACTTTCGACCGCCCCAATTCTGTTAGCGCCACTCTTTTTACTGGTCAGGTATTATCGCAGGGATTACAGGCGAATCCTGGGGGCTGGGTTGGTTTTTGTCTGTGCCTTCGGTCCATTTGTAATGAGAAATATCATCATTTCAGGTTACCCGGTTTATCCCATTCCGGGTCTGGATTTATTCAATTTTGATTGGAAAATTCCCCAGAGTTTGGTGATGAACGAAAAGAATTGGATAGAGAGTTGGGCCAGAATTCCAGGTCGGGACCAGGCTGAGGTATTAAAACTTTCTTTTTCAAATTGGTTTCCGACCTGGTGGGCTAACCAATCATCTTTGAATGTAAGTTTATTGGTTGGATTATTGGGTCTGACTGTAGCTAACCTGGGATATTTTATTTACGCCTGGCGAAAGAAGACCGCTATCTTAAACTTATACCTTAAATTTGGTTTTTTCTATGCGCTACTTTATTTAGCCTCGGTATACTGGTTTTTATCCGCGCCGGACTTTCGTTTTGGGTATGGGTTTCTGTTGAGCCTGCTGGTGCTGCTCTTGCTTCCTTTTTTGAAAAGTATTCCAGGGCAGTTTTTCAAAATAAAGGTCAAAAAGAGTATTCTGGTAGCCGGGATTTGCTGGCAATTCCTGGTTCTTTGTCAGGTGTTTGTTTCCAAACCGATTCAAGATGTGCTTGTACTGCCTTATCCGGTCCCTGTAGTTTCCCTCAAAACGAATAGCGTGCAGGGTATTACGATTTATTCGCCTGTATCCGGCGACCAATGCTGGGATAGTCCCCTACCCTGTTCTCCTTATCTCAATGCGGGCCTTGGCTTACGGGGCAGCGATCTCAAAAGTGGTTTCACCTACAATTGCCAGGCACCTAATTGTTTTACAAACCCGGGCCTCAAGTTACGGCCCCTTAAAGAATAAAGCCCGGGTTTAATAGGAGTTAATGGATCAGGTAGCCTGAGGCTGGGGTAAAGGGCGTTTGCGGGGGTCTTCCACCCGGAAAATCCAGAAGCCCAGTTCGACGGATGGTCCCAGGGTAAAGGCCACCAGAAGCGTACCGGCCCCAAGCGGTCCGCCCAGGAGCCAGCCTATAACAGAGACCGTTATCTCGATGATGGTCCGGCAAACCGCAACTCGCCACCCGCTCTTACGACTGATGCTCAACATCAAGCCATCGCGGGGGCCGGAGCCCATCCCGGCTTTGATATAGAGACCGGACCCCATCCCGATAACGAGGGTGCCAACTACCAGTAACAGGAGTTGGGCCCATAAGCCAAAGGTGTCACCATGCGGTATTACATTCCACTTCAAAAGTTGGTCTTCCCAGAAGCCAATCATCAGCATATTCATGATGGTGCCAAGGCCCGGTTTTGTACCGAGGAACAAATTGACGAGGATTATCACCAGGCCGGTTAGCTGGCTACTCTGGCCGAAGGTAAGGGGAGTATGCAGGCTGAGGCCCCAGTGAAATACGTCCCATGAGACGAAGCCCAGGTTAGCCCGGACCACCAATATTGAGCCGAAAGCAAACAGGAACAGGCCACAATTAAGGATGAGAAAACGAAGGACGAAATCCCGGGGATTTTTCCAGCCCACTGAAGCGATAAAGAATTTCAAAATTTTTCCAGGCTCTGAATTCGTAAAAGATAAAAGTCTAGCATTTATATTGGTTTATCATACCAGAGATGGGTCGAGGAAATCACCGCCAAAATGCTTATTGAAAGGAGTTTTAGGGAAGGGTAGGGGGGCAAGGGGGAGGTTTTTGTGAAAGGGAAAAAGAAAAACTATAAAAAGAAAAAAGCCGCAGCGGCCTATCTTCACAAGCCCCTGCGGGCTCACTA
>MKTJ01000053.1 GCA_001898225.1 Chloroflexi bacterium 54-19
GTTTAGTTCGCTCGAACTTCTGCTTTGCCACTTAAATCATCTCCTTAATTGAGAGCGCCACTGGCTGTAGCGCCTATAATAGGTAAAGAAATTAAAATTAAAGC
Source organism: Chloroflexi bacterium 54-19 (assembly GCA_001898225.1). Classification (GTDB taxonomy): domain Bacteria; phylum Chloroflexota; class Chloroflexia; order Chloroheliales; family Chloroheliaceae; genus 54-19. Next base: position 105 of record MKTJ01000053.1, read on the forward strand.
CGGAACTGGCCGTACAACCAAAAAAGGAATGCAGGCTGCATTCCCTCCAGATTTTAAACTCGTGGTGTTTCGTTCATCCAGAGCTGACAACAGCCTTCTAATGTTCCAGGCTTAAAGGTCAGTCTAATAGGTTAGTTCCAGGAAAATTATGGAGCCCATGAACAGGATCGAACTGTTGACCTCATTCTTACCAAGAATGTGCTCTACCGACTGAGCTACATGGGCCTATCAGTATAGTAATGGTGGGCAGGACAAGATTCGAACTTGTGTAGAGCTTCCGCTCGACGGTTTTACAGACCGTTGCCATTAACCACTCGGCCACCTACCCATTAACTGATATGGAAACTAACTTGTTAAACCTGCCTGAAGCACCCGGCCCAGGGTTTTGGATGGAGCCGACGGAGGGATTCGAACCCACGACAGGCTGTTTACAAAACAGCTACTCTACCCCTGAGTTACGTCGGCAGGAAACACTGGTGTTTTCTGGACCTGCCCGGTCTTTACACCAGGCCAGCCGGTTTACCTCAAAAATCCTTCAAGCGAGAGTGAAGTATAGACTAAATTGGGCCAAATGTCAAGCTTGTAATAATGTTTTTGGGCAAATTTCCCTGTTTTTTACCGTACCGCCTCCCTCCGCCTGAAATAGGCGGCCTGGAGCCATAATCAAATTTTAAGAAAATTTTGTGCCGGGTAAAGTTATAATAACACCATGTTATATAATCAATATGGCATGCAAAAATAGTCAAAACCAGCCGTAAGGAGCAGTCTATGTCACTTCAAAGCGCCATGCATTTTGTCGTTAATGCTTCCCAGGATAAGGCTTTACTTGGTAAACTCCGCGAAGTCACCGGCATTTCCGGCGATTTTATTCCCGGCCAGATTTCTGACACCCAGTTTTCTGCCGCTACCACTTTTGCTACCCAATCCGGTTACGATTTTACCCCGGCTGAAATCAAAAGCACCTTTGAAAGACTGATGACCCCCCAGGATTCCGGCGAGCAGGAGTTGGCCGAATCCGAACTTGACCTGGTGGCGGGCGGCTTTGCCTCCAACGTTGCCGGCCAGAAAGCAAAGGCGAAAAGCCCCGGTCCAATTGCTAACCCTATACCCTTGCCCTACCCAAACGTGGGGTAAATGGCTGGCCTTAAATAAAGATAACCTGGCCCGACTCCCCCTTCCTGGTTTAAGACACCCGGGTCGGGCCTTTTTGTGCTATTGCTTTGTAACACGAAAAGCGCACCACCCTGGAGATACCGGTTGTCATTAATCCTTTCCCTGTTGAATACCGCTAGCGCCCCATTTTTTGCGCCCCTGGCTTTCCCGCACCTGCGCCCGACCCTGCTTAAATTCGATTCTGCTGGCGACCTCGTGGCGGTGGGGGCGACCCTTGACAATTGGCCGGTCGGCCTGGTTTTAGCTCGCCTGAATCATCCAACCCAGTCCGAACTTCTCTCAATCATGGTCCTGCCGGCTTACCGGGGAAAAGGCATTGCCTCCCAACTGCTGGCTTCTCTCGAAAAAGCCCTCTCAGGGCGAGGTATCGTCGAGGTTAACGGGGTTTTTCCCGACCGCGCCCCTACGCTCGTAGCCCTCGAACGGGTTTTGGCGAAAAACGGCTGGTCGTTACCACAGTCTTTTTTGAGGGTCTACCGGGGACAGGTGCCTTACCCGCCCGACTACCCCTGGATGCCTGGCGCGCTCGAACCGCCGGAGGGGTTCGAAATCTTCCCCTGGGCGGACCTCTCTCAACCGGAACTGGCAGAAATTAAAGAACGCCTGGCAACAGATACCCGTTACCGTGGTGTTTTTGTTGGCACACTCAAGGAGGATTTCGAACCCCGGACTAGCCTGGGGTTGCGCTGTGAAGGCGTGGTGGTGGGGTGGTGTTTTACTCGTCTGGTACCCGAAAACCGGCTTCTATATTATGAAGGCTATTTTGTCCGGCCAGATTTGCGGCGTTTCAGCCGGATAAGCCTGGGTCAAAGCCTCATCAGCAATGTTATTTATCGCCATTGGGACTTGCGAGAGGAAATACCGAATTTTGGCTTTTCGGTCGAACTGGAGAACCGGCACATGTTAAGGTTTTCGGCCCGCTATTTCGAACCGTTCTGCCGCTATGTTTATCATCTCAAACGCGCCGGGAAAATGCTGCCGGGTTGAAAATTACCGGCTTACCCTGGCTTTGCCGCTCAGGTTTTCGGTTTTGATAAGGCTCTGGTTGAGCTCGCCCGCATCTTCGGCGTTACCATCGGGTGAAGGCAGTTTGAAGTGGGTCAGGGGGACTGTAAAGCTAAAAGTGCTGCCCTTCTCCGGCACACTCGCCGCCCAGATTTTCCCGCCATGCATCTCGACCAGTTTACGAGTCAGGGCGAGACCGAGGCCGGTCCCCTGGTACTGGCGCGAGTAAGTATTGTCGACCTGCCGGAAAGTCTCAAAAATTGTTTCCAGGTTCTCGGCGCTGATGCCTATACCGTTGTCTTTTACTTCAAGCAGGGCCATTTGGGTCCCTTTTTCCAGGCCCGGCTCAATCCGCCCGCTGATCTGGACCTTCCCACCCGGCGGTGTGAACTTGATAGCGTTGGAAACCAGGTTGTAAAGCACCTGGCGGAAACGGCCCCGGTCCGCCGAAATAATATCGAGTTCCGGCTCGTAGCTCGCGCTCACGCTTAGCTCTTTTTTCCCGGCCAATGTTCCCAGTTGCACGATAACCTCGCTGACGGTCTGCCGGGCCGAGAAATCCTCCCAGTGCAAATCCATTTTCCCGGCTTCAACCTTCGAGAGGTCGAGGACATCGTTTACCAGGTCAAGCAGGTGGCGGCCACTTTGCAGGATATTGTTGACATAACGTTGTTGTCTTTCCGAGAGTTCCCCAAAGACCTGGTCCTGCAAAATCTCGCTAAAGCCGATAATCGCGTTCAGAGGAGTACGCAGTTCGTGGCTCATGTTTGCCAGGAATTGCGACTTGTGCAAATTAACCCGTTCCAGTTCGGCGTTGGTTTCTTCCAGCTTTTCGTTGCTCCGGGTCAATTGCTTGGTGCGGACCTCGACCTTGTGTTCCAGTTCGCGGTTCCAGTGTTCAAGGGCCAGCCTGGTCTTGCGCAGCGCCAGGATCATGCCATTGAAGGAGGCGCTCAACTCCCCGACCTCGTCCTGGCTTTTTATCGGGATTTGTTCGTTCAGGTTGCCGGTGGTGGTGATACGGTTAGCGGCACTGGCGAGTTCGCGCAAGGGTTTGGTAATATTTTTGGATAGCCAGACCGCGATAACGCTGATTATGATAATTGCGACCACCACCACGGCCAGGGCTATCAGGGCCAGGCGGGTAATCCCGGCAAAAGCCACGCTGGCGGCCTGGGAAACGACCACGCCCCACCCTGGATGATTTGGCACCGGGCTATACCCGGCCAGGTAGTTCTCACCGTCGGCCCCGGTATATTCGGTCACCCCCTTATTGCCCGTTAAGACCGGGGCTAAAGGGGTATTCGCAATGGATTTGCTGACCTGGTTGGGGGCCGAACTGGCGAAAATTGCGCCCGTTTCATCCAGCATGGCCGCGTTGCTCGAACCATCCGTATTGACGTTTTTGGCAAATTCGTTGGCGTATTCCATGTTTGTTGAAACAACCAGGCTGCCCTGGAAATTGTTTGAGGCATCAAGGATAGGGACCGCTATAAACATGGAAGGCGCTTTGGTTTTGGAATCAAAAATTATATTGGAAAAGTAATTTTCTCGGTTGCGGGTCTTTACGAAGGCCGGGTCGGTTGCCATGTCCTGGGGAGTGGCGTTTATTGGGGATTGGTCGGACTGGCTTTCGAGTTGTTCGATGGTGCCGTTGAAATAGGCCCGGCGGACGCCATCCCGGTCAACCCATGCCAACGACCGGTACATGTCGGGGTTGGCGTTAATAAAAAGGCGGAAAGCCAAAAGCAAACTGGGCTGGTTGGCCGGGTTTACCTCGTTAAAAGCCTGGGCCGCAATATTGAGGTCCGATACTATACCCTTAATCTGGCTCTCGAATTGCCCGGCCAACAACCCGGCCACTTCCAGGTTGCGTTTGCTTACCTCGTTCTGGACCTCCTGGCGGCTCAGAAAAATCGTCACGCTTCCCAGGGCCGAAAGCGCGATAAATCCAACCAGCAGCAAAACAATCGCCAGCTTCGTTTGAATGCTGCGCTGTAGGCGGGCTTTGAGAGCTTTGTAAGGCTTAAAGTTCATGCGATTCGCTTGCCCTTAGAGGGCACGAAAGAAAAAGAACGTTATAAGCTAAAGCATTTGGAAAGGCAGGTATTTCCAAACCGTAAATTAAGGTGTCTATGAATATTTTACACCATATTTACGTTTAACGTTCAATATTGGAAATTTAACGATTTTTTTTGACTACCGGAAATTATTGGCGAAAAAATGCTCCTGGGACATCGTAGTAACCGGGAACCCGGCATGTTTAACGGCGTGAGAACTCTTTTCGTCCTCCCCAAAGTTAAAAGCCAGGTCGAGCGGTTTTTCCTGGCTGATGGCCTGTACCTGTTCCAGGGTTTCTTCTTCGCGGAAAAGCTCGGCGACCGGGGTTTCGGCTGGGACCACAATTAGCCAGCGCGACCCCGCTTCAAGCGATTTCAACGTCGCCAGAAATTCTTCTGCAGTAGCTTCTTCGGTCAGGAAAAGCTTCTGACGGTCGGCGTCAACCAGCTTATAATAGAGGTAACCCACAACAATTTTTATAACGGCCACAATCGGCACCCCCAGCAGTAACCCCATGGGACCGAGCAGGGCCGCCGCCGTAATCGTGGTAAAAATAACCAGGAGTGGCGGCAGCTCGACAATCCGCCCGATGATGTTGGGAATGACGACCAGGTCTTCCAACTGGCGCAGGATGAAAAGCCCGATAACTACTATAATAACCAGCATCACGCCGTCCAGTCCATAGGAGAGGCCCGGCCCGTGCGGCTGGAAAAAGGCTACCAGGCAGCAGACCGTAATTGCCAGGTACGGCCCTACAAACGGTATAAGTTCCAGGATGCCGGTCATTATCCCCAGCAGCAGGGCGTAGCGGATACCCATAATCGAGAGGAAAATGAACGAGGCCACGCTCATAATCAGGACCAGCAAGAATTGTCCTTTGATATAGGCCCCCAAAACCGTGTCTGACCGAGTGACCAGCCCGCGCATTTCCGTGCGCAGGTTTAAGGGCAGGGTGCCGATAAATTGCCAGATAGCTCGCCCGCCGATTAGCATCAGATAGAAGGTAGCGATAAGATACAGCAGCAAATCGACGACGAAACGGAAGGTCTTGGAGACCAGGCCCGGACCCAGGTCTTGCGCGATGGTCGGCAGACGGTCCAGCACGTTATTCAGGGCGCTGCGAAGGGTGTCGGACTGAATCTCTATTCCAACTACATTGACAGTCGGGTTTTCGGTGAGATATTTATCCACAGTGGCACGAATATTCGGGCTGTCGGTCGCCAGCGTTTTGGCTTCCTTTGAAATGGCCGGGATAATCAGGACGAGGGCCAGGGCCAGGACCGCCAGGAAAAGCAGGTAGATACCGGCGGCCCAGGCCCAGCGCGGTCCCCCGAAGCGGGTCCCTAATTTTTTCAGCGGGCCGTTAAAGATGAAAGCGGTCACGGCGGCCCAGATAAACGGCGGCAGGGCTTCCCAGACGTGCAGGAGATAGATGACCACCAACCCCACCAGGACTGCCACGGTTATTAGTTTAGCCCGACCGCTAAACTTTATTTCTTTCACCGGGGTATGTTCCTGCTGAAGGATAATATGCTTTTTGGACTCTAGCATGTTCTACTCCTTGTCAAGGCAGCCCAAATCTGCCAACCGCATGTCCTGTAAGTTTAAGGAAACCTGTTACTTATTTTTAACCGGAATCAGGCTTTGATACCGTGTTCGGCCAGGTAAGGTTTTAAGCCTATCGGTTTAAAGCCAAATTCGTGCTCGATTATCTGCGGGTCCGGTGTAACATTATCAAAGGAAAAAAGCTCGACCATTGCGGGCGTGAACGGAGGCTTTGGCAAGACGCTAAAAAGTGCCGCGTTGATACTCATAGCCCACAGCGGTAACGGCAGCTTTAACCGCTTTTTGTGGATAGTCCGCAGGATTAAATTCACCAGTTCAGTATAAGTATAATACTCCGGCCCGCCCAGTTCGATAGTCTTGCCGATTTTATCGTCCTGCTCCGCCGTAAGGATAACGGCTTTCACCACATCATCAACGAAAATCGGCTGGAAGCGGGTTTTGCCCCCGCCAATCAGGGCTGCTACCGGAAGTAACTTCATAATCCGGGCCTGGGCCTCGAAAAATTCCGAGCCTTCCCCGAAAAGGATACTGGGCTGCAAAATGGTATATTCGAGCTTGCTCTGCCGGACCGCTTCTTCCATCAGCCAGCGGGTCCGCATGTAACTGCCTTCTTTACCCTCGACGGTGCCCAGGCCGCCACCCAGGATTATCCGGCGTACCCCGGCCTTTTCGGCGGCGGCGACGCTATTGCGAGTCCCTTCAACGTTTACTTTCCAGTAAATATTATTGGTGTTTTTAATATTACCCGTAATTGCGGCAAAATGAAAGAGGGTAGTTACCCCGGTCATGGCTTTATCCAGCGAGGCCCGGTCTGTAACATCCCCCTCGACCAGTTCGACCCCCTTAATTCCAGCCAGGACGGTCTGTTTGCCAGGTCGGACCAAAGCCCGGACCTGCCCCGGATGTTGAGCCGCCAGGGCCTTGACCAGATGTCGCCCGATAAACCCGGTACTCCCGATTACCAGATGCATATTTATCTTTTCTCCTGAATTCTGATTTGGTTTAACTTCTTAATTCGCCAGCAGTCTTCTCTCATCCTTGACCATCATCCTATCTGCCCAGAAAACGGTCTGAGAGACGACCGGCCTGTTGCGAGTGTCCTTCTTATAATACCAGTCTCTAAATTGTAAAGTGTTTGCAAAAGATGATTGTTACATATTCTTAGCGGGCAAAACTATTAAATTCATCACAGCGGTATACCAGGGTCGTACCCAGGGGTCGCACCCACGAGGCTTATTAATGGTTAGAATCAGGTTAGGATTACGGGCAGATTTGTAATAAAATGCCGCTCAAGCCCGTGATTCAGCCCTTTTTGGTGGGAAAACCTCTCGTTTGTGTGTAACAAGGTTAACTAAAGTGAATAAATTTACCAACTCATTGACGTTCATTTGACCCGATGCTATACTAAAAAGCGAGAGGTAAGTTCCGTCATATAAATTCTCTATCACAAAACCCAAAACCAAATAAGCACGTTGCATTAGACAAGTTAAATATTTCTGGATCAGTCCTGACTGGAGTTCTGGCTTCAAGGTTGAATGCTGAACTGGGTATTAGTTGTTTTGACCCTTAACCCTGTGGTTGCCTGGAGGAATCTGATATGGTAGTCGGCGAAACTATTGAACTTTTTATAGTCTTTGCGATGGTAATCATTTCTATTATTATCGTCATCCTGATGCAGAAAGCGACGGGAGGCGTTGATAACGACGAAGAATGATTAACGACAAACTCCAGAAAAATGCCGATATACGGTATGCCGAGTCTGAAGACCAGACCTATCCTACCGAACTACCCGATACCGAATGGTTTCGGACTAATGTCCCCTGCCAGTATACCTGCCCGGCCCACACGGATGTTTCCAATTATATTGGCCTGGTTGCCCAGGGCCGCTTCGATGAAGCCTATATCCTCAACCGGCGGGACAATGTCTTTCCCGGTGTCCTGGGGCGGGTTTGCGCCCGGCCCTGCGAAAGCACCTGCCGCCGGGGCCTGATTGATAAGACCATCCGCATCTGCTGGCTCAAACGCTCGGCCAGCGATTACCGCAGCGATAAATTTCTGCCCAAGAAAGCCCCCGTTACCCGCAAACAAAAGGTCGCTATTATCGGTGCCGGGAGTGCGGGTCTTTCGGCGGCCCGCGACCTGGCAATTATGGGCTACAAGGTAGTAGTCTACGAAATGTTCCCGGAACCCGGCGGTATGATGGTCGGGGGTATCCCCATCTGGCGTTTGCCACGGGACGTGGTCCAGAACGAGGTTGACCAATATTTTGGCGCGTTAGGGGTTGAAATCCGCCTCAATACCAAAATCGGTTACAAAGACGACATCTCGGTCAGCGAACTGCTGCGCCGTTATGACGCCGTGATTATGGCGCCCGGCTCGGCTATCCCCGCCGAAATCGGTATCCCCGGCGAAAACTTTCAAGGATATGAGTACGGCTTACCCTGGCTTGAAAAGCTGAACTTCCGCCACCCCGAAGACGCCGCTTTTGGCAACCGGGTGGTGGTCCTCGGTATGGGCTTTACGGCCATGGACTGCTGCCGGAGCGCTCGCCGGATGGGCGCGGAAGAAGTCACGGTGGTCTACCGCCGGACCCAGCTTGAAGCCCCGGTCGAAGAATACGAAATCGAAGAATGCGAACTGGAAGGCATCCGGTTTATTTACCTGGCCGCCCCGCTCGAAGTCATCGGCGACGACGAAGGCAAGGTTAGCGGTATCAAGTTTATCCGTAACAAACTGGGCGCGCCGGATAAATCGGGCCGCCGTTCCCCGGTGCCGATTGAAGGCAGCGAGTTTATCATACCCTGCGACGTCGTTATACCGGCCACCGGCCAGTGGAACGACACCAGTTGGATTGACCCTGACCTCAAGGTTGAACTCCAGCGCAACGGTAACGTCAAACGCGACCCCGATACCTGGATGACCAATGTCAAGGGGTTGTTCGCGGGTGGCGATTACACCGAGGGTTCCCGCAACCTGATTGCGGCCATCGCCGACGGCCATAAGGTTGCCAACGGGGTACACGAATTCCTGACCGGGCAGAAACCGCCCCGCCGCCGCAGCAGCCACGAAATCATGGAAGTCTGGCGGCGCAGTCTCGATTACGAAAAAATCGAGCGCCAGGAGATGCGTTTCCTCGAACTTGATAAACGTTTCCCCGATGATATTTCGACCGCGCTGAGCCGGGAGGCCGAAATTGGCTTTACCCGCGAGATGGCGATGAAAGAAGCGACCCGCTGTCTCCAATGCGCCTATAACATTTTGATTGATAGCGACCTGTGTATCCTTTGCGCAGCCTGCGTGGATGTGTGCCCGGAGAAGATTATCCGGTTGGTGCCGCTTAAAGAACTCGGTGGCGTGGCGGGCGCGGACCAGTACCAGACCGACCCGGCCATGGCCGAAGCCCAGACCTTGCTTCTGGACGAAAACGAATGTATCCGTTGTGGTTTGTGCGTGGTAAGATGTCCTACCCAGGCTATCAAGATGGCGCGCTTCCAGTACAGCGACCCGAAAGCGCACTGGTATGTCAGCGAACCGGGCTTGAGCGCCCCCATTCCGAAGTAGACCGGGACCGTACCGTTTGAAAAGATAAGAGGAGCGATCTGACCAATGGCGACTAAGAAAACATCTCCCCGGCGCAACCCCATGGACCAGCTAATGCAGGCCAGCGCGGCTTTCGGTTTCCGGGTGTATAAAAGCGTCTTCCGGCATAGCTGGCCGGATAGCGCTCGGACCCGGTCCCTGGCGACCATGAGTAACGTCTTTTTGCATCTTCACCCGACGACCATCCGGCGCGCCTCCCTCAAAGTGACCTACACTTTCTGCCTGGGTGGGTTGTCGTTCTTTTTCTTCCTGGTCCTGACGGTATCGGGTGTCCTCCTGATGTTCTACTACGTCCCTTCCGTGACCCAGGCTTACCAGGACATCAAGGATTTGCAGACGGTCGTCTTCGCGGGGCAATTTTTGAGGAATATGCACCGCTGGGGCGCTCACGCGATGGTGATTGTCGTCTTTCTCCACATGTGCCGGGTCTTTTACACCAGGGCCTACCGCCCACCCCGCGAGTTTAACTGGGTCGTCGGCGTGTTGCTGCTGGTCCTGACCTTCCTCTTGAGTTTTAGCGGCTACCTGTTGCCCTGGGACCAGTTATCGTTCTGGGCGGTGACCGTAGGGACCAACATCGCAAAGGCCACCCCGTTTGTGGGGCCGGAAGCCCAGTTCTTGCTCATTGGCGGCTACGAAATCGGCCAGAACGCCCTGATACGCTTCTATACCCTGCACGTGATAGCCTTGCCACTGGCGGCGGCTGTGCTAATCGCGGTCCATTTCTGGCGCGTGCGCAAAGACGGCTTCAGTGGCGGTTTGTAGATTTAATTTATCAAAGTTAAAAGGAAGTTTTAAACCCCATCCCCAACCCTTCCCCTTTTAAGGGGAAGGGAGAAGAAATGTTAGTAATAAATTTTCTCAAAGAGAAAATTTATTACTAACATAAAGAGCGAATTTTCGCTCTTGAATAGGCTGGTTAATTGCAACCGGTATGGGGAAAAGATTGTAATTCGGTTTACCAAATGAAAGGCCACCTGGCTTAAGTCTTACATACCCGGTTATAAAAGTAGAATAGCAAAGGTGCGGAGCGCCTTTAAGACCTGTCCCTTATTAACATCACCGTTGATTTAAAAGGAGAACCGTTATGGCCGATACCAGCCAGGAACGCCAGGCTACCCAGGAGCAAGCTCAAGCGACGGCGGAAGCAAACCGCCGGGTCGAGGCTCGTCGCCGCCACGACGCCTCCAACCCGCTTGACAAAGCTCGTCCGCACCGCTTGCTGGCCGTGGTTAAAAAGGAAGCCGGGTTTATCCCCACCAAAGAACCTTCGACCATCGTTCATGTCTGGCCGCACCTGCTTATCCTTGAATTTTTGTGCGCTATCGTCTTTACGGTAACCCTTTTCATCACTTCGGCTTTTATCAACGCGCCCCTGGAAGACCTGGCAAACCCCGAACGCACTCCCAACCCGTCCAAAGCGCCCTGGTACTTTTTGAACCTGCAAGAACTCCTCCTGCACATGGACGGTGGTCTGGCCGGGGTTATCGTGCCGACGGTGGTTCTGCTCTTAATAGCCCTCGTACCTTACTTCGACCTCGGACCGGGCCAGATGGGCCGCTGGTTTACCAGTGAACGGGGTAAAGCGGTCGTCCAGTTCAGCGCCATTTATACCGCCTTCTGGTTGTTCTTCCTGATTGCCTTTGACATCTTCTTCCCGGTCAAGACCCTGATGAAGAACATTTTACCCGACGCCAGCGGCAAGGGCCTACTCACCACCATTAAAATCCCCATTCCCGGTGGCGACCCGACCTACGAGCCGACTCCGGCAGGTATGTTCAATGTTTCTCTGACCCCCGCCGACATCATCATGTCCAACTGGGTTATTCCGATCAGTGTAATTTTCATCCTATCCGGCTTGCTGGTTTTCCTCGTTAGAAAACGCTTCAACGCCGACCGGCGCGATATTTTCCAGGCCCTCTTTACCGGTTTCGTCGTCGCCTTCGCGATTACAACCGTGGTCGGGACAGCTTTCCGGGGTTACGGCCAGAACTTCGACTGGCTATGGTGGGCTTTCAAACGGCCTTTGTAGGATTTTAGGATTTCAAAAAGAGTTGGTTTGAGTTTGAAATAAAGCTATCCGCCAGGCCCAGGTTGCTTGGTTCTAAATTACCAGCCTTGAAAAGTTAGCATTCCAGCCGGGCAAGGAGGTCCGGCTGCTCAGGAGCAAATACAATGGCGATTATTTACAAAGATGGTAAGCCCGTAGTAGTTCCCGGCGGCGAACCGGGCCAGGCCCCTACACCCCAACCTGAAGAAGAAATCCCTTTAGAGGATACCAGGATTACCCGCCGCAAGTTCATGCGTAACGTTTTCTTAAGCACCATGGGCCTCTTTACGGTGGGCGCGGTCGGCAGCTTTGTGGTGATGTTCTGGCCGAAAAAGGTCGGTACCTTTGGCTCGACCATCAAGGTCGGTGACATTTCAGAATTTCCACCCGGCAGCGTGACCCGTATCCCGGATGGCCGCTTCTATTTGGTCCATACCCTGCCCGAACAGGGCGGCGGTTTCCTGGCGCTCTACTGGAAATGCGTCCACCTGGGCTGTACCGTCCCCTGGCGCGATACCGAGGACGGCACCTATAACGGCAAGACCTATAGCGGGATTTTCCACTGTCCCTGCCACGGCTCCGAATACATTATCACGGGCCAGAACTTTGCCGGGCCGGCCCCGCGCCCGCTCGATATTATGCAGGTAGTCGTTTCGGGGTCAACCATTTCGGTCAATACCGGTAAGATAACCAAACGTGATGAAGCCAAAGTAACTGACCAGGTGATTGTAAGTTAGCGACCGGGCGATTGGTTTAGGGTCGTTTTGCCGGAAGGGTCCGGGCGTCCCTCTGTGTAAACCACTTGAACAGAAGGAAAACTAATGTCTACCCGAATGGTTCTGAGCGTCGCATTTGTAGCTTTTGTTGTGCTGGGTATGGTGGTGTACGTTCTAAATGAAGGACGCCGGGCCGACTATAACATCCTGACCAGCACCGAAGATTACGCCCACCTGGGGGCGGAACTCTATGCCGCCAACTGCTCACAGTGTCACGGTCCGCAGGGCGAAGGCGCGATAGGCCCGGCCCTCAACCGGCCCGAATGGCATGTCGGTGATAAAAACTACGACGAAAACACTGTGACCACCTTTATTCGAAACGTGGTCCACCGGGGCCAGTACAGCCCCCAGCCCGGTATCCAGATGCCAGCCTGGTCCAAGGATTACGGCGGGCCGCTCAACGACGAAGAAATTGAAAAAATCATTACCTTTATAACCCAGAACCAGTGGACGGTGCCGTTGGAATATACCGCCTCGCCCAATTATGTCGCAGCTATCCCGGCCAATACGGTCCAGAAAAAGATGTACCCTTCGACGACCCAGGATGTGCTGGCAACCAAGTACCCGGATAAATACGGTGGGACAACCCCGACCGCCGACCAGAAAGCGGCCCTGGCGGCAGACTCCAAAGCCGACGAAGCAGCTAAAGGCCCCGCCTACCAGGAAGCCCAAGCCAACGCCGAGAAATTGCGTCTCCTGCTGGGCAACCCTGACCCCAACAAGCCCACCGAACAGCTTAACGGGCTTAAACAGTTGATACAGGGCAAAGGCTGTCTCAACTGCCACGCCCTCGGCAGCGCCGGGACCACCCTTGGACCGGCCCTGACCGAAGTCGGTAGCCGCCGCGACGCCGATTGGCTGACCACTTGGATTAAGAATCCTTCGCTGGTCAAGGGTGATAACCGGGGCCCGAACGTAATGCCCTGGTTCAAAGGCGATAACCGGACCGATTTCTGGCCGATGCAGCCGACTTTCATGCCGACTATCCCGATGACCGACGAGGAACGGGCCAAGATTGTCGATTACCTGTCAAATTTGAAGACGGCAGTAGTGGTTCTGCCGACGCAAAGCAAGTAGAGGGAGGCTGAGTACAAGCAATGGAGCAGCAAGCAGTTGCACCCCCAACCGAAACTACCGGGCAAGTCGGTGAAGCGGCGGTCGACCAAACCTCGACCGCGGTCGCCCCGGCCCGGCCCCGGTTCTGGTATCGCGGTTCTCCCTTTGTAGTCCTGGCGGTGGCCCTGGTCATTTCGGCGGCAATGTGGGCGGTTGATTTTCAGCCGGTCAGCAGCGATACTAACAAACTGACCGTTTCGTATTTCCCGAATGCCAGTGACGCCGATTTGCTCAACTTTCAATCGCAGGTCTGGTCGGAAAACACCGTAAATACCGAGAGCACCGAACTGGATGCCAGCGGCCAGCCCACCAAAAAAGTTACCACCACCATCGTACCTCTGAGCGCGCAGTATATCGCCGCTCCCCAGGGCGGTAGTGTCCTCCAGTTGCGGACCAGGGCGGTTTATAATAATAATACGATGGCCGTTTTGGTCCAGTGGCAGGATAACACCGAGAATTTCACCAGTGACGTTGCCAAGGGCACCTACAGCGACGCGGTTGCTATCGAATTCCCGGTTCAACTCGTCGTTGGGCACACCCCGTTCCGGTGTATGGGACAATCGGATGCCAACGTGGCTATCTGGCAGTGGAAGGCCGAGCGCGAGAAATCTATTGCCGGGAACTCCACCCTGATGACGAACGGTAGCGCCGTCAAACCTTATATAGGTCCGGGTATCGGCCTCCTAAAGGATACCAACGCCTATAACCCGGATAGCAACGCCTCTTACGACGCGAATACGCATACCTGGTCCGTAATCTTCCGGCGACCCCTGACCGCGAACGACGAACCAGGTTATACTGGCTCACCGGGCCAGAAGGCTTCGCTTAACTTCACAGGCGGCACCGCGACCACGATTGCTTTCGCGGTCTGGGATGGTGGGGCGGGTGAACGGCTCAGCAAGAAAGCCGTTTCGACCTGGGTAGACTTCCTGTTCCAGCCGGGCGACCCCACACCGCAGAACATCGTGAATTTCGCGGCGGTCGGTGGCCTGGGCGTGGCGATGATTGTAGCGATTGCCCTGGCCTGGCGGTTCCTGCCCAATCCGGGAAGGCCTCGCCGCGAATAGACCCGGGCCACTCGCTTTAACAATAATTAGCAAGGTAAAAGCAGGGGGAAGCCAGGGCAGGGGCTGCGGTTTCCCCTTTGTTTACCGGGTTTAATGACCTAATAATGCCAAAAATTCTAAAACTGGCCGTTTCGATTTTTGTAGGGATTGATCTTTTTGCCCTGGGTTTCTTTGGCCTGGCCCAGTTGCGCTACCAGATGTTTGGGACCAACGAAGTGCCTGGTATCGGCAGCGCCTTCGATATGGCGATTTTTCTCTTTCCTTTGCTGCTCGGTTTCGTGGCCGGGAACCGGCTTTATCACTTTTTGACCTACCCGGAGCGCCAGCGCAAACTCCAGGCCGCCCGCCTCAAGCAGCAATCCGAACCTCCCCAGGTGTTGGCGGAACCGGAACCAGCCGAAGGCGAATGGGAACTGGCCGCCGGGGCAAGTCGGGCCTGTTATGGCTCGGTCTGGGATGACCGGGGTTGGGACGACGAAGAAAAGAAGGACGAATAGACCCATAAGTTAAAGTCAAAGTCTCGCAAATATAACAGGTCCGTTGGTAGCGCAGTTGGTTCCGTTGGGGCGACGAAGAAAAGAAGGACACATAGGAGTAAGGGTTGGCTTCTTTTACTTCCGGCAACAAAATATTGGTCGGTCTTCGTCCGGCCCGGCGGCTCCAGCCTTCGGGTTGGCGCAGCCGTGTCCTGCCCGCGAATTCTGCCGCCAGTGTGCCCGAAGATGCTGGCCCGGTAATCTCCGTTTCGCTCGAACGCGTCCTCTTTTTGTTGCGCTGGCTGGTGACCGGGATAGCCCTGGTGATTCAGCTTTACGCCGCCAGCGGTTCCGGCGACTTCAATTATATTTCCAGGGCTTTGCAGTTTACGGCCCTGGCCGCCACCTATAACGGCCTCTTTTTCAGCTTCCGCTATAACTTCACCCGCCGCCAGGCCCGCATCTGGCTGGCCGTGGCCGATGCCGCCGCCATAACGGTCCTGATTGGCCTGGGTGGAGGTATCTACAGCCCCTATATTTTCCTGCTCTACCTTATTATTGTAGAAGCATCCCTCCTGTTCAGCCCTGGCGGGGTCCTGACCTATACCGCCGTCGTCGCCATGTTCTACGCGACACTCAGCCTGGTTTTACCGGGGCAGCAGTGGAATGAGCTAAATATCACGATTGTTTTGAGCGTGGTCCTCGGCATGTTTATCTGGGCGAGTATCTGCGGAGCCATAAACCGGGCTTTCGAGCAGGAACGGACCCTGGTCCGGCGCGAGAAAGACCTTGCCGCCGAACTCAACCGGCAGGTAGTGGCTTTATCGGCCCTGAACCGCCTTTCCGAACGGCTGACCGCGACCCTCGACCTCGAAGAACTGATGCAGAGTACTGTCAAAGCCCTGCCGGAAGCCCTGGCCGTGGATGCCTGTGTAGCTTTTTTCGCCTCGCGGGAAGCGTCGAACGACTGGCGGGTCGGCCCGGTCTGGTGCGGGATTGACGAGGATTTCGAGCCGGACCAGACCATCACCGAAGCCCCGGCCCCCGGTAAACTGCGGGCCGGGCCGTTAATCCTCGACCGGGCCGACCTGGAAACCTTACTCGACGCGGGGGCTATTTTAAGGTTTGCCCCCGGTAGTCAGGCCGGAGCAGCGGGTGGGGCCTATGGTCTACTCGTACCCCTGAACCTCTCGGATGGACATGGTGGGGCCCTGGCGGTGTTGCGGCAGGACGGCCCGGTCTTTAATGATAGCGATAAAGAAATCCTGGCGGCCCTGGCCCGGCAGTTGTCCCTCCTGGCGAATAATGCCCGGCTCTACGAACAAGAACGGCGTAACGTGGCCCGGTTGCAGGAACTGGAAGAAATGAAAAGCGATTTTCTTTCGACAGTATCTCACGAATTGCGGACACCCCTGACCTCGATAAAAGCCTCGATTATCCTGATGCAGACCCAGCCGGACACGCCGCCCAGCACGGCCCAGCGTCTCCTCCGGAACATGGACCGCAACACCGAACGGCTTTCTTCTTTAGTTAACGACCTGCTAGATATGACCAAGCTGCAAAACGGTCGCCTGAAACTGGCCTTGCAGCCGGTCCAACTGGCCGATATTGCCGCCGATGTTATCGCGACTATGCGTCCCCTGACCGATAGCAAACATCAAATCCTCGAATTGCAGGTCGAGCCGAATTTGCCCGCCGTTTTTGCCGACCGCCGCCGGGTTGAGCAGGTCCTGAACAATTTGTTATCCAACGCGTACCGATATACCCCCAAGAGTGGTGTAATCCGGCTCAGCATCGCCCGAAGCGGCAGCCAGGTGGTAGCATCTATTTGCGACAACGGGCCGGGCATCCCTGCCGCCGAGCAGGAGCTTATCTTCGAGCGTTTTTACAGCGGGCACACCGGCAAAGGTGGAACCGGTCTCGGACTGGCGATTGCCCGGTCGCTGGTCGAACTGCATAACGGCTTGCTCTGGGTGGAGAGCCAGCCCGGCGAAGGTAGTACTTTCCGGTTCAGCCTGCCCCTGGCAAGTTCGGTGGTTGCCCACCCCAAGTTAAACCAACCCCTGTCAAAAAATTGAGCAATTCAAACGAACCTCGCCTGAAAACTCTCTATATGGTCTGGCCCCAGGCCCTCCTGGACGCTCCACTTTCTTTAGATGTGCCTGACGGCTACAGGCTGCGGGTTTTTCGGGATAGCGACCGCGCCGGGTATTTCCGGCTGGTATCCCAGGAAGAAGACTGGCTAAAATCCCCCGATGAGCTTAACAATTTTCTCAAACTGGTGCTACCGGACGGTCTATTCCTCGTTGAAGAAGTAGCCAAGGGCGAAATTGTGGCAACAGCGGGCGCGATTCATAACCCGCAGGGCGGTAGTTATCATTTTCCCGGCGGCGGTGAGCTTGCCCTGGTCCTGGTAAAACCGGGTTATCGCCGTCAGGGGTTGGGCAAATTGGTTTGCAAGGCCGCCATTAATTGTTTTATCGAGGAAGGTTATACCAGCATTCGGTTGGGGGTCCGCCCGGATAACGCCGGGGCTATCCGGTTGTATCTTGGGGTAGGGTTCCAACCTTTTATCTATAGCCCGGAGATGCCGGACCGCTGGGAGGCTTTGCTTGCTGGCATGGGCTGGCCGGTAGAACCCAACCAGTGGAGTTATACTACTAGTTAGGCTGAAAACTTGTAATTTGTGGCCGTCGAGTGAATTCGTTTCCAGGCTCATTCGACTGTGATATGATCCAGTAGACCGGAGATTTCTCGACTGCGCACCGTGCGACGCGGAATGACAAAAACTTGCTACTAAACACTGACTACTTCCCACACACCCTTTAGGGTGAACGTTGTTTCGTTCAACGTTAAATGATTATGCATTTAACTTGAAAAACAAGTTCCACCCTCTTTATAAGAACTTGTTTCTAGTGTATAATCATTTCACCTTACATTAAAAACCAGTAAAAGTCTAAAAGTCAGCTAAAAGGGACTGTCGCGTTGTGGCGGCAGGGTCACAATGGATGATTAGAATATTGGTCGCAGACGACGAACCGGATGTCGTCGAAGTTATCGGCTTGGGCCTGAATTTAAACTCCCCCGACTGGGAGGTTTTGAGCGCCGAAGATGGCCCGACTGCCCTGGATTCTTTCCACCGGTATAATCCTGATTTATTAATCCTGGATATGCACATGCCCGGTATGACCGGCCTGGATGTCTGCAAATTGGTGCGCTCCGAATCCGCCGAAATCCCGATTATCTTCCTGACCGTCCGCGACGAGGAAATCGAGAAAGTGCGCGGCCTGGAAGCCGGGGCCGATGACTATATCACCAAACCGTTCAGCCCCCTGGAATTGACCGCTCGGATTCGGGCCCTGCTGCGCCGGACCCAGCGCGGCAAAATATCGACCCGGCCCCTGGGCTTTGCTTACCAGGATTTGGCTATTGACTATAACTCAAGAAGTGTTACCCTTAACAGGGAAAATATCCGGCTGACCGCGATTGAATACAATCTTCTTTATTTACTGGCAAGTAACGCCGGCCAAGTTTTACCTCACAGTTTCCTACTGACCAAAGTGTGGGGTCCAGAATATCGCAATGATTTTGATTATCTAAAAGTCCATGTCCGCCATTTGCGCGAGAAACTGAACGACGACGCTCAAAATCCACGTTTTATTTTTACGGAGCGCAGCAAAGGTTACCGCTTTGCCGGGGCCCCGGAATCGTAAGATGAAAACCTTTCCCTATCCCTAAATGGAGTCAACTATTTTATGAAGAAAACCCAATTAACGGTAGCCCTGGTGCTAACCCTGCTGATGGTGTTGGCGTTGGCGCCTGGCGGCCTTTCCCTGGCGGCGGACCCACTGGCCCCTCTACCGGCTCCCGTCCAGAAAGTTTACGACCGGAGCGATAAAGCGGTCCTGGAAGGAAAGCCCGGTGCAAGCTGGGTCTGGGGACCGCGCGTGCAGGATAGTACTGAAGATTACGTGGAAAGTCCCGGCGGCAAACGCCAGGTCTATTATTTTGAAAAAGGCCGCCTGGAAATCAACAACCCAGCCAAAGACCCCAACGACAAATATTATGTTACCTCCGGCCTGTTGCTCCGGGAAATGATTACCGGCCAGTTCCAGGTGGGCGATTCCCAGGTGGTAGACCACGGCCCGGCCAATGTGCCCCTGGCGGGCGATATTGCCCCCGGCGTACCGGATAGCCCGACCTACGCCAGCCTGACCAACCTGGTCAGCTTTGACGGTTCCTGGCGCAGCGACGATGTCACCGGCCAGCCGGTCGACAAACTGCTCGGCCTGGGTGGCGCTATCAGCACCCGTCCCGACCTCGTCCAGGGCGTCACCTACGGCCAGTATTACAAGGAAACCGGCCACAACGTCGCCAAACCGTTTGTTGACTTTATGAACCATACCGGCACCATCTATGAAAACGGCAAGTACGTGAACAATGTCCAGGTCTTTGACCCGCTCTACGTCTTTGGCTACCCGATTAGCGAGCCTTACTGGACTCACGTGACCGTGGCCGGTAAAGAGCAGTATGTGCTGGTCCAGGCGTTCGAGCGCCGTTTGCTGACTTACACCCCATCCAACCCCGACCCCTACAAGGTCGAGCTTGGCAACCTGGGCCTGGCTTACGTCAAATGGCGTTACAATACCGACGCAACAGTCTTCAATAATACCGACCCGGTCCCGGCCCGCCCGCAGGCTACCGATGGGTTTAACCTCTACAACGGTATCAACAACAACATGCGCGGCCTGAACTTTGTTAAACGCAATATCTCTATTAACGGCAAAGTTTACTCGCAGCAGCAGTTCCAGGCTCCCGACCGGGCCAGGGCGCTCCAGAATTACACCTACCAGGGCAAACCGGCCCAGGTCGAGACTATCGTAATCGGCACGCGCTGGTATATCCGCCTGCTCCAGGGTAACCAGTCCTCCGATTGGCTTTACGGTGATAACCAAATCCCTGACATCTGGCCGCTCGGCTTCCCGACCACCCTGCCGATTACCTTCCCCAGCGTCTTCCCGGTCTTCTCTCTGAACGACTGGTCGATTGACTGGCAGGCCGGCCCTCAACAGGCGGTCGGTACCGATGTCCGGCGCACCCTGACCGCCGGTCTGACCGACCTTGACGGCAGCAAGGTGACCGTGGCGCGGTTGGTTTCGGAAAAGAACGGCGTGGTTATCAGTTCGGCGGAGCAGGACATCCTGCCCGACAACGGCCAGACCCTGACCCAGTCCTCGGACTACGCCGACTATAACGTGCCGATTTCGCTTAATCCCCCGGCGGGGGCGGTCCCGGCTTCCCTCAGCAGTTCGATTGATATGAACGCCCTGTATCTCGATCTGCCTTCGACCGGTAACGCCAAAGCCGATGCCGCTATCCAGACCAAGCTGGGACGGCAGGGCGCGGCAGTGGCTAACAACCGCATCAGCAGTGTAATTGTCAAGTTCAAAGATACGGTCGGGGCCCAATCCTTCGGCTTTGGCGGTGAACTCGGCGCGCTTTCGCTCGACCGCAACTTTAACTTCCAGTCGAGCACTACCCCGGTTGTCTTCAAACTGAACGGCCAGCCGCTCAACCAGACCCTGGCCCAGCTTAAAGCCGACCCGCGCGTGGAATACGCCGAGCCGAATAGTATCGTCTACTCGTCTATCACGACCTTTAGCGACCCGCAGTTTGGCGACCAGTATTATCTCAATACTATCAAAGCGCCTCGCGCCTGGGATTTCACCCACGGCCAGAAAGGCGTCACGGTCGCGGTAATTGATAGCGGTGTGGACCTGAAAAACCCTGACCTGCAAGGTCAGATTGCCGAGACTTACAACTCGAACAAGGGCGGCACCGATGTCACCGACGATGCCGGGCACGGTTCCTGGACTACCGGTATTATCGGCGCTATCGGCAATAACAATGTCTATGGCACCGGGTTGGCCTGGAATACCAAGATTATCCATATCAAAGCCGACCTCGACGACCAACCGGGAGCGTTTACCAAGTCCAGCATCGTGGCGGCTATTCACCTCGCGGTAGATAAGGGAGCGCGTGTCATCAATATGAGCCTTGGCGGTCCTTCGTCCAGCCAGGCTGAAGTTGACGCGATTAACTATGCCCTCAGCCATAACGTGGTGGTGGTAGCGGCCAGCGGCAACAGCGGCGATAACGAGAAGGAATATCCTTCCAGCTATCCGGGGGTGATTTCGGTAGGCGCGACCGGTTATTATGACCAGCCGACCTACTTCAGCACCTTCAACGGCAACGTTATCCTTTCGGCTCCCGGCTTGCACATCTGCAACACCGGGCGGGCCCAGGTCTTTGCCTGCGCTAACGGTACTTCGGCCAGTTCGCCGATTGTGGCCGGGGCTGCCGCGATGATTCTCTCGGCCAACTCCGACCTGACCGCCGACCAGGTCAAGGCTATCCTGATTGCCTCGGCCAGCCCGGCTCCCGGCAAACAGGTCGGCCAGCGCGACGACCACTACGGCTACGGTATCCTGAACGTCGCCAAGGCTTTGCAGATGGCCTCGACAAACCAGGTCCCGGTGTTGCCTGCCGATTTACCCAGGTAGAAATACAAGGGTACTATTGCCCTGTCTTGAAGACGGGGTATAAAATAAAGCCAGCTACCGAAAGGGGGCTGGCTTTTTTGGTTTTGCCAGATTGTCCCTATCTTTACGAAGGTTTGTATTGCGAGTATAATGCGGGGGCTTCCGGCAAAGACCGGAAAAGATTTGGAGCTTTATTCTGTCTAAATTTTATTTGGGTGTCCTACTTACTTGTGGCCGGGTTTCCCTGGAGCCGGTCCAGCCGGGAAAGATTTAATGGCCGAGCACACCGATAGCAATACCAGGCTTGGCGCGCAATCCGAAGCTGAAGGGGATGATTTAACCCCTACCTCACCCGAAGCTTCAATTAGCGATTGGCTGGAAGAATTCGACCTCATCCACCCTCACCACGATCAAAAGAACGGGGAACCTGCCGCCGACTCCGGTGAACCTGCCGCCAGTTCCGGCGAACCGGGCGACTCGAACGATGACCACCGGAAATTCGGTTTTTTTAACTATGTCTGGATAAGCGTCTTCTGGCTTGGTATCACCTATATGTGGGGCGGCGTCAACGGCGTCATCCTGCCCAAACTCAACGAGCAGATGGTCCCGGAGAACTATAAGGGCAGTTTGCTTGGCGTCATTACCGCCCTTGGCATGGTCGTGGCGATAGTGGTCCAACCGGCGGTTGGCGCGCTCAGCGACATTTCGCGCCATCCCTGGGGGCGCAGGCGGCCTTTTATCCTGGGAGGCGGTGTCCTGGTTGTTATCGGGCTGCTTGCTATGGCGCTGATGTCGATTTTCGCCCGAGAGTGGTGGCTGCTCCTGGTCTGTTATCTCTTTTTGCAACTGGCCGACAACATCGCCCAGGGGGCATACCAGGGGTTTATCCCGGACTCGGTGCCAAAAACCCGCCGGGGCCGGGCCAGCGGTGCAATGGGTATAGCTCAATTGCTCGGTAATGTCGGGGGTGTCGCGGTGGCGACCACCTTTATTGACAAGAACGAACCGGCCTTTGCCATCCTGATTATTGTCGCGGTCTTCACCCTGACCCTGCTGCCGACCCTTTTTATGGTCAAGGAAAAACAGCTAGAAGCGCCTACGGAGCCCCATCGCTGGCATGTTGTCCTCGGCACTATCGGAGAATTCGTCCACCACCGCGATTTTGTACGGTTTATCATCTCGCGGCTGTTCGTGCTGACAGCCATTGCCATCATTTCGCTTTTTGCGTTATACTTTTTGCAGGATGTAATCGGGGCCAAAGAAGGGACTTTAACCAGTTCTTATACCCTGTTGTTGCTGGTCGTGGTCGGGTTCAGCCTGCTCTCAATCTTTCCTGCCGCCTGGCTCAGCGACAAGATTGGTCGCAAGAAACTGGTAATCGTGGCCTGTGTCCTCGGTACGGTCGGCACCCTCCTGATGAGTACTGCCCACGACATGACCCAGGTCATGATTTACGCCTCGCTTTTGGGAATAGCGACCGGCTCCTTTAACAGTATTGACTGGGCCCTGGCGACCGACCTGATTCCCAAAGGGGCTGCCGGGCGGTTTATGGGCATTTCGAACCTGGCCGGGGCCGGGTCGCAAGCCCTGGCGGCCCTGATAGGCGGTTCGCTCCGGGATGGCTTTAATGCCCTGGGTGAGACCTTCCTGAATACGAAAAATGTTGGTTATAGTGCCTTATTTATAGCCTCTGCCGTATTTTTCACCCTGGGAATCATCTTTTTATTGCGGGTTAAAGAACCTCGCAACCCTGGAGAATAAAAAATTCTTATAAGCAAAAACCGATTATTGAGGAGAAAAGACAGACTATGAAGCCACTTGCATCGCGTCCCCAACAAATGAAACGTAGCGGTATCCGGGAAATCCTCGAAATTGCCGTCCGTACCCCTGGCTGTATCCGGCTGGAAGTAGGTGAGCCGAACTTCCCGACCCCGGCCCACATCGTTGAAGCCGCGCACCGGGCTGCCCAGGAAGGCAAGACCCGCTACACGCTCAGCGCCGGGATTATTCCGTTGCGCGAGGCCCTGGTGGAGAAGGTCAAACGGTTTAATGGTCTGGACGTCGGTATCGAGAATATTATTGTCACGCCTGGCTCGACCTACTCGCTCTTTAACGCCTTTGAGGTATTGCTCGAACCCGGCGACGAAGTGCTGATCCCCGACCCCGGTTGGCCGACCTACGATACCCAGGTGACATTGGCCGGGGGCGTTACGACCCGCTATCCGCTCTACCAGGCCAACGGGTTCCGCCCGGTCGTGGCCGATATTGAAAAGGTCATAACTCCTAAGAGCAAAGTAATCGTGATGTGCAACCCGTCCAACCCGACCGGCGCGGTTTGCAGTGAGGACGAAATCCGCGAAATTGTCGAACTGGCCCGCCGCTACGACCTCTACGTCATTTCGGACGAAGTCTACGAGGAACTGATTTTCGAAGGCGCGCCGACAACCGCCGCCAAGTTCGACCCGGATAGAGTCGTCACTATTTACAGCTTTAGCAAGACCTATAGCATGACCGGTTGGCGGGTTGGCTATGCCGTCGCCCCGGCCCCGATTGCAAACTGGATGGCCCGCGCCACCGAGCCGAACGTGGCCTGCGCCTCCGAGCCGAACCAGTGGGCCGCCCTGGCCGCCCTGACCGGACCGCAGGAGGTGGTTGGCGAGATGCGCCAGGCTTACCAGCGCCGCCGCGACCTCGTCTGTGACGTGTTGAAGGAAAAGGGGCTGTTCCAGTACCAGCCGAACGGCGCTTTCTATATCATGATTGACGTCAGCCAGGCCCAGATGGACAGCTACGACTTCTGCAAAGAGTTGTTGAAGGTGAAGCAGGTAGCCTGCGCGCCGGGCGCGACCTTTGGTCCCAGCGCTGCCGGCCTGGTCCGGGTGAGCCTGGCGACCGCCGAAGACGAACTGGTCGAAGGTGTGCGGCGGCTGTGCGATTTCGTAGAGGAACGGGCGGCCAGTTTGAAGACGGCGGCAGCCCGCTAACCTTGCCAGATCTGACCAACTACTGCCGGGAGCGGAGACTTTGAGGTGCAATGGCTAAAGTCCTGAGATTCTATTTGAAAGTCCTTTTAAGGGCGGCGCGGGATAAACATTTCCGCGCCCACGCTTTTACCGAACTCTGGTTGGTCTTGCGCCAGTATCTGCCCGGCCGTTTGGTGACCCGCCGCCGCGATTATGTCTTCTGCCGGTATCTATCGTCCCCGTTGGAAAACCCGAAAGGCCGCTGGCTGCCCCCGGTCGGCCTGGGTTACCGGCTGGCTGCTTACGGGATACTGTTTGACGAGCAGGGCCGGGTCTTGATGGGTTGCGACCAGAAGATGGATTTTGGTTGGAACCTGCCGGGCGGCGGTGTCAACAAAGATGAAACCCTCGAACAGGGCTTAATCCGCGAGTTTGAAGAGGAAACCGGCCTGGTCGTGAAGAGTGTCCAGGCGGTTGCTAACGAGGACAATTATTGCATCATGCCCACCGGGCGGGCTATTCATGGAGTGTTGCATTATTACCTGGTCGAGGTGGTCGGGGGCGAACTCCTGGCCGAAGGTAATGGGTTTGATACGAGCCGGGTAGACTTCGTTGACCTGGACGCGATTACTCCCTCCGAGGTGGTAGATTACAAAGTGGCCCGCCCTATTATCGAAAAAGCCCGGTTGCTACAGAGGTCCATAAACTTCATAAAAACTTCATAATTTTTGACCCTGTTGGGCTTGCTATGCTGTAGTTGTAACACTATACTAATATTGGCTCATTTGAATTGTAATGGAAGCGAGAAAGCCTTTGATAACGCTGGCTGAGAAGCTAGCCGAGGTCAATTATCGGATAGCGCAGGCCGCTCGTCGGTCCGGTCGCGACCGGGATGAGATAACTCTAATCGGCGTAACCAAGACAGTGGGGCGCGAAGCCGTTGCCGAAGCTTTTCGGGAAGGGTTGCGGGACTTTGGCGAAAACCGGGTTCCCGATGCCGAAGCCAAGTTCAATCCGTTGCCATACCCGGAAAATGCCGCTCGCTTGCACCTCATCGGACATCTTCAAACCAATAAAGCTAAAAGGGCGGTTGCCCTGGCTGACCTGGTCCATTCGGTGGATAGTGTGAGGTTAGCCCAGGTATTAAGCCGTCACGCTGCCGAGTTGGGGAAGACTTTGCCGGTCCTTTTAGAGGTTAACGTGGCTGGAGAAGAATCCAAACATGGGCTCAGTCCGGCGGAAGTGCCGGGTGTCTTGGCTGAAGTAATCGGGCTGCCAAACCTGGAATGGCGGGGTCTGATGACCGTTGCACCTTATTTCGAAGACCCAGCCCATACCCGGCCTGTATTTGCCGCATTACGTGAGTTGTTGGAGCGCCACCACCCCGGTTTGCCGGCCTGGCGCGATCTTTCAATGGGGATGACTAACGACTTTGAAATAGCAATTGAGGAAGGCGCCACCCTGGTGCGCGTTGGCAGAGCCATTTTTAGTTAATGGTCCAAGGGCAACCGGCTTCGTAACCGGTCTGCCGGGTTTCGAGCAGTGAATGAATAACGCTATGCTTAATATTTCACACCTTACCGAATTTTTAACCAATTTACCCCTGCTCCAAATGCCTTCTTCCTTGCTGCAAAGTGCCCTCAACGAAGGTTTGCGAATTGCCCGCACCCAGACCGGCCTGATTGCTTTCTTTGACTACGAGGAAGGCCGCGAAGCCGGGGACGACATCCAGCTTTTGCGCCAGTTCTTTGCCCTCGAGGCCGCCCGCTCCAGGGCCGCCTATAATCGCGACCACCCCAATGGCAACGGCACAACTTCCCAGGATAACCCTCTTACACTCTGGTTACCCCGGATTCCTACCATAAAGAGTATGAATACCCAGCAGGGGCCGCGCCGGGTGCTCGTCCTGCCCATGCAAAACCCCAATACCAATCAGGCTAACGGGTTTATCATGCTTCTGTTACCGCTGGCCGAAAAAGAGGCGGGCACCTCAGACCTGAATATAAACGCCGAGGAATTGTCGGCCCTGATTAGTTTCTGCCGGGCGGTCAGCAACGCCTGGTACAGCCTGCGCTACCTCACCAATGTCTCGCGCCGCCTGGAAGACCTCGTCCTCTTGAATGAAATTGCCACCGCCATAACTTCCAACCGCAACCTGGCCGACCTGCTCCAACAAATCATGACGACAACCAACCAGCTTTTGCGGTCGGGGGCGTGCGTTTTACTCTTGATGGACCAGCAGTCCGACGAACTGGTTTACCAGATGCCTGCCGGGGAGAACGGCGAGACCCGCGAAATTCGCCAGCCTGCCGGGAGCGGTATCCCCGGTTATGTAGCTCGCCTGGGTGAACCGGTCATCGTCAATGATGTCGCCAGGGACCCGCGCTTCACTTCGTACCTAGATGAAGCCATGGGGTTTAAGACCCGCAATGTAATGTGCGCTCCCCTGATTGCCCACGAGACCATTATTGGGGTCCTCGCCGTGATGAACAAGCTCGATAAAGGCGCTTACAACAGCAACGATATGGCCCTCCTGACGACCCTGGCCGCCCAGGGTGCGGTAGCGATTGAAAACGCCCAGCTTTACGCCGAACTAAGCGAGGAACGGGACCGCCTGATTGCCAAAGAGGAAGATGTGCGGCGCGACCTGGGCCGCGATTTGCACGACGGCCCCGCCCAGGTGGTGAGCGGTATCGCCATGCGGCTGGCCTTTATTAAAAAGCTGCTGGAAAACGAGCCGGAACGGGTGATGGAGAAACTTGACGAGGCCGAGAAGGTGGCCCTGACCGCGGCCAAGGACATTCGCACCATGATGTTCGGGTTGCGGCCTTTGATGCTCGAAACCAAGGGGCTTATCCCGACCCTCGAAGCCTACGTTGAGAAATTACAGACCGACCCCTGGAAGACTCACCTGGAAGTCAGTGGGTTTGGCGAGGACAAAAACAACTATCTCCGCCTCGAACACAATATTGAGGCGACTGTCTTTATCATCATCCAGGAAGCGGTCAACAATATCCGCAAACACGCCGCCCCTAGAAACGTCTGGATTGCCCTCGACCACAGCAAGGAATCTACGACCGTAATGGTTCGGGACGATGGCAAGGGTTTCGATAGCCGGGCGGTTACGGACCGTTACGACGAGCGGGGCAGCTTTGGTCTTTTGAACATGCGTGAACGGGCTCGCCTGATTGGGGCTTCTTACGACCTGTTCTCCCAGCCGGGCCAGGGCACGACCATTCTTCTTACCATCCATCACGGCAACCAGCGCGTCCTGGGCGACCTCAACATGCGCAAGCTGACCACTGGGTCGCTCTCCGCGTCATCGCTCATCAGTCCAACTTCTTCTTCATCTCTTTCAAGTTAGCGCTGTATTTTCTTTCCCAATCGGGCAATTTACCCCGGATTTTCTCCAGCTTACGGTCATAGGCCGCTTCCAGGTCGATGCCGTAGGCGGTGCAGACTTCCAGCAGACTGAACAAAATGTCCGCCACTTCGTCTTCCATTTTAGGCCGGGCCTCGGTCTGGCGGTAGATTTCAAGCTCCATGACTTCCTTGACCAGTTCGCCCAGTTCTTCCACCAGGCCGAGAGTCGCGCCCAGGCGTGGATGATTGAGACTATCCCCCAGCATTTCGGCGGCCTCAACTTGCCGTTCTTTTAAGGTTTTTCTTGTTGATTCCATCCCATTTTCCTTTTAGTTTTTAGTGTTCAGTGTTTAGTGGGAACACGAAACCTAAAAATAATTGCCACACCCTACGGTAAGCGTAGTCGAGGAATTTCAATTTAAAGCTTTTTGACAGTGATATTGTCCAATGGACCGGAGATTCCGTGGCTCTGCCACGGAATGACAAAGACTGTACCTTTACTAACCACCAACCACTAAAAGCTAAAAACTGACTTCTAATTTCTGCCCTTTGCCTTCTGACTACTAAACACTAAACACTAAACACTAAACACTCCTTACTGCTCCCGGTTGCTATTATACCGTTCTAAAGGTAAACTTTGCAGTATAGGAACTGCGCCAGTGTGAGCAACGTTATATTTTTAGGGACACTTCCGGGTTACAATTGAAGTGGGTCAGAGCCTTTTGAGCCGAATGTAAAGGGAAATATGAGCTTAATTGACTTAATCATCATTGCCATTGTGATTTCGTTTACCCTGGTAAGTGCCGCCTGGGGCTTCATCCGGCAGGCTATCGCGGTCGCCGGATTGGTTGCGGGTATCTGGTTGGCCGGGTTATTCAGCACCACCCTGGCAAACGCCTTCGGTTTCCTTAACAATCCCCAGGCTGCCAAGGGACTGGCCTTTGTTGTAATCGTGCTGGTAGTGAGTGGAATTGCCAGCGCCGCCGCCTCGGTCCTCTATTTTGTGGCCGGGCTCTTGTTCCTGGGTTTAATGGACCATTTCCTGGGAGCCGTCCTCGGCTTTATCCAGGGTATTTTAGTTTGCGGAGTGCTGCTGATAGGCGCTATGACTATCTGGCCCGATTGGAGCGAGCAGCAACTTAACGGCAGTTTCCTGGCGAATCACATGGTCGGCTTTTTAATCGCCCTGCCGTTATTACCGGCGCCCCAGGAACTCAAAGACCTGATTGAAAATGTTCGGTCCCTGGTTAAATAATTGTTGATTCTTGCCATACTACAGGTATAATTAAGGCAAAGTCTGCCCGGTTGCCGGGGTAGACCGCTCCAAAAATTTTCAAGTATGGCAGGTAAGTTTTAGAAAGCCCTCTCACTACGAAAGGTACAATTCTCATGCCCGCTACTCCGGCTTCGAGTGGACAGATTAGACGTTTTTTTGCTGCTAAATCCAAATTGAACGCTTTTGCAACCAGCTCGATTTTGCTGGTTACTTTGGTGTTTAGTTCGCTGATTTTGTCCGCCTGTGGCCCCAACCCGACCGACACACCACCCCCGACCCCGACCGCGTCTTCCAACCTGAAGATTGATAGTGTCCTTCTAAATATTTATCTGACCTACCAGACGACCCAGGGTAGCGCCGATGATAAAAAGAACGCCGCCATCCAGTACGCTCGTAACCAGGGGGCTATCAACTCCAAGGATGAAGCGGTGTTTGAGGTCGTGCTGGATACGCCGGACCGCGAACAGCCTATCAAAGATAAAATCAAGTCGATGGGCGGCATCGTGCGCAACTCCGAGAATATGGCCGGGACGGTCAAAATGCAGGTAGCGGTGCCTGTCAGCGTTTTTATTGATTATACTAACGGCAACAATAAAGAAAACTTCCTGCAAGACCTGGCCGCTTTCCAGGGTGTCAAATCCATCGACCTGATTATCGGCAAGGTTCCCCTCGACCTGCGGGGAATGCCCGAAACCGAAGAAGCCCTGGCCCAACTGGCCCAGGTCAGCAAGAACGAAGGCGTCAAATTGATGGGCGCCGACAAGTGGCAGGCGGCAGGGTTCAAAGGCAAGGGCGTTAAAATCGGCATTATCGACGGCGGTTTCAAGTATCACGAAAAGTTCCTCGGCTCGACCTTACCCGCCGACCTGGACCCGGTAGATATTGACGCGCAGAACGGCGGACCGGGCGTAATTGACGAAACGGTCCATGGTACGGCGGTAATCGAAATAATTTATTCTCTGGCCCCCGAAGCCTCCTACGCGGCTGCGGCAGTTGACGGCTCTGACGGCGAGATTAAACAGGCCCTCGATTACCTCGTCAAAGACCAGAAGGTCAATATTGTCTCGGTTTCGATGGGCGGTCACGGCGGCCCCGGTGATGGCACCGACCCGCTCGACCAGTATATCGCGCAGTTGAAAAAAGATTACGGCGTGACTTTCCTTTTCTCCGCCGGTAACGAAGGCGCTTCCCACTATACCGATTTCTTCAACCCGGATGGTGACGGTTTCCAGCAGTTTATCCCCGGCGTAACCAAGATGGCGGTCGGCAACCCTGGCAGCACCCCTTACGATACTTTCGTGATTTTAAGCTGGGAGCAGTGGGACCTCGATAAAAAGCAGACCAATGACCTCGATTTATTTATCGTAGACCAGAACGGTAAGGCTATCACCAGCAGCCAGAACACCCAGTCGGCCCGTGACCCCTTCGAGGCGGTCCGCATAAAAATCCCGGCCAAAACGCTTTACTACATCCGGGTCCGCCAGAAGCCGAATACCACGCCCTATAGCAAGCCCTTCCGAATGCATGTCTTTACGCACGATTTGCCTTTGCAGTTTATTGTGCCTGAAATGGCGGTCGCTTCTCCGGCGTCGAGCAAGGGTGTGCTGGCGGTGGGCGCGGTCCAGTGGGACGAAGACCGCATCGCCTATTACAGCAGCGAAGGCCCTCTCCCGGATGGCACTTTTAAACCCGAAATCTCGGCTCCCGCCGGGGTCAGCAGCCGGGCCTACCAGGAAGACGGCGAGCAGGTATTCGATGGTACCAGCGCGGCCTGTCCCGAAGCCGCCGGGATTGCCACCATCCTTAAAGGAGCTAACCCGAACCTGACCGCCGACCAGATGGACCAGCTTATGAAGGAACTTGGCAAAGATTTGAGCCCGAATGGGCCGGACTTCGCCAACGGTTATGGCCGGTTGGACCTTGGCAGGCTCACCCCTTCCAACACCGTCGCGCCCAAGGGTCAACTGCCGCCCGTCCAGGAAGTTGACATGAGTACGCTGCACTTCCCGGTGGCGGTTTTGAGCCGGTTCTACCCCGCTCCTAAGCCAGGTACGCCGGTTGCCTCGAAGGTTGCGCCCGCGCCTTTGCCGACTTTAACCACATCTTTGGAAAATGGTGCGACCGATTTTGCCAGCCCCGGTTTTTCGGGTAGCGGCAAGCCGCCCGCGCCGACCTCGACGCCTTCTAGCGGGCCGATTAAGACTACGCCCCCGGCAGTCACGACAACCCCTGGTGGGAATTCGCCCGGCGCTACTCCCCAGCCGACAACGCCCAACGAAACCCTGCCGCCGATTGCCAACGCGTCCTTTAAGGACGATTTCAAAGACCCGACCAGTGGTCTGCCCAACAAGGATAATACGACCTATCAAAATGGGACATATCATCTAAAGGCTGCCAACGGCCAGCTAAACTGGGGGGCTTACCCGGTCTCGCAACTCAGCGTGGGCGATTTTAGCGCCGAGGTTGAGGTCAAGGGCATAAGTGACAAAAACGGCATCTATGGGCTGGTCTTCTGGCAGCAGGACGCCAACAACTACTACCTGTTGAGCGTATCCGGGGCCGGACAGTACCAGGTCAGCCAGTTTGCCAGCGGGTCTTACAAAGAAATCATCGGCTGGACCACTACGACCGGTTGGAAACCGGGCGCGACCAATACCATGCGGGTAGTTGCCAGCCAGGGCGCGGTGATTGTCTCGATTAACGACCAGCCGGGCAAGGCCGGGCAGGCAACTGGTAATGGAGCTATCGGCTTTGCCGCCGGTAGCTATGCCAACCCGGTTGACGCGAGTTTTAGCTCATTTCGTTTAAGTAGTGGTAGCTAGACTGGAAATTCGATAAATAAAAAGATAAACTGTCTATAAACCCCGGTTAGTGGCCGAAGGCGACCCGGCGGGGACTATAGGCAGTTTATCTTTTGCTTTTTACAATGCTTACTTGCTCATTTTGTTTATCTGTGGAGGTGTAATTGGAGAAGAGTAGTTTGAAGGGGCGGGATTTACTTTCGATGGCCGATTTGAGCGCCGAGGAATTGAGCGCCATCCTGGCAACCGCCGCCCAACTGAAGGCCGAAACACAGCAGCGCAAACCTCACCACCTGTTAGAAGGGCAAACCCTGGCCCTGGTTTTTGAAAAACCGTCCCTGCGGACCCGCCTTTCGTTTGACGTGGGTATGTTCCAGCTTGGCGGGCGAGCGATGTACCTGGCCCCTCAAGAGGTCGGCCTGGGCAAACGCGAAACCATCTCAGACGTGGCGCGAGTGATTAGCCGGATGTGCGACGTGATTGTGGCCCGTGTCTTCAGCCACGCTAGCCTGGTTGAACTGGCCCAATATTCGAGCGTGCCGGTGGTCAACGGCCTGTCCGATTTCGAACACCCCTGCCAGGCCCTGGCCGACCTGTTGACCATCCAGGAAAGGTTCGGCCATATCGCGGGTCTTAAAATGGCTTACATCGGCGACGGCAACAACATGGCCCACAGCCTGATGCTTGGCGCGGCCCTTTCCGGCCTGAATATCACGGTTATTTCGCCGACCGGCTACGAACCGAACGAAGAAGTGGTCAGCCAGGCCCGCCAACTGGCCGGGGGCAAATCCACTATCAAAGCGGTCCACAATCTCGAAACCGGCGTCGAAGGGGCGGACATTATCTATACCGATGTCTGGGCCAGCATGGGCCAGGAAGAAGAAGCGGCGGAGCGCCGCCAGATTTTCAAACCCTACCAGGTGAATGAACGGGTGGTTGGGCTGGCGAAACCGGACGCCCTGGTTTTGCATTGTCTCCCGGCCCACCGGGGCGATGAAATAACCGAAGGGGTGCTGGAAAGTCCGCAGTCATGGGTGTTCCAGCAGGCTGAAAACCGCCTCCATGCCCAGAAAGGTTTGTTGGTCCATCTTTTAGGGTAAGGTTAAATCGTTATAAAAAACTAAAAGACCCGGCCGCAATTTGCCGGGTCTTTTAATATCTAAAAACTACGCTTGTGTCAGGTTTTAGTTCAGAATAATGCTGGGTTCGGGGTTACCCGCAGCTTCTTCGTCGGCGATAGTGCGGTTCAGCAAAGGTGCCACGGTGTCGATAGGTGTGACGATGTGTTGTTCGCTGACGGCTTTGGCGATGTGGCTCAAACCGGCGCGGGCGTCTTCCATTTCGCCATCGTTCAACTGGGCCAGGGCCTGGGTCATCATTTTGCGGTTCAGTTCGTCGAGTTGCTCGGTAACTCTTTGCCCGGCTTCGGTCAGGAAAGCTTTAACCTCGCGGCGGTCTTCAGGGCTGGTCCGGCGTTCGACCAGGGCTTCCTTGATTTCGATTTTCTCGATGGTCTTATTTTTGCCGCCCTTTTTATTCTTCTCGCTTTTTTCGGTGCGCTCGACCAGGCGCGAAATAATGCCGGTGATGGTCGGCATACTGACGCCCAGGCGTTTGCTCAGCTCGCTCATAGTAAGGCCGCCGGTCTGTTTCAGGATATAAAGCACCTTCATTTGCTGGAACGTGAGGTCTAGTTCTAACCACTCTGGAATGTTGTGACGGTTGAGTTGTTGCAGGATCTGGAAATACAACCCTGTAACTTCCTGGATGCGACTAGCGCGGTCAGACATATGAGGTAATCCCCCTTCGGTAGCTAACACAAGGTTCAACGAAAAAAAGGCAACGCTAAATATTAATTAGGTGCCCTAGGGCGCTTACGTCCTCTTTATTTAGGGAACGATTGCTAGTTAATTATTACGTGCTAGTTATTATATTAGCAAAAAGCTCAGTATTTGTAAAGGCGAGTGGTTTAATTGACTCACAACTATTCTTTTAATATTATTAATTTTGCTTAGATTTCTTTACAATCGTTCTAACAGGTTTTTTATTGACCCCTGCTCAAAATTGGTGTAGAGTTTAATCTGCCTTATTAGAATTAATCCTGAATTTATTCCGCAAGAAGAGGTCGTCCATGTCGGATGAAAGTACTGAAAGCAGGCTCGCCCGGATTGAGGCGCTTTACAACCAGGGCTTGAAACATGCCGCCGCCCAACTTAGCCGCCTGGTGCTGGAAAAAGACCCGGCCAATGTCCCGGCCCTGGTCTGGCTTGCCAGGAGTTCCAGCCAGCCGGAGGAAGCTGAAAAGGCAACCCGTAAAGCCTCGATGCTTCAACCTGACGACCCCCGGGTTCGCGACCTGGTAGCCTCCCGCCAGCCCAGTTTTGCCGGGGCTGCCTCCGCACCTGCGCCTTATAACCCCTACGCGGCCCCCTCCGCCGGGTTCAATCCGGCGACGGAACCGAAAGGCGGCCCGCAGCCCTGGGCTAACTTCTCGGCCAGCCCGAACCCGGCGGCTCCTGCCTACCCGCCGCCCCCGCAACCGGCTTATATGCCCAACCCGCAGGGCGGTTCCTACGATTACCTCAAAAATCTCTCGGCGACCGTACAGCCCTCGGTGCCGCCTGCGGCCCCGGTCACTAACGTCAGGGTTAAGAATACGGTCAGCGTACCCGGCTTAATCTTTGGCCTGCTCTTTTTAATCGTGGGGCTGGGCCTGGCCGGGGTGTGGAGTTACATGATAATTGATTACAACTCCGACCTCTCCCAGACCTCCAACCAGCTTCAAGGCCAGGTAGTCAAGCTTTCCTCGGAGCAACTGGTGGTTGATGTCAAAAACGTGGGCCAGCGCAATTTCGAAATAAGCCAGGAAGTGTCCCAAGCCCTGGTGCCCCTGATTAGCGATAATAAGTCGAGCCTGGTCAACAACACGGTCGTCCTGAATATTTCGCCCAAAGGCCGCTTAATTTCGGTGGACGTGGCAGCCCCGAACAGGGGTCACGCCGAATACAACGCCGGGTTGCTCGGTTACGGCCAGGCTGTCGACTGGGTGGTGACGGCGGTAGGAGCCCTCCTGGCAATACTCGGCCTCATTTTGCTGGGCCGGACGCTCGGTAAACGGCGCACTTAAACTCGGATTTTGAGGCGGGAGCGGTAAGTCTCCTGCCTTTTTTATTGCCTGGAATTAAATTGTCAGCCGGGCGGCTTTCACCTATACTTGGCCTATACGCTTTCAAATTAAGCTTGAAACGGAGGACTCGAAGAAGATGAAAATGCCAACAATGCGGGTTGATGGAAAGGTGTGCCTGGTGACGGGAGCGGGTAGCGGCCTGGGCAAAGCAATGGCGCACGGACTGGCTCACTTTGGCGCGGACGTGGTAATCACCGAAGTACCCTCAAAACTTGAACTCGGCCAGCAGGTCGCCCAGGAAATCGCGAGGGAGACCGGCAAAAAGGTGATTTGCCTGCCGCTCAGCCTGCCGGACCTATCCAGTATCGACCAGCTTGTAACCGGCGTGGTCGAGCAGATGGGCCGGATAGATGTCCTGGTCAACAATGCCGGGGTCCAGGTTGCCAAGTATGCCCTGGACGTGACCGAGGCGGACTGGGATATTGTGCTGGATACTCACCTCAAAGGGGCATTTTTTACCTCGCAGCGGGTCGCCAGGGAAATGATTAAACAGAAGTCGGGCCGCATTATCAACATAGCCTCGCAAAACGGCGTGGTAGGTTATTATAAACGGGCGGCTTACTGCTCGGCCAAGGCGGGTATGGTCAACCTGACCCGCGTTCTGGCGATAGAATGGGCCGAATACGGTATAAACGTCAACGCGATAGGGCCGACCTTTATCCGCACTCCCCTGACCGAGCAGACCTTTAACGACCCTCAAATCTACAACGACCTGATTAGCCGAATTCCGCTGGGCCGGGTGGGTGAGCCGGAAGAAGTTATCGGGGCCTGTGTCTTCCTGGCTTCGGACGCCGCCACCCTCGTCACCGGCCATACCCTGCTGGTGGATGGCGGCTGGACGGCGATGTAGGAAAAAGTGTTTAGTAGCTAGAAGCCAGTAGTCAGAGGTCAGAGGTCAATAAAAAACGAAACAGGGTGGTTTCGGAGGTTAAATGAAAGATAACGTTTTAAAACAGCGCGTGGTCGAGGGTGGGAACGGCCTGAAGTTGTATGTCGAGGAATGCGGCCCGGCGGTCGCCCCGGCTATCCTTTTTATTCACGGTTTTTCCCAGTCGCGGGTAGCCTGGTACAAACAGCTCTATAGCGGCCTGGCCCAGAATTTCCGGCTGGTCAGTTTTGACCTGCGCGGTCACGGTCTCTCCGAAAAACCCCAGGAGCGTGAGCATTATACCAATAGCCGCTGGTGGGCCGACGACCTGGCGGCTATTATTGAGGGGTTGGCCCTGGAAAAGACGGTGTTGGTCGGAGTATCCTACGGCGGGTACGTCATCTGCGACTACCTCCGTTTCTATGGTGAGACAAAACTGGCCGGGATAAATTTCGTGGGGGCAGCCACCAAGATGGGCACGCCCGAAGCCTTTACGATGGTTGGCAAGGAGTTCCAGGCCCTGTTCCCCGGCTTCTTCTCGAACGAGATTATGGTTGGAGTCGAGGCGCTCTCCCAGCTTATCAAGCTTTGCACCTACCGCGAGATGCGACCGGAAGATTTTTACACCAGCCTGGGATTTAATTGTGCGGTGCCACCTTATGTCCGCAAAAACATGTTCACTCGCAAGCTGGATAATGACGATGTGCTGGCCGGGTTGAAGTTGCCGCTCCTGGTCACGCACGGCCTGGAAGACCGGGTTATCCTGCCGACTGCCGCCGAGCATCACCTGAAAGTGGTGGCAGGGTCGCAGGCTAATTTCTACGCCGAAACCGGGCATCTCCCTTTTATCGAAAACCCAAACCGTTTCAACCTGGGGCTGGCGACCTTTGCCCGGCAAGCCCAGGGTTGGGCCGGACCAAAAACTTTATAACCGAGGAGCGAAAAACGATGGCTGAAGAAAAGATTGTAAAAGGCAAGATTGAACAAAGATTGGCCGAACTTGGCATCGAATTGCCGCCGACTTTTAGCGCCCCGCCTGGCATGAACTTTATCTCGGCGGTGCGGGCCGGGGATTTACTCTTTCTTTCGGGGCACGGCCCGACCGGGGCGAACCGGAGGCTGGCCTACCGGGGGAAAGTCGGAGAAGAGGTTTCAGAGGAAGACGGGTACAAGGCGGCCCGCCTGACCGGCCTTAACCTGCTGGCGACCATCCAAAAAGAGCTTGGCACCCTGGACCGGGTCATAAACGTTGTGAAAGTCCTGGGAATGGTTAACGCCGTGGACGGGTTCGAGCGCCAGCCCTTTGTCATTAACGGGGCAAGCGACCTGTTCGTGGAGGTATTTGGCGAAGAAATTGGCCGCCACGCCCGTTCGGCGGTCGGGATGGGCGGCCTGCCAAATAACATGCCGGTTGAAATCGAAATGATTGTCCAGGTTAGCCTTTAGACAGCTTCGGCCAGGATAGTTTGCAGGACGGGCAGGGTAATGTTGCCACCGCTGAGGACCAGGGCGACCTTCTTGCCCGCCAACTGCTCTTTCAATTTCAGGGCGGCAGCCAGCGAAGCGGCCCCGGCCCCCTCGGCCAACTGGTGGATGGTTTCCAGGTGAATGCGGATAGCCTGGCGCATCTCGGCCTCGCTCACCAGCACCATGTCGTCCAGCAGTTCGCTCATAATGCGATAGGGCAGGCCGAAGGGTACGCGGGTTTGTAAACCCTCGGCAAAGGTGTTGCTGGTGGCGGTCGGTGAGAATTTCTTCGATTTGTAAGTCTGGTAGACCGCCGAGGCTTGCTCTGCCTGCACGCCGATAACTTTTATCTTCGGGTTGACACCTTTCGCTCCCAGGCATTGGCCGCAAGCTCCGCTGCCTGCCCCTACCGGCACGAAGATGTAATCGAGGTCGGGCACTTCCTCGATGATTTCGAGCGACCCGGTGGCAACCCCGGCTATCAGGAGCGGTTCGTTGGCGGAGTGGATATAGCGGTAACCCCGGCGCTCGGCCTCGACGGCGACCCATTCACGAGCATCGTCAAACTCCTGGCCGACCTCGACCACCTCGGCTCCCAGGTCGCGCATGGCCTGGAGTTTGTAAGGATTGCCGCCGAGCGGCGCCCCGATTACAACTTTAACGCCGTAGGTCCGGCCCGCAAAGGCGACCGACTGACCGTGATTACCCGTGCTGGCCGTTATGACGCCCCGCTCTTTTTCCTCCGGCGACAGGCGTGAAATCAGGTTCAGCCCGCCCCGCACTTTGAAAGCCCCCGTAGGCAGCAGATTTTCACACTTTACGAATACGGTTGCGCCCAAGAGCCTATCCAGCGCCGCCGAGCGGAGCAAAGGTGTGGGTTTGAGGTGCCGGTAGACGACCTGCCGGGCCGCGTAGATGTCGGCCATGGTCGGGGGTTCTAAATCGGTGACCAGTTCGGGCGGTATGGTTGCCATGCTATGTTTCCCCTTTTGGTGTTTAGTTGCTAGTGTTTAGTTTTTAGGCAAAAGCTTTATTCCTGGAACAGAGACACAATTACCTCTTGGGCGGGGCGGTATCGCTCAGGGCCTGGGTGATATAGTCACCGTTGGCGTTCCAGAGGGTCCAGCCCGACGCGCCCCCGGTATCCGCCGCGTTAATCTGGACTTCGACCCGTTCGGCGGTGGACTTGAACTGAGTTTCGGGCGGACCGTACAGCTTGTCATAATCTTCCAACCAGGGCCGGTACTTCGCCACCGGTTTGAGTTGTTCTTCGAGCTTGCTGGCGATTCGTCCGCTTTCCTCGATAATTTCTTTGGGGTGCGCGCCAGGGTCGTCAAACCCCATCTCGCCGGGCGAGAACAGGCTGGCATAGACCATGGGACAGATATAGTCTGACATAAACACTAGGTCGTTGTATTGCTGGCCGATGCCGTCCGCGTCGTTAACCCGCCACAGGCTGTAGCCGAATACATCCAGCGAGAAGAAGGTGTTGGTCGTCCGCAGGTTGTCATAGGCTTTCAGGACGGCGCTTTCGATGGTATCGGTGCGCAGTTTTTCATCCTGGGAAAGCTGGGTCCAATCCAGGTCAGGTTTGTATTGAATATCTTTTAGCGCGCCATCGGTCGGGAAGCGGATATAGTCGTAATTGACCTCATCAAAGCCGAGACCAGCCAGTTCTTTCGCCAGGTCGGCGTTGTAGTCGCTCACTTCGGGCTGGAACTGGTTCGGCCAGGTAAGGCCGTTGTCATCCACCCAGGGTTTGCCGGTCTTAATACTCTTGATAGCCCATTCCGGTTTTTTGGCGGCAATCGAGGGGTCGCGGAAGACCACGTAACGCGCCACCACGTAAAGGCCATGTTTGTGGGCGTCGGCAATCAGCTTTTTAGGGTCCATTAATTCGTCGGGCTGGACGCCGTTAAGGTTATAGACCAGCCCGAGTTGTTTGGCTAAAGGCACCTGGCTGTTGTACCAGAGCAACCCGGTATCATCGTCTTTCACGCCTATTACAACCGCGTTTATCTGGCCTTCGTCGGCCATTTTAAGGTAAGGGGTAAATTCTTCGTCATAGTTGGCGTTGATGGCGAACGCGCCCGGCACATAAACCCCTCGGAAGTGGAAAGGAGCCATTTTCGCGCCTTTTTCCAGTTCGCTGGCCTTAAAGGTCTGGATTTTATAACCGGGAGCCCGCACTGTAATCACAGTATCATCGGTATGGGGTCCGTCGCTGAAGTGGAACTTGCCGTCCTGCCCGGTGAGGGCGGTCGTGTTGTCGTCAATCTTGATGAGGGCATTGGGTATCGGTTTGTTCGAGGCCGAGTCGGTCAAAGAGCCGTCAAACTGGGTCGATTTCAGGTCGAAAGTGACCAACTGGTCTTTGTCCTCGACGGTTTGCTCGACGCTGGTATAACCTATAAGGGCTACCCGGACTTTCGTCCCCGGCGGCAGGGCTGTAAAACTAAAACTGCCGTTGCTATCGGTAACGGTGGTGGTATCCCCTCCATAGACCAGTTTTCCGGCGAGCGGTTGTTTATTGGTGGCATCCACCACCGAACCCTGGAAGATATAGGGTTTGAGTTCGATGTTAGAAAGAGTTTGTCCAGCGGCAAGGGTTAGCGAGAAAGAGTTGTAACCAGGCGCGCTGACGGTATAACTGCCTTCATCTAGGTTATTGGCCGCCAGTTTACCGGTGCTGTCGGTTTTAGCGACTTCGGTGCCGTCCGGCTTTTTCAGGATGGCATCGGTGACGGGCTTTTTGGTCGGGCCGGTTACAACCACCGTTTCGAGTTTAAGGGCCGGTTTTGGGGTAGGCGTCGGCGCGGTCACGATAATCAGGGTGGGGTTAGGGTTAGCCACTGCGGTAGGGTTGGCGTTAGCCACCGGGCTTGAGTTGGGGTTGTTGTTCAGGTTGGTGGGGGTGGTGTTGGCCTCGGTTGGGCCGGGCGGGTTGGGACTTGCCCCGGCGGGCGTGGTGACGCTGGCCTGGGGCTGGTTATTCCCGATAGGCAGTTGGCCCTGCCACAACAAAAGCGCGACCAGGATTGCAATCAGTACCAGCAAAGTGATAAAGGCAAAACGGCGGAACGATGAAGTTTCTTTTTTCAAACTGAACCCCTCTTGGCAAGAGTTAAATGAAAATGCGGACCGGCAACGGCTGGGATTATTATATAATGGCGGAGTATAAAAAGGTTATCCCGGAATCTCTATTGCGAGTTTAGCCTAGTTTGAAAGGTCTGTCAAAGGTCGGGCAGGTTATTTATTGCCTCGCCCGGCTAGCGCACCGGCAAGATTCAGCAAATTCTAAGGAAACCCTAAAACACCTGACACAGAAACTACCACAACGGAAAGAGAAAACAAATCGTGGAAGACAAGCTCTGGAAGACTTTAAGCCGGGAAACGGTATTGCAAAACGGCAAGTGGCTGACCGTTGAAAATCACACCGTGGAATTGCCCGATGGCCGCCAGATTAGCAACTGGCCCTGGGTTATCACCCCCGACTATATTAACGTGGTGGCTGTAACCGCTGATGGCCGCTTTTTGTGCTTTCGCCAGAACAAGTACGCCATCAAGGACGGTCTGACCCTGGGAATTGTGGGCGGCTATATCGAGCCGGGCGAAGACCCCTTGCTGGCCGCTCAGCGCGAACTACGCGAGGAAACGGGTTATTCCTCGCCCAGCTGGACTTTCCTGGGTAAGTACGCGGCGGACGCAAACCGGGGTTGCGGCGTGGGCTACCTCTACCTGGCCCAGCAAGCCGTCTTTGAAGAAAAGGCCGAGAGCGACGACCTGGAAGACATCGAAATCATTTTTCTGAGCAAAACCGAAGTTCAGGCGTCCCTGAAAGCCGGGGAAATTAAGGTGCTAGGTTGGGCCGCGTCGGTCGCCCTGGCCTTCCAGTATCTTTAACCGCTTCAGACGTTTGCCTCGATTTTTGCGGTATCGCGAGGTGTTTTGACCGGGGAGGCCGGCCTGGAAGGCAGGGTCAAACGCCTTATCAGCTTACGCATGGGTGTCTCGACGAATTTGAAGCTTATTATCGAGACAATCACGATGGTCAGGAAGACGCCAAACCCAAAGAGGAAAGATAAGGGCTGCGGAATTGTCAGGAAACGCTCCGAGTTAGGTACGACAAACATTTCCTGCCATAAATAGAAAGAATAGCTGGATTCCCCCAGCAAAATTAATAGTTTCGTGCTGAAAAAGCGGCTCAACAGGGTGCGGTAGCGGGCCAGGCAGAACACAATGATGGTGAAGAAGGGTATATAGGCCGAGGCGAACCGGAACGGTATCAGGTAGGGTTTGTCGAACATCATCAGGAAGATGACCGCCGCCACCGCCAGTCCCAGCGCGACCCTGGCCCAGGCCAACTCTTTTGGCGAGACCGGTTTGGCTGCCAGCAGGACGTAAATCCGGGCGGCGGCGCACCCGCTGATAAACTCGTTCAGGTGCATGACCGGGAAATAATAAAACAGGTAGAGGCCTGGTGTATCCACGGTGTAGTCATTGGCCGTGACGTGCCCGGTCAGGACGAACCCGGCGGCCAGCCCCAGCACAATCAACATCGGTACCACCGCAACTGCGACAAGCTGGCCGATACGCTGGCATTTCCTCAAAACGAGCCAGGCGACCAGGGGAAAACTCAGGTAGAGGAAAATCTCGACGTTGACGCTCCAGGACGGGATGTTGTAAATCAGGGCGCTCAAAATCCGCACGTCCGGGTTCCACGTTTGGAGCATAAAGGTTTGCTGCCAGATTACGGCGGGCAGTATCCGGTCGGAGCGGGTCAGGGCAACCGCGACCAGGGCTATCAGGAAGACCAGCAGGTAAACCGGGTAAATCCGGGCGAAGCGGTTGACCAGGAAAGGCCACATATTTTTAAAGGGCCGGGTTGTCAGGCGGTCGTAGTAGTTATAGCAGATGACA
This sequence comes from Chloroflexi bacterium 54-19, assembly GCA_001898225.1. Lineage (GTDB taxonomy): Bacteria > Chloroflexota > Chloroflexia > Chloroheliales > Chloroheliaceae > 54-19. The sequence continues at coordinate 42,382 of MKTJ01000053.1, forward strand.
AAGCCGCTTAGGGTGAAGAATAGCGGCACCCCGATATTTCCCGACCGCATGATGCTGTAAAGCCACTGGGGCACCCAGGTATCGGCGGGCAAGGGATAGTGGTAGGCAAAGACGATAAAGGCGGCGATAGCTCGCAACCCGGTAAGGGCCTCGATGGAGGCTACCCCCTTGAAAGGTATAGCAGCCCTGGCGCGAGGCCGGGGATTTATCCGGAGAAAAGCTCTCCGGTAAAGACTCAAGGGTCGCGGCTGGCCGAAAGGTTGGTTAGCGGCGGCCTGCCAGGAAAGAAGCGCCAGTAGGCCCAGGCCAAAAGTCCACAGGTAGTAACTTTTGCCGCTATCGAGCCAGCTTGTAAAGCCTCCCAGCAAAAAGACCGCCGCCAGGGCCAGGACCGTTTTGAGGAGGTTCAGGCCGGTCAGGGTATACCCGGCCCATTGGCCCGGTCTGCGGGCGTTCCGCCAGGTCAAAAACATTGTAACAACGGTTAACCCGGCCAGCAGCCCAACCAGTAAATAAAGCCGGAGGGGGGTATTGGGCCAGCCCAGATTATCCACCTGGAACGACTTGACCATGAAGCCCAACGTTCGCTGGTCGCCGTTGGGTTTGTAGGGTTGGGCCGCCAGTTCAATTTTCAGCGGGTCGCCGGTAGCGTTCTTGCCGTAAAGATCCAGGGAGATTGGCTGGAAATTCTGGTTGGCCGGGTCGAGCCGGATTTCCCCGGCAGGGTTACCGTTGACCAGCACCTGGACCGGGGCGTTTGGTCCCCCGGCTACCGCCGCGCTGCGGGCTTCGAGGTTCAGCCTGACCCCTTTGGGCGCCGTTAGTCCCGTATCAATGACAGTTTGAGGGTTGGTCCAGGCGAAGCGGTTTCCGGCGGGGTCATTTTCGGGCGGATAGAAGCCACCCCCGGCGCTGCTATTCAGGTTTCTAAGCTGGTCGGGCTGGTAGGAAAGTTGTAAGGTGGACGGGAACCTGAAAACCAGCAGGAATAGCAAAATTACCAGGCCAAAAATTTGACCCAGGAATAAGCTGGAAAATTGTTTAAGGTTTAGCGGAATGGTATTACCCCGATTATTTAGTAATGAAAAGCGCCTATACCGGCCCTGAGTTTAGCCCAGATTAGTGGGACTGTCAAAATCCCAGGAGTCATCCAAAGGTTTCTCAAGGGTTATAAACGACATATCCCCAGTTTTAATTGAAGGAGGATTAAAGCGGGAAATTGAGGTCAATACCGAGGCCGGGTTTTGAAGGGACCAGCATTTGCCCTTCCACGACTGCCGGGGCCATTTCGACCAGGGGTCCAGTCAGGAGTGGAGCGGTCGCAAGGCCGCAATAGGGCACAGGCGCGGGCAGGTTGGCGGCCAGGTGCAGGGCGGCGGCAATACCGACCGCACTATCTATGGTCGTGGTCACGATAGCGCCCACCCCGGCGGCGCGAGCCAGCTTGCTTATTTCCAGCCCGGCCCGTAATCCTCCCACTACCATCGGCTTGATTACCAGGAAGTCGGCGGCCTTAGCCTCGATAATCCGGCAGGCGGTGTTAAGGCTCGTTACGGGTTCGTCGGCGGCGATAGGCATTTTCACGGTCCGGCGCACCTGGGCCAGTCCATCCACGTCAATAGCGGTCACGGGCTGCTCGACAAGTTCGAGGTCGAACTGTTCCAGGGCATTAAGGGTTTCGATGGCCTGGGTGACGCTCCACCCACCGTTAGCATCCAGGCGCAGTTTTACGCCTGGTCCGATAGCTTGCCGGACTTTCCCGACCCGTTCCACCTCCCCGGCCACGCTCTTTGCCAGTCCCACCTTTAGCTTGACGCAGCTGAACCCGGCCTCCACGGCTTGCCGGGCTGCCTGGGCCGCGACTTCGTTATCGGGTTGGCCGATGGTGGCGTTTACCGGGACGCTCTTGCTGGTTTCTTGCGAAAGGAGGTCAAAGTTAGAAGCCAGCCAATCGCTCAAAGGCAGTCCGGCAGCCTGGGACAGCACATCAAAAGCGGCGGTTTCCAGGGCGAAAGCGGTCGCTGCTGCACCCGGCCCGCCTTTTTCGAGCAGGTGTGTAACCAGGGAATTAACAACTTCCGGTGACTTCCCCGGCAGACCGGGGGCCAAATTTACCAACCAGCGTTCGACATCTGCCGGGTAGCCTCCGCCGAATTCGGGTAGGGGTGCGGCATCCCCCAGGCCCACCAGCCCTTCGGCGGTTCCAAGGCGCAAAATAAAACCTTCGCGGACCTTCAGGGCGGCCTGGGCCGTCCCGAAAGCACCCGCGAAGGGCAATTTATATGGATACCACTTTAGCCCGGTAATCTTCATAGTAGTAGCCAGTAGTCGGTAGTCAGTAGCCAGTGTTAAACGCCAATAGTCAAAAGATGCTTTCCAATACTGACTACTGACCTCTGATTTCTGACTACTTTTCTTAAGGTAGACGCGGAAACTTGGAGAAGTCGGGCTTGCGTTTTTCCAGGTAGGCCCGGTGGCCTTCCTTGCCTTCCTCGGTCATGTAATAAAGCATCGTGGCGTCCCCGGCCAACTGCTGTAACCCGGCCTGCCCATCGGTGTCGGCGTTAAAGGACGCCTTCAGGAAGCGCAGGGCAATCGGGCTCTTTTCCAGTATTTCCTTGGCCCATTTGATAGACTCTTCTTCTAGTTGGGCAAGCGGCACGACTGTGTTGACCAGGCCCATTTGAAGGGCCTCCTGGGCGTTGTACTGGCGGCAGAGATACCAGATTTCGCGAGCTTTCTTCTGGCCGACGATGCTTGCCAGGTAGCTCGCGCCATAACCACCGTCAAAGCTGCCCACTTTCGGTCCGGTCTGGCCGAAGATGGCGTTATCGGCAGCAATGGTCAGGTCACAGACCACGTGCAGTACGTGACCGCCCCCGATAGCGTACCCGGCAACCACGGCGATAACCGGCTTGGGCATATAGCGGATCTGGTTCTGGACACCGAGGATGTTCAGGCGCGGGGTCTTATCTTCCCCGACATAGCCGCCGTGACCGCGCACCCGCTGGTCGCCGCCGGAGCAGAAAGCCTTGTCCCCGGCCCCGGTCAAAAGGACCACCCCGACTTCGGGGTCTTCGTGGGCGTCTTCCAGGGTCTGCTGCAACTCAAAGACGGTCTTGGGGCGGAAGGCGTTGCGGACTTCGGGCCGGTTAATGGTGATTCGGGCGATTCCCTCGGCTTTCTCATAGATAACGTCCTCGTAATCCCCGATTTTCTGCCAGTTTACTGAAGCCATTTCTTAAAAAACTCCTTTATCTTTACTTCTTATTATCTCAGGACTTTCGCTTAAAACATCCTTTTGAGGTCGTTTCCCCATATCTCTGAGGGGTTTCCCAGGGTCAAAGCGAAAGTCGTGTATCTTCTAAAGCAGTCTTGAGCCGGGCAATCGTTCCGGCTACATCTATTTTTGAAAAGTCCGTCGTATCGAGCTCGATGATTTCACCATCGAGTCCGAGCGGTTCGAGACGGCCCTGCCGCAGTACCGGCTCGATGTCGGCCAGGGCATCGAAATCCACGTGGCCGGGATGGCGCTGTCCAGCGCGGGCTTTATACCGTTCAACCAGGGTCTTGCCATCAGCCCGGCACATCACCTGGAAAGGCCGGAAAGGGTAAATTTCCTGTAGCCGCTTTAACTCAGAGGTCGACATAGGTCCAAAATTACTTTCGACAATCAACGATACCCCACCGGCCAGGGCGGCTTCCAGGAAATAGTAGAGCAAATGGTAGGTCGCAGCGCCGAGCTTTTTAGACCAGGCCCGGTCCTGCCAGCCCAGACTGTCGAAAAGACTTTCTTTGATGTCGTCTTTGGTAATGAGAGGCAGGTTCAGTTCGTGGGCTAACTGGCGGGCCAGGGTCGTTTTCCCGCTGGCCGGTGGCCCCGAAACGATGACAAGAAGCGGTATGCTCATAGCCCGGCTAAAAACTCCCTGACTGTTGTTTCAAATTCTTCCGGTTTCTCCAGGTGGATGGTATGCCCGGCCCCGGTCACCACTTTTCGCCGGGAGGCCGGGAATTTTGTCTCCATCAGTTGCCCGGTCAGCGTAAACTTTGGGTCCAGTTCGCCGGAGAGAATAAAGACCGGCTTGCCAAATTTTTCGAGTTCATCCCAGAGCGACGGCTGTGCCCCGGTCCCCAGGCCGCGCAGACTGTTGGCTAGACCCTCCGGGCGATTTTTCAGGCGCTGGCGGTGCAGGTTGGCCCGCATGCTTTCAGGTAGATTGGCCTGGCTGGACCAGAGCGGCAGCTTTTCCCACCGTTCCACAAAAGCTTCCAGCCCTTTTTCTTCGATAAAACCGGCCAGGGCCTCGTCGGCGGCTTTCCGTTCGGCCCGTTCCTGTTCGGTAGATAGACCGGGGGAAGCGCTTTCGAGAACCAGGGCTGATACTTTGGCAGGATAGCGCAGGGCGAAAAAGAGGGCCACCCGCCCGCCCATCGAGTATCCCAGGACGGCGGCCTGTTCGATTGCGAGCTTTTCGAGAATGGCGTCAAGGTCGGCGGCAGTGTTTTCGATAGAATAACGGGCCGGGTCGGTCGGGGCAGAAGTAGCACCGTGGCCCGGAAAGTCTACTGTAATGACCCGGTAGTTTTCGGAAAGGCCCGGTAATAAAGGGTTCCAGTTAGCACCGCTACCCGTAAAGCCATGCAGCAAGAGCAGGGCCGGGCCGCTGCCACTTTCTTCGACGTGGTGGGTCAGGCCGTTAACTTCCAGGAGACTCACCGGGTGACCGCCTCGTTCCCGGTCGCGGCTAAAGCCTGGTAGACTGCCGTCCACATCTGGCGGTGCATGGTCACGTTGCTGGCGCGGTTAGTCGGCACCTCGATAACCTTGAGGCCGTCCTCTTTTAAGGCGGTTTGCATAGCCGCTTCGAAACCGGGCCAATCCTCTACCCGGCTGAATCTGGCTCCATACATTTCAGTGACCGGCTTGAAATCGAGACCGTGGGGAGTGCCAAACAACTGCTCGAAGTTGTGCGGATAGCTGGCCTGGGACAGGAAGGAGAAAATCCCGCCCCCATCGTTGTTCAGGATGACGATGGTCGCGTTTAGCCGGTGCAGTTTCGCGGCCAGTAGCCCGTTAAGGTCGTGGTAGGTCGAGAGGTCACCAATAACCAGCACCAGGGGGCCTGGTTGACTGGCGGCTACTCCCAGGGCAGTTGAAACTACCCCGTCAATGCCGTTCGCCCCCCGGTTGCACAGCAGGCGGATATTTTTGGGGCTGTTTGGGAAAAAGCTGTCCAGGTCACGCACCGGCATGCTGTTCCCGACGAAAAGGGTCGCGTTATTGGGCAGTAAATCGGCCATCGCCGCCAGGACCCGCCCCTCGAATAGTTCCGGCAGACCGCGCAAAGCCGTGTTAAGGGTTTCGGCGGTGATGTGGGCACAGTCCAGCCATGCCCGGAGCCAGGCCGTCTTTTCGGTCTTGGCCGGGAGAGTAGTGACAAGGTCGTAGGAAAACAAGACCGGGTCGGCGTGATAGATAAACTGGGCCAACTGGGTCGGCTCGTTCCAACCGTCGCCCCCGTCTACCACGTATTGCGGCAGGTCCGGGAAGCGGTTGAGGAAAAGCAAGAGCGGCTTGGCGGTCGGCATCGCCCCGAAACGAATGACCACTTCCGGCTCGAACTCCGCCCCGGTGGTAAACCGGGTATCGCGCAAAAAGGCGTCGTAGTTCGGGATAAAGTAATCCTGGTCGTGCGGCCCGGCCCGTAAACCCGAAAGCGGGTCGGCCAGCACCGGGTACCCCAGACGCTGGGCCAGGGCAGCGACTGCCGGGGCCATGGTCGGGTCATCCTGCGGCCCGACAATAATCAGGCCCTTTTCGATACTCTCGAAAGTTCGGGCCAGGTGCGAAACCTCGCCGGTCTGAAGGCGGCGCGAAGCCTGTATCAATTCAACGTAAGGCTGGCCGTTGGGGCGGCCTTCCCAGGCCACCGGGTCGCGCTGACTTTCGGGCGGCAAAGGCTGTCCGGCGATAGGGGCAGGTGTGAGCGGTTCGCGGAAAGGCTGGTTGAGATGGACCGGACCGGCAGGGGCAGCCTGAGCTATCCCGACGGCCCGTCCAGCCTGGGTCCGCGCAAACCGGAGCATCTGGTTGGAGGCTTCCGGCAGGGGCATCTCGGCGAACCACTTGGCGTAAGAGCCATAAAGTTTAAGCTGGTCAATCGCCTGGGGCGCGCCGTTATCGCGCAGTTCGGCGGGGCGGTCGGCGGTCAGGATTATCAGGGGCACCCGGCCCTGTTTGGCTTCGACCACGGCGGGCATGAAGTTGGCCGCTGCCGTCCCAGAAGTGCAGACCAGGGCTACGGCCTGGCGGGTCGATTTCGCCAGCCCCAGGGCGAAAAATCCGGCAGAGCGTTCGTCATATTCCATCCAGAGTTTCAGCCCGGGGTTCCCGGCAAAGCCGTAAGCGAACGGGGTCGAACGTGAACCGGGGCAAACCACTACGTCCTGCACCCCGGCGCGGACCAGTTCGTCCACGAAAGCGCTCACAAAGGCAAAAGTCGGATTTTCAATTTTCAGCCAGGTTTCCTCAGCCATCTTACATCCCTTAAACCTGTTAATCACAGGGTTCTTTCTTAAGATTTGCCCGATTTACAGGTTAATTTTTGTTTCCCACGTTCAACGTTGTTTCGTGCCCCTGGGCACACGTTCAACGTTTACTTTAATGCATTAATCATCGGGCGCAGCTTCAAACACGACTCAGTATATTCTACTTCCGGGTCGGAGTCGCCCATAATCCCACACCCGGCGAACAACCGGGCCTGTTTGCCATCTACCAGGGCCGAGCGAATCGCTACCACGAACTCGCCTTCACCGCGCGAATCTACCCAGCCGACCGGGGCGGCATACCAGCCACGTTCAAGCCCTTCGTTCTCGCGCAGCCATTTAAGGGCTGATTGGCGTGGAAAACCACCCAGGGCCGGGGTCGGATGCAGCGACTTAAGCAGACTCAAAACGCTGCTTTTCTCGCCCCCGGCCAACCGTCCCAGGACCGGAGTATAAAGGTGCTGGACGTTAGGGAGTTTCAACAGACGGGGTTCTTCGTCCACCAGGACGTGCTGGCAAACCTCGCCCAGGGCCGCCCGCAGCATGTTGACTACTACGGCGTGTTCGTGGCGGTTTTTGGGGCTTCCCAGCAGTTCCCGGCCCAACCGGGCATCTTCTTCCTCGGTCGCGCCGCGTGGAAACGTCCCGGCCAGGGCAATCGTGCGGACTTCGCCTTCGCACAGCCTGACCAGCCGTTCCGGGGTCGCCCCCAGGAAGCATTTGGGGCCGTCAGCGATGGCAAATATAGTCGCGGCAGGGTAGTTTTTGCGCAGGCGTTCGAGAGCGACCGCAACCTGGAACGGCTCAGAAGCGGTTAAACCAACCTCGCGGGCCAGCACTACTTTTTCAAAGGCCCCATCCTGGATTTCCTGGGCGGCCCGGCTGACCAGCGCTTTCCATTCCACCGCCGGCTTGAGGTCTTCCAGTTCGCCGATAAGGTTTTCTTTGCTATAAGTCTTTTCGGAAGGGTTGCTGTCTTCTGTCAGGAAAAGACCCAGCTTGAGCAGGTGTTCGGCCTCGATAGCCGGGTCGGTGAATTCGTCCACCAGGGCGTTAAGGGTCAGGTAATAGCCATCGGCGCGGGCGGCCAGTTGGACCTGGGGCAACCGCAGGAGGGCCGCCGGGAACCCCTGCCACTGGGGCGCGTCTTCCGGCTCGTCCTCGAAAGAAAAACCGCCAAAGAGGGCCGGACCGATACCCCACAGGTCTGCCGGGGCTTCCTCGCGCTCGATAAGAGTCGTGTCCACCAGGTCGTGCCAGTCCCTTTCAATCCCGTCAAACCGCCCGGTGCCGTCTGCTTCCAGGGTAAAAGCGGCCCCGGCCCCGGCCAGGCTAAACCCGTCCTCGGCCCGTTCCCAGAACGTGGCGGCTAAATCTTGCTGGCGGGCTTTTTCAAAAAAGTGCAGGGTCGCTACCGGCTCGACCGGCTTGCTATAGCTGACCAGCAGGCTGCGGCCCTGGCGTTGAGCCTCGGAAACGCCCTTTTCCAGCCAGGCGCTAAGAGTGGTAAGACCTGTAAGATAATCGGTTGAAATCGCCATAGGTTCTTTCTTTCTGTCCTGTATCCCCATTATTGTGCGACCAGTCCGGCGCTCCGGCGGAGAAGTTCGCGCAGGGCCGGGTAGGCTTCCTCAAGTTGGGCCGGTTGCCCGGTCAAGACCCAGCGCGTTACCACTTCGTTGACCGCCCCGAACCAGGCCACGCTGGCAATATCGGTATTAAGGGGGGCAATCGTGCCGTTGGCAACGGCCCGGTCTAAATAATCCTTGATTAGCCGGGAAAAAGAAGCGTGGATTTCCATCATCCGGTCGTTAAATTCGCGACCGGCCCCCAGGGCTTCTACCAGGAAAAGCCGGGTGAGCGTGCGGTGCCCGGCGAAGGTTTGCAGCATCGTATAGAGGGCTGCATCACCTTTCTTTAACATATCCGGTTCCTGGTTCATGGCGTCTTCCGCTCGCGAGCGGAGCAGCCCGGCCATTTTATCCAGCAGCACCAAAAAGATGGCCTGTTTGTTGGGGAAGTAAAAATATATCCCGCCTTTAGAGGTTTGCGATTCGAGCGCTATATCGTCTACAGCGGCGTCTTTGTAGCCTTTTTGGGAAAAAACGGTGGTGGCCGCATCGAGAATGCGGCTGAAACGGACCTGGCTTTTGGCTTGTTGCTTGTCCAAAACTTCTCTACTCTCCACAAAACCGACTGACGCGTCGGTTGTGTTTATTGTAACAAACAAAACAGTTAAAATCAATAAAAGAATGTTAAAAAATGGGTTAAGGCTTAAAATGAAATCAAAAATTACCCTTTATGATAAATCCCACAAACTTATTGCGTCTTCTGGTATACAATTTGCATAGTAAGAAAGTGTGAAAAGATGAGAAGGTTGTGAGGCCGAACTCCTTAGGGTAGAGGAGCGGGCCAAGAGTAAGGTTGAATTCAAAGAGGCGCTTATGCTTGTACTGGTTGTAGATGACGAAGAAAGTTTATGTGAATTATTGGCCGAAGTGCTTTCAGGCGATTACGAGGTAATCAAAGCTTTTAACGGCAAAGCTGCCCTGGAACTAGCCAGGGAAAGAAAACCCGACATCATAATCTCGGACGTTATGATGCCTCATATGAGCGGGGTAGAAATGCTCAGGGCGTTGCGGGACGATGCCGAAACCGAAAAAATTCCGGTCATCTTATTGAGCGCGGCCCCACCTCGCTCTAAAGTGGTTGAAGCCTCGGCCTTCCTGACCAAGCCCTTCGAAATCGAAGTGCTGGAAAAGGTCGTGGCAAAGGTCGCCCAGGATAAACTGTTGGTGAAGGACGACCCTCCGGAGGCTCCGCTACAGATGTCGGAGTTCAGATTGTCTTCTGGATTTATCCGACAGGCCAGCAAATCCTGAAAGTGGCAATATTTTTGCCACTTTTTTATTTTTAAAATCTAACTTTGTAAGCATTTTCCAATATCTTCTCCATTTTCTTCAAATTACCCTTAAAATTGCCAGTTAAGGTACAAAATTTGCTGTTTAAGGGCGCAAAGTTTCTGCTTTTTTTTCTTATACAGGAAAGGACTTAAAGGAGGCACGGCAACTAATGCCCAACTCTTCGCAATTACCGGGGCGCGTTTCAACCGGTGTAGATGGACTTGATGTTGTTTTAGCGGGTGGTTTGTTAAATCGTTCAACTTACCTTATAGCGGGTGCCCCCGGCACCGGGAAATCGGTCCTGACCCAGCAAATAGCTTTTCACATGGCCAGGCTTGGGCACAAGGTACTTTACCTGACGCTCCTATCGGAGAGCCACGAAAAGATGCTGGTCAATCTCCAGGACTTTTCTTTTTTTGACAGGAACCTTATTGGTGACCATATAACCTACCTCAGTCTTTACCAGGATGTCATAAACGGTGGTTTGCAAAGCTTTACCCAGGTCGCCCGCGAAGCCGTCCTTAAAAGTTCGGCTAAACTGGTGGTCATGGATGGCATCAGTTCCCTGAGGGATTTCTCGGCTTCACGGGGTGATTTACGCAAATCTCTCTTTGACTTTAACGCCCAGCTTTCGGTGCTGGGCTGCACCACCCTGTTAATCGTGGATGACGAACTGCCGGTCCAGAACGCACCCGAATACGCTATTTCGGACAATATTTTACGGCTCCATTTCGATACGAACCGGAAAAGGTTCGTGCGGACCCTTGAAATCGCCAAAAGCCGGGCGACCCCGGCCCTGCCCGGTCTGCATTATTTCGATATTACCAGCGAAGGTTTGCAGATTTACCCGTTTATCGAGTCGCAACTGGCCTCGCAGCAGTTTGCGCCTCCCCCACCGGTTAGCCCCGAACGGCTGAGCCTTGGCATCGAAGATTTGAACCGGATGGTCCACGGTGGTTTGTTCGGGTCGAGTTTTAATGTTATCCTGGGGACACCAGGCAGCGGCAAGACGATTGTCAGTCTGCGCTATCTTTACGAAGGGGTGCGCCAGGGCCAGAAAGGGTTGCTGCTGAGCCTGCAACACTCACCCGACCAATTGCTCGGTATCTCGCGAGAACTCGGTTTCGACCTGGCACCCTATGTAAAGGACGGCTCTCTTAAAATTCTGTGGGCCTTGCCGGTTCAGCGCTATATGGATGAGGTCGCGGGAAAGCTTTTGCATGAGGTCGACTCGCACCAACCGGTCCGCCTGGTTATAGATTCGATTACAGAACTGGAAAAATTGAGCCTGGATGCTGACCGGACAAGTTCGTTCTGGGCGGCCATTTCTAACGTCCTGCGCAACAAACGGATAACCACCATCGGGACCATGGAGTTGAACCGGCTTGGGAACCCTGTCCTTGAGATTCCCGAACACCCGATTTCGCTCCTGGCCGATACTATGCTTTTAATGCGCAGCCAGGAAGTAAACGGCCAGCTTAAACGGCTGGTTTCCATTTTAGAGATGCGCCACAGCGATTTCGACCCGGTGGTGCGGGAATATCACCTGGGCAGTGGGGGTATGCAGGTGGGGGAACCTTTCGAGGTTTCTCGCCCGGAGTTTTAGCCCGGTTAAAGATACTGGCCGACCGTTTCCCGGAGTTGGGCGGCATCTCGCATGGGTGGATTCCCGAAAAGGTTCTTATATTCGCGGCTGAAGTGGGAGGCGTCTTCGTAACCTACCCGGTACCCGGCGCTGGTCGCATCCAATTTTTCGGTAAGTATTAACCTTCGGGCTTCCTGGAGGCGCAACTGCTTTTGAAATTGCAAGGGGCTCATGGCCGTTACCGCTTTGAAGTGGTGGTGAAAACCCGAAACACTCATCCCGCAATCCTGGGCTATAATATCCATCCGTAGCGGCTTATTGTAGTCCTTGCGAATCTTCTCAATAATTTTAATGATGCGGTGAAGCTGGCCTTCTATCAGGGTCAAATGGCGCAGCCGCTCTCCCTGTTCCCCTTTTAAGAGCCGGTAAATTATTTCCCTTGTAACCAGGGGCGCCAGCATCGGGGCGTCTTCGAGTGTATCCGCAAGCCTGACCAGCCGCACAATAGCATCCAGCAAATCGGCATCTAATGGGCTTACATTTATAGCTTTCACCTCGGCCCTGTTTTGTGGTTCCTGCTGACCGGCCTCGACAATTACCGAACTTACCAGGGTCGGGTCGAGTTTCAAGGTGAGACTCAGGTAAGGCTGGTCCTGGCTGGCTTCAAGCACCTGGGATACTACCGGCAGTTCCGCCGTGGCAATAAGATAATGGGCCGGGTCGTAGCGGTAGAGCAGTTCGCCCAGCAAAATCTCTTTGCTCCCCTGGGCAATTACACACAGGGTCGGACTGATTACTCCGTGACTCCAATCGGAGGGGTTTGAGGTGCGATGAAAGGTAAGGCCGGGCAAAACTTCTTTTCTGCCATCATCACGCAGGGTTCGCCCGATGCGCTCCGCCAACTCCCGCTGGCCGGTTTCTAAACGGTTTGATTCAATTTCAGTCATTTCGTAATTATTCAACTTCGTCACACTTATTTTATCCAGGTTCATCCAACCTGTTTCACCTGCCGCTTTATCCCTGATGTTTGCAGGATTATACAATAGTCCTGGAAAAACATTATACCACCCAGTGGCTTACTGTACTTATAATTAACCTCGAAGGCAGAAAAGAAGAAACCTGGCTAGAGAAGACCTGGAATTTCTTCCAATCCGACCCCAATGACCTCAAAAGCGGCAACAACTTTTTCAGCCGGAACATAAAGAAGCTTAAAACAGAAATTTTGGAGAGTTAGAAAATGCAAAAAAGAAAACTGGGTAACAGCGGCCTGGAAGTATCGGCCCTGGGGTATGGGGCGATGGGATTGAGCACCGCTTATGGTCCAGCCGGAGATAAAAAGGATAAGATTGCCCTCTTGCGGTCGGCGGTCGAACTTGGTGTCACCTTCTTTGACACCGCCGAAAGCTACGGCCCCTTCGTCAACGAAGAACTGGTCGGTGAAGCCCTGGTTCCTTACCGGGAACAGGTGGTAATAGCGACCAAATTTGGCTTCGACATCGCGCCAGACGGGTCACGCACTGGCAAGCTGAACAGTCGCCCCGGACATATCCGAGAGGTCGCGGAAGCGTCGCTCAAACGGCTCAACACAGAGGTGATTGACCTCTTTTACCAGCACCGGGTGGACCCGGACGTGCCGATTGAAGAAGTAGCCGGGACGGTCGGGGATTTAATCCGCGAAGGTAAAGTCAGGCATTTTGGTCTATCGGAGGCGGCAGCCTCGACTATTCGGCGGGCCCATGCCGTCCAACCGGTTTCCGCCGTCCAGAGTGAATATTCGTTGTGGACCAGGGACCCTGAAGCGGAAGTTCTGCCGACCCTGGAAGAACTCGGCATCGGGTTCGTGGCGTTTACTCCCTTAGGAGCGGGTTTTCTGACGGGCAAAATCAACGAAACCACCACCTTTGATAGCACGGACTTCCGCAATATCTCGCCTCGGTTTACCCCGCAGGCTCGCCGGACCAACCAGGCCCTGGTTGATTTGCTGGGCGAGATTGCCGCTCGCAAGGAGGCCACCCCGGCCCAGGTAGCCCTGGCCTGGTTGCTGGCCCAGAAACCCTGGATTGTACCTATTCCCGGCACAAGTAAGCGGCATCGCCTGGAGGAAAATCTTGGGGCTGTCAATGTTGAGCTTTCTTCGGCTGATTTGCAGGAGATTGAAAGTATGGCATCCCAGATTCTGATACAGGGCGCGCGACTCCCGGAAAATGTTCTGAAATTGACAAATAAATAATAATTATTCGGCCAGACCGGCTACCAACCGTTCCATTTTTTCGGTGGTGCCGGTGCCGGCACGGGGTATATGGATCAGCACCCGCAAATCGGGCGCATCGACCGGTTGGAACAAAAGGTATTCAAAACAGAGGTCTCCAACCAGCGAGTGGTGCATTGTTTTACGCCCCTCCGATACCGTAATCACATCGTGCCGGGGCCACAATTCCCGGAATTTCGGGCTGGCTTCGTTCAACTCCGCGATTCGTTGGGCCCACCAGGGGTCGTTGATAAAGCGCCCATATTCAGCCCGGAATTGGGCCAGGTAAACCTGGGCCAGGTGGTCCCATTCCTCGTTAACTTTCGCGGCTATAGGAGATGTAAATAGCCGCCAGACTAAATTGCGATTTCGTTCGGTTAGCTCGCCAAAATCACCAAAAATGGCCGTATGGGCTTTATTCCAGGCCACCGCGTTCAGGCGAGGGTCCAGGACGACTGCCGGAAAGATGCCGAGTTGGTCAAGGAACTTTTGTAAAAGCGGGCTCATGGTAGGTGGTACAAAGGTTTTGACGGGCGGGGGTTGCCGGAGGGCCAGCAGGAATAGATGGTCTCGCTCTTTTTCGTCCAGTTGCAAGACTCTCGCCAGGCTTTCCAGCAGTTGAACCGAAACGGTAATATCCCGGCCCTGTTCCAGCCAGGTATACCACTCCGGGCTTACCCCGGCGAGTTGGGCCACTTCCCCGCGCCTTAAGCCGGGAGTCCTCCGGCGAGTGCCGCGAGGCAAGCCAACCTGCTCTGGCAATAGACGCGCCCTTCTGCTCCGCAAGAATTCGGCCAGTTCGTGTTGCCGCCCTAATTCCAATTCATTTATAGCCACGTGCCCTTCTCCGCTTAATTCTGTGATGCGTCCCTAAACAGGAACTATTAGTTCCAGGATAAACGCTTATCTTGTTAAGTTATGCCTCACATTATACTCTAAGGACTGTTGAGACCCTATTTTAAGTCTATTTGGAGGAATTTCTCATGAAAGTTTTTGTCACCGGCGCGACCGGGTGGGTCGGCTCTGCCACCGTTAAGGAGCTTTTAGCCGCCGGGCACCAGGTTCTCGGCCTGGCTCGCTCCGAGGTGGGCGCGGAGGCACTTGCCCGTGCCGGTGCTGAGGTGCAGCGCGGTTCGCTCGATGACCTCGATAGCTTACGGAGTGGCGCTGCCTGGGCGGAGGGTGTTATTCATACCGCCTTTATCCACGATTTTTCAAATTTTGCCCGGTCGGTCGAAGTCGACCAGTTGGCGATACGGACTCTTGGCGAAGTTCTGGCCGGGTCCAACCGGCCTTTAATTGTAACCGCCGGGACGGGAGGTCTTGTTTCCGGGCGAGCCGTGACCGAAGAAGATGCCAAAGACCCCTCCGCCAGGGTGCCTCGTTTTTCGGAAGAAGCGGGATTGGCGCAGGTCGGGAGCGGCATCCGGGCCTCCGTCATGCGCCTTCCCCCATCGGTCCACGGTGAGGGCGACCACGGGTTTGTCCCTGGCCTGATTGAGATTGCGCGAGCAAAGGGTGTTTCGGGTTATCCGGGAGATGGCTCGAACCGCTGGGCGGCAGTCCACCGTTTGGACGCGGCCCGACTTTACCGGCTGGCCCTGGAAAACGCCCCTGCCGGGACCATTCTCCATGCGATTGGGGACGAAGGGGTAGCCATCCGCGACATGGCTGCCATCATCGGGCGGCACCTCAATGTTCCGGTCGTTTCGGTGCCGTTAGAGCAAGCCGCCGACCACTTTGGCTGGCTCGGCCACTTTATAACGATGGATAGCCCGGCCTCAAGCGCCCTGACCGAGCAGCGGTTTGGCTGGAAGCCGGTAGAAATCGGTCTCCTGGAAGACCTGGACCACGATTACTATTACAAAATTGGGAGCGGGTTTCACTAGGCTGGAAAAAGTTTGAGGGATTTTGCATCCCTAATTTGAAAACCTCCTTTGCGGTGTGGTTCCCCAAAGTTCCACGTCCCAACAGGAGGTTTTTTTATGTCTTACAAATCCGGTCGTTTGGCTTAAATTTACAAAATTAGCCCTGCTATTCAGGGCCTTTTCCTTTTAGGTCAAGGTCCCTGGCATTGTCCGCAAATCTTCGCAGCAGGACCGCAAAGGTCTTCCGGTCGTCTTCGCTCCACCCTTCCAGGATTAACCCCAGTAATCTCTCCCTGGCCCGGTCAAGGGCCCCGGTTATTTCTTTTCCTTTAGGGGTAACCGCCATCTCGGATACGCGCCGGTCCTTCGGATTGGTCCGGCGGGTAATCAGTTCCAGGCTTTCCAGCTTGGCCGTCTGGCGGCTGACCGTCGTGTAATCCCGCCCTACCAGGCCCGCCAGGTCGACCACTTTTATCGGCCCGCGCCTCTCAATTACGACCAGCAACGGAAACAAGGCCCGGTCAATCGACACCCCGGCCTCCCGAATAAGAGCGGTATCGCGCTGCGGCTGGTTTAGCAAGCCTACAATATCCAGCACCGCTTCATAAATCTGAAAAATATTTTCATCCATATATGCATTATACACATAATCTCTTGACAACACAATTATTTCTAAGTATAATCCGATACGTGTATAATACACATATTAATAAAGTTGTAGAAAGACCAGGCGAAGAAGAATGAAAGCAGCAGTTGTAACCCAGGCCGGTAAATTCCCTATTTTTGGCGATTTCCCCCGGCCAGAGGCGGCGGAAAATGAAAAGCATATTTTTGTTAAGGCGGCGGCCCTGAGTAATGTAACCAAGTCCCGCGCTTCCGGCGCTCACTACAGTTCTTCGGGCCAGTTTCCGTTCGTCCCTGGGATTGATGGGGTCGGCAAACTCCCGGATGGGCAGCGGGTCTATTTCGTGATGCCGCGTGCTCCCTTTGGCAGTATGGCCGAGGAAACAGTGGTGGAGGCTTCCCGGTGTGTAAATTTGCCGGATGAACTGGACGATCTGACTGCGGCAGCTATAGCTAATCCCGGCATGTCCGGTTGGGCCGCTTTGAAAGAACGGGCCAAACTGGTGGCCGGTGAAACGGTCCTGGTGAACGGCGCGACCGGGGCTTCCGGCAGCCTGGCCGTCCAGATTGCGAAATATATGGGGGCTAAAAAGGTTATCGCCACCGGGCGCAACCGGGAAGCGCTCAAGAGGCTGGAAAGCCTGGGGGCTGATGTTACTATTCCGCTGGTCGAGGATGGTGAGACTCTTGAAGAAGCTTTCAAAGACCAGTTTGAAGCGGCGGAAGGTATTGATGTTGTGCTGGATTACGTTTGGGGGCAAAGCGCCGAAAGAATCTTGGTAGCCGGGGCAAAATATGGTCGAGAGACGGTACCGGTCAGGTATATCCATATCGGGGGGACGGGCGGGAGCAATATTACTTTACCCGGCGCGGTGCTTCGTTCGTCGTCTATTCAACTTATGGGGAGTGGGATTGGCAGTATCGCCCTGCCTGCGCTGGTAAAGGCAATTGACGAGCTGTTCCAGGCGACGGTCCCCGGCGGTTTCGAGATAGCCGCCAGGACAGTGCCTTTAGCCCAGGTCGAGGAAACCTGGGCCACCACCCTGACCAACCCGCGCCTGGTCTTTGTCCCTTAAAATCCTCTCTTTTCGGCTTTCAATAGTTTGCCGATTTCCTGGGCCGGTATCGGTCGGCTGAACAGGTAGCCCTGGATTTCATCACAGTAATTCTGTTCGAGGAAATGTAACTCCTGGGGCGTTTCGACGCCTTCCGCGATAACTTTAAGTTCTAATTTATGGGCCATATCAATAATGGACCTGGTAATAAAGGCATAGTTCGCGTCGGTAGTTATATTTCGGATAAAGGATTTATCAATTTTTAGGTTGCTGGCCGGAATGTCCATCAGGTAACTCAACGAGGAGTAGCCGGTGCCGAAATCATCAATCGCCACGCTAACCCCGATCCGTTTGAGTTCGTAAAGTATCGTGACAGTTTTTTGGATGTCCTGCGCTACCGCGCTTTCGGTAAGCTCCAACTCAAGAAACTTCGATTCCAGTTTTGTTTCGGCCAGGATTCCCTCGATAGTTTTACCGATGTCGGTATGGGTAAACTGGTGGTTGGAAATGTTTACCGCCATTCTCAAGCTTTCGTAACCGTCATTTTGCCATTCTTTAACCTGGGCGCAGGCCGACCGCAAGACCCATTCTCCGATGCCGTGGATTAAACCGGTTTCTTCGGCCAGGGGGATGAAATCGGTCGGTAAAACGATACCGCGGTTGGGGTTACGCCAGCGCAAAAGAGCCTCCACCCCTACGATTTGGCGGGTCTTTATCTCGATCTGGGGCTGGTAGAATAACTCGAATTCGTTTCGTTCGACCGCCTGACTCAGGTTGCCTTCCAGGTCCAGTTTATCGAGGTTGGCCGCCGACGAGCCCAACCCGGCCTTATAGATATAGTAATTCAGGTTGCCGGTATTTTTGCTTTGGACCAGGGCCACTTCCGCCTGTTTAAGAATGACTTCCGCCTTTTTTTGTTCCTTGTTCGAAAGGGCCGCCCCGATAAACGGTTTCATAAATACTTCCTGCCCGCCTACCCGGATGGGTTTGGTGAATTCCCTTATTATCGAACGGGCGAAATATTCGACCTGGTCTTCCTGCGCTACCGAGGGGAGCAGGACCGCGAACTGCCCGTTCCCCAGGCTGGCGATTTCTTCCTGCCAGTTTATTTTGTCGGTCAGGTAATTGGACAACTGGCTGGCAACATTTTTTAGCAGTTCATTACTGGCGGTAATCCCGATAGCCTGGCTGATTTGCTCGAAGCGGCCAAACCCGATTAATACGACGGCGTACCGGAGGAACTCATTCGCTTCGGCCTGGGCCTGGGCCTGTTGGAGGGATTTGCGGAAGGTAAGGAGGTTGGGCAACCCGGTCAGGCTATCCCTGGTAACCAGTTGGTTGTATTTTTCTTCCAGCTTTTGGAGTTTATCCTTATACTTTGTAATGGTGGCGGCCTGGCGGGACAACCGGGCGTTGATGGCTTCAATCAATTCATTTTTGGTAAAGGGTTTGACTAGATAATCGTCGGCTCCTATCGTCATTCCGCGCCGGAAGTCCTGTCTTTCGCCCTTGCTGGTGAGGAAAATAAACGGGATAGCATTGGTGCGCTCGTCCTGGCGCAAGGCAGATAACGTCTGGTAGCCATCCATGTCGGGCATCATGATATCTGAAAGGATAAGGTCGGGCTGTTTTTCGAAGGCCATTTGTACTCCAATTACACCATTAATGGCCTGGTGGACCTCAAACCCTTCTCTGGAGAGAATAAAGGTTATAAGTTTACGAATATCTTCATCGTCTTCGATAACAAGGATGGTAGGCATAAGTGCTAAAAATCCCTCGACTTAAGTGTAAAACAAAACGCGCAGCAATGAACCTACTTAGCCAGGATAATAATCTACCTTATTGAGAAATTAGTCTATTTAAGGCGTGCTAAAGTTTGCGAAAAAATCAACCCTCACTTTTTACGGGGATAACCCTTACCCGGGTGATTACAAGTTGAAAGCGAGTTCCGCCGCCTTTTGGTTACTCATTCCTAATTCAATTAATTTACCAGCTTACCTTACCGGCATTCAAAACTTAAAAGGTAATATTGTTTATAATATTATAGTAAAAGCAATCCAGGCCGGGGTCAATAGGAAAATTAGGTATATATATTAACTATATTTAATTAACATGTTCATAAATATATTTTGCTAAACCCGGTCCGGTATTTTTAGTGGCTGCTCTATGTACCGTCTGAACTCACCCAACACCTTTTTACCGAAGATGAGTTCTCGCTGAATTCTAAAATTCAATTATTGAATGCTTCCCTTGATTAAGTAAAGAAAAGATAAAGAATGTTGCAATAAATTTATAATTCCCCCTATAAAAACCCTTGGAAATGTGTTATCCTGTATAACAGATATTAAAATTTTTTCCGCTGTAAATCCAATTTTATCTTTCCAGGACATTAGTCCCGGTTCTGCGAGGTTCCTATGCCAAAACGATCTCCAATTAAAGTTCCAATGGTCTCTCGCGTAACCCGCCAGCAGGGCAAGGGTCAGGTTCAAACCCAGCCAGATTTTGAACCGGAGCAAGAGTTAGAAGTAGCCGGGCCGGAAAAGGCCCTTGACCCCAGGGATTTAAGCCGCAATAACCTTAACCAAGCTGGCGTCCTTCATTTGCAGAGGACGATTGGCAACCAGGCGGTTATGCGTCTACTAAATGACTACAAAGTGTCCCGTTCTCAGACAGCCGCGATTCAACGCGCTTACGAACCGGCCCTGGTTACCGAGGTCGCCCACCTGCACGGCGAAAAAGGTGGTAAAGTCAATACCGGTTCGTCCGGTTCGGTTGGCCCCAAGTTGAAAGCCGGGACCTCCATAGAGGTGGACAAAAGCATCACTCTCCAGGGAGACGGGGCAGACTGGATAAAGGGGAAAACCGGCGCTACCGAGGGTTATATCCGGCCCGGCAAATACTTTATAAAGAGCCTGGTCAACGTACCAGCCACCTTTGGGGATAGTGAATCCGATACCGTAGGTTCCATTTCCGAAAACTCCGAGAAAGTTGGAGGTGTCTCGGACACTGTCGGTAGCGGTATCGAAATGGGTGACATCAAGAGTAAACAGGGCGGCGTCTGGAAGGACACCAGGGGCGATAACTCCCCTATGGCAAAGACCGAAACCGCTAAATCCGGTATGGATATTGGGGCCGGGGCCATGAGTACCTTTAGCGGCATCTTTGGCATGATTGGCTCGGCCAAAGCGGTCTTGAATGAAACGGATGGCTGGAAACGCCTGGAAGGGGGCTTTGGTTTTGCCGAATCGCTGGTTAAGACCGGGAGCGGCATCGAAAAAATCGTTGACTCTATCGCCAAGGCCAGTGGTAGTAAATCGGGTGTAGGTAAATCGGATGTGGCCGGGAAATTCCTCTCGGCGATTGGAGACGGTCTATCGGCGGTCAAGAGTTCTGCCATGGGCTTGATAAGCCTATACAAGCTGTATAAGTCGCAAAGCAGCGAAAAGCCAAAAGAGGCCCTGGCGACCTTCAAGATGTTTACCGAGGCGGCTTCGAGCGCGGCCAAGGTTGCCAAGAGCGCCTACGATATTATCGGCAACGGTATTCCCATGTCGGTTGTGTACGCTGTGCCGGGTCTGAGCATCGGTGTCTCGGCCATTAACATTCTCATCCGGTTGTGGGACGCAATTACCGCGGGCAAGACCAAAGAGAAAATGAAAGGAAATGCCGACCCGCTTCGCGTCAGGCTGGCAACCGACCTGGGGGTAGCGCCACCGGACCCCGATGCCGACCACCCGGCCTTCGACAAAGACCGGCGCGGTACCTTCCCGGCCTACAAAACTTATTACCGGACCAAGAAGGTAGTCAAAGATGGCCTGAGAGCCGTCAAGGACAAAGCCGATACCCTTTCAACCGGCCTGGGCGCGCACGTCCGGGGCAAACCCCGGCGGCAAAAGGCCGTCCTGAATCGGGCCAACAAGGCTTTGATTGCGGCTATTGATACCCACGTTACGGTCCCCGAAATCAAAAGTAAGCTGAAAACAAAGGTCGGAACCCCGGCCACGGCGGACGAATTTAACACCAATGCCAAGCTCTATATATCAAACATCGTTACCCTGATGGATGAATACGAGTTTGCCGATAAGATGGGCGAAATCAACCAGAAACGGCAGGTCGGCGGCTGGACCGATGTCATCCTGGAACTGGTCAGCATCGCCGGGGATATAGTAACCATAGTCACCAGCGCCAGTGGTATTGGCGCAGCGGTCGGCCAGGGTATCAAAGCGGCCTCGGCTGGTTATAAGGCGGTCCATAGTGGGGCCAAGTTTATCCAGAAACAGTATCGAGACCGGGGCACCGGGGACGACAAAAAGTCCACCAAGAACAAGCATGCCGAATATGTTGGTCACGCGAAGTTTATCTACGAGCAGTTGGCGGCCCTCGACCCCTCGCAACCGACCGCCCAGGTTCAAGCCGGCAAGGTTATCGAATATATCAAGGCGACCGGCGTCAACTACGGCATGTGGCTTTCGCTTATGAACCAGCCGGGCGAGCAGGTGAGTATGCTGGTCGAAGCCATGAAGAAGCGGTAAAACCTGGCAGGTTACTCCAAATTCTGTTAAACTCGTGTATTATCTAGGCCGGGGGTAAGTTTATCCGAACTTCTCCCGGCCTCCCGCCTGCTGTTTTGACGCCAAGCGCCATCCTTTCAGGGTGGTAAACTAATTTGGAAAGAAGCCTTAAATGAGTCGTACTCAGACTAAAGCGGCCATGTTCAAGCAAATTCAGTCCTGGATTAAAGACGAGCTTGACCTGGAAACCCAGTATCTGCAAGCCTCCCCCCAGATTCCCCAGGATGCCGTCGTGGTAACCCTGGAACCGGACAGCCAGGGCCAGCCGAGGGTGGCTAGTATTCTCTTTTTGCCCAACGATGACGGTGAAATTGAGCATTTCGAACTACTTCAATTTTACCTGGAAGGGCCGGTAAAAATCCCCGAAGCTTCGCGGGAGACTTACCTGAAATTTGCCGCGTCCGCCAACCAGGTTATCCCGGTAGGCTCGTTCAGCGTGACCGAGGAAGGCGAACTTGTCTTCAAGTACGTTATCCCGGTTAGCAAAAAGAATGGGCTGGACAAGGAAGAATTTCTAGAGATTTATTTGCTTTGGATGTTCACCCTGGACAGCGTGAGCGGGTTGGTCGAAGAAGTCCTGGCCGGTGACAAAACCCTGGAAGAGGCCCAGGAAGAACTTGTTTCTTGACGGGCCGGGTTTGTTTTTCTAAAAAGTACTATTTACCCGGTTGAGTTCGGGTCAACCGGGTTTTGTTTGTCCCTGGCAACAAATAATTTCCTTTTCTCAAAAATCTAATCCATTTCTTTAAGTTATCCCCAAAAGGCCTCCCAGGAAAAATTATACTCATTCAAATTTCTGTTTGAGTTTTATTTTATATCTTTCAGTTTTGAAATTTTACTTGCATTCGCAGGGTGAAATTTAATATAACTAGAACTAAAGTTCTAGTAAGAACGGGTAATTCAGGATAAAGCGGCATTTTGAAAGAGTGGGACCACTTTGAATATTAGACTAAGCCCAAAAATTGAGGCCTTCCTGGGAGCGGACGAGGTTACCCTGGCCGCCCTTAAAAGTGAAGCAATCGAGGTCGAGTTTTGCGAGTTGCAACCGCCCGAATTTGGTTTTTACGCCTGGCACCCCGAAACAAACCCGGTGATTGGCCTGGCCCATCGCCTGAAATTCGACCGGGTCCTGTTAAGGAGCGTCCTCTGGGAAGGGCTTGGCTTCCACGCGACCGTACCCGACCCGCTTCGCCCTACCCCTTTTGTCCTGCGCTGTACCATGCTCAGAGGTGCCCCCGAACCGCTTGAAAACGCAGCCCTACGCTGGGCCGCAACCCGGCTGATAAGTAGGGACGAAATTCGCTGGTGGTTGCGAACCGAGGGGCGCACCCTGGGTCACACCCTGGGCCGCACCATAGATGACTTTGCCCGGACCTTTAAGGTAACCCCCGAAATCGCCCGCGAACGCCTCCTCTCCCTCCAACCCTTCTTGCCTGACCTCTGGCAGGAACTGCACGTTTAACCGGCCGTAAATAATTGAACCCTGGCCTCTAAATGTGTAATATAGGATGAAACCGGAATAAAGTCCGTTTTAGACCGGTTTTCTAATTTAAAAACTACGACCAATCAAATTCTGCCATTAAGAATTCAAAGGTAAAACACATGACTTATTCAGATGAAACTCAAAAAGCACCTGCGTCCAGGGAAGGGTTCAAGCTATCGGCCCTTGAACTGGGTATGATGTGGAACGGGGTTGATGCCGGGCAGGCTATCCAGAACGCGGTAGACCTGGCCCGCCATATCGAGCAACTCGGTTACAGCCGTATCTGGTTTTCCGAGCATCATAATTCGGCCAACCTCGCCAGCAGCGCCCCGGAAATCCTGATCGGCCACGTCGCCGGGAAAACTACGACCCTGCGGATTGGCTCCGGCGGGGTAATGTTACCCAATCATAGTTCTTTGAAGGTGGTCGAGAACTTTCGAACCCTGGAAGCTATCTATCCGGGCCGGATAGACCTCGGTCTAGGTCGCGCTCCCGGCACTGACGGCCTCACCGCTTATGCCTTACGCCGGTCCCGCGAAGCCCTTTCCGCCGACGACTTCCCGGAACAACTGGCCGAATTGCTGGCCTTTTTCTCCAATTCGTTCCCGGCAGGTCACCATTTCAAGCGGATTACCCCAACCCCGGTCGTTTCGACCATGCCGGAAGTCTGGATGCTCGGTTCGAGTGATGGCGGGGCCAGGTTTGCCACTGCCAGTGGGTTGCCCTTTAACTTTGCCCACCATATCAACCCCGACCCGGCTATCCCGGTCTTGCGGTTCTATCGCAGCCAGTTCCAGCCTTCCGCTTTCCTGGAAGCGCCCCACAGCGCTATCACCTGCTCGGTAGTTTGCGCCGATACCGACGAGGAAGCCGAAGATCTGGCCGCGCCCCAGATTTTGAACTGGGTTCGGTTCTCCCAGGGCAAGATTATGCCGCCTCCAACCCTCGAAGAAGCCCGCAACTACCAGTATTCGCCTTCCGAGGAAGCCATCCGGCAGCAGACCCGTTCGCGGGCTATCATCGGCAATGTCGAGAAGGTGATGTACAAGTTGGAGCGGTTGATAAAGGACGGCCAGGTGGACGAATTGATGGTCCTCACGATGGTGCCGGACCAGGTCGCCCGCCGCCATTCCTACGAACTGCTGGCGAAAGCGTTTAATCTCAAACCGGAACCCGTCGCCCTGAATGTTTAAGCCGACATTTTGAGTTAGAATTCTAAAATACCCTGTCCCTGGCTGGGCAGGGTATTTTGCTTAAGGTAGCCTGGTGGGTTACCTGGTGGGTTAAAGAAAGAAGGATAAGATGCCGGAAGCAGCCGCAGCGGCAGGAGTGAAAATACTGGGTTTGGGTGGCAGCATGCGAACGTCCTCTTACAGCCTGACAGTTTTGAAGATGACGCTGGAAGCGGCCCGTTTGAATGGGGCGACCACCGAATTAATTGATGTGGCAGGGCTGGAACTGCCGCTTTATTACGATACCAAACGGCTCGAAGATTTCCCCGACCCCGGTTATATCCAAACCTTTCTAGACAAATTCAAAGGGGCTGACGGCTATATCTTTTGCGCCCCGACCTATCATGGCACTCCCAGCGCGTCATTTAAGAATGCCCTGGACTTTTTAGAGTTCCTGCCGCGCCGCCCCAACCTTTACCTGACCGGCAAAGTGGGTGGTCTGATAGCGGTTGCCAGCGGCACCAATGGCGGACCCACCTGCCTCACTTCCCTGATGTATAACGCCAGGGCGTTGCGGTTGCTGGTTGCGACAGGGAGCATGCATGTTTCCCCGACCCGCCGGGTTTTTGATGAAGCCGGAAATCTCACCGACCAGAAACAGATTGACCAGCTTAACAGCCTGGGCGCGGAGGTGGTCCGGCTGGCCCGGATGCTCAAAAATGGTTAATTTTTGGCATTGGTATGAGCTAAATTTTAACCAAAGATTTACCTAAAAGATTAGTTAGAATGTCGTTAGAATAGGAAGAATGGCATAAAAATTGTTGTAATAGAGTAATGAAACTGTGATACAATCTGAGTGAGAAAGCACGGGAAAACCCAATACTGACTGCAAAGGTGTAGCCGGAAAATATGCGGTTTCCCTGGAGCGCCCGGCATAAGTTTAAGCCGGACTTACCTCCTGTATCTTGGTTGGTGCTTACTCAAAACAAACTGCCTGACAACGGGGTCCGGCAGTGGCGCGGTCCCAGGCAATTCATTCGTTAAAAGGAAGAGCCGCCGCTAAAACCAGCAAAGGAGCTATTATGGCAATGACTCTTAACCTGCGAGCTGATCGCGAATTGTGGAAGTATATCTACGTAAACTTCCCCTTCGCCGGTAGTTTTCATCTATCTGTCCTACCCGATTATAACCAGGTTTGGGCTGAACAACTGTACCAGGAAGACCCGGTACTCCGGCCCGAATTCTTATCACCACGGCACCAGCGAATTATTCGCTCGATAGAGCGGCAGGCTAAAGCAATGGGTTTTGCTTACTATACATCGGCTCGGTCAAAGGCGACCCGGCTGGAAGAAACGTATAACAGGTAATTTCCCTTCCTAAAGACAGACCCGGCATTTGTAGGCCGGGTCTTTTTCTATTTAACCACTTTTTTGCCCCGGTCTCTTATTTGTTATTCCAAATCCCCCTAAATCCCTAAAAATTCTTTAGAAAATCTTTAGAACAGCCCCCCCATTTTTAGAGGTTTTTTAGTAGCTATTAATTATAATTAGCCTGCTTAACCGATAGATAGCTGGTATTTGCCCGGCTTGGCAGATACAGTCTTGTGGCAATTATGACAACAGTTCGCGTTTAGAAGGCATTTTGGGTTGTATCATGAAAATGCTGGTTGTTTATGAAAAATCGCCCCAGGCCGCGTTGAACCTGCAACTGGCCCTGGAAATGGCCCGGTTCACCTGGAAGGCGGTCGGGGATAAACCGGAAATACTTGTGTGTATAATGGAATTGCTCCGTGAGGACCGTCCGCTTGACGATTACCTGACCGAGATGGAGCGTGCCACCGAAGACGCCCTGGCCCAGGTAGAAACCATTTTGGTTGAAGTCGGCGACGATTTGCGGTCATCAGTCCAGGTGAAAGTTGTACGCGGTATGGAACTTGAAGCAGCCGAACTCGTCGCGGGCCAGGCCGCTGAATTTCGGGCAGAAATTATCCAGTTGAGCGTAAGCCAATCTTGCGCGGTTTGCCAGCAGCGCCAACCCAGGCAAAGAGGCCATTGGCTCGGCAAAATCTTTTCGCGGAAAAGACTTCTCCAACCGGAAGGTCCACCGTCAGACCTTTACCCGCCGAAGCCGGTCTCTCTTAATAAACTTGCTGCGCTTACCGGCTGTCGGATTAATGTAACGTGTCATGGTGAGAAACTTTTCACCCTGTATCTACACGGCTCGGAAATAAATTCGAGGAAAATCGGCCAATAACATTTATTCAGGAGTTTAAGATGAGCAATCATCCTGAGGGACCGGAGAAACCTTCTCAAGGCGAAGGCCAGGGTTTCCCTCAAGACACGCCAAAACCCACCGTGGAACCAAATGGCGTGGCACACCATCACAGTTTTAAGGTAGTTGGAAAACCGGGTGAGGTCCGCCATATCGAGCAGGCCAACCCGAACCCGAACCGCCAGCAGTTTAACCAGGTGACCGCCCGCAGCGACCTGGGCCCCTCGTCCCCGCCGCCTTCGGTACCCGCTGCGGGGACTGAGCCTTCGCTTGCCCCGTCCAGGGATACCGGGCCATTTCACAAACAGACCACCGACGGCAACATGCGCCAGGGCACACGCCCTGGGGACCGTTACGTCAAAGTTTTACGGACTACCCCGGCAGACGTGCAGCGGATAGCCCCAAAATATGTCCAACTCCAACCGGCTGAACTGGGCGCCCAGGGGTTGTGGGCCCGGTTCAAACGTTTTTTAATCGGTCGCCCTATCGAAACTACCCAGTCGCACCACCAGCGTCTCAATAAAATCCGGGCCCTGGCTATCCTGGCCTCGGATGCTCTCTCGTCGGTGGCTTACGGTACGGAGGCTTCGCTCTTTATCCTGGTTACCGCTTTCGTCAATCAGAACCCTATTGACTATATTGTTCCAATCAGTATTGTAATTTCAATCCTGATTGTCCTGGTGGTCAATTCCTACCGCCAGACTGTCTACGCCTATCCGCAGGGTGGCGGCTCGTATATCGTCAGCAAAGATAACCTGGGGGTAAACGCCGGGCTTGTCGCCGCCGGGGCTATCCTGATTGACTATACCCTGACCGTTGCGGTGAGCGTTTCCGCCGGGGTCGCGGCCATAACGTCAGCCTTTCCGGCCCTGAACGGCGACCAGGTGCTAATCGGGGTGGGCGTTATCGTTTTGATAATGATAGCCAACCTGCGCGGTCTGAAAGAAAGCGGCACCATCTTCGCTATCCCGACCTATCTATTCGTCTTCAGTTTCCTGGGAATGATAGCTTACGGCGTTTTTAAGGTTGTAACCGGCGATTTTACACCCTATCCTTCCGAAATCGCCAATTTGAAACAGGCCACGACCGAAATTCCCGGTTTTAATATGCATTCGGTCTCGATTTTCTTGCTGTTGCAGGCTTTCGCCGCCGGGTGTAGCGCCATGACCGGGGTCGAGGCTATCTCGGATGGGGTCCAGGCTTTCAAGAAGCCAGAGTCGAAGAACGCCGAGCGAACTCTGCTTGTGATGGGCGGTTTGCTGATTGTCCTCTTTATGGGGACCAGTTTCCTGGCCCTGCACCTGAACGCTTTGCCGGATGACCCGAACAGCCCCAATTATGAGACGGTTGTATCCAAAATTGGCCGGGCCTTTTTCGGAGGGACTTCACCCTTCTATTTCCTGATCCAGTTCACGACTGCCTTAATTTTGATACTGGCAGCGAATACAGCCTTCGCTGACTTCCCTCGCCTCTCCTTCTTCCTGGCCCGCGATAAGTTCTTGCCGAACATCTTCGGGTTCCGGGGTGACCGCCTGGCCTTCACGACCGGTATCGTGGTCCTGACCGTCCTTTCGGCGGGTATCCTGGCGATTTTCAACGGCCATACCGACTCCCTTATCCCGCTTTACGCGGTCGGCGTATTCACGGCCTTTACCCTCTCCCAGAGCGGTATG
The DNA here is from genome assembly GCA_001898225.1 of Chloroflexi bacterium 54-19. Taxonomy (GTDB): domain Bacteria; phylum Chloroflexota; class Chloroflexia; order Chloroheliales; family Chloroheliaceae; genus 54-19. The sequence continues at coordinate 70,384 of MKTJ01000053.1, forward strand.
GTGATACACTGGCAAAGAGAAAAGCTCAAGGGTGTAAAGGGCGTAACCAGGAGCCAGATATTTAACGCGGTCGGCGCGGTGGCGACCGGGATAGTCTTAATAATCATCATCGTGACCAAGTTCCTGGTCGGGGCCTGGCTGGTGGTAATCCTCATTCCGCTGTTGTTCATGATGTTCAAAGCCATCCACCGGCATTATGCCCACGTCAATGACCAGTTGCGGCTGCCGGAGAACGCCAAAGCCCAATCTTTCGTCAAGACTTTGCCGATAAACGGTAGCAGATCGCACACCATCATCGTACCAATCTCGCGGGTCAACAAAGTTTCGCTGATGACCCTCGATTTTGCCCGGTCGTTGGGTGAGTCGGTAACGGCCCTCTTTATCAGCGACGACCCGGAGGCGGTCGAGGATATTACCCGGCAATGGCAGCAGTACGAGCTAAAGATACCACTGGTAGTGCTGGAGAACCCGTTCCGCTCGATTATCCCACCTCTCCTAAACTATATTGACAAGGTGGATACGGGTGACCCGGACGATATTTTGATGGTGGTGCTGCCTGAGTTTGTGGCGCGGCACTGGTGGGAGTTGCTGCTCCACAACCAGACGGCTCTCCGCATCAAGCAGGTATTGCTGTTCAAGCCGGGCGTGGTAGTGGTGGACGTACCTTACCATCTGCGCCGGACCGGGGATACCGAGGCTATCAGTTCGCGAAGTTTCTAATTTTGAGTAAACAAACATGAATCATCCCGAACTTTGAGGGAAGGATGAACAAACAAGTGAAAGTCTTGGACGATGAGCCAG
>MKTJ01000054.1 GCA_001898225.1 Chloroflexi bacterium 54-19
GCTTTTATCCCGCTTGACCCACGGAGTTTTTAAATGTGTCCGGTAGCAAAATGGATTTTAGAATATATTGACACAAACTGCCCGAAATTACACCAACCTTTCAGCTACCCAATGGTGGACGGACAGCCATTTGATGGTTTAATAAGAGTAGATCTCAGATAAAGAGGGAAACTTTATCTGAGATGTACGAGAAACCCCAAATGTCTAGGGGTCGTCTTTATGCGTGAAATAAAGTTTAACCTTTGCTATTTTTGGTAAAGTAAGGGCGGGCACGTTCGTCTCCTTTGGCGCGGTAGGCAGGAATTTGCTCGGCATCAGCTTGTGCCAGTGCAGCTTTAAGCCTGTCTGCATCCAAATCCTTACAGTACGCAGGAGTATCAAGTTGCTGACGCCAGGATTCAGCGAGCGTTCCGGCATCAATGCCGTCGAAGCCTAGCGCGTTAAACAAATCCAGTACCAACTCTTTTGCGCGAGGGTTGTCTCCGGCAACCGAGAGGCAGATGCGGCCTGGGGTGCCGACCGGAACACCGCGAGTAGCCAGGCTTTTCGAACCAATGTTGTTAAAAGCCTTGATTACGGGAACATCAAGCACCTGTGCTACCCACTCACTTTCGGTTAAACCGTTATCAATCTCAGCAATACGACCATCGCGCGACGGGTAGTAATTCCCCGTGTCAATAACAACAGCCGACGTAGCACTCAAAATGACACGTGGCAATTGGGGGACCGCTTTTTCAGGGACCGCGATGATGATAAGGTCTTTGGCGCGGGCAGCTTGCTCTACATTTGCTGCGGTCGCCCCTGTTTCTTGGGCCAATTCGGCTAACGAGGCAGGACCTCGCGAGTTGGCAATCAATACCTGGTGCCCGAGCGCGGCGAGTTTGCGGGCGAGAGTGCCGCCTATATTACCCGATCCGATGATTCCAATTTCCATGTCCCTTTTCCTTTTCTATTAAGTCTTTCTATTATGTCTTTCTATTGAGTATTTAGAGTTATCAGTAAAGGTGCTCATAATTAGTTGAGTTTCAGTAAATATTATATCTAAAGAAGTTATGGACCAACCAAAGCTTTACCCGAATGTATCAAAGTTTTCTAAAATGTCCAGAGGCCCTTAAACCAATCCGTATTCAACCATGGTTTTTGCCGTTGCGATGATTGCTTCCTGGGCTGATCTAGGCTGCCAGCCTAATAATTTTTTGGCTTTTGCGTTACTGCAAGCGGTGTTTTGCCCTAGGAATGTGGCTGTCATGCGCAAATCTTTGATGAATTTTGCCATTAATCTGACCAGGAAATCTGGCAACTCTTTTGTTGGAACTTTTCCGGCAGCGCTACCCAGGGATTCGCGTAAAATTTCTGAAAGTTTTTTATAGGATATGTTTTCGTTTGCCGTAGCAAGAAAGCGCTCCCCGGCAGCTTCTGGACGGATCATTGCGAGCAGGTGTAAATCGGCCACATCTCGTACATCTACATAATCAAAACCGAGTTTTATGAGAAAGGGCATTTGGCCGATCAACATCCTGCGAATACCTTCGTTGGAATGGGAAAAGTCTTTGCCAAGTACGGGTCCCATGACTGCTACTGGATTGACTGCCGAAAGTTCCAGGTTTTCTCGTTTTGAAAAGTCCCATGCGGCCTGCTCTGCTAGCGTTTTCGAGCGTTGGTAGGCGTTGATATTGGCCGAAAGGTCGGTCCAATCTTCTTCGGTGAAAAGAGCAGGGTGTGATTTATGACCCGCCAGCACTGCCCCAGAAGCGGAAGTAAGGACAACGCGTTTGACCCCGGCGGCTTTGGCGGCTTTCAGCACCCGCAAAACACCATCAACTGTTATCTTCACCATCTCGTCACCATCTTCAGGACGGACGGCGGGTGTGGGCGCTGCCACATGCATAACGTAAGTTGCGCCTGTTGCAGCTTCCAGCCAATTCTTATCACTGGTCAAATCTGCTTGAATGAACTCCAGATCCTTAAAATCAGTTACTCCACCCTGGACCAGCATTGATTTGACTTCAGCCTGGCGTGAAAGCGTGCGCAGCGTAGCCCGCACCCGGTACCCCCGCTCCAGAAGTTTCACCACGATGTGCACGGCGATAAAACCGCTTCCGCCTGTTACTAAAACTAATTCTTTTGCCATTGTTGTAATTTCTTTCTCATCTTAACTGATGTTTCACTTGTAACGTATGTGAATTTATTATATGATTAGCCTAAGTACAAAGTCAACGAATAAATGAGCATGAGTGACAGAGAAAGAGAACTTGTAATGGCAGCCACTGAACACGCCCAGGCGGTCAAAAAAGATACGAAAGAGTTCATAACCACCGCCATGCTCCAACTCCTGGCAAAAGAAAAGCTTTCGGCCCTAACGGTTTCTCAGGTTTGTAGTCGCGCTGGTGTGAGCCGTATGGCTTTTTACCGGAATTTTGAGGGACTTGAGCAAATATTATATGAGTATTACAAACCCAAGATTGCCGCGGTCTTTGACATGCTTCGTCAAAATCCTGAGGATTCTGTCAAGTTTGATTTCCAGTTGAGATTCTTTAATACGGTTAGAGATTTTTTACTTTTATCTTATGAACGTGGATTTGAGCCAATCATTATGCGGGCTTTCACTGAAGAAATGGAGAAGTTTTATACCGCAGATGGCGATGAATACTGGACCGCTTTTATGTCAGCCGGTGTATATGCAATTTGGCGCAAATGGTTACTTGAGGGGCAACAAAAACCACTCGAAGAAATTATGGAATTCCTCAAAAGATTAGATACGGTCAGAAACCAAGCCTAATGTGACCTTGCCCCAGTTTAGTGGAGAATCAGAAAGACCGAGACACCGTTAGTTTTTCAAAAACCTCTGGCGCCACATAGCCCAGAGATGAATGTAGCCTTTGCCGATTGTAAAATACTTCCAGATACTCAAAAACTACACTCGTGACGTGAGAACGAGTTGCGAAACTTTGCCGATCTACACACCCGCTCTTTAAGGTACCGTTGAAACTCTCGACCAGAGCGTTATCATAACAGTCGCCTTTACGGCTCATGCTAATCTCAATTCCAGCTTCTTCAAGTTTAGTCCGGTACTTACACTAGTGTACTGGCTACCTCGATCCGAATGATGAAGTAATCCAGCTTTGGGATGACGTTTGAGTAACTCCATATCGAGAGCATCTTCAACTAATTTGCCATCTCTTTGTGCTCCCATTGCCCAGCCTACCACTAACCTGGAATAAATATCGAGAATGACGGCCAGATATAGCCAACCCTCACTCGTCCAGATGCCTGTAATGTCGCCCGCCCATTTACGGTTAGGTGCCTCGGCCCCAAACTCCCGGTTTAACTTTTTAGGTGCTACCGGTCGCTGAACCATAAAGCCGGCGTGATCTTACAAATACCTTTTCGATTTGCTCACCAAGAACCTTATCTGCCTCACCTCTCAGGCTTAGTGTTTGAACCTGGACTTGTCGTCCCCACTTGTAGTAACCGCTGGGGGCTACCCTGAGCGCACTACACATGCGGCTGACCGAGTAATCCTCAAGATCCTCCGTAATGAAGGCATACATCCTTTGGGGTTTTGCGAAAAATAACTACCGCTTTCTTTACCCACAGGTACCCCTTCGGGGCAAAATATCTCGTTCCTGACGTAGGTGCTCTACTTCCAGACGAAGCCGCCGCAGCTCCTCTTCGGCCGGGATCTGATGACCCTTGCCCGGAAAGGCTTGCTCACCTTGAGTGACTAGCTGCTTTTGCCACTTGTAGAGTATGGAGTCAGAGATACCCAGATCCCTGGCGATCTGAGGAACACTTTTGCCGCTACTTTCAACCAGATTGACTTTAAATTCAGGTGTAATTTTTAGCTGTTGCTTAGCCATAGCTGATGCCATCTCCTTAAATGAAGTATAGCATCTCGGCTCTTTCTTCTCTCCACTTTATCGGGGGTAAGGTCGGACCTTCAGCAACTCAAGGCAAATAAAAAAGTAAGGAAGAGAGGCAAAAGCAAGAGGATGCCGATGCATCCTCTTGACCACCACATTCTCGGCCAGATTAACTGGACCGCACATTTGGCGGATATATATTTGATTATTATCAGAAATGGTTCTAATTACTAAACGAACTAAGCGATACGCACATTTTTAAGTCTTGCAGTTTAGCAGCTTATTATTTTATTAAGGACCGCAATTTTCCCAAGTAACCTATATTCTCCCCGGTCTTGCCAGTTCCTATCGGTTCTTCAGCGGCGGCCGTCTGAGCATTCCAGCTATTCAGATTATCTACTAGACGACCGGCAGCTTTAGCACTCTGAATATATGTTTTGAGTAAGTGTAAACGGTCAACTGTTTTGTCAATAGCGGTTTGCGGGATAAGCCCTGCCAATATCGCCCGCAAATCATCATCTTGAAGTGCCAGCACCATTTCGGCTATTTCTTTATCAATAAAGCGGGGCACCCCAGATAAGTGACTTTCCCCTCCTTTGTTTTTGGTTGGATCAAAATCCTTTTCAGGAAAGGAGAGGTCATGATCAATACCTTTTACATCCTTGACGTTGCCCTGGTTGTCAATGTCCACGAAGAAATTCCCATTATGGCGGTCAATTTGGAAAGCCAGGGCGTCTAAAATATTCAATTTGGATAAAGCCTTTTGAAAAACAGGGTCTTCCAAAGATAATTTGGCCATGCCACCCTGGGCAGCTTGAGCTTTTTGTTGATCATTATTGACGACCTGCCCTGCGATATCAAGGTCAAGTAGCTTTTTGCCAGAGGCTGCTTCCATTATCGTCCCAAAACCACCTTTAGTAATAATTCCGCTTCGTTTCATCGCAAATTCCGTACGGGCTATCACATTAGCGTTAAGTAACTGATCCAAGCGGTACATGGCAACCGACCGATTGGCAAATTGCGGGTTATTTTTGGGTATTCCCAAAACTCCATAACCCAGGTCGGCCTCAGCGCTTTGGATTAAGCCAAATTCAGGAGTTTCTGGATCAATAGCATCAGGATCCATGGTTGCTTTATCAGCCTTGAAAAAACCCTTACGACCTCCTTTCAGGTTGTAGGCTGTCACTGAATTTAATTGGCCTTTATCCTGACCGGTTTTCTTGTCCCCTCTAACCCCAAGATTGATGGTGCGGGTAGCCATTTCTTTGGGAATAAGGGAGGCCCAGGTTGGGCGAGGGTCGGGGAGGGTATTTGGCTGGCTGGTATTGGCCCTGGCCTGGTTTTGCAAGTACGTTGCGCGGGTACGAATAACCACGCGTTCCAGCGAGGCCTGCTCGCGAAGACTTGCAATCTCTCTGGCGCGTCTACTAGTAGCTTTATGGGCTGTGAGGTAAGTATCACAATAGTTGATAAGCTGATTGATCTTTAGAAAAAATTTGATCCGCTGGCCGCCAATTCCCATAACCGTTGGGTGCACCTGTTCCGCTATCAAAGAGTGGTACTGATCCAGTGTTTCCAGGATTTTTTTGTAAGTCTCCCCCCGATTTTTTTTTACTATGCGGATGTTGATATTCCGTTTAGGGGTGCCGGCCGCGGCCACCATAGCCGTACTGGTCGGCATACGCTGCACAACTTTGGCCGTTGCGTTAAATCGGCGCAGCTCGATCAGCCGCTGGACGGCTGTATTGCCGATGGTACGTTGCAGATGGAGTATTCCCGCCGGGGTGAAGTTGTGATAATCAGTTGCTTTAAGACTTTCGGCTGTTATAGAGGACTGGCTTCCCTCGGTGTCATTACTATGTTGGGGCGGAAGTTGGCGGGTTGTTATAGATTTACGCTCAAGCACTGAATACCGCATTTTTAACTCCTGATTATTTTGAAAGTTGACTTATTTTGGGGCGACCTAAAATTCACCCTCTTAGTTCAAATCGGCTGAGAAAATGTGCAGGCATGAATGATTGATAAGAGGAAGCATAAAATTTATTCATTATGCAAATAGGAGATACTTTTATAACTCCAGTAAATTAAATTTACTTAATAAACCTTCTTTAGTAAATGACAAAACTGCTTAATAACTGCTTAATAACTGCTAAGGCCAGGAATAATTCAGTGGCGAGGGTACAAGAAAAGTCAGTTTAAGGAAAAAAATCGTGGTACCCAGTATTCATTCTAATGTATCAATTGGTTAACTCGTGGCCTCATTAATAATGAGGCTAAAATTTATTGCATTTATCCTTAAGCAATAAGAAAAACCCAGTTTCTAAAATTCGGTTAAATTTGAAAAGGCTGCCAAATATAAAATAGAATATTTAAACCTGAATCTTGACACTTGGATAAAGAGGTTGCCTTGGATTTAGTAAAATTTCATAGTCGGGTTAAAGAATATCTCAGGTTCAGTAGTAGGTTACAAAAAGAACTGGCCAGAGAGATGTCTTTGCACCCGAACGTGCTTACTCACAAATTTAAGGGGTCCTCCAATTACACTCTGACCGCCTCCAATATTAAAGAAATGATCCTGATCCTGGCTGACTGGGAAAGTTTTACTTTCCAGCAGCAAGTTATTGAGCTGCTTGCTTTTGCTGGGCTTGACGAAAATAGTTTTTCTAGCGAGCAGTGGCAAACCCCACCGCTGAGCAAACTTAAAAAAAACCCGTCTTCCCCAGCTTCTTATAAACCACTTACGCCTTCGCCTATCCCACCTGCGTCTGCATCAGCTAAAACTGACCAGACCGAGCCGTCTTCCTTTTATTTACCGGCCCAATTAACCTCTTTGGTTGGCCGCGAAGAACTCATTCAAAAATTAAGCAATCAACTAAAACAGACGGGCGTTCGCCTCCTGACCCTAACCGGTGTGGGCGGAGTAGGTAAGACCCGGTTGGGCCTGGCTGTTGCGGCTGAAAGCCAAAGTGCTTTCCAGGATGGCATCTATTTTGTAAGCGTGGCTCAAATTCAAGATCCTTCCCTGATTCCCGGCCAAATTGCCCAGGCGGTTGGTGTTGGTATAAAGCCTGGCCTGAACACAGACCTTCTAGCTCAGCTAAAATCCTTTTTACACCCAAAGCTAGCCCTCCTGGTACTAGATAATTTCGAACAGGTTCTGAGGGCTGCGCCAATTTTAGCGGAGTTGTTAACTGCGGCCCCCGGTTTGAAAATTTTGGTTACAAGCCGAAGCCTTTTACAAATTTATGGTGAATTTGGCGTAATAATTCCCCCTCTAAAATTACCTTCGCCCGGTGAGAGTTTTGCTCAGACCGCCCCAGGCCAGTCAGAGGCGGTGCGGCTTTTTTGCGAACGGGCGAGTGCGGCTGACCCTAACTTCGAACTCTCGGTAGCTAACGGGCAAACGATAGTAAATATCTGTATTTTTCTGGAGGGTTTGCCGCTGGCTATCGAGTTAGCCGCCGCCTGGTGTTTTCTGTTGTCACCAGCCGCCATTTACGAACGCTTGACGGCCGGTTTTGCCAGCCCTACCGGTCATTTTTATAACGCATCCACGAGTGGCCGGTTAGGACTTTTAAGCAGTAAGACCATAGGTTTGCCCGAACGGCATCAGACGCTGCGCAGTACCCTTGACTGGAGTTTTAATTTGCTTGACCAGTTGGAAAAGACATTATTGTGCCGGTTGGGAGTATTTAGAGGCCCCTTCTCCGGGGAGGCGGCTGAGGCCATTTGTTTCGATAATTTTGATAATAACAATAAGGTGCTTCGCTCAGAGAAAGAAAGTTCCCTTAAAATAAAGGATGTTTCCACTCTACTTGACTCACTGGTTAAACAGAGTCTGCTGCAACGCAAACCGAGCATAGCTGAAAGTTCAAACCTACAGGTAGATTTTGAGCTGCTTGAAACTGTCCGAGAATATTTACTTGAAAAGCTGCAAAGCAGCCAAGAATTTGCAACTCTGCAAGAGCGTCACGCCCTTTATTATATTCAATTGATTAGGATAGCCGAACCTTATCTGAAAAAGACAGATCAAAGCTGGCTTAAACTTCTCTCCAACTACCAGGCAAATATCCGGGCAGCCCTTATCTGGTGTGGAGAATCCTCTACCAGAACAATCCTCCAACTGGAAATGGTCGGAAGGTTCTGGCGCTACTGGATGTTGAAGGGCTGGTTAGCAGAAGGTTTGCAGCAAGTGGAAGTGGTGCTTGAGAAGGCAGCAGCTGAAGGGACTTTAACCTCGACTCTTGAATATGCCAGGGTTTTAGCGGCAGGGGGAGCGCTCGCTTCTTTCCTGGGTGATTTAGATTTGTCCCAGCAATACAGTACCCAGAGTCTGGAATTAATGAAGGAATTGGACAATCAGTCGGGTATTGCAAGTTGTCTCAATAATCTGGCGCTTATTGCCTGGCAACAGCGCGATTATATTCGGTATGAACAATTGTTACTCGAAAGTCTGAATATCCTGCAACAAATTGATGACTTACCGGCGCTTGGCATTTGTCTAAATAACCTTGGAGTGGTTACAGATTTGCGGGGCGAATATAACCAGGCCCGCAGCTATTTTCTCGAAAGTCTGCTTTTACGCCAGGAACTGGGTGATAAAATCGGGGTTGGTGTAACCCTGAATAACCTGGGGTTGCTAGCTCAGCACCAGGGGGATTTTGATCAGGCCCGCAAGCTTTACGGTCAAAGTCTGGCCCTTAAACAGGAGGTGGATGACAAACTTGGCATCTGTGCGATCTTGAATAATATCGGTGTATTATTCTTACTGGAAGAAAAACTAGACCTGGCTGAAGAAAGTTTTGTTGAAAGTCTGGCAGTCAGCCAGGCGCTTGGATACAAATCTAAACAGATGTTGAGCCTGACACATCTTGGTTTGATTGCTTACAAAAGATATGAAGAAACAAAATCTCGCGAATATTTTCTGCAAAGTTTTATTATGGCCGTTGAGGTGCAGGACCCACATACGGTAGCGGTGGCATTAATCGGGTTGGCGGCCCTGAGGGCCAGAAATAACCAGGATCAAAAAGCCATTCGCCTGTGTGCGCTGGTTGAAGGTATTTCGCAGGCCAACCCCTTCCCCAACGAAATGTATAAGGCCCATCTAATTCTTTATAATAACTTACTTCAAACTCTTAAAATTAAACTCGGGATAGCCTCTTTTAACCAGATCTGGGCTGACATCAAGCCAATTCCTTTAAAAAATTTACCAGAATTAGTGGCAAAACTCAGGCTTCTCGAAACCTTTCCCTCTTTTGTGGACAGTTAGGTTTTAAGGTCCTGTAAAACACAGTGCTGGAGTTTCACACACATTGGGGTCAAAAAGAACGATTTCAGCTCAATTTAAGATATTAAGTATTCTTAAATCTTTAAAACCCATCAAATTTTATTCCTTTGTAAAAGGGTTGCACGCACTTTGGTGAAATTTCAGGCTCTTCCTTGCTTTTAGTGAAAACTTTAAGAAATTGCCCTCGTAAATAAAAGGTAGACAAACCACATTTTACCTTTTACCTGAGGAGAATTTCTTAGTTGATAAAACGTCAGGGTTATGGCAGAGCAGGGTTTAAGTTGTTACGCACCCGGTTTTTGGCAGCTTAATAGCTTTCCACTAAAAGCAAGGAAGAACCCGAAATTTCACCAATTCTTCAGTTACCCCTAATAGCTACGCGCCTAAAATTGTAAAAAATTGCTCGGACCCGAGATTTGTTCTATATGGGCCCATTTTAATTTATAATAAATTTAGAATTATCAACTATTTTAAGTGCAGTTTACCGCCAAAAGTATTGACTCCACTTCAAATAAAAGTTAAAATTATTTAATCACTACAACTTTGTTATAGTTCTATCTATTTAATCAAGGATACCACCCCGCATGAACTCGGCAGAACGACAAGAATTCGGCGAAGCAGTTTCACTGGCCCAGGGCGGGCAAAAAGAAGAGGCTTATGAGAGGTTACTGGCCCTATCGAAGGCGACCGGGGCTAAAGACCCCTATCTTTTGTTATGGATAGCCTTTACTACATCTGATTTAGCCGAGGCCGAGACCTGTATTCAAATGGCGGAAAGCAAGATACCGAACGACCCAGCCATTCTCAACGCCTATAACTGGCTGCGTGCCGAAAGAGCCGAGCGAGCCAAACCAAAAGCCAGTGCTGTTAGCAGCCCGGTTTATGCCCGGCAGGTCGCGGCCTCCCCGGTCTCAAATTCATCTAACCAGCAGGCAACCGTAACCCCGCCACCGGTCCAGCCGGAACAGCCGGTCTTTTATTATGTCCCGCCTACCGAAGCGTCCGCGCCGCCCGTTGTACAGCAGGTCCCGGTTAATCCACCACTGACAACACCCAGCCAGGCTGCCCAGGTGCCCATAAATAACCCGGGACCGGCGGCAACCGCCCCGGCCATACCTCAAGTGGTGCGAAAAAAGCGGAGTTACAGGCGGTTAGTGGTTGTGTCGGTCCTGGTGCTGCTCCTTCTCGCGGTCGGGACCATCGGGATCATCTTTTTCGCTATTCCGTTTATTCGCGGGCCGGAGTACACCGAGTATAAAACGGTCGCGACGATGGTTGACCAGGCCGCGCCCAGGGACCTGGTTAAATTCTATGCCAAGTTGACTTTCAACCAGATGTTGACGACCGAAGAATACGACTATTATGCCTGGTACACCAACACCGATGAGGGCAAACCGATTGTAACGACCAACGTCAATATCAACCCCCGGACCGTCCGGGCGGTATTTGTCAGGTTCCCCCGCGACAATCCCGATTTACGGCCTTCGACCCGCTATACCAATTATTACGTTAAAGTGGTACAACAGGGTTATGAAGGACAGTCCTTGCGGGTCGAAATCCAGAAGGTTGACTATAAGGATAAAACGGACCTGGTCCCGGTCTATCCCCTCATACAGGGCCGGGCCCTCAGGACTATCCGGGCCCAGGAACTCCCCAACATGGGTAAATCCCCCCAGCCCGGCTATCTCTGGATTTCTACCGACGTGGAAATCCTGGTCCCGAAAGACGACCCCAATGTTAAGTCCGGCTTGCTTGATTCGAACATTCGAAGTTCGAGGCTCTACCTGGAATCAGCCGACGCCCAGTATACCGGTTCATACGGTCCGCAAAGGATTGATATAGGGAATGTACGAAGCGAGGGGGACTACCTGGTTATCCCGGCGACCATCGTGATTCTGGGACCGCCCGACTGGAAGTCATTGGAGTGGGTAGTGGTGGTCAGCCAGCGGGAAATAAGGGTTCCCCTGAAACTTTAAAAAAACTCCCTGGGCAGATAATAGACTCGGTTCTGGGCCCGGTAGCATTGGCTAGCGGGCTTACGGCTCACGCTTAAAAATGGGTGTCTTTTAAAATATCTTCCAGGAAATCCGGGGAGTAGTGGCCGCGCAATTTCTTTAGGCGGATAGTGTTTATCCGCTCCCGGATAAAATAGTTTACGAAAGTGAGAAGTAAACTGAGCGGTATACCGGTCATACCGACCAGCCAGGGCGACTCAGGGTCGAAATTGGCGCTTATAACCCATTGAACGGCTGAAAAGATACCTGCGACTAACAACAACTGGTAAATGACTTCCAGGGTCATCAACCGATAGTTACGTTTCATCTGAACCTTCCGCTGACGTTGTTAAACAACCCCTTAAATAAGAGTTTAGTTTTCCTGTACACTTATTGGCAAAATAAAGGGTTTGGGTTTCCCTTAATATCCATTTAAATAACCCAGTACTTTATATAGTACTATAGTACTGTTATAGCATAACCTTTGCCAGGCGACAACCTTTTATATTATTTAAAGTAATTAGCGTTTGATAAGAATCTGGTAAGAAAATATAAGAAAAGAGGGACGGCAAAACCGGTTAAGCCGGGTTATTTTCAGCCGATTTGAAGCAGTAAAAGAACACCTGGCGGGCGGAAGGGGCGAGGGCAAGTTGTTTGAGTGGAAAACCTTTGACCGAGAGACCGCTGACCTGGTTGTTACCTTGCAAGGTCAGGCCGTTACCGCTGGTGTTGAGGGTTCCGTCAAGGATGACCTGGGGACCATTTACCCCACAACGGCCTAACAGGTTCACACCCGATGAGACCGTCATTGGTAGCTTGCTGCCACTGACAAAAGTAATAGTGGTAATGGTGCTATCAAAGGTGATGAGGGTGCCGGGGGTAGTGGCTGCGTTGAGGGCATAAGAGAGGGTGCCCGCGCTGCCATCGTCGGTTGCCTTGGTGACAACGGTCGGGGTTACGGTTGTTACCGCGAAGGAAAGACCGGCGCTGCCGCTACCCTGGGAATATTCGATTTTGATTGGCACTGTAGTGTTGGCGGCATACCCGGCAATATAGCTGTAACAGGTGGTCGGTTGGGTCTTCCACTCGTTGATAACAGCGCTGTTGTTCAGGTAAAGGCGCAAACCATCATCGCTGCACAGGGTGAACTTGTAGTAACCTGGCGCGAAAGTGTAGGAACGCTCCCAGCGGACCGACCAGTTGCTGGTGTATAGCACCCCCTGTAGAGGGGCGGGAGCCTGATTGGTGCCCCAGTTATAGTTTAAAGCGAGGTCTCCATTGTTCCCCTCATTCTGGACCAGGCTCGGACCGCTGTAAAGGTTGGCGTTATTAAAATAGGAGGTCTTCCAGGCCGCGAAGGTAGTCGGCCAGGCCGTGAAGCTATACCCATTGGAATTCCTGGCAAGATAGCCGTTGGCGAAATTTACCTGCTGGTAACCGCTGCCGTTCAGAAACACATCACTGGTGGGCGGTCCGAACACGTTGTTGGAGGGACCGCTATAATTCGTTATATAGGCGGTATAGATGTCGCCATTGATAACAAAAGCCCGGATAGTCGAGGGGTCCGAACCGCTCGCCTGGTAATGGAAGATGCCGCCGCCACCGCTCAACGGCTGCCAGTAGACCCCGCTCATACCGTACTGGCTGACTTTGGCGGTCGGTAGTCCGAGGCTGCCCTGGCCGCCCTTCCGGGTGTAAGCGTCGGTAAAGACCTGGGGATAAAGCGAACCCTCACCGACGGAATAGTTGATCGTAAGAGTGGCCGTCCCGCTTACGCTGCCCAACCTGGCCGAAATAGTCGTGTTACCGCCACCGGTCGCGGTCGCCAACCCACTCGCGTTAATAGTCGCCACACCCGGATTGCTCGACACCCAGGCAACGCTCCCGGTCATGTTGACCGTGGACCCGTCGGAGAGGTTGCCGGTGGCCGTGTACTGCTGGGTCGCGCCCCGGTTGAGGGTAGCCGTGGACGGAGTCACGCTGATACTGCTGAGCGTGACCGGCGGAGGGGGAGGGCCGGTATAGACCCATTTAATGCTATCCACCCCGACCCTGGTCGAATTGGCCGTTTCACCCGTTACATCATCGAGATAGACAAAACTGGTGGCGTCCGCCGGGAAAAGCCAGTTCCCAAGTTTGGCAAAACCGCTCGTATTGTACTGGTTGAGCGAAACGGTCGTAACGCTGCCTCCACCGTAATGGACCTGGTAGCGGGCGTTGGTGGTAGTGGCGCTACAGGCCGGGACGTTTACCCAGACATCGTAGTAACCGGCCTGGGGCAGGTTCGGCATCCAGTAGACCTCGTTATGGTCTGCGGTCTGGGTCTGGTTGTTGCCAGTATATAAGAAAGTGCCGTTGATGCTCGAACAACCGGAGCCGTTCTGCCAGGGGGTCTCGGTATAGGTCGGAACGAAAGCCGACCCGGACCCGGTGTTGTCCACCACCACTTCGGGCTGGCCGACGGTAGCTGTCAGCGAGATATTGTCATAGTAATAGGTGAGTATCCAGGCGAAATCCTTGCCCTGCTGGGCCCAGTACTGGCTGCCCCACTGGCTGATCCAGTTACCGGCGGTATTGCCACACTGGGTATCGGTGCGGCTGCCGTCCCCCTGGACCCCGGCGCAAAAATGGGCCTGGAATATCGCGCTGGCGCGGGTCATCCGGTAGCTGGCGACCGCATCCACGGCGCTATCGGTGCTGGCGTAGGAGACGTTCGGGTTATAGGCCATGTCGGCGGTACCATCTTGAACGTCATAATTCTGGCCGGGATATTTTGAGAAGTTGGTCCAGTACCACCCGTAAGTCTTGACCGCCATGGCCCCGGCCTGAAGCGAAGCGGTCTGCCAGCTTGCAATCCACTCGCTCGGCAGGACATGTTTCATATAAAAGGTAAAGTTTACCGTATCCACGGTGCCGGTGGCGACCCGGTAGACCCGGATGGTCGCCGGGGGATTGCTGTCGGAGTAGTTGAGGGCAGTACGGGCCTGGGGTTTTGCAGGTCCGGGGTCAGGCCCGGCAGGGGTCGAACCTTTTGACAGCCAGCGCGGGGTCTGCGACTGCACGACCTGGGTTTGAGCCGGGCTGCCGGGTGTAAGGTTAGCCTCAATTCGTAGCGTGTCCGAGGTCAGGAGATAGACGTTCTGGATGGTCCAGGTCTGGTAGCCGGGAGCCGTTACCGTTACGCCGATAGCGGTCTGGTCAGGAGCGTTGAGGTTATCGAGCCGGAGAAACCCGGCAGAGTCGGTCGTTCCTGAGGCCGCCGGGATGGTGATAGTTACCCCGGCCCCGGCTATGGCCCGGTTGCTCTGGACGTCTGTCACCCGGACTTCCACGGCGGTGCTGCCGTTAGAGGCGAGAGCGAAACTGCCTGAAGGAGCGGCGGTCCAGTCGGACCCGGCCAGGACCAGGTTCAGGAGCAGGGAGTAGACCAGGAAAAGATTAAATCGGTTTTTTCGGCTTCGGACTCGCGGCATACGTTAAGAATTGGATGACCTGAAATGAAAATTGTTTCCGGTGAAAAGGGGCCGGGCTGAGCAAGTTTACTTCGAGGAACCCCATATTGCTCTTTTAGTTTACATCATTTTGGCCGGGAGCGCAGCAACCGGGCAGGACCGGCAGGAATCGCACCGCCATCAGGTTTCCCTTTTGACAACAGGTTTTATAGAATTATATACATTCTAGCGCTGGTTTAACTTTCACAGGTAGTAAAAATGGTGTCCACCGTTGTTACCGGACCGCAAAAAAATTTGCGAATTTCCCGGAAAATTAAACGGTTTATAAGGGAAGTGACAGCTTCAGGATTAAATCGAAAGGGATAGGAGAAGACGGGTATGAAAATTAAAGAGAATTACAAGTTGCGCCAGCCTACCGGCCCCCACATAGTAGGCGCAACCTATTTTTATTACCGGTACAACCCTGCGAACAATTCGGAGACACGCACTATCCCGGCAGTCTGCTTTTACCCGGCTGAAAGCCGGGGTGAAGGCAAACTCAAAAAGTACACCAACGACAAAATTGTGCCGGGGGCGGGCGGCATCGAAACCAATTCCTATTTAAATGTCCCGGTGGCGGAGGGTGCTCACCCGCTACTTCTTTTTAACCACGGGTTTGGTATCGGACACGAATCGAACTCGGTCCAGTGTGAGGAACTGGCCTCGCACGGCTATATCATTTTGAGCCTCGGTCATCCGGGCGACGGTTCCTACGAACTGGAAACTGGCGAAATGCATCTCTATAATGGTGAGGAAAGGATGGCCGAGTTTGGCGAAGAAGCTGCCGCCTCCAACGACATCTTTACGGCCTATCCCGACTGGCTCCTCGGCAAAGGAAAAACCGCCGGTTTAGAGGAACATCGAGCTTACTATCAAACCATTATCGACCGGCAGGGCGGGATGGTCCTGCAATCCGAACCGTGGCTGCGGGATAGCCGAGCCGCCCTGGATAGTTTCCTGGCTGAAGCCGGACAGCCCGGTGCCCTTTTTTACGGGCACGTCGACCGTGAGAAAATCGGGGCGTTTGGGATGTCCTTTGGCGGTTCGGTAGCTCTCGACCTGGCCCAGACTTTTCCCGAAGTCCGGGCCGCTGCCAACCTGGACGGCTTTTACTTCAGCCCAAATTGGGATGTGCCCTTCACCAGGCCGGTCCTGCTAATGCAACACGACGGCCTGGGCGGACTGTTCCTGACTTATCCCTTTATGAACGCCGCCGGGGATACCTACCTGGCGACTATCAAAGGTACAATGCACATGAACTTTATGGATTATACTGAGTTGCTGGCCGAAAACGAATCTATGACGCTGGTCCTGAACGGCCAGGAAACCGAAGTCTCTATGCTAGGCAAGATAGACCCGGACCGCATGGAAATCATCATGAACACGCTGCTGCTCGACTTCTTTAATAAATACCTGCGAGGGGCAGCTTCAAGGATACTCGATACTGCAAATATACCGGGGGAGCTAGAGCTACACCGCAAGACCGGCCCGGCGGTTTAATTTACCGGCCAGTACAGACAACTTGTTTACACAGAGGGAGCATTTCAGTGGGGAACCTGCTACTTGGGATAGACATCGGCACTTACAGTTCCAAGGGAGTCTTGTGTCTCCCGGATGGCACAGTGCTGGCCGAACACACCCTGGAACACGATTTAGCCCTGCCGCATCCCGGTTGGGCCGAGCAAGACGCCGACCGGGTCTGGTGGGAAGACTGCGCCAATCTCTGCCGGATTTTACCTGCCAAAGCCGGGCGGACCGGGTCGGAAATCGGGGCGGTGGCCGTGTCGGGATTGGGGCCGGACCTTTTACCCCTCGATGACCAGGGCCGTCCCCTGCGCCCGGCCATCCTCTACGGGATAGATACCAGGGCCCAGCCCCAGATTGACCGCCTGAACGAACTCTTTGGCCCGGACAACCTCAACAAGTTGAGCGGTATGAACCTGACCTCGCAGGCTATTGGTCCCAAACTGAGGTGGCTGCGCGAGGCCGAACCGGAAGTCTATCGCCGGACCCGTTACGTCCACAGTTGTAGCAGCTACCTGGTCTACCGCCTGACCGGCGAGTACGTCCTGGATTACCACACCGCCTCGCACTTCAACCCGCTGTTCGATATAGAGCGGTTGGAGTGGAGCGAGAAATTCGCGGGAGAGATTTTTGACCTCAAGCAGTTGCCGCGACTGGCCTGGCCGACCGAAATCGTGGGAGAAATCTCGGCTAAAGCGGCGGCGGAAACGGGCCTGGCCGCCGGTACCCCGGTGACCTGCGGCACTATCGACGCGGTCTCGGAAGGTCTGAGCGTGGGCGTAACCAGGCCGGGCGACCTGATGCTGATGTACGGCACGACCTTTTTCTTTATCCTGGCTCTTGAAAAGATGGTTTCGGACCCGCGCATGTGGCTGACCGCTTTTGCCTTGCCGGGCCGCTACTGCGTGGCCGGGGGGATGTCGACCACCGGGGCTTTAACCCGCTGGTTCCGCGACCAGCTTGCCGCCGACCTCCTGGAAGCCGAGCGGCAGGGCGGTCCGGCAGCCTATAGCCGGTTGGGTGAGGAAGCCACCGGGGTTCCGCCCGGTTCGCGGGGCCTGTTGGTCCTGCCCTATTTCCAGGGTGAACGCACCCCCATCCACGACCCTTTTGCCAGGGGGATTTTCGCCGGGCTGACCCTCAACCACACGCGGGCCGATATGTTCCGGGCCGCCCTGGAAGGTATCGCCTACGGGGTCCGTCAGAACGTCGAGGTGATGCGTGAGATGGGAGCCGACCCTCGGCGGCTTGTCGCGGTCGGCGGCGGCACCAAAAACCGGACATGGTTGCAAATTGTCAGTGACGTGACAGGGTTACCCCAGGACTTACCGGCCCGCACCATCGGCGCTTCCTATGGCGACGCCTTCCTGGCCGGGTATGCCAGCGGCCTTATTCCGGATTTTACGGCGCTCGACCGGGAGTGGGTCCGGGACGTGACCCAGATCGAGCCAAACCCGGCCAACGCAGCGCTCTACCGGGAGTACTTTGAGATGTACACCGAGCTTTATAAAAGCACCGCCGGGATTATGCACCGCCTGGGCCGCCTCGCCAAGGGCTAGCTAGCTAGCTAGGGATACCCTGGGCCGCAAGGGAAATTGGTGGGACAATGAAGCAATGAAAAGCTTTTTTGGAACTCTTAAGGTCGAATTCTGTGATCGTAAGCTCTTCAAGAGCAGGCAAGAGGCCAAAACAGAAATCTTCGAATATATGGAGGTGTTTTACAACCGGCAGCGTCTCCATTTTTCGTTAGGGTATTTTCCCCTAAAATTCTTGAAAGTAAGTAGAATTATTCGCGTTTTAACATTCCATAATTGGTGCAAGGTCACTTTGAGAATGTACTTAGTTCTTTAAGAGGAAGAAATGATTGAAGATGATAATCAACCAATAACAGTAACTATAAGTAGAGATGTGGCTCTTGTACTTGACGCTTTATTTGAAAGAGCTTACGAATCAGGTGACCCACTTAATTTTCATCTTATGAATGGAGGTGAATGGGGTGCAATAGAAGAGTTAGCTGGTAAAATTGAATCTAACCTTTATGAGGTTTTCTTACCTGATTACGGCGAAAGAGTAAATTCAGCAAGGAAAAGATTACAAGAGAAACACGGTTGGCCAGTGGGACATGAACCCACCGAACCTGAAAAATAACAACAAGGGCTGGTGACTGAACGAGCCTTGTCTCCTAAGGTGTGTGCCGGTTGAGGCTGGCTTAGCAGCACACGAACCGTCACACCAGGTGTCGCCCCAATCGTCACATGCGCTCTCTAGTTTTATGAAGTCTTAATTCGCCAATTTGGCGGAAATAAAAATTAGGCTACCGCAGCGAATAGCCTAATAATAATTAGTTTCACCCAGCTAACTGGTCAGCACGTGCCAGGGCTATGCTTAACCAGTAGAGATAACCACCCGTTTTGAGTTCAAAACCTGGCACGATAGTTAACAAGTGGATAATCAGTAAAGATAATGACACTTATCTTTACTGATCTTTTATGGGGAACCCCATTCATAACATTAATATGAGCTGTTGCTTTTTGTCCGATATTATGATATTTTAATGTCAGTAAGCCCTGGCGGTTTTCTTTAAAGGGTTATCCACGTCATTTACCTGCAAAGCTCTATTTTTTAAACTCAAAAAGCGGAAGTTTTAATTACTTTGTGTGTTCGTCTATTAAGGCATTGTTTGCGGGACAAATTTTATAACATCGGCTTGCCGCAGTGCTGCTACAAATTTTTTATTAGCCCAATTTTCTTTTAATCCCAAAAACGTCAAACCAGACCATTCTAGAAACCATTTACTCTCGGAGGGGAAAAATTAATATGGCGCTTACCACAACCAGCACACTTCAGGCGGTCGCGACTGTCCAACCAAAAGAAAAATCAAGGGTTAGAATTGAATTTTTAGATGGTATCCGGGGTCTAGCGGCTTTATTCGTGGTCATTGACCATGCCCTGAGAATGCATGACGGGGGAAACGGTTCTCCCAGGGGCAATTTTTTAGAGACCGCCTACCACTACGCCTTTTCCTTCTTTAAATATGGCAGATTTGCTGTGGTGGTTTTCCTGGTAGTTTCAGGTTATAGCCTGATGCTTCCGGTGGCCCGGTCAGCTACGGGAACCTTTCAAAACGGCCTCCTCGACTACTTTAAACGCCGGTTTAAGCGGATTTTACCGCCCTATTACGTGGCCCTGGTTCTAACTTTACTGTTAATAGCCGTGGTCCCCGGCCTGAACACTTTCGACAATACGAACCCTATAAACGAGTGGAACAGTTCCCTACCGGCCTTCCGACCGGATATACTCATCTCTCATTTTTTATTGATTCACAACTGGAGCCCCGACTGGTCGCATCAAATCAGCGCACCCATGTGGAGTATCCCGGTTGAGTTTCAAATCTACTTTCTGTTCCCCTTCCTGTTGATACCTTTATGGCGGCTAAAGAACGGCAATTTTCTTGTAATTGCTTTCTCTCTGGCAGTGGGCCTGCTACCTTTTTATCTGTTCCCGGCGTTAGCCCTGGAGTCGCCCTGGTTTCTGGCCCTCTTTGCTTTTGGCATGGTTGGGGCCACTATTAACTTTTCGAGACGACCGGGTGACGTAACAATCCAAAACAGCCTGCCCTGGGGCAAGCTAAGTCTCTTTTTAACTTTGGTCCTGGTTGGGGAAGTAGTAATCGAGGAGAAATACCAGGCCCTTTACCTGTTACCTCTCAGAGATTTACTGATGGGCCTGGCGGCGACTTCTTTTATTATTTACGCTACCAGGGTTACTAAAAGAAAGACCGAGGAAGGTCGGGAGAGTAGAAACTGGCTCTTGCTAATTCTAAACAGCAAGTGGGTGCTATGGCTGGGGAGTTTCTCATACAGCTTGTATCTTATTCACTTCCCGCTCCTGGCAATCGTCAATGACCTGGGAGAAAAAGCCGGTCTGTCGTCTTTTGCCATTTACACTATCCAGATATTTGTTGCCATCCCCCTGGTAGTTATAACGGCTTATCTCTTTCACCTGCTTTTTGAGCGTCCCTTCCTGAATCAACCTGTTAACCGAACTCCCGCGAAAGCCAGGGATTAACGGGTCCAGTTCAGGAGTAAGGCAGTGGGGCAAGCTCAATCAATTAGAAACTAATACCTGGGTATGAAGAAAAACCTGGGAGCTTTCCAGATTCCTCGGGAGGAGACTTGAAACACTCTCGACAAGACGGTAGGTTTTTCGGCAGCCTCTGAATTTGTAATACGAAACTCCGGGAGGTGCGGTTCGACCTTAACCCATTTTATCACCACGCCCATGACGCGGTCATCCTCGCTGGCCGGGTTCAGTTCGTTAGCTCTGAGCAGTTTACCAACCTGAAAAGACAACCTGACCAGGCCCCGTCCTTCAGCGAGACGCTCCTGGGTAAGAATACCTTCGTAAAGGCGAGTGCCGGTAGGGGTGACGCGCCGGGTCAGGACAACCGGCTGGTCACCTACAGAAAGCTTCAGGTTATCCAGGTTTTCATCGTGCAAAGACAGCACCACTTCAAAACTGATTTTCAGGTCGCTTTCCGCCGCCAGGGGTAAATCCAGGCTGGAAACCGGGCCAGGTCCGGTCCAACGAGCTATCCCAAAAGTAAAAAATTTCTCTCTTTTATGCCATTGGCGACCGTTCAAAGGCTGCTCGGCATTGTAATCAAACGAGGATACTGCCTGGTGCCGCCGGGTAAACCGGTAGTGGTAATGTTCTTCCAGCCACTGGTAAATTAATTCGCGGGGAGCCGTTTCGCCTTCGCCTTCATCTGAATAGAGTTGCTGTTGTTCGGCAGTACCGTACCGGGCGAGCAGATCCTGGGTCATGGAGTTAAACCGGCTTTCGAAAAGCTCCTGGCCGAATTTGTAAAGCTCAAAATCGAGACTGCTTTTCCAGGCGATTTGCTCGTAGACTTCCGGCGCTATCGAGTCTTTAGCCGGTTTGTTATGGCTTACATTTATAAAAGGAATGAATTCCAGCGGCCTGAGACCAAAATGATAGGAAAGTAATAATAGCCCATCTTCAAACCGCTCCGCCACTCCCACAAAGAAAAAGTCGGCCAGCAGTTTCTTGCCGTAGTCGAGCAAGTCACGGTCCGTCGGCACCGAGCTATCCGCCGCCGCTAGCAAGGACGGGGACCGCAGCATGGCTAAATCAAGGTCGGAGTTCGCTACTAAAGTGCGCAGTTGCAGGTTGGAATAGTCGAGATTGATAATCCGGTCCGGCTGAAAGATAAATTTCTCCAGGTTCATCTGCCGTACCGCCTGGATTTCCTGTTCGAGATACTCTTCGTCGGTCTTTCTTTTTAGATGTGAAAAAATCGAGATAGCGTGGTCAACCGGGTGGCGCAGAAAGGTAATAGTTTGCGGGGCCTTTCTCAAATACCGGCACAGCACGTGATAGTCGATATGCCCCCGGAAGAGCCGGAAACTACTCAACTCATCGAAAGAAAAATCATTAAGTTCGTAGGTGTAGTAGGCCGGACAGATTTCCCGGTGATGGAAGTAATCTTCGAGAATATCTACCAGGGTTGAACCGGCGGTCTTGGGGATATGGAAAAAAAAGAAAGGGTCGTCAGATTCTGAGAGATCGATTTGTTTATTAACTTCTTTAGCCGACATTTAACACCAACTTGACGCCGCGCTAGTTCGAATGGAAATAGCTACAGGCTCCACCGATAAATCAGTAATACAACGAAAATATTCAGCGCCTGGCCAAACCGGTCAGGATAGCTGCGATTTTGTAATCGCAACAGGGCACCCTTTTTACTCAATTTTAATTCTTCTAAATTAGAAGAGTCCTGAGCAGTTTTTGGTTGTAGCCGAGTTGAACTCTAACATCATATAGAAGCTTAGCTTAAATTTAACATAAAAGGTAGGATGTTACAAATTTTAGCTTTCTCAAAGGGTAGTCATCTCCCGACCATAGACCGGCCTTTAGCTGGCTTGACAAGCATGTACGGCTATGCTATTTTCGAGCCAAGTTTTGATAATTGTTAAAGCTCAGTTCACCACAAACAAGGTTGTTGGGAAAGGTACAGGGTACAAACGCTTGAGAAAGCATTTAAAGCTATGGGTCGGGCTTGTTATAAGCGCGGTAGCGGTCTGGTTCGCCCTTAGCGGTATAAATTTTGGCCAGGTCGGCGATTCTTTTAGCCGCCTGAACTGGTGGTGGATACTGGCCTCCCTTATACCCTACTTCCTCAACCTGTTTATGAAAATAACCCGCTGGCAATTACTTTTCAGCCCCAGCCCTAAAATCAGGCTGGGCCGCCTCTGGGCCACTCTCAATATAAGTTACCTTTTTAATACAGTCCTACCGGCCCGGCTCGGCGAAATCGTCCGGGCCTACGCGCTCAGCCGGAGCGAACGCATCTCGCCTGTGCGGGTGCTTTCGACCATCTTCCTGGAAAAAATCATGGACGTTATGACCATGTTTATTTTCCTGATTTTCCTCTTGCCTTTCCTGAGCCTGGGCGACGATATTAAACAGGCGGCCTTTATCACGGGCGGCCTGGTAGTGGTGGCTTTCCTGGTCTGTATGCTGATGGCGGCTTTTCGCAAACAGTCCGAAGCGCTGGTCCGCTGGGTGCTGCGTATCGTGCCGAGCCGTTTCCGCGAACCTATCTTTGGCCTGGTGCGCGAAGTGCTGGACGTGTTGGGTATCCTGCTCGACTTCAAACTGAGCCTGAACCTGTGGGCCCAATCGGTGGTCCTGTGGCTGATGATAGTCGTGAACTACATGTTCGTCGCCTTCGCCCTCAATATCCCCCTGAAATTCGAACTGGGGATGGTCCTGCTGATTGCACTCAACCTGGGAATGGTAGTGCCGTCGGCTCCCGGCTATATCGGTGTTTTTGAAGCGCTCGTAAAGGTGTCGCTCCTACCCTTCTTCCCCGGCCAGGAGTCCATGCTGGTTAGCCTGGGATTACTCTTGCACATCACCGGCTATCTGCCGGTGATTATCCTGGGAGCCTATTACACCTGGGCCGAGGGTCTTTCCTTTGGTAAAGTGCCTGCTACCCCCTCGGTAGAAGAAATAAGCGCCGAAGCAGCCTCACATCACCCGGTAGAAGCCGAACCTACGGTTTCTACCAAAAAGTAAATCCAGACAGGGCCAAAAACCAGGAAACACCTTGCCTTGAACTGACTTGCCAGCGCTTGCTATAACAATTCTTAAAATTGACTACAACCCGGTACGGTCAAATGTTGTCGTTGGGTTAAGAGACCATGGAAAACTCACAGGAATATATAGACACCCTTTCTGTCATAATACCTGTTTACAAAAGCAGCAACATACTCGGTGAATTAATCACCCGTCTGACAAAAGTTCTTGGCCATTACACCTATGAAATTATCCTGGTTAATGATGGTAGCCCCGACAATAGCTGGCATACCATAAACGAACTGACCCGCCTCTATCCGAACATCACCGGTATTGATTTAATGCGCAATTACGGGCAGCACAACGCCCTGTTATGTGGTATCCGCAACGCCAGGTATGACGTTATAGTAACGTTGGACGACGACCTGCAGCACCCACCCGAAGAAATCCCCAAACTCCTGACAAAACTGGCCGAAGGTTATGACGTCGTTTACGGCACCCCTGTTGATGATAAACACAGCTTCTGGCGAAAACGCGCTTCCCAGATTACGAAATGGGCCTTACAGGGGGCGATGGGCGCCGAAACGGCCCGCAAGGTCTCGGCTTTTAGAGCTTTTCGGACCCGGCTCCGGGAGGCTTTTGTAAACTACCAGAGCCCTTTTTTATCTATAGATGTGCTTTTGACCTGGGGAACCACCCGTTTTAGCAGCGTCCGGGTCAGCCACGCCCCCAGGGCCTCCGGTGTCTCCAACTACAACTTTCGCAAACTGGTAAGACACGCTTTCGATATGATGACCGGTTTTAGCACCTGGCCGCTCCAACTTGCCAGCCTTATCGGGTTTAGTTTTACTCTATTTGGCATAATCGTTTTTCTATACGTGATTGCGGTCTTTTTTATCCGGGGCGGTAGCGTACCGGGCTTTCCTTTCCTGGCCTCAATTATTGCGATATTTTCCGGGGCCCAGATGTTTGCTATCGGTATTATTGGGGAATACCTGGCCCGAATGCATTTCCGCTCGATGGAGAAACCGACCTATACCGTGCGAGAAAAGACCGCTGCCGCCAAAACTCCGCGAGAAGAACCGGAGTTGAGCGACCTGAACGAGCCCTGGGCGAAACTGAATAAATAGCTAACAACAGGTCGCTAAACCCGGCCAGGCGAAATGCACCTGGCAGCGAGAAACCTTGAAAGGATAGTGATGCCGCAGGCGGTTATTTCCACAGAAGCGCACGACAGTTATGACCCGTTCTACTTTTCACCTTTGTTCGCCATTGAGGATAAACACTTCTGGTTCAGGTCGCGCAATAACGACATTGTAACCCTGGTGAAACCGGTTATCGCAAAACTTAACGCTGACTATAAAATCCTGGAAATCGGTTGCGGCACCGGGAATGTCTTAAAGGAGTTGGAAAAGGTTTGTAAACCCGGCTCCCTCTTTGGAATGGACCTCTTTAGCGAGGGGTTAGCTTTTGCCAGGCAGCGGGTGAGTTGCCCCCTGGTGCAGGGAGACTTGCACCGGCCCCCTTTTGCCGCAAATTTCGATGTAATCGGCTTGTTTGACGTTATCGAACACCTGCCGGACGACATCCAGGTCTTACAAGACCTTCGCGCCATGCTAAAGCCGGCGGGAGCCTTACTGTTAACCGTCCCGGCCCATCCCTCGCTCTGGAGCTATTTTGATACGGCCTCCCGCCATTTTCGGCGCTACACCTTAAAGGAGCTTGAGGCTAAACTGATTGAAAGTGGCTACGAAGTAGAATATCTCAGCCAGTATATGGCTATCTTGTTCCCGGCGGTCTGGCTGGGTCGCCGCCTTTCCGGCTTACTCAGCCGTCTGCGAAAGCACCCGGACCCGGCAAAACAAACCCGCAAGCTCATGGAGACCGAATTGCGGATAATTCCGGGACTGAATAAGTTGCTCTTTCTGGCGCTTTCCTGGGAGAAATTTTTACTAAAACGCCACCTTCGCCTGCCCATCGGTACTTCGCTAATAGTGGTGGCCCGGACCAGGAAACTGGTAAACTGGACCCCTGAAAACTAAAGACCCAACCCTTAAGAGAAAATGACTGACTATAAAATCCCTTTTAACTTTCCGGCTGTAGTAGGTAACGAGAAAAAATATGTGGCCCAGGCAATGGCGAGCGGTCATCTCTCCGGTGACGGACCTTTCACCAAACGCTGCCACGCTTTTCTCGAAGGAGAGCTTGGTATCCCCAGGGCGCTACTGACCACCTCCTGCACTCACGCCCTCGAAATGGCCGCCCTGCTCCTCGATATTAAACCGGGCGACGAGGTAATTGTCCCATCTTTTACCTTTGTATCGACCATTAACGCCTTTGTGCTGCGAGGCGCCCACCCGGTCTTCATAGATATTCGGCCCGATACCCTTAACCTGGATGAAACCAAACTCGAAAGAGCAATCACGCTCCGCACCAGGGCGATTGTTCCGGTCCACTATGCCGGGGTCGGTTGCGAGATGGACACCATCATGGAAATCGCCAACCGGCACAGAATTGCGGTAGTGGAAGATAATGCGCACGGTCTTTTTGGCAAATATAAGGGCAAGTTACTTGGCACTTTTGGCTGCCTGGCAACCCAGAGCTTTCACGAAACCAAGAATTTTAGCTGTGGCGAGGGTGGGGCGCTTTTAATCAATGACCCGCAATATATCGAGCGGGCCGAAATCATCCGGGAGAAGGGGACCAACCGCAGCCGGTTCTTCCGGGGCCAGATTGATAAATATAGCTGGGTGGACATCGGTTCGAGCTATCTGCCCTCGGAAATGCTGGCCGCCTGCTTGCTAGGCCAGCTTGAAGCCAAAGACTATATCCAGACCCGGCGGCAAGAAATCTGGGAGACCTATTACACTAAACTACAAAATTGGGCCGCCTCGCACGAGGTGACACTGCCGACCGTACCCGGACATTGCGACCAGGCTTACCACATGTTCTATATGCTTTTCCCGTCGCTTGCTAAAAGGCAAGCCTTTATCCTGTACCTGAAAGAACAGGGGATTTTAAGCGTCTTTCACTATCTACCGCTCCATTTGTCCGACCTGGGACGCCGCTTTGGCGGCAAAGAGGGCGATTGCCCGGTTACGGAAGATGTAAGCGACCGTTTAGTCCGTCTGCCTTTCTACAACAAGCTTTCTAAAGCCCAGCAAACAACGGTAATTCAGGCGATTACCCGGTTCTCTTAGCTTAAGGTGTAGAGGTAACATGGAAAATATCCAGGTAGAAAAACTGGAAAACCCAGGGACGCAGCTAACATATAGCTTTAACCTGCCACGCTTTCGGGCCGTTCTCAGGGTGTTAAAACGCCTATACCCTGCCCTTATGATAGCCCTGGCCCTGCTGCCCCTGCTCAATACCGTTATCTTCCTGGCTACAACCGGGGATAATGTTTTAAGCGCCGATTATGTTTTTTATGTAAACACGATAACCCGCATTGCGGAAGGAACCTATGACTGGCTATATTTCCCGCGTGATAGTTTTGTAAACACCCATTTCCTCCTCTTTCCCCTCTTTTTAGAAGTGGTCCTGGCCCTGCTAACTCACTGGAATACCTATTTTACTATTTTTACCGGGGTCGGCATGGCGGTGGTCAAGGTAATCTTACTCTGGGACGCCTGTAATATAGTGAATAACGGCAAAAAAACCTGGTTTCTGCTGCCCCTCTTATCGGCTTTATCTTTTGGCGGCTCGGCCATAGATGTCTTCACGTTCGGGCAGACCAGTGTAACCTGGGGTTTTTGCTTTTTAGGCTTCTCATTTGGTATCTGGTGCCTGGTAAAAATAGAACGAGACTGGCTGACCAGTTTATTAATCGGGCTGGCCGGGATAGTCTCTTGCTGGTCCGGGGCGATCGGTTTTTTGGTATGGCCCGCTTTTTTTGTGATGATGGTGGTCCTAGGCAAGCGCAAGTGGTGGCAATACGCCGCTTTATTCGGCGCGGCGGGCGTTAGTGGGATACCTTACGTTTACTTTCTGATAATAAACCCGGGTCCCAACAAAGCAGCTACCTCGATCGCAAACGCCAACTTCAAATATAACATTTTTGCGACTACCTACGGCTGGCCTTTTTCTAACGGCATCGGGATTAACGTTTTCCCTTACGCGAACGATCCGGCCTTCTGGGCTGGCACCTTCGGTTTAATCGCCGGTCTTTTTGCGATTTTCTTCTACCTGTTAAACTGGAATACCCCGGTGCGCAGACAGTCAGCCCCGGCCTTCGCCTTACTCACTTTTGGTATTCTAAGCCCGTTCGAAATCCTAACTTTCCGGGAATTCATCGGTCCGTGGTACAACCAGCAACTGTTAGTCTACTGGATTGGGCTGGTAATGCTGGCCTATGTCTTGTGGAATAACCGGAAGACCGCGCCCGCCACTTTTGGTTGGATTAAAGGCCGTGTCCGGGTCACGCTCGAAAGATGGCTGCCTACGGCCCTGGCAACCTGGGCGATCGGACTTCTTTTAATAGTGGGGTTCCTCTACGTTACCACCCAGCTTACCTTCGACGATAAAACGATGTTTTTACGGTTGCGCTCCCCGGCAGCCGCCTCCTGCATACGCGAGTATAAAGTCGCTTCCGAAATTTGCGAAGCAACTCTTTACAATGGTTATTTTGCCAGGCCGGTTTCGCTCCTGGCCGCTCCGCTTGAGAAAAATTATATGTCGGTCTTTGCCCCCGACCAGCAGTGGAGTTTGCAGGGCGACTTTATTATCAACGGAAAAGTTACGGTCGAACAGAATCCGAATTATATCTATAAATATTGGCTGGAAAATGTCGTAACCGAACCGCTTCCGTGGCTGCCCATCGCCAGCCAACCGCCTACCCAGGGGGTCTACTGGACCAGCGATGCCGGGGAAACCATGTTGCCCTGGTCCCATTTCAAACATCTCAACCTATTCATGCAATCGCCCAACGCGGTCACCTGGCACCTCACTTTACCCGGCAACCTGAACGAGGCCAATTTTGTAACGGCGGTAACCCTCAGCGATATTAAACCGATCATAAATGCCTCGGATGGGGCGACCTTCCAGATATACGTCCAGGAAAAGGGCCAGCCTGATAAACTGGTCGCCAGTAAATACGTGCCGCCCACCGAACATAGCTGGCAACCAATCTCCTTTTCCTTAAAAGAGTACGCCGGTAAATCAATTTCTTTGCGCCTGACCTCGGATTTTGGAAAAAGTCTTTACGGCGATTCGGGGTTGTTCCAGTACCCGCATATTGACCTCAAACTCGGCCCTGGCGGAATGAAGCCAGTCCCGGCGGAGGACCTGACCCCGTATATTCCGCAGCCGTCCCCAACCGATTTAGTCCTAAATACCCAGAATACAAACCTGTGGAAACCGGCCAATACCGTGCCTGCCAGCGCCCCAGGGGACAGCATGGCAAAATGGGAAGGGCAAAATCCGAATTCAATTACCTATACAAAACCCTTCAACGCCTGCCTTTCGGACTATTCCCAGCTTTATTTAAGGATGGGTGTAGATATGAAAGGTACCGTCAACAGGGTAGTCCGCCTTTTTTACAGGCTTAACGGGAATATCAGTTTTCAACCAGAACCGGTTATTTTGCCCCTTGCACTGGATGGCGACCTGCATAATTACTTTTACGACCTGAAATTACTCTCCCTGGACCCCAAATTGTGCCTGACCGGACTGAATATCCAGGTGCTGGATTTGGGAACGCAGCAGCCTGTAAAGCTCAACTTTCAACTGGCCGATGTCCGGTTTATCAGGAGTCCGCAGGCCCCCCCGTCCCCCCCATCACCGTCCTCCACTTTAACACCACCGGGCCTGGACAGGTCCCTGCCACCCTTTATCACGGTAGACGGCAAAACTCTTACCCAGGCTCAGCTAACGGTTACCACACAGCAACCCCAATTCATGACGGGAACCGACGCGAACTGGCTGGACCCCCAGCCTGAGTATCCCAAATATTGGCCGGTAACCTCCGGAGCGCAAATCTTTTTGTACAGTTCTGTGCCACAAAAGGTCCAGTTCCAACTGACACCGGTCGGTTTTATGGCAAATCCAAAGGCTCCCAACGGGCAAGGAACCCAGGGAACTCTCCAGTTGGTCCTGAACAAGACGCCCCTTCAGGAGAAACCCTTAACCGTAAATACGCCCTATACCATAGATATTGATTTACAGGCCGGTTGGAATACCATCCAGCTTAATTATAAGGAAGGGTTTTACCGCCCGGCGGCCTACGACCCGGCCAGTACCAACCAGAACCAGTGGTCGTTCATGATTTCCGGCATCAATCTAAAAACTGCCCAACCGGGAACTTCGCGAGTTGAAGGGATAGAATATTAAACTATGACCGAGGCTGAAAAGACGAGAATTGTAACGCTGTCGCCGCTGGACGAGGAACGCTTTGGTATCAAGTCGGCCAGGGCCACCATAAACACAGCCGCAGATTTTCCCGAAGTGCTGGAATTTTGCCGGGCCGAAGGTGTCGTTTTCCTGATAGCCCGTTGTCCTACGGGTAATTCTGAAACCGTTCACCTGATGGAGCAAAACGGGTTCAAGCTCATGGATACGCTCGTATATTATGACCGGGACCTAACAAATACCCCGCTGCCCCCCGTTCCAAATAATATTACGGTTGGAACGTTAAGGGCGGGCGAAGAACGCGAAGTGGAAAAGGTAGCCGCGAAAGCTTTTCAAAATTTCGTAGGGCATTATCATACCGACCCCAGGCTCGATAAACGCAAAGCCGACGAGGTTTATTCCTCCTGGGCCATGCGCTGCTGCGCCTCGCGGAAAGTGGCCGAAGTTGTCATCATAGCAAAATACGATGGAAAGATAGTTGGGTTTTACGCCCTCAAACTTACCCCCGACCGGGTCGTGGAAGGGGTCCTGGCGGGTGTCGACCCTTCCGCCCAGGGACTAAAAGTTGGCCGGGCCTTAATAACTGGCGGGCTGGAATGGGGCCTGGCAGCAGGCGCACCCGGGATGAGTATTGCTACCCAGCTTATTAACACTAAAATGCAAAGGGTCTTGCTAAATCTCAGATTTGAACCGGTAGCGAGTTTTTACACCTTTCACAAATGGTTCGACGAATAATCGGTCGAAAAGAGCAGGGGAACCCAGTTGATTTTCCGGGAGAAGGGCGAACTAGAAAGACTTATGCTAAACTCCTGGCAATAAGAATATGCCGGTTGCCTGAACTTTGGAATTCGATTTGGTTCAAGGAAGAACAGGAGGACAATGCTAATGAGCGTGAGCAATCGAATCTTAAACCTGTTGTTTAAGATGCCCAAACCGACCAATCCTAACCCAACCGTTGAACGGGATGTAAAAATACTGATGCCGGACGGGGCCGTGCTGCTGGCCGACCTCTACCGACCGCGCCAAGGATCAAACTACCCGACCGTCCTTATTCGCACCCCTTATGGCCGCCATGGGTTGCTGCCCACCCTTTTCCCGCTCCCCTTTGCCGAGAATGGCTACAACGTCCTCTACCAGAGCACTCGCGGGACTGCCGGGTCGGGAGGCGATTTTGTCTACGCCCGTGACGAACACGCGGACGGCCTGGCTACAATTGAGTGGATTAAGAAACAGGATTGGTTCAACGGCCAACTGGTGACTGCCGGGGCCAGCTATCTCGGCTTTGTGCAGTGGGCGGTGGCGGCCTTTGCCGGACCGGAGCTAAAAGCGATTGCGCCCTTCGTTACGACTTCGGACTTTAACACCTTCCGGTTCCAGGGCGGCACCGTTACCCTCGAAACAATGTTAGCCTGGTCCACCCAGATGACCGAGTTTGCGAAGACCGGGCAGAAGCTTTCCGATTTGTTGAAACAGGGCAAACGGCGAAAAGTCCTGGACAAAGCCTACAACCACCTGCCGCTCAAAGAGGCCGACCGCGAGGTGGTAGGCAAACCCTCCCAGACCTTCCAGGACGTTTTGGCGCACGGTATCGAGGACGAATACTGGAAACCGGTAGATTACAGTGACAGCGTTAAAGATGTGACGGTGCCGGTCAGCCTGGCGGCAGGCTGGTACGACTTGTTCCTCTACTGGCAATTGCAGGATTATAGGCGGCTCCGCGAGGCCGGAAAACAACCCTATCTTTTAATCGGCCCCTGGTTTCACGGCCAGCCCTCCAGTTTTAGCGTGGTCGCTAAAGAAAACCTGGACTGGTTCGACGCGCACGTCAAAGGCAAAACCGAGGTCTTACGCAAAGACCCGGTCCGGCTTTTCGTGATGGGCGCGAACAAATGGCGCGATTTTGCCGATTGGCCGCCCTCGTCCCGTTCTGAGAAATGGTATCTTCAGCCGGAAGGGGGCCTTTCCACCGAAACCCCGCCGCCCTCGGAGCCGGACCGCTACCGCTACAACCCGGCGGACCCGACCCCGGCGGTGGGCGGCAACTCGCTGGGGGTCTATATGGGCCCCAAAGACAACCGCGAGTTGGAGGCTCGCAGCGACGTGCTGGTCTATAGCAGCGCTCCCCTTAAAAAAGACCTGGAAGTAATCGGCCCGGTTAAAGCCGAATTGTATGTGCGGTCGAGCCTGGAATATACCGATTTCTTCGCCCGGTTATGCGTCGTGGAGAAATCGGGCAAATCGGTGAATTTGTGTGACGGCATTATCCGGCTGGAACCGGGTAGCAAGCAGGCTACACCCCAGGAAGACGGTTCACTGTGTGTTAACCTGGAATTATGGCCGACGGCCAACCGTTTCAAAAGGGGCCAGCGGGTCCGGCTGCAAGTGTCGAGCGGAGCGCATCCTCGTTTTCCGCGCAATCCCGGTAGCGGCGAACCGCTGGGTGAGGAAACCACCCTGAAACTGGCCGACCAGACCATTTATCATGACCCGGCCCACCCTTCGGCGGTAATTTTGCCGGTGGTTGATGCCTGAAACCAGGGTTTTCTAGATTTCTGGCTTTTTAGGTTTGTCTCTTAATACTTGGTGTCTTATAAGGTATTACTCTTTTTAGGGGATATGTCTCTTTAACTCAACCTTGACTTGCTTATCTGCCGGAGAATCTGGCCTGACTGAGGTATAATGCCGTCCATGAATAGCGAAATCACATCCCAAACCCAGCCGGACGAAAACACCGGGCAGGCCGTCCGGGAATGGCTGACCCGCTTCGAACCCCAGGTCCCACTCATCCTGATACCTGTCTTCGAAGCCTACGACGACACCCTGGACTGCCTGAAAAGCCTTTTCGAGCATACCCCGGCCGAGGTCCCCATCCTGCTTATTGACGACGGCAGCACCGACCCGCGTATTTCGCAATATTTTGAGCCGCTATCTTTTAAGGACCGCTTTGCCTACCTGCGCAAGACGACCAACAAGGGGTTTGTTGACAGCGTAAATTTGGGTTTTGGACTGGCCGCCGGGGATGTAGTGATTATCAATAGCGACGTGGTCGTACCGCCGCGCTGGCTGGAACGGCTCCGGGCTGCCGCTTACTCCGGCTCGACCGTCGCCACGGCTACCCCGCTCACCAACCACGGCGGGATAATTTCGGTGCCCTACCGCAACCAGCCTACCGGCGAGCTACCGGACGGGTTTTCGCTGGAAACAATTGACCAGAAAATCGAGGAAAGCTCCTTAAAACTCTATCCACCCCTACCGGCGGCAGTCGGCCACTGCACCTATTTCAAACGGATGGCGCTCGACCTTTTGGACGGCTTTGACCCGGTTTTCGCGCCGGGTTATGGTGAAGAAGTAGATTTCTCCCAGCGGGCCATCCTGCTAGGGCTGACCAACGTGCTGGCCGACGACCTCTTTGTCTATCATAAGGGGTCGCGCTCCTTTAATAACCAGGCAGCCCGCCAGCGACTGCGCGACGAACACGACGCCATTATCGAAAAACGCTACCCCTGGTATCTCGCTTCCGTAGGCGAAGCCATGGGCGATACGGATGCCCCGCTCGGCCTGGCTCTCGACCGGGCGCGGGCTGCCATCCTCGGCTACAAGATAGCCATAGACGTGACCTGCCTGGACGCCACCCACAATGGCACCCAGCAGGCTACCCTGGAACTGGTGCGGGCGCTGGCCCAGGCCAAAGCCCAGCGCCAGGACGACCGGACCAGCCTGACCCTGATAACCCGTGACAATGCGGCGGGAGCGTGTCCCCCGGACATTGCCAGACTGGTAAACGAGGTCATAACTGTCACGGAATTAAAGAAACGGCCCCAGCCCGCTTTCGACCTGTTCCACCGTCCTTTCCAGGTTTACGCGCTGGAAGACCTCGAACTCTTACAGCAAACTTCCGCCCGTTTTGTCATAACTCAGCTCGACTCGCTGGCTTACACTGTCCCGGCCTATGCCCCCGACCCCGATTGGTGGGACAAGGTGCGCCGGTTTACCCGCCTGGCTTTTGGGACCGCCGATGGCCTTATCTTTATCAGCGAGGAAGCCCGCCGAGAAGCCGCCCGGCAGGGCCTGGAAGTGACCCCGGACCGGAGTTGCGTGACCTATGTAGGGGTCGAACCACGTCCCGAACCGTTACCGGCCCAACCGTCTGCCGAGATGGAGCGGTTAACCGGGAAACCTTTCCTTTTGATGCTGGGCGCAAACTTCCGCCACAAAAACCGCCTGTTTGGGCTGCGTCTCTTTACAAAGCTGTTGGAGAGTTACAACTGGGAGGGAAACCTGGTCCTGGCCGGACCGGACAAAGCGAAGGGTGGCTCCGCTGCGGCAGAAACCGAGGAATTAAAGCAAAACCCCCGGCTAGCCGACCGGGTAATAGACCTGGGACCGGTGTCTGAAAACGAAAAACAGTGGTTATTAGAAAATGCCGCCCTCTTAATCTATCCCTCGATTGTAGAGGGCTTTGGGATGGTCCCCTTCGAGGCGGCCTGGGTCAACACCCCGGCCCTGACCGGACGCATCTCCGCGTTGGGTGAGGTCTTAGGAGAGGGTGTTATTTACCTTGAGTCGTTTGAACCGGGGGAGGCAGCCGATGTCACCTGGCAATTATTGACCGACCCCAAACTGGCCCGGCAACAGATAGCCGCTATTCGGGCACAGGCCAAGAAATTTAGTTGGGAGAAAGTTGGCGAAAAGACCTGGGAATTCTACCGGCAAATCCTGGGGAAAGCACCGCATCTATCAAAGACAATTAACCGGCAGCTCGCCCAATATACCCATCTCGAAAACGAACACCATAAATTACAGGTATGGTCGGCAGAATTAAACCAGCAACTGGTGGCGCAAGGCCAGAAACGGCTGGCACCCAGGCTGAAAAAGTGGCTTACCCGCAAATAACTAAAACCAGCACACAATTTGCTGGCTACCCGGAAACTGAGTTCAAAATTAGCTGGTTAAAATTTAGAGTATAGTTTATAATTAGATATAAGTAACTTTGTCGTTTGCTCGTGGATTCTTTAATATAGGAATAAGCTTTATATCTAAAGATTATACTGACAGGTTGTTATGTATTACAATTCTCCCCCTGTGAGTTTCTTTAATAGGACTTTGCTTGAAACACTCTCTTTGAGGTAGTTTAACACCTTACGCTGCCTTTTCCAGGCTCAAAGCGAAAACCGTGTTCTAGAAAAATACGGGTCAGTTTTCCTTTGGAAACTTTTGAAAACTAAACGGTACCTGTAGAGCAATAACCACAGCACCTGATGCCCCTGCCATGCTTTGCTTGAAACCTGTTATGGATACTAACTAGATGGCAATAACACAAATAGAGACTGTACCGGGAAGTACCGAGGCTAAACCAAGAGAAAATCTAGGTTTTATAGAGTTACTCAGGGGCGTGGCCGCCCTTCTGGTAGTATGGGACCACCTGATAGGGGCTTATACCACCAATCACGGCATAGACTTCACACCGGTTAATATAGTGCGCGATTATATAACGAAGCCCCTGGCTATAATCCAGGATTTCGGCTTCCTGGCGGTAGTCCTCTTTTTTGTAATCAGCGGGTTTATCATTTCCCACATAGCCCAACGGGAAAGTCACCTTGAATTTGCCATTAAACGCCTCTTCAGGATTTATCCACCTTTTATAATCTCGATTGTCATTACGGTTGCGGCTAATTTCGGCTATCAATATCTTACTGGAGAAAAATCACCGATTACGAGTTATTCCTCCCTGGACTATCTGAGAGCTATGACCCTGGTCAACTGGGTATTGACCCCTCAAAATCCTATATCGGGGGTAGCCTGGACCTTAGTGATTGAGGTATTATTTTATATAATGTCGCTGGCCTTTTTAAGGTTGGTTCAAAAACGCCCGGTAATCGCCAACGTGGGAATGGCGGGGCTTTGCCTGGTTATAATCCTTGTATCCCATAACCTTGGGGCTAATTTCTTTTTGTTTGCGGTTTCGGTTTCCTATATTCCATTCTTGCTGAGCGGTCAGGCGCTATATTTCTTGTGGGCCAGGAAAGTCAACTTTAAAGTTTATGCGTTATTGTTTATAATAGATTATCTAGTTTTAATTCAGGGCATTAGAAACATAAATAATCAGTTCTACCCGGAAACAAACTCGTATGGCGTTTCTTTTATCTATGTGTATCTATTCTTTGTAATCTGTGTTTGCCTGGAGAGGTATCTTAAAATTCCAGTCCTTTTTAAATTTTACTCTAAAATTAGCTACTCAATTTATCTTTATCATGGGGCAATAGGGATATTAACCTTAAATTTACTATACAAACGGATTGGATTCGTACCGGCCCTTGTCATAGCGTGCGCCCTGGTAACTCTTGTCAGTTATATTTCGTGGCGCTTTATCGAAAAACCCTCTCAGAAATGGGCCCGGATTTTAGCCAGGCGGTTTAAGCTAAAAGTTTGATAACACTTTGGAGGATTTTGGAAACCGGAGGTAAGGAAATCACCATAAGACCCGGCCAGGACGGTGGTGAGAGAGCGTGAGTGGTAAGAACGAATCTGGTAAGCTACCGTTACGCCTCTGCAATAATGAAGTAAGGTAAGCAGCTCTTAGAAATAGGTTATGGATAAAATCGAAAAACAACAGCTCAACCAAAGCATCAAAACCGAAGAAGAAGAATCTATATCCGCCAAGAAATCTACCTTCCTGGACCCAAGACTTAAACAGGGTTATTCTTTCCTTCTAAAATTCTTAACACCCCTAAAAAAATTTATAATTTCCTATCTAAAAGCTTTAACGATAATAACCTGGATGGTGGTTACCATTATCGAGGTTATTACTGTCACTCAACCCATAAACCCCCAGGATAAAACAATCAGCCTGGATGCTTCCTGGATTATCGGTCTACCGGCCCAATTGCAAAATGGTGCCTGGAGCGGGCGCGATTTTTACTTCACCTATGGCCCTTTGTGGCAGGTTATAACGCTAATCGGCTCCAATTTTAGTAACAGCACCACTATTGACGGAAGCCCCACCATAAACCTGGCTATCTCCATCCTGGAAATAGGTTTGATCGGCCTGAGTGTAGCTTTAATCCGCCAGCTAAATGCCCGGCATACATTCATTCTGCTGGCGGTTATTTTTGTGCTAAACTTTCAGGGGAATATGCTGTTTGCCCGCCCCATGTCAACCGTAGTCTGTATTCTGTTGGTCCAGAGATGTCTGGCCTCGCCCTCGCCTAGAAACCGGGTAATCTGGGCAGTCTCCGGTGGCCTCGCCTTTATGCTGGCCCAACTGATTTCCGCCGACCTGGGCGTCTATACGGTATTGGGGGCAATTGCAGCGCTGCTATTCTTTACTGTGGCCAGTTTTTTCAAAGAGCGTTTGCACCGGCCCGACCTGTTAACCCCACGTATTTATTTGACTACTCTGGGGATAGTGGTAGGGACTTACCTGGCTGCAAATATTTTAACAAGTCTTGTATTTAGCCTGACTTCATCAAATTACCAGGGATTTTTCGACTACCAGATTTACAACTACGAAATCATTCGCGGTTACAGCTATACCATGGGCGGTACGGTATGGCAATTATCTGCTATCACTACAATAGCCCTAATCGCAACCGTAATTTTTGTGCTTTGCCTGATTGGTTTTAGTTTTACCAGGATAGGCGTTGCCGATATTTATTTGCTGATATGTCTGGCCGCTAGCGGGCTATTCCAGCTAAAGGGTATCACCGTTCGAAGCGACCTTGGGCACATCATGCTTGGGACGCTGCCCCTTGTCTTTTTATTCATGATTATCGGGCTCATTGGTAAAGAGCGAGGCTGGTACAGGCATTTTATCTTTAAAGGCGCCTGGTTTGTGCTGGCCTTTTTCTTATTGGCCGGCTGGCCCAGTGCAACCCTCAGGACCATTACTCAAGTAGGCTCGGTGGTAGACGGCACTATTTCTCTTTCAGGGCAAATCCAAAAATTAACCACCGGCCACTTGCCTATCAGTAATGTGATACCGGCGGGGCTCGACAAGGCTATAGACCCCACCAAAGCTATCCTCAGCTTTCCCCAGGATACTTTCATCCCGATAGCCCTGAATAAAAAAATGGTCGGACCCGTCCACCAGGCCTATTCCGCCTTTACCCCGGCCTTGCAGCAAAAGTATGTGAGCGACCTGCAACGTCTGAAAAATACCTTCGAAGTTGTTTACGGGCTGGATTCGTTATCGGCGTCAGCGCTTGAGAACGTCCAACAGGTAACGCGGGTGCCGATCATTTTTGAATATCTTTATCGCAATTACACTCTCAAAACCCCGCAGGTTTTTGATGGAAAATATGTCTTGCTCAAGCCGCGACCAACCCCTAACGACTTTGTAGCAACCGATATACCTTTCGAGGTTACAAAGCCCTGGGACGGTAAACTAGAGACCATACGCCTTACCAAACCGGCAACCTGTAGCATGTTGCGCGTGACACCAAAGATTAACTATCCTATTTTAAGCCTGATAGGCCGCCCTACCCAGTTAAATGTGAAAATCTGGCGAGGCGGGAAAATCACCCAGCAAACCTCGCTGGTTACAATCGAACCAGGAAAACCTTTTTCGACGTATTTGAGCCTGATTGACCCGGACAAGTTTTACCAGATTTTCGCAACTTCCCAACCGGTCCAGACCAAAGAAGTGGACAGCTTACAGTTTCAGCCGTTAAGCGATGTTTTCTTGAGTATGGCGCCTTCGTCCGTTGATATTAGCAAAATAGAATGTATAACCTTTAAATAGCGAAATGAATTTTAACTACAAACAGATTCTAATAACCGGTGGAGCAGGCTTTGTAGGTTCTAACCTGGCAATGTGGTATAAGGCCGCTCATCCGGGCATAGAGGTCACCGTAGCCGATAATTTAAAACGGCGTGGCTCTGAGCTAAATCTCCCGCGTTTGCGCCAGGCCGGTATCAAGTTTGTTCACGCCGATATACGCAACCCGGAAGACTTAAGCTTTGGCAACCAGACCTTTGACCTGGTCCTGGAATGTTCGGCGGAACCTTCGGTCCTCGCCAGTTACACCGAGGGTCCGACCTACGTCATAAATACAAACCTCACTGGTACAATAAACTGCCTGGAACTGGCCCGGCGTCACCAGGCCGATTTTGTCTTTCTCTCGACCAGCCGGGTTTATCCTGTAAAGAATCTAAACCGGGTAAAAGTCAAAGAAACTCCTGACAGGTTCGT
Organism: Chloroflexi bacterium 54-19; assembly: GCA_001898225.1. Classification (GTDB taxonomy): domain Bacteria; phylum Chloroflexota; class Chloroflexia; order Chloroheliales; family Chloroheliaceae; genus 54-19. Next base: position 38,799 of record MKTJ01000054.1, read on the forward strand.
TATCGAACCCGACCAGGAGATATTAGGGGTGTCTACTGCCGGTATAGCCGAGAATTTTCCCCTGGAAGGTTCGCGTTCACTTTACGGGGCGACCAAACTCTGTTCCGAACTGGTGATAGCCGAATACGGCGATATGTACGGCCTCCGCTACGTAATAAACCGTTGCGGTGTCCTTACCGGCCCCTGGCAGATGGGCAAATCCGACCAGGGCGTCTTCGCCCTTTGGCTGGCCCGTCACTACTTCAAACGTGAATTGAGCTATATCGGGTGGGGCGGGCGGGGCCAGCAAGTGCGGGACTTACTGCATATTGACGACCTGGCCCGGCTACTGGATGTGCAACTGGCTTCTTTTGATAAGGTAGCGGGTCAAATTTACAACGTGGGCGGCGGCGAAGCTTCCAGCCTATCATTACTGGAAACTACCAGGCTTTGCCAGGAGATTACCGGGAACAAAATCCCTATCAAATCCGACCCTGAAAATCGTCCCTCCGACCTGCGGCTTTATATAACGGATAATAGCCGGGTCACCGCCGCTACCGGTTGGGCGCCGGTTTACAGCCCTCTGCAAACCCTGGAAAGCATTTACCAGTGGATCCGGGATAACGAACCGCTGGTAGCCCCTTTATGGGCTAATTAGTTGGTCAGGTAAGACAATAAGACTAGAAAAGAGTAAATTCTAAATTATGAGCGTGGCAATAGTAACAGGTTCAGGTGGACTAATCGGCTCCGAGACAGTCAGGTCTCTTTGCGATAAAGGCTTTGAAGTGGCCGGTATTGATAACGATATGCGCCGGACCTTTTTTGGCGCGGAAGCCTCGACCAGTTGGAACCAGCACGACCTTGAAAAGAATTATCCCAACAACTACAAACACCACAACCTCGATATACGGGACCAGTCAGGTATCTTTAGCATCTTTGAAAAATATGGGACGGCCATCGAACTGGTGGTCCATACCGCGGCCCAACCCTCTCACGACTGGGCGGTCAAGGAACCTTTTACCGATTTCACGGTCAACGCCAACGGCACCCTGACCATGCTGGAAGCGACCCGTAAATACTGCCCCAACGCAGTATTTATCTTTACTTCTACCAACAAAGTCTACGGCGATACCCCGAACACACTCCCCCTGGTCGAGCTTGAAACCCGCTGGGAAATCGACCCGGCCCACCCCTTTTACCAGGGTATTGACGAATCTATGAGTATTGATACCTCGCTGCATTCGTTATTCGGGGCTTCCAAAGTCGCGGCAGACGTGATGGTCCAGGAATATGGCCGTTATTTCGGAATGCGGACGGTCTGCTTCCGGGGCGGGTGTCTGACCGGACCCAACCACTCCGGTACGGCCTTACACGGCTTTCTCTCTTACCTGATGAAGTGCGTTTACCTGAATAAGCCTTATACTATCTACGGCTACAAAGGTAAGCAGGTGCGTGATAACATCCACAGCGCCGACCTGGTGGCCGCCTTCTTCGAGTTTTACAAGGCTCCCCCGGCAGGCGGGATGCCCGGCGGCGAGGTTTACAACATGGGCGGTTCGCGCTTTAGCAACTGCTCGATGCTGGAAGCCATCCAGCTTTGCCAGGAAATAACCGGTAAGGAGTTGAGTTATACCTACACCGAGACCAACCGCATCGGTGACCACATCTGGTATATCAGTGATATTAGCAAATTCCAAAAGCACTATCCGCAGTGGCAGCAGAAATACAACGTGCGCCAACTGCTGGAAGATATTTATGTAAAGAACGCCGAACGCTGGTTGGCGACTGAGAAGGCGGTATAAATTGGCAAGTGAAAAACAACTCGAAGAAATCTACCAGCGCCGGTTTTCAGAGGACATTCAATTCCGCCAGCGGATGTGGAAATTGCTCTGCCGGGAATTCTTCCAGAAATATATACCCACGAACAGCACCGTCCTGGAACTGGCCGCAGGTTACTGCGAGTTTATCAATAACATCCAGGCGGGTAGGAAGATTGCCGTTGATTTGAACTCGGAAGTGGTTAATTATGCCGACAAAGACGTGCAGGTTACGGTTACCTCTACGACCAATATGGCGGCTATCCCCGACCATTCGGTTAATATCGCCTTTACCAGCAACTTTTTTGAACACCTGACCCGTGACGAGATTGTCCAGACCATCCGAGAAGTCCGACGCATCCTGGTAAAAGGCGGCCAGTTTCTAGTCTTGCAACCGAATATCCGGTTTTGCCAGCAGGATTATTGGATGTTTTTCGACCATATCACACCTCTCGACGACCGCAGCCTCTCTGAAGCGCTTGAGACAAACGGGTTTAAAATTAAGCAGACCATCGTCCGTTTTCTGCCTTACACGACAAAAAGCCGTCTGCCCAAGGGTCTATTCTTGATCAAGGCCTATTTGAAGATACCATTGGCCTGGCGCTTCCTGGGACAACAGAGCTTTATCGTGGCGCAGGTGACCGACCAGGCTTAAAATATAATCGTTAATTTAGATTAAGTTAGTATCATCCTGAAAAGGAAAATTTATGAGATTATCTATAGTAATTCCGGCCCATAACGAAGAAGAAGTTATTTATAACACCGTATCGGCTTTATGCACTGCCCTGACCAGGGAGAATATCCCTTACGAAATCCTGGTAGTAAACGACCACAGCAGCGACGGTACCGAAAATGTTTTGAACCGGTTGACCCTTGAATATAGCAATGTACGTTGGGTAAGTAATCTCAAACCGGGCGGCTTTGGCTATGCTATCCAGACGGGGTTAGAGGAATTCCAGGGGGACGCGGTCTGTATCGTGATGGCGGACGCTTCGGACGACCCTAAAGACGTGGTGAAATATTACCGGAAGCTCGAAGAAGGCTATGAGTGCGTCTTTGGCACCCGCTTTAACCGGGCCAGCACCGTGGTAGATTATCCGCCTCATAAACTAATCGCCAACCGCGCCGCCAACTGGTTTATAAAGCAACTATTCGGGCTAAAGTATAACGATGTAACCAACGCTTTCAAATGCTACCGGCGGGAAGTTATTGAGGGGATAAGCCCCATTCTGGCCTGTCACTTCAATCTCACGGTGGAAATGCCACTCAAAGCCATCGTGCGCGGTTATTCCTACACGGTCGTGCCGACCAACTGGTATAACCGGACCTATGGTGTCTCAAAGCTCAAGCTAAAGGAAATGGGCAGCCGCTACCTGTTTATAGTCTTATATATCTTCCTTGAAAAACTGCTTTCGCGGGGCGATTACCACCGTTCCAAGGCTCCTCAAAAAGTATCCAAAATAACTTAGAGCAACTCTAAATCTGACGGCCTCTATCCTCTACCTCTAATTACCTATTTCATCAACCTATTTTTGAGGGTGCCTATGGTTTTGCCGACCTGGTTAGTAAGCCGGACGGTAGGATTATTTTGCAGAGTAGCTAAATTCTGATGTTCGGTTTCTAGCTGGTTGGTAAGCTGGGCTACCTGCTCGGTAAGGTACTTGATCTGGCCTAACAGGTCGGTCTGCTGGTCGGTCAGTAGCTGAGTATAGTCGGTAAGTTCCAGGACTCGCTTTGAAAGCTCATCCCTATGTTTAGTCACGTTCCCGATGTGCTCATTAAAACTTTCCTGGGCCAGCAAATATTCCTTATCCTTCTGAGCAACAATGGCGGTAATATATTCCTGGGTTTCCTCCATCTTCTTCTTATAAGCTTCGTAATTTTCATCAAAGCTCGCCTGCATCCTGGTAGCTTCCCTTTTGATATGGGCAAACATGTCGTTGTCAGGCTCAAGATAAACTGAAGGATCGGTCGTTTCAACCTTTACATCCGAGCAAAGGGCGATAAAAAAGGTGGGTTCTTTTGTAACTTCCACCTGCACGCCGAGGTCCGAATGAGATTGGCTGACTACCCGGAAATCTTTAAAGTTCTGGCGATAATCGTATATAAATGACCCACCCATCGGGTTCTGCCCGTAATAGCTGATATTCGAAAAATATTTCTTAAGAAGGGTATCCAATTCCTCGAAATCGAGTTCTTTGACATGATAGGGGTTATGGAAATCCGCGGCTTCGGAATAAATGACACGGTTTGGGCTGGAAATAATCAGAAGGCCATCAGGACGCAGGATACGTTTAATCTCGCTTAACATTTCATCGTGCTTATCGTGATGTTCGATAGTTTCGAAGGAAACCACCACATCAAGGCTATTATCCTCTACCGGGATAGCATCGGCGGAACCTACTTTAAAACTGAGTTTTTTTTTGAACTATAAACTTCGGAAGCATGCTGGACCGAGGTAGAATCAATATCGACACCGATTACCTTTTTTGCTTTAGTAGCCAGGATGGAACTGCCATAACCCTCCCCGGAGGCTATATCCAGGACCTCTTTATCTTTAACGAAATCCAATGAGATGGTATAACGATGTACGTGTTCGAACCTTATTTCACCTTCCAAATCAGGCAAATAGCGTTCCCCGGTATAATCCAATTTAATACTCCTAAAAGGTCGTTTTTGCAAAAATCTGTTTTATCAGTGGTGGAACCCAAATCACCGTAAACAACAGTGGGTAGTTTAGCTAGAATAAGCGAAATAGTCAACCAAGGGACAACTAAAATCCTCTTTTTATAAAATTTTGTTTCTGGCAGGCTTACAAAATTAATCATGGGTAGAGGTAATTTTAATACAGTTAAGCCAGGATTTTTAAAACTAAAAACCTTCTGGCATAACCGGTTTTAATAAAACCAACCAAACCAAAAGGCTTTTATTTTACTCCGAGTAGCTTGCCAGGTTCTCGCAGCGTAGGCCTTCAAGGCCACCAGGTATACCCAGGCTGCCTTTGAAAACTTTATCCCCGGAAAGGCTATTACATGTAATAGCCGAAGACATCCAGGGTAAAGTTGACCGTGTAGGCACCACCACCGCCCTGGGCGACAGCTTTAATCGTACCGGAAGGCGACAGACCAACCGTGTAGTTGTTACCCACGACCGCGCCCGCGCTGTAGTTTACGTTCGAAGTAGTAGGTACACTACCAGCATTACCAGGGTAAAGGGTCATGAAACCGGGACCAGTAGGCTGAATAACCGTGATGTTACCGACAATCGCAGTTGCCCCGCTAGGAATTACCGGGCCACTACCACCAGACGCGCCGTTTACGTTTGTCAGGGTGAAAGTCACAGCAGTATCTTTGGACAGGGCGCCACTACCGCCGAGGTTGGAACGAGTGTCAATGTAACGTTCCGGGGAAGAAAGGGCGTGGAATACACCCGAACTGGTCGAACCGGACACCTGCCGCCAGGTACCTGGCGTACCAGCGGTCACGCAGTAGTAAAGGATACCGGCGCTATCAACATAAAGTTCACCGGCCTGATGTGTGCCAGAAGCAGGAGAGCCCGCGCTACCGCCACCTACCAGGAAAAGCGGAGCCAATCCACCCGAAGCCCGCAGACCGTAACCGGCGTTGCCGCCAACCGCTTCAATAGCGTTGTCAGCCGTTGTTTCGGCCAGTACCGTGTTGGTGGAGCCAACCGAAGCAGCCAGGCCCAGGGCACCGATACCGCCAATACCGGCGATAGCCATTCTCCTGAGCAATTTGCGGCGGCTAGTCGTAGAAACGGGGGCCGGAGCCTCTTCCACGTCCTCATAGGTGGCAACCTGGGAGCGGAGTTGAGTCAGTTCGGCCTGGTATTTATCCAGCTCAGCTTTCATATCGGACATTTGCTGAACGAGTTGCTTATGGTTCATAATAGGAAACCTCCAATGTGTATGAAACAGGGTCACCTGTTTCGGTTCTTCATCAAATTTCGCTGCCTTGAGCGACTAGGATGAAACGAGTTACAATGCTCTTTAATACCTGCCCTGTTCGGTCACGCCTCCCGGCGCAACAGCAAACTACCGTCTTATATACAGACCCTTCACAAATTTTATCTTGCGATAACTAGGCTACGGGTTATGTACACAAAACTACAGGAATTTAGTTTACCAGCCAGGTATTTTCTAACACAAAAAAACAGCAAGCGAGCTGGAGTCAATCTGCTTTTCTTATGTTAAAAGGGAACAATGAAATGTCTCTCATGGAAGAAAATTAATTTCTCCCATTATGGATTATAACATAACTTTTCCCTTTTAATAGGGTTTATATCACTCTTATCAGATATTTTGAGTGGATTATTTGAAAATTTGCTTGCTGAGGTTTATAAAAGGACGCTCTACAAGCATATAAGAAAGGTAACTAACCGGAATAATTATAACGAAGGTTAACACCAGGTAGAGGAAAAGACCAAAAAATTCCGAGTGTAAGCTCCATTTGTCCACCAAGGGCGTGATAACATTGACAAGTACCGGCAGGTGCCAGAGATACAAACTGAATGAAATCACCCCGATAAACCGGACAGCCGGGTGGGACAACAACCGCCAGCAGAGCGAGCCTTTACGCAATGTTTCAAGCAAGAGCGCCCCAAAACTTATTGCCAACAAAGGATTAACTATAAACCAGTTCTGGATACGCGCGTCAATTGCGCTTAACGTATTGGAATTCAAAAAGGCTTGCCCAAGTACCAGGAGAAATGCCACGACACCGGTAATCCTTATAGCAAGGGTATATCCAGGGTCAAAGAGCGAAAACTTTCCGCTTGAAGACGGTACCGCCGACCGGACATAAAAATAACTGCAAATCATCCCGGTGGCGAAAAGGGCCATGTAAGCAAAGGCATAAATTAAGGTCAGATGATTGACAAGGGCAGGTTCTGAATCTTTGGCGCTCGCTTCTAATATACCGGTAATGGGCGAGGATAAAAACCCAACCGCAACCAATAGACCTATCCAAAACCGGGGAGAACGGGACCGGATAGTCAATTGGTAAAGTACAAGACCGATTAAGGGTAACAACAAATAGAACTGGACTTCAGTCGGCATGGTCCAAAAGGGTCCTTGAAAACTACCGATAGTATCAAGGCTCCAATTGTGGAGCAAAAAAACGTGTAAAATGACATCAAGTTTAAAATCTACCACCCCGGCCTTGCCACCGCTAAACAGGACCAACACTGCCAGGACAATCCAGTAAGCCGGTAAAATCCGAAAAGCTCGCCGCCCCAGAAACCGGCCTGTGGAGGGAAAAGGTTTCAGCCCCAACAGAGTCTGAGCATAGGGGATAAATAAAAGAAACCCGCTTAAAATAAAAAAGAGCTGGACGCCGTTTACGCCGGAATACCAGATGAACCAGGTAGCGTCCATGAAAGGATGGCCGTTTGTATAGGAGTAACTACGCAGGGTAAGGTTATTACCAATATGGACCATCACTACCAGCAGGGCTGCTATCCCCCGCAGGCCATCCAGCGACTCGATAGTTGCGCCGGTGGTTTTGACCGGCCAAAGTCTGGCCCTCAGAAAAGCTAATTTACCTTCCTTACTACTAATATTTTTAGTTTTAGGGACCGGTAAAGTTTCTTGCATAGTGTGGTGTTCAGGGGAATTCGCTTTTAAAAATAGCCATATAAGCAGCGACCGGGCCTCATTCTAGCTTTATCCCCGGTGAAAGTCAATTGTTTTTAGGGCTGCCAGCCTCTTTTTAGTGGTTATTAAGGCGTCTTTTTACTTAAGCAAATTCTGTTATAATGTCCTGGCAGAATTTAGGACAAACATCATCAGCTTAATCAAGATCAAGAACAGGCCAATGAATATTATCGAAATTGTAGAAGTTAGCAAACTCCCATTAGACCCTGAGCTTTATTTTGGCGGTAATGTAGATATTCCAGTGGCCGGAAGTGTAACAGAAGAATATAACCTGGAAATAGCCGGATGGTGTCTTCCTAAGAATAACAGACAGGTCCAGATTGAAATTCTATACAGCGGCAGTCTTCAAGCCGAAACCGGCTTGAATTTGGTACGCGACGATGTAAATGCCCACTTCACCTCTCAACAAATCCCGGTGCCGGAGAAAACCGGGTTCAGTATCGGGTTCAAGACTTTTCACCTGGCTCGCAACTTTGAGCTGACCGTTGACCTGGTTCTGCCCGATAAGGATAAGAGAGAAAAGCGCACCACTATAGCTAAAATCAAAGGCACCCAGGTACCTTTAACCCCAACCTTTAAGCCGACTATCCAGCCTATCATGGTTTACGGGCCGGGCCGGAGCGGCTCGACCTGGGTAATGAACCTGCTGGGAATGCACCCGGAAGTGGTTATTGACCCGCACCATCCTTACGAAGTCTTTGGCATGACCTACTGGTTACAACTGGCCCGGATCCTGGGGTCCCCCGCCGATTTGAAAAACTCGGCTACCCCGGACGCGGCTTATTTAACCAACCCCAACTGGGTCGGGAGCAACCCTTATAACCGCTCACCGATGATTGACCCGCCCGCGGTAAAACACTGGTTCAGACAACAGTACGTTAACGACCTGGTAGACTTTTCACTCAGAAGCATCGAAAACTTTAATCACAGCCTGGCGGTTTCGCAAAATAAGCCGCGCGCACGCTATTTTGCCGAGAAATATTTGATTGGTTCAGAAATAGATTGGGTACCGCAACAGGTCTGGCAACTCTATCCCCACGCCAAAGAGATTTTCCTGGTACGCGACTTCAGGGACTGGTTCTGCTCTTTACGCTCATTTAACCTTAAAAGGGGGTTTGAAAACTTTGGGGAGTACAGCAACCTGACCGAAGCGGAATTTGTAGAGTTGGTCCGCAAACGTTCAAGCTGGTTACTGGCTAACTGGGAATTCCGTAAAAATAAGTCTTTTCTGCTGAGGTATGAGGACCTGGTAGCAAAACCGCGAGAAACCCTGAGAAGTGTCTTCAGCTACCTGGAATTGGACGCTTCACCCGCCTTTATCGAAGATATTTTGCAACGCTCCTCAGGGAACACCGCCGAATTACAACAACACAAAACCAGCCAGGACCTGAATAGCTCGGTAGGCCGCTGGAAGCGTGACCTTAACCCTGAGCTACAGGCCACGCTAAACCGCGAATATGCTGAGATTTTAACCGGGTTCGGGTATAAAATATAGGTTGAAGCAGAGGTCAGGGCCGGGTCAGGCGCTTAATAATCCGGTAACCCCGGCTCCCTTCCACCTCGATAACGCGCTGGTTAAGCTCATCGGCCCAACTCTTGAGGCGAACATATTCGTTTTGTAAATCGAGATAGGCCGACTTCAAACCCCGGTCGATGTCCGGTTGCTCGGTCGATTCCAGGCGGCGCGGCGGCATTTTTAAGAGCTTTTCGAAGAATTGCCAGGTCTTCTCGGCGACCCCCTGCCAGGTAAAGAGTTGGGCTCGCCGGTTGATAGCTTCAACCTGGCAGCGCCCCGCCGCCTCGCTCGCTACCATCTCCCAGACCTGCCTGGCTCCAACCGCCGGGTCGTAAGACTCCAGGTAGACCACCTCATCTCCCAGCACTTCCTGGACCGAAGTCGAAAGAGCGGTCAGACAGGGCGTGCCGACCGAAGCCGCCTCGAAAGGCACCAGGCCAAACCCTTCGTAGTTAGAGGGATAGAGGACCAGGGCCGCTTTCTCCAGCAGCCAGCGTTTCTCCCCTTCCGATACCGCCCCAAGATAGTGCAGGTGATTGCCAAGCAAGGTGTCGTCCCGGTCTTCCAGGCGCTGTAAGGCTTCCTCGGCGGCGGAAGAACCCCAGGGCATCGACGGCCCGGCCATCACCAGGTGGCCGTTCCAGCCGTAATCGCGCCGCAAGACCTTTAAAATCTCGACGGCAAAGGAGCGCCGTTTGTGTTTGTAATTGGTGCCGAGCATGAGCAGGAAAGGCTCGTTCGCAAACCTCTCGCTTTTGGCAGGGGCTTCCGAGGGCGCCTGGAAGAAATGGTGGTCCACCCCGGCCCCGATGATACAGGCGCGGTCCGGGTCAACTTCCATACCCTGCAAAAGGGCGTCGTCGAGCGCGTCGTTACTGAAGAAGGTCACGCCATCGGCTGCCGCGAAACTGAATTCGGTCAGGTGGCGGTAATCGTCCCAGACTTTGAACGAAGAATGGTAGCCGGGATTGGTATAACCGATAAAATCTAGCTGGGTCAGGACGAAACGGGCCGCCACGTTCCTGAAGTCGTAGAGGTTATCCAGCGACTGAAGCTGTAGCGGGCGAAACAGTATATCAAAATACGCCTTGGGCAGACCTTGCATGACCGAATACGGCACAATCTCCAGGTCGTCCAGCAAATCTTCGACCGGTTTGAGGACACGCTGCGAGACCCCGTTCTGGACGATTAAAATCAGTTTCGGGCAGAGTTTGCGCCGGATGGGGTTGGTCGCCAGGGCCCGGATAAGCTCGATAGTCCAGATCTGGGTGCCGTCCGGTTCCAGTTTGAGAATGGTGGCGTCCACGGCGACCCGGTAGCCCAGAAAGGCGGCCCGGCCCGCTTCGAGGGCCACGGCCAGCGTGCTGCGCCTGGTGCCGCTCGCCTCTTTCAGCCAGGGGTTGTGCCAGGAATAGCGGCCCTGTAAAGCCTGTAGTCCGGCCTGTAAGTCCGCCTGCTGCTCCGGCTGGATAAAATCAAGGCCCTTATAGAAAACAAAGAGGTCGTCGGCCACCACCTGCATATAACCGGCAGCGTTAGCCCGGTGAGAGAAATCGGTCTCGGCCACCAGGTCGGGTAGGGCCTCATCCAGGAAACCGACCGCTTCGAGCGCGTTTCGCTTGTAGTAAACGCAGTGACAAAAGGTGCTGGGTACTACCGGGGTCAGGTGGATAGAAGTCTGCTGGATTAGCTTATCAACCTGCTCCAGGTTAAGACCGCTGGCGATAGAAGGGTCCGAGGCGTTGCGGTGCGGGACCGAGAGGATGCCGCCATAATTGCTAAAGGCGGTCGCGGTCGCGATATTGGTCCGGCGATAGGCCGCTTTTTTAAGACGGGGCAGCCACCCGGCGGGCATTATCGTATCGGAGCGAATGACTACCACGTCGCGCGGGGCGAACCAGGCAAAGGCCTGGTTAATGGTCGGCACCGTCCCGTCGGAACTTTCCTTTTGCAGATAGATAAAGTCGTACTGCTCTTTTAATCTTTTTAGGGCCGGGATAACCAGCCGGTCGGTGCTGCCATCGTCGATAACCGCCAGGGCTACTTCCTCTTTGAGCAAGCTTTCCAGGCATTGTAAAACCTGCTCATAGCGATTATGGGTTATCACTACTACTATAGGGTCGGTGGGGGGTACTTTGGCAAGCCAGTCCTGGACGATTTCTTGGAAGTTTGATTCAGACATAGTTTCCTGTTCTGATTGATTTTGTCTGTACAAGACCTGATTAAATCCTGATTAAGATCCGAAAAGGATTACCAGCCCGGCCTTTAAACTTTATTTTTCCGGGGAAAGTAGAAAGATACATTCCGTAAAGGAGCGGTTATTTTCCAGCTTAAAGATGCCTGTAAGTCCGAGATAGTATGTTCGAGTTGTTGGGCGTAGGCTCCGCTTTCCTCCGCCTGTTGTTTGAAGTTATACTGGCGGCTTAAAGCCAGTTCATAGCTCGCGCGTTCCCGCATCGAGGTGGCAACGGGACGGACAAACAAATCGGGCACTTTATATTCGCGCTCCGCCGATTCGACAAACCACCCGGCTACCTCAAGGCGGTTGGCGCGGTCCAGGTCGGGATAGGCCGCCCGCAAATCCGGGCGCTGCTCGTAAATAAAATAGACCAGGCGTGAGATGAGGACCCGGTCCGCTTCGCCCTCGGTATAAGGCTGGTTGAGATACTCGATGATTGCGGCTTCGATGGTGGCGGCGTCTTTCCCGCGCAGACTGTCCTGCAAATCGAGGTCGTCCCGGACCATCCGGCGGCAGAATTCGGGGATGCGCGACCCGTCGCTAAAGAAACCGTAGGCGTAAGGCCATTTCTTACAGGCCACGTAGCCGTTATCCAGCATCCGCTGGCGGTAGATTTTGACCAGTTTATTGACATCGCCCAGGTTAGCGGTGGTATAACGGTCCTGGTGTTTGGAGAAATATTCGGGCCGTTCGGCATCAAAACCGCTAAAGTGGAAAAACCGGAGCGGTTGCCCGTTGGAGAGGAATTGCCCGGCAGCGGCTTCTTCCACGGCGCGGCCCGGCAGGTTCCAGTAGGCCACGTTGTTGCCGGGGTCGCGCAAAATGGCGACATCCGGGAAGAGACCCGGCACCAGGTCAATCCAGCGCTGGTCCACGAACAGATTCCCCGGTATATCGACCACGCAGTCGTTGATAAGCTTTTGCTGCCACCACCGGATAAACGGCAAGGTTTTGGAAAGACCGGCCAGCCCGATAAAACCGAGGTTGAAGACACCGGCCTGCATAATCTCGCGTTCGCTGGGCCGTTTGCCATCATCGGGGAGGGGGTCCAGCAGGTGAGGGGTCAGGACAATCGAAGCCGTGTCGAGCGCCGTGATCAGGGGAGCCAGGTCGTTAAAAACCATTATATCGGGGTCGAAATAAAAAAGCTTATCAAGCTGGTGTTTGTTAAAGAGATATTCCAGGTAGAAAGGTTTGACCGCTGTCGCCAGTTCCAGGATCGAGTATTTAAAGTGAAAGACTTCCGAATCGGGAATAGGCAGGTCGGCGGAAACATCCACCGTAAAGATTTCTTCGGACGGGTCGAAAAAGTCTTCAATCTTATCAGCCAGCAATACAAAGCAGTGAAAATGGGGATTATGCTCTTTGATAGATTGCATTAAAGTCCGGGCATACGGCAAATAGTTCTTGGCAACTATGGTGCAAACACCCACTCTAGTGGTGGTAGCTTCTTCATCCGAAATTCGAGCTTGATTTTCGGACGAAGCCTCTTTATCTCCCAAAATAAAACCTCTCCAGTCGTTTAAGCGACATCGCTCCGCTTAAAACCGCCAATCCAAAACAGTTCTAAAATTTATGTAAAAATAATTTTTTAAAAGCCCTTAGTACAATTCTACTTCAAGGCGGTGCCAGGCGTTATTCATATAGCCCTTAAAATTCCAGAGGGCGGCCATATCGGACGGCTGCCGGTTTCCGGCGGCATCGGTGGCCCGGACGATCAGTTGGTGGCGGCCCGGCGGCAACTGCAAGGTGGTCCGCCATAAACGCCAGGTCCAGGGACTGCGACTATTTTCTAACGGCGCGGCAACCATGTCAACCACCTGCCAGTTCTGACCACCATCCCAGGACAATTCAACCATCTCGACCGGGGCATCTTCCCCACCCTGGGCGTAACCTTCCACCACCAGGGGTTGTTCCGCCGGTAAGGCCGTCCCGGCCTGCGGTCTGGTTATGACCGAATTGACTACCAGGGCCGCCAGGGCTTCCGGCCGGGTCCAATCGGCCTCATCCGGTCCTACCTCCGGCGGGAAGACCTTGTAGGCTCTGGTCTGAAAGAAGTTGCCGGAAGGTTCGCGGTCCAGCCGGATATGACCGAGCCATTTCACGCTGCGAGCCCCGATGTAGCCCGGCACCACCGCCCGCAAGGGGAAGCCGTGTTCGAAAGCCAGGGGTTGAGCGTTAAGCTGGTAGGCCAGGAGCACTTCCTCCTGGCAGGCTTTATCCAACGGGATAGAGCCGCCAAACCCAAAAGTGCGCCCTTCCTTCTCGACTGTATCGAGACCGTCAAAGAGGACATGGCGGGCGGACGGTTGCGCTCCCGCCTCGGCCAGCAAATCACCCAGCCGCAGACCCCGCCAGACACCCGTGCTGATGGCGTCGAGGGTCCACTGCACCTCGCCGCTTACCGGCTTTATCGCCTGTAGCTCGGCCCGGCGGTTGCCCGCGCACTGGATGGTCGCAGTCACCTCATAGGCCGGAAACCGGCTTTGTAGCTCATCCAGGGTCAGCTCCAGGGGCCGCTCGACCAGACCGTCTACGACCAGCCGGTAACCTGACGGGTCAACCACCGGGATATTGCCATGACTGCGAATAAAGAAACGCTCGGCTGGCGTAATAAACTCCTGGCCGAGCAACGCAACGGGCGCCCCGGCGTTAAGCGGCTGCTCTGATTTAATGGTTAAACTGGTATCTTTATCGGTCAATTCGGTAATAATAATCCTTGCTCTTCCAGGTAAGAGATAATACGGTAGGCGTTCTCCTCAGGCGTAACGCTAACCGTGTGGAGGTGTAATTCCGGCTGGACGGGCGCCTCGTAGGGGTCGTCAATCCCGGTAAAGCCGGTGATTTCACCGCGCCGGGCCTTGGCGTACATCCCCTTAATATCGCGCTGCTCGCAGACTTCCAGCGGCGTATCCACAAAGACCTCGATAAAATTCTCGCCGACCCGGTTGCGGGCTTCGTTGCGGGCGGCCCGGAACGGGCTAATCGCGGCGCAGATGACGGCTCCGCCGTGCCGGGTAATCTCCCCGGCCACGAACCCGATCCGCTCGATATTGGTGTCGCGGTCTTCCCGGCTGAAGCCAAGCCCCCTGGAAAGATGGGTCCGCACCACGTCACCGTCCAGGACGGTGGCCTGGCGGCCTCGTTCGAGCAAGAGGACTGTCAGAATCTCGGAGATGGTCGTCTTTCCGGCCCCGCTCAGGCCGGTAAACCAGACCGTAAAGCCCTGGCGGTGGCGCGGCGGGTAAATCTCCGAAAGAATATCCGAGGTTTCGGGGCGAGTAAACCAGCCGGGCAACTGCTTGCCCTTCGCCAGGTACTGCTCGCGCACCTGCGTCCCGGAAATCCTTGCCACCTGTGCGCCTTCGGGGATGTGGTCTTCCTCGGCGTATTCGTCCCGGTCGGACAGGTAGACCAGTTCCTTAAAGGGGACCATCGTCACGCCAATTTCGGAAGAATAGCGGGAGACCAGCTCCTGGGCATCGTAGGGGCCATAAAAAGGCTTGCCGGTGCTGTCCTTGCCCGGCCCGGCGTGGTCGCGCCCGACAATAAAGTGGGTCACGCCGTGGTTACGCCGGATAATGGCGTGCCAGAGGGCCTCACGCGGCCCGCCCATCCGCATCGCCAGCGGCAAAAGGCTGAGCAGAGTGCTTTCAGGGTCGTAATACTTGCGGGCCAGGGTGCTGTAGATACGGACCCGGCTGTAATAGTCGACGTCGCCCGGCTTGGTCAGGCCAACCACCGGGTGCAGGAGGAAACTCCCGCCCACTTCGGCGGCGGCGCGTTTGGTGAGTTCTTCGTGGACCCGGTGCAGAGGGTTGCGGGTCTGGAAGGCCACGACCTGCGCGTTGCCCATCTTTTCCAGGATTGCCCGGACCTGGGCCGGGGTCCGGCGCAAGTCGGCAAAATCGTAATAGTGGGGCAAACTTAACACCTGCAAGGGGCCGGACAAATTGATGGTGCCCCAGCGCGACATCTCGCTGACGGTCGGGTGTTTGGGGTCGGTCGTACCGAAAACGGCCTGGGCCTCTTTTTGCAAATCGACGCTGTAGGCTTCATCTATCCGCATAATGGCGAGCAGATTGTTGCGGCTATCGCGCAGGGTTATTTCGGTGCCCGGCTCGTATTTCTTATCGCTGGGCAGCGTAATCGGCATCGGAAAGACCGTGCCGTCGGCCAACCGCATCTCGGATAGCACTCGCTCGTAATCGGCCTGACCCATGAAGCGGTCGAGCGGCGAGAAGGCGCCGGTCGCCAGCAGTTCAAGGTCGCACAGGGAGCGGGTGGAAATTTGGAGAGAGGGTAAGTGATTGGCTCGTTCGATAAGGGTCGCGCGTTCGTCTTCCGGGACCAGGAGGTCTACCAGGTGTCCCCCGTAAGGAGGTATTAGAATTGATTCGGACATTCGTTGTGTTTCTATGTTTCTTTTTCAGGTTTAGACAGCTAATTATAAAACTCAAAAGAATTGCGCTCAAAAACAAGCAGAAAAGTGTACCAGCAATATTTACAATCTACTTTGATTGAAACTGGTGGGCCGTAGTAAGCAAGGTAAGTATATTATAGCTACATTAAAGCGTCAAACCCAATATGGTAAATACGAATTATCCTTTAAATTCCGGGACTTGTTATTTCAACCGCACAGACCCGAACGAGCAGGGCAGACCAACCGCAGCCGCTCCCCCTGGTCGCAAAATTGCCGCAAGCCGCACCAAACGCAGATGCACCAAAAACCGGGACCGTTGCTACCCGGCCTGGCGTTGAATTAGTGCCTCCAGGCAGTTAAATCCCAGCCCAGGAGTTGTTCTAACTCGGTTATATCAGCCTCATAAAGCTTCAAGAGTTCGGCCCGGATATGCCCTTCCAGGGGCGGATTTGCCCCCTCAAAAATCTTCTCCGGCCCGATGGAAGGGTCATTCGGCACGCCCAGGAAGTCAAATATTTTTTGCAGGGTTTCAGAGTGCTGCTTTAACAACTCTTCGTTACGCAGGAACAAAATCTGCTCGCGCGGGAAATAGTTGAGTAAATTTTTGATCTGACCGGCATAAAAGCCTCGCGATTTATAGGAGTAGATAGTGGTCGGGCCGGTGAAAATATAATTCTGGGCGACTGCGCCCAACCGGATTTCTTCTACCCGCAGCGCATTGTAAAAAGGCAGGTATTCCTTTTCCATTCGCACAATCATGTTGTAATGCGAGTAAGCTCGCTCCACCGGATGACGCAGCATAACTATCAATTTTAAGGCCGGGTTGTACTCTTTAAGACGCGGCGCTACCCGGGGAAGAAACATGTAGCAGGGATTAGCTTCGCCAATCATTTTTACAGCCGGTTTTCTCTCAGGCTCAAAAAAACTATGATAGGCTGAATAATCGGGCTGGCCGTTTCCAAACAAATTCTCCTGGTCGAAGAAATGGGTCTCTTTAATGGGCGCCATGTGTATTTCGGCGTGCTTATCTAGAAAATGATTCAGGGCGGTCGTGCCACCTTTGTGGGTACCGACTATCATAAAATTAACCAGCGGAGTAGTCTGGTTTGTCAAAGAATTCCGGGTCATAATTTTTAGACACAATCGTTTTTTGTCTTAGGCTTATAAAATCAATACCAGAGCCGTAGGGTAGGGCGAATTGCAGGTTGGGACTGAGGTGAAGAACCTGCCAAACAGTTTTAGCTTTGGGCAGAGATAGCACGGAGAGAATGAATATAGGCGTCCTTTTCGTGGAGCAGACCGCGCAATTTCTGGAGTTCCTCTAGCAGGCTGGCAATATAGGCATCTTTTACCCCGATTGAGTGGTTGAGTTTTAACCGCTCTTCCTCAAGGCTAAGCGAGTAGGCATCCTTTTGCTCTATCATACTCCTTAGCTGGCCGACCTCTTTTTGCAGGCTGGCAATATAGGTATCTTTTACCCCGATATTATCGAATAAGCTTTGTTGCTCACCTAAAAGACTGGCAATGTATTTATCTTTTATTTCCAGTGCTTTTAAGGCAACGAGCAATTGCTGGGAATGTTCGGCCAGGGAATTCTGGACCGTAGCTAAAAAAGTTATCGCGTTATCTCTCTCAAGCCGTAAATTATGTAGCTCACCAGCAAGTTCAGGATTAGAAAAAGCTACCTGGGCTGAAAGCTCTTCCTGTTTATTCAAGTCACAACCCTTTCTATTCACTTATCTTCTATTTGTTTTCCGACTCTCTCACAACCTGACAAACACAAAACTGGCCGTATACCAGGTCGGATTTTCAAGATTGTAACATAAATACAGACCGAAAAATTCCTGTCAGGCTAAATTTTTCTTTGGTCGTGTATGGTTGGGTTCGGAGTTTTAGTTTGGTAAAGGGATATGTAGTTTGGATGACGCCTTCGAACCCTTTTGAGCGTTTGAGAAAGAAGTCTCCATCTCACCGCCAGGAGAGTAGATACTCGAAGGCGGGTCAGTTAGTTGCGGGTGGAAGGGGCAACACCGGAAGACACCTCCCCCAGCGGGGCCGGGGCGGGAATCGCCTCCGGGCTGGGTTGCTGGATGACCTGGTCCACCAGGTAGAGCGGGCGGTGCCGGGACTGGTCAAAGTTGCGCCACAGGTATTCCCCGACGATACCGAGCATGAGTAGCTGCATCCCGGCGGTTATCAGGACGACTACCATGAGGGCAGTCCAGCCTTCGACCGGGATATTGCCAAAGAACTTGGCTAGCAGGACTACCAGGCTGTAGACCAGCCCGACAAAGGCCAGGAAAACGCCCAGGGCCGAGCAGAGCCGCAAAGGGAGATAGGAGAAGGCGGTAAAGGCGTCGGCGAAATATTTGAGCTTGCGGGTTAAGTTCCAGCGTGACTTGCCGTGCTGGCGCTCCTGGCGGTGATAGTAGATAAGCTCGTACTCAAAGCCGGTCCAGACCAAAAGGCCGGGCAGGTGGGTATTTTTCTCGGCACACTGAATGACCACGTTGACGACCTGGCGGTCAATCAGAAAACAGTCAAAACCGCCCCGCGGGTATTTCTTCAGGGCAAAATTGCGGAAAAGGACATTAAATACCCCGGCGGGAAGACGTGTACTCAGGGGGTCGTCCCGCTCGTTGCGGGCCGCGAAGACCATGCGTGTCCCCTTTTTCCACAGGGGGACCATCTCGTGAATCAGTTCGGGCGGGTCTTGCAGGTCGGCGGAGATAATCACGACGGCGTCGCCGGTAGCGTAGCCTATCCCGGCCAACTGGGCGTTGGTCGAGCCAAAATTGCGGACCAGTTTTATGACTTTAACCCGCGTATCTTTACGGCTGATTTCCTGCAAGACCTGAAAGGAACGATCACCGGAGCCATCGTCCACAAAGATAAACTCGAAGGCGAATTCGCCCTGGACGGTGGCGCAATCGGAGAGTCGCTGGTGCAGTAAGGCCAGGCTGCCTTCATTATAGTAGACGGGAACGACGACTGAAATTTTTTGCACCGGGTTTACACCTGTTCCTGTTCCTGCTCTTGTTCCTGTTCGGATTCAGCCTCGCGAATATCTATATCGCGGGCGGGGTCCGAAACAAACTTCTTAAACCGGGCCGGTACGCCCATCACGACCGTATGCGGCTCAACGTCCCTGGTGACGACCGCTCCCGCGCCTATAATAGCGTTCTTGCCGATGGTCACGCCCGGTAAAATGGCGACGGCCACCCCTATCATCACGCCGTCCGCGATATAAGGGCCCTGGACCCGGTCGTCGGAATAGCCTTTGCCGCCCAGCATGTTGTCGTTGGTGGTCAGGACACCGCCCGAAATGAAGACATCGTTGCCAATCCGCATGTTCCCGGCCAGCCAGGAATGGTCCATAACCTTGGTGCGGTCTCCGACCTGGCAGTTGTAGTTGACCGTGACGTGACGGCCAATAACCGAACGGGTGCCGATGCGCGACTTCTCCCGGATAGAAGCGCCGTCACCAATCAGGCTGGCTTCCCCGATTTCGACGTCATAATAGACGACCGCGCCCGGTCCGATGGAGACCTGGGGTCCGATGACCGTTCTGGCCTCGAAGGAGATGGGCCGGGCCAGCACCCCTTTGACGCTTTTCGGTTCTTTGCCGATATAGGCACCGGGGAAAATCTCCACGTCGTCGCCGATTATCACCCCGGTCTCTATCACCACATGGGGATGCACAATCACGTTATTACCTAGCCGGACGCCAGGGCGGATTACAGCAAACTCTTTAACGGTTACACCGGTGCCTATATCGGTGGTTTCGACTACTGCGAGCTGGCTTAGCATAATTCCTCGGAGACTAGACTAGAATAGAATGAGTAGGATTGTCGATATAATAAAAGAACTGCCACCTGGCTAGTTGGTATATAATATAGCGACCTTACAGGTTAAAAATAGCACACCGCCCCTTTACGGTCAACTAGGTCAAAAATACCGGTGGTAGGCCCCTGACAGGGCCAAAGCGTCCTTAAAAAATAAAAATGTTTGACAATACCCCTACCTCGAATTATACTTATGTCAAGGGGTCGGGATAAAGTGCTCACAAAATTATAGTAAACTTACTGCTTGCTGCAACTTTTTGAAAAGTCCAAGCGTTATCATTCATACAAATAGGAATTCTGGCAGCTTCTAAGCTCGAAAACTGCCGGAAACGATTGTCAGATTTAGAAGGAGAAGTTCCATAGCCAGAGTAAGCCCAGCCCAACCCGCAAAACTGGGTGGCTTTGATACCAGCCGCACATCTATCCGGCACCAACTTAACGACCTTGTCAGCTATCGCGAACTGATAAAACTCTTAACTTTCAACGATGTAAAACTGCGATACAAAGGTTCAATCCTGGGGTTCTTGTGGTCCCTTATCAACCCCCTGCTGATGATGTGCGTTTTTTATATCGTCTTTATTGTGCTTTTACCGCCTTCGGTAGACCCCAACTGCAGCCAGACACCCCCCGTGGGAGCCAGCAGCGTCTCTATCCAGGCTGCCCAGCAATGCAAAATTGCCCATAATTACGCCCCGTTTATCCTGATCGGGATCCTCGCCTGGAACTTCACGGCTGGTTCGGTCATGACCGGCATGCATTCGCTGTTGCACAACGCCTCTATCGCCAAAAAGGTTTACTTCCCCCGCGAAGTCCTGACTATCTCCGCCGTGCTGGCCCAGTTTGTCAATTACCTGCTGGCGCTCATTCCCCTGACGGTGGTCCTGTTGGTGAGCGGGCTGGTGCCGGGCCGGTACGCCTTTATCCTGCCGATTATCTTTTTGTCACACATCCTGTTTTTAATCGGGTTAGCCATGATACTGTCTATCGCGGTGCTCTATTTCCGCGACCTGGCCGTCATAATGGAAGTGGTCATCCAGGCCTGGTTCTTCCTGTCGCCCGTTATCTACAGTATGGACCAGATTTATAAAGACCAGGCGGCCATCGTTTACTGGCTCAATCCTGTTGCTTCGTACATCCAGACCTACCGGACCCTCCTTTTCTTCAATTACGACCCGGGTTTCGACTTTACCCTGCGGACCGTCCTTACCGGGGTAATTATGTTTGTAATAGGTTACGCTTTCTTTATGTTCAAACGTAAACAAATCGGGGAGATGCTTTAATATGCGAGTCCGAACCGAAGAAGTTAATTCATGGGCAGAAGATAAGCCTTTTGAACCGGCTGGGCAGAGCGAGATTTACACCCGGCCTACCCCGGTCCCGGCGCCCAAAGATTGGGCTATCGAATTCGAGAACGTCTCCCGGCGCTACAAACTCCATCACGAGGCGAAACTGACACTCCAGGACCGGGTGGTCAATCTTTTCAAGAAGAATAACAGCTACGAAGATTTCTGGGCCCTGAGGGATATAAGTTTTAAGCTGGAGAGAGGGAAGACCCTCGGTATTATTGGAGCTAATGGGGCCGGTAAATCGACCTTACTCAAACTGGCAACCCGGATCGTTGAGCCTACCAGCGGGGTTATCCGGGTCAATGGCCGGGTCTCGGCCATGCTCGAACTCGGCACCGGCTTTCATCCCGAACTGAGCGCCCGCGATAATATCTATCTCAACGGCGCTTTTTACGGCTTTGATAAAAAGCAGATGGACGAACGCTACGAGCGTATCGTCGAGTTTAGTGAGCTGGGCAAATTTATTGATACCCCGGTAAAACACTACAGCAGCGGTATGTACATGCGGCTCGGTTTTGCCGTCGCCATCACGGTCAGCCCCGACATCCTGATTATTGACGAGGTGCTGGCCGTAGGGGACGCCGCCTTCGGGCGCAAGTGCCACCGGGCTATCGAAGACCTCAAGGCGCAGAGCAAGGCCATGCTTTTCGTGTCGCACGCCGCCGGGGAAATCTCGCGTTTCTGCGACGAGGTGATTTACCTGGATAAAGGCCGGATGGTGGCCCAGGGCAAGCCGGGCGACATCCTGGACGAATATATGATTGCCTCGGTCGGTCCCAGCTACTTTACCTCGAAACTGATCCAGACCCCGGCCCAAAAGGGCCAGGTCGAGAAAGAAGAGACCGCCGAGAAAGAGCCCGAGACTAAAGAGCCCGTCGCTACCAAGCCCAGCAACATCATCAGCATCGAAGAAATGCTGCTGGGTGGTAAACAACCGGTGGTCCCGGCAGACCAGAACCGCCATCTCCAGGTAAATAACGGCATCAGCCAGCTCAGCCAGTTGTGGCAGATCAGCCTGCCCCCGGCGCCCTCAATCGTCCAGTCGAACGCCGAACCCAGCCCTGAATATTACATCTCGGTAATTAATCCCAATCCCGAAAAGGCGACCTTTGAGCTGACCGGCTACAAAAAGAGCAGTGGCCTGTTCGACCAGGCGGTCGGCGGCTTACGCGAGGTGGCGATGGGTACGCACACCGTGGACAGGTACGCCAGCCTGCTCTTGCGGCTGGAGGAAGGGGCTATCAGCGGCACCAGCCTGCTCAAAGTGCAGTCACCGCAGTCGCTGGCGGTCGAATTCGTCGATTACCGGTTGAGCAGCAGTAGCGTCGGGACCAGTAACGCCAAGGCTAGCGCGGCCCCGGCGAAAGACTGGTATTTCCCGATGATTGACGTCCGCTCGATTAACAGCTACCAGCTGGTCGTTTTCAACATTCAAAACCAGCCGACCAAAGTTACCCTGTCGCTTTACCGCGATATGGGCGGGCGCGTCCCTAACCTGCGCACCTTCGAATGCGCCCCGCTTTCGCAACTTACCATTGATTTGAATGATGAACTGGCCGGGGGCGAGGGTGAATTGCGGCGCGGCGAACGTTTCTACGGTGGGGTAACTCTGGCCTGCTCCAACCCGGTCATCGTGGAACGGCACAGCTTGCAACTGGTTTCGCCGAGCTATCACCTGATGGAAGCGCTAACCCACTACCGGGCGGGCACCCAGTTTAAGTAAAGTAGACCAAAAGCCGGTAAAGACCCAGGCCCGGTAGTTTTCAAACAAACCCTAACTAACGTGTTAACTCAGGGCGAGTTTAGCTAGACCTGGGTCTTATACCACTCGATGGTATGTTTGAGACCCTCGCGGAAATCGGTAGTGGCCCGGAAGCCGAATTCCTGCTCGGCCCGGCTGGTATCGAGACAGCGGCGTGGCTGGCCGTTCGGCTTGGTGGTATCCCAGGATAATTTCCCCCTGAACCCGGTATATTCCGCAATTATTTCAATAAGAGCCCGCATCGAGATTTCCATACCGGAGCCGAGGTTGACCGGTTCGGCCCCGTTGTAATAGCGCAAGGCCGCTACAATCCCCCTGGCCGCATCTTCCACATACAAAAACTCACGGGTGGGCGAACCGTCGCCCCAGACTTCGACCACCTCGCTGCCGCTTTCGACCGCTTCCAGGCACTTGCGAATAAGGGCCGGGATAACGTGCGAGGAGGCCGGGTCGAAATTATCGCCGGGGCCGTAGAGGTTTACCGGCAAGAGGTAAATCGAGTTAAAGCCGTACTGCTGGCGGTAAGCCTGGCCCTGGACCAGCAGCATTTTCTTGGCGAGGCCGTAGGGCGCGTTGGTCTCTTCGGGATAACCGTCCCATAAATTTTCTTCTTTGAAGGGAATCGGTACGAACTTGGGATAGGCGCAGACCGTGCCGATAGTGACAAACTTCTCCACGCCGCTTTTCCAGCTTTCGTGCAAAAGCTGAGTACCCATCATCATATTTTCATAGAAGAATTCGGCGGGCCGCTCCCGGTTGGCCCCGATACCACCCACGACTGCCGCCAGGTGGACGATAGCCTGGGGCTGGGCTTCTTTGAGGTAATGCCGGATCTGGTCAACGTCGCCGACATCAACTTCTTCGTGGGTGGTTACCAGGATATTGTGGAACTGCTGCTTTTTGAGTTCGGCCACCACCGCCTGACCCAGGAACCCGGTCCCACCGGTTAGCCAGATGCGTTTTTCTCGCAAATCTTCCATCATGCTTTCTCCCTCTAACAAATTTGCAAATAGAATGTGGTTAATGTGGTTGGTTGAGGCCGAACTAGAGAAGCGTGAGTTGGGGTCTTCTGAATTGGCCGGAACGCCTTGAAAAAACCGTTATAATAAACCCATCTGAATAAGTAGATCGTAACTTTACACCAAAATTTTGGTAGGCGGCTCGATTATAGCACAAGCCTAAATAGACATAAATAAACCTATTTGGCTATCTTCTGCCGCCCGTAACCCCGCTTATCCCATGTCCCTCAGGGCATACCACCTCCCTCACCTCACCTCGCCTCACCTATAGGCCGTAGCGGCGAGAAGGGCCCTTGCCGCTTTTGACCAGGCTGCCCTGGGCGACCAGGATTTCCAGGTCCCTGGTGGCGGTATTCTCGGATACGCCCGTTAGCTGCTGGTACTGCTTGTTGGTGATAAAACCGTGCTGGCGGACATGTTCGAGGGCCACCCGCAGACGCTGCTCGCGTTCCTCTGGCACCGTCCCGGCGAACCTTTCCAGGCCGGGCCGGGAGGCCGGGGTTTCGAGGGGTTGCGCCATGGGTACGACCCCTGGCTGCGGCCCCGGCTCTAACGGTCCGGTCCCGGCCAGCGGTTGCTCGGACTGGTAGGTCGCAGGGGCAGTTGCCGCCGGGCGAGCCAGGGCCGGGAGGTTCTTGCTCCCTCTTTGAAAATTATTCCAGAGGGTCACCACAAATTCGCCGTGCTGGTTGAACTCGGGGGTGGGCAGACCATAGTGATGCATCACGTTGAGCATGAAGGGGATGCCGGTGCCGACCCGTTCCATATAGCTGCCTGGCATATCGCGCAAAATGCTCGCCATGACCGGGTTGCGCGGTTTCGAGCGGGTCCGGCCCGCCTTGAGGTCTTCGATAGAAAGGCCCGGCATCAAAAGGCCCGGATTGTGTATCTCGACCCGGTCGGAATAATAAAAGATCCGGATGGCTTCGCCTTTGAGACTGTAGTCGCGGTGGACTATCGCGTTTACCACCGCCTCGCGCAGGACTTCGAGTGGGATGGCCGGTTCTTCCACCCGGCTAAAACCCTCGATACGGGCGGCCACCGGGGTATAGAGCCGGAGAAAGGCCATGGCCTGTTCAATCTGCTCGGTCAGGGTACCGGAGATAATCCGGCGGTCGTCATAGCGGCGGACTCCGCTATCGTCCTGGTAGTAGGTGCAGACAATTTCGGCCTGGGGGTAAAAATAGCGGGGGGCCTGGCCGAAAAGGAGCAGCCCGGCGTTGGTCGGGCGCAAGACCTCCTGTCCGGTAGTCTCGTCGCGCAACCGGGCCACACATTCCTGTAGGACCAGCAAATCCTCGCTGCTCCGGGCGCGGGAGGGACGGCCTGCCACCTTCGAGATATGTTCCAGGTAGCTTTCAATCCTGGCCTGGTCGAGGTCTTGCAGGCTGGCCCGTTCGTTGGGCCAGGTCTCCCAGCTTAAGAGGCCCTGGCGGTGCAGATATTCCGAGACCTGCCCGGCCTGCATCGGCACGGTATGGGTACCAAGGCGCAGCCAGAAAACCCCGCTCGACTGGTAGAGCAGGCCGTCATTGGGTGGGATCAGCGCCGCCACCACTTTCTGCCCGTCTACGGTTACCGTTTCGGGCGTGGCCTCGGCGTAGGGCAGGGGAGGATTGCACATGCGGGCGGCTTTCAAAAGGTCGTCCACGGCCTGGGCGGGGTTAGCCAGCCCTTTTATCTCCCAGGTCTTATCCTCTACCCCGATAATAAGCCACCCGCCCTGGGTCGAGTTGGCGAACCCGCAAAGCCGGTCGGCCAGTTCACTCAGGCGCGGCGGGTTTAACTTGAATTCGACAGTGTCGCTCTCACCGCCAGCGATTAACGCGCGGAGCGTTTCGGGTTGAATAACCAAAACCGTTTAGCCTCTTTTCTCATTGCCCTGGGGGTTTTGCCTGGTACCGGAAACCGCTACACCCCTATACCGCACCCGAATACCGCAGGGGTCCCGTGAAAATACCGTAATACCACCATGAATTTTTTAGAATAATACCGCAATACCGCCACCACTCCCGGGGAAATACCGCAATACCGCAAGGTATTATGCCATCGGCGAGCGCAATACCGCAATACCGCCCGGATTTAGCCGCCAATTTAACAATCGAGATGAACATATGTTTAAAAGGCTTGCCAGATTTAGTGAGGTAATGCTAAAATATTTGTTAAGATATAAATTTTTATATAGAAATCCTGATCACTCTGGTTCCCTGATAGGCCCTACTCTGGGGGTACGGCCTGAACTGCCTTAGACCCTAAAGGTTGGAAGTAACAAAACGGTATAACGGGTTTTCTTCAATAATTTTAAACACTCGATAGGAACAGTAAACAAACCGGCCAGGTTTAATTGGGCGTCCCCAATTTTTATTCCCACCGGGCCATCGAACATCTCCACGTCAAAATTAATATGCGCTTTCAAGCTCAGGCGAATTCAACTTGCCAGCCGGATACCGGCAGGCCACGCAAGCATGTCGCCCTTTCCAGCCCCGGCTTCTCGGCAGACGTGGATAGATCTGGTTGAAGTAACATTTGAACGAGGGACAACTTGAATAAAGCAAGAAATACAGTTGCGGAAGATAGCTTTTCTCAAAATCCGGCTTATGTAGCTAAAGATACGGTAGCCAAAATGCTACAGCGAAGCGAAGAGCTAAAAAAGAGGGGCCAGATCGAGCAGACCCTGAAAATATTAAACAGCCTGGTCACCTACAATACCAGTACCGAAAAAATCTACCTGGCAAGGGCCGAGGTCTACCGGCAGAAAAACCAGTTGTCGCTGGCCCTGGCCGATTTAACCAGGGTCATTGAGGCCGGCACCACCAACGTCCAGGCTTATACCCTGCGCTCTGAGGTCTACCGGACGCTTAACCAGCCTAAAAAGGCCCTGGCCGACCTCAGCGAGGCGCTGGCCCTCGAACCGGAGAATGTCCAGATCCTGGGTAAACGCGGCACCCTCTATCGCAGCCTGAACAAATTCGCCTACGCCCTGAAGGATTATAACCAGGCCATCGAACTTGAGGCGGAGAGCGCCTGGCTGTACGGAAACCGGGCCGAAACCTACCGGGCCCTCAACGAACACCGCAAAGCCCTCAACGACTACACCAGGACCCTCAAGTTGAACCCGGCGGCCACCTGGGTCTACGAACGGCGCAGCTATTCCAACCTCTGGCTCGGTTATATAAACGCCGCCCAGGCCGATTTCAGGCGAAGCTGGGAATTACAACCCCGCAATATAACCGCTGGTTGGATGGCCGAATGGACCGGCATGTACAAAAAAGACTTTGTTTTCTCGGCTGAGGTTGGAAAGAGGCTGGAAAATATCGCCGGGACCGAGCCGGAACACCCGGTGGCTTACCTCTGCCGGGCGGTGGCGCTGCTGGGGCGAGGCGATTTTAGCGGGAGCTATAAGCTTTGCGACATCGCCTGTAAGCTGGCTCCCGATGAACCGGGCAGCTATTTCTGGAAAGCGCTGGCGGCCACCGGGCTTAAAGAGGATAAAGAAGCTTTCGAACTGCTGCAAACCGCCCTGGATTTAAATTTGCGGCCTGTCTTTCTACCGCCACCCGCCTGGGCCGGTCAAATCAACCCGGCTTTCTACGATAAATTGGCGCAGCATCTTTTCCACAAACCGGTAGTAAGACTCCTCGAAAGCAGGACTGCCAGGCCGGTAGAGCTGGAACCGCGGGCCGACCTGCAACCACAACCGCTCGAACTGACCGACCTGTCGCTACAGGAACCGGGCACCTCGACCCCAACCGGCCCCGAGAAGGCCCGGCCAAAACTGGCCCTGGTGAAAATGCCGGACCGGGAGCCGGAAGCCGAGCAGGCCGCGCAAACGCTCCAACCGGGCGAAACGGCTCCTGAAACGAGCGAAGCGTCTGGCCCCACCCCCGCCCCGGCGGCTGAAAGCGCTCCTGAACCTGAACCGCTTCAAAAGGTTAAAACAACGCCGGAGGCCGCCGCTCTTTCCCCGGCCAGACCTTCCCCGACCCGGCGGATGGCCCAGGCCGTACCGCGCGCCGAAGCGGCTACAAAACCGGCCCAACCCGCCCCCCAGGAGGCAGAGAAGGAGGGTTCAGCCGTCCTTTTTAACTTCTTCAAGGTCTTTATCGGGCTGGTTAGTATATTACTGGTCTGTTTGTTCTTCTACTTCCTTTTTGTCGTGCTTCCCAGCTTCATTTAATCTAGCAGAGCTACTAAAAAGCCAAACCTTTTAAAACCTGCCAACAAAAATAGCCGGTCGGTCCCACAAGGGGCCGTCCCGGCTATTGCCAGCGGTGGGTTCGGGTGTTTTTAAAGTCGCTAACCCAACCGAGGACTTAAACGCTCCGGTCCAGTCTCCGGCGTAGCAACTCCACCCCAAAAGTAAACCAGGCCAACCCAAAAGGCAAAACTATTAAGAGCGCTTTCAGATAGCGCGAAAGATTGCGCTGTCTTTGCATTGAATCGCCAACTTCCAGCCACCCATATGCGTAGATGATAGAGCTCAGCAGGAAAAAGAGCACCAGGTAAAACGCGAAGTTCTTATTGCGGGCGGCGGAAAGCCCGAATAAAAGGGTACCGGCGCTTAAAACCAGTGGAGCCACATTTAAGGGAACCTGGTGAATGGGGTCGTTGATGGTCACGAGGTTCAACAGACCGTGTATAAAGGCATAGTTGAAGTTGCCGACTATAAAAGCCAGCAGGCCGAGTCCGACCAGGCCCAGCGCCAGCAGGCCGAACAGGCGCAACTCGGCGGCATTTGCCAGGGCGTAGATAACCAGGCCGAGCAACCACAAACTGCCACCCCCGGAGCCGATCAGGTGCAGGAGAGAATGAATCGAGCGGGTCTGCGGGTGATTGACCATCACCCCGGTTTGCGAAACCACAAAGCCAACCGAACCGAGTAAAAAACACCCTACCATCAAACGAAAACTAAAGGTGGATTGTGTAATAGTCTTTTTCAGGGTAAACTGCGCTTTTCTAGCCAAAGAAGGCCCAGGCGTTTAGCTTATTAAATACAGACAAACAGGATAACTACAAACTTGCAAACGGTTATAAAACTTAGAGATATTATAGCAAAATTGGAGACCAGCGCGATTATCCAGAAAAAACACTTAAAACTCCTGCTGGTTATAGCTGCCGTGCTGGCCCTGGCCTACGCCGTCCTATCCTGGCTGGTCTTTAATAACTACCTGACCGGTTTTGACGCGGTGGTCGAGGAAACCATCAGCGCCTGGAGCTTTAAGGGTCTCCACACTTATTTCGATTTCGTCACCGATAGCCGGACCATCGTGGGAACCACCATGCTGGTGGTCGCAATCCTTGTTCTTAGAAAACAGGTCAGACTGGCGGCCTTTATCATAATGGCAACCGGCGGTAGCTGGCTATTGAGCCTGATGTTTAAGTTTATGTTCGAGCGGGTGCGGCCCGGTGTAGATATAGACGACGATATTTTCGCCTACCCTTCCGGCCATGCCACCCTGGCGATTTGCCTGTATGGGGCCCTGATTTTTATTACAACCGAATTTGTACGGACGCGCTGGGTCAGACTTTTAATAAATACCGGTCTGACCCTTTTTATTATAAGTATCGGCCTCAGCCGGGTCTACTTTGGCTACCACTACCCGACAGATGTGCTGGCCGGGTGGTTTATGGGTGGCAGTTATCTATTATTTTTAATAACCGGGTATCATCTAAGCAGCCTCCTGAAGCCCTGATTTTAAAATTCGTAAGCTAAAATCCCCTTTTTATGGTTATAATAAAAGCAGTTAAATATTTCATCAAGCCTGCACTCTACCACTACTTCGCTATTTCATAACGTCTTTTAACCTAAAAGAATATTCCTGGGAGCAGATATATGTCCATAAACTGGGGTCGCCAGGCAGTCCTTTCCCTACCCAACCGCTTTTTTCGGCCACTCAACCTGCTAATAGTAATAATCGTCCAGATTTTGATAATATTACCCGGTTTAAATCTTTTTTCTCCTGACGGCACCGGTGCTGGCACCAGCGCAAGCGCTACTGCCGCCCTGACCGGGCTAAACGCTAAATCCGCCCCGAATACCGTCACCTCCCAAATCCAGGCCGCCAGCGGTTTTAAGAAGAACCCGCTCGGTTTCGAAATTAACCGGGGCCAGTTCGACCCCCAGGTCAAATTTCTAGCCCACGGACCGGGCTATTCGCTGTTACTGGGCGCAAACAGGGCGGTCCTGGCCTTCCGGGACCCTACCCCGGCGGCAAACCATGCCGCTAAAGCAAATACCGTCCCGGCCCCGGACCCGGCGCAAATCGAGCTAACGCTGGCAGGGGCCAACCCGGCGCCCCAGGTGACCGGGCTGGAAGAACAGGCCGCAAAAAGCCACTATTTTACCGGCAGCGACCCCGCGGACTGGCAGACCAACGTCCCTCACTTTAGACGGGTCCAGTACAAAGATATTTACCCCGGTGTGGACCTGGTCTATTACGGCAACAGCCAGGACCAGCTTGAATATGACTTTGTCGTAGCTCCCGGCGCCGACCCGGCCCAGATAAAACTTGAATTTACGGGAGCTTCCAGCCTGGAGGTTACGCCCCAGGGCGATTTGCGGCTGGCTTTACCAACAGGTAATTTAACCCAACCGGCTCCCAATATATACCAGGAAAAAGATGGGAAAAGAGAACCGGTCAAAGGCAGTTACCGGCTTTCTGGCCCGCTAGATAACCGGGTTTCCTTTGACTTAAAAGATTATGACCCGGCTTTTCCCCTGGTGATTGACCCGGTCATCACTTATGCCTCGTATTTCGGAGGCGGAGACAACGATTTCGGCTACGGCATCGCGGTAGATAGCGGCGGCAACACCTACATCACGGGCAGCACCGTCAGTACCGACTTTCCGATGCAGAGCGGGCTTGATACCAGCTTTGGCGGCGGCACCGTTTCGGGGGATGCTTTCGTCAGCAAATTCAGTCCGAGCGGCACCCTGCTTTACTCGACTTACCTGGGCGGCAGCGGAGAAGATAGCGGGATTGCCTTAGCAGTGGATTCTTCCGGCAACTTTTATGTCACCGGCAACACTAACAGCGGCAACTTCCCGTTTTCAGTGGGAGCCTTTCAAACTACCTTTGGCGGGGGCTCTGGCTCCGGAGATGCCTTTGTCACCAAATTTAATGCGACCGGGGATACTCTTGTTTATTCGACTTACCTGGGTGGCAGTAACGACGAGACCGCTAAAGGCATCGCCCTGGACGGTAGCAATAACTTTTATGTTACCGGCACGACCAACGGCACAAGCAATGACAACATCATTTTTACCAATAATTTCCCGGTTTTTCCGGTTTTCCCAACTCCCAATCCCCTGCAAGGCACTTTTGGCGGCGGCAGTAATGACGCCTATGTAGCTAAATTTAATTCGAATAACACAATCGCCTATTCAAGCTACCTGGGAGGCAACGGCAGCGAACTGGCCGGGGGAATTGCAGTTGATTCGAGCGGCAATACCTATCTCACTGGCGGGACCACCAGCACAAACTTTGTCATCATGAACCCTTACCAGGCCACTCCACACGGAAATGGGGACAGAGATTTATTTGTGACAAAATTAACCTCAAGCGGTGCCCTGGCCTATTCGACTTACCTGGGCGGCAGCGGCGAGGATAATGCCAGCGGGATTGGGATAGACAGCGATGGCAACTTTATCGTCACCGGCACGACTATAAGTGACGACTTCCCCACCAAAAATGCCTATCTCAGTCTTAACGACGGTTTCGAACACGTCTTTGTCACGAAATTCAACGCCGCCGGGACGCTGGCTTATTCGACCTACCTGGGCGGGGATGTTACCGACTTCGCGAGCGGTATCGCAGTAGATTTCCTGGGCAACGCCTATATCACGGGCAACACCTACAGCGACGACTTTCCAACCCTTTACGCTACGCAGGTCCAGGATGTAAGCGGTGGCGGTAGTGACGCCTTTATCACCCAGTTTAACGCCGACGGCAGCCTGGGCTTTTCGACCTATTTGGGCGGCGGTGACGATGATTATGGTACGGCTATAGCGGTGGATACCGGCGGTAACGCCTATCTGACCGGCTATACGGCCAGCCCCGATTTCCCGGTCACCGATACCTCCACCCTGGCCGGGACGAACGATGCCATCCTGGTCAAACTGAATGTGATAATTGTTGTTACGGACAACAATCCAGCTACGGTAGAAACCTCTCTAAGAAATGCGCTAACCCAGGCGTCGGCTAACGGGGGCGCGGTCGCTTTTGGCCCATCGGTAACCACGACGGTAGCGATAACCGGCAACCTGAATTTACCGGCGAACGTCAGTTTGACCGGGCGAAGTTGTGGCCCTTCTCACGGCCAGGTCCAGCTAACCGGTAGCGGAAATCTTGTATTCCAGGGTAATAACTCGATTACCGGCCTCAAGCTACAGGGAATGAAACTGACAAATATAGTTTCAACCTCACCGCTTACCCTGGGCAAGGGCAATAAAGTAAAATGCTCGACTATGCTAGGGGCGTAGAAATCCGGGAGAGTTGGGAGGGATAAAAAATGAGATTGAGTAGGGACGAAAAATTAGAATAGGAGAGGCAGTGAAATTCAAGAGGGGGGAAGGGGAATTGAACCAAAGGGTAAAGAACAAGTAAGAAGAAGGTAGAAAGAAAATAAGCAAAGAAATAAGAGGAGGAGGCACAAGA
>MKTJ01000055.1 GCA_001898225.1 Chloroflexi bacterium 54-19
CACATAAGCAGGGCGAAGCCAACTATTAGCAGCAAGGTCACCCCAATCCCGGATACAGCCTGGACCCCGCTGATAATGGAGTCGGAAGCCTGCTTGATTTTGGAAGTGTCGATAGTCTGGGCGAAAGCTGAAGCATGTGAAATGGCGAACATCGCCAGGGCACCTACCAGGTTAAGGCCCAGGGATTTGATTCGCCTTTTGAAGAACCACAACAGCCACTTAATGCGATTTATACCTGGAAATTTAGCTAACATCGGAATGCCTCCTTATAAGGGTTGAAAATTGATTTAAAAGCCTGCCACAGAAACCTTTGTCATTTGTCGCTATACCGGTTATGTATGTGCTGAGAACGTGGGACTACCCCACCGCCTTCGCCGGTTGCAGGTGCCCCTGAAGGAATAATTACAGCTGGGGTAGTTTGCGCCGAGGTGTCTGCTGTAGATGGCCCACTTCCACTCGATGTCACAGCGGGTGTGTTAGCGCCTGGTGAGGTTGTCATCTGAGCCGCTGGTGTGGAAGAAATTGTATTTTCAGTAGCTGCCATGGTTTGCCACACTGAAGCTGGAACATCTACTGCTGTACCGGTGGGAGTAACTTTGGCCGGGGAATACATTGCCAGGACGGCCCGGTAAGCCAGTTTTTTCTGGACCAGGTAATCATCGCGAGGAGTTACCTGGTTGTTACCGGTCTGATTTGGATCCACGGCCGGTAATGGTTGAGGATAGGTGACGAGGATGGTGAGGATCGCATCTTTAGTAGGAGCCAACACCCAGGCATCTTCTAAAGAGGTGGGGTCCATTTCTCTCTCGGTCTGACCGCTAGCTGAAAAGGGCAGGAAGCGGTAAGTAAAAGCGTTGCCTTTGCGGTCGTAAACAATCACCTCATCATTCTGCTGTACTCGGCGCAATGCACTCAGGTCCTGCTGATTTCCCATAACGAACATGTTGCCGATTTCGCCTGGATAAGCGCCAGAGTGGACCACTTCACCGGGCCGGGGCCAGGTTACAATGGCCCCTCTGTCATTCTTATTGTCCTGGGTTAAAGCCCGCTCTACCGGTGTATCAAGACCAAGTGCAGGTATTGACAAACGGCTTGGTGCTAGGAAGGCTCCATGTGGACCATTTAATCCACCCGCACTGCTCGCAGGATTACCTACCTGGCCCTGAACCTTGGCCGGGTCTGGAGTAGGGGTAGCAAATCCCTCCTGCCCTTCTGGTTGCACGGGGATATTGAGAAAATTAGCTTTCACTGGCTTGTTTAAAACCAATTTGTTAGCCTGACCGACAGCAGTTGGTGCCGGTGTTGTTATGGGTCGAACGGAACTGGAAGGAGTGGTGGTTAAACTCGGAACAGGAACGGTGGTGCCCAGTTGTCTACCTCCAATTGAACCACCGGAAATCGTGTAAAGGAGTGGACCGCCGCACCAACCCAGGATTAAAGCTACCCCAACAAGTAGCAACCAGGGCGAGGCCAATATTTTGCCTAGGGTTTTAAATTTCCCATCAGTATTCTTGTTTAGCCGTTGGTTAGCCATGATTAGTTGAACTAAAGAGGGGGCAGCCCCGCCTTTCGACAGCTCACCCCGGCCAGCCATTTCCTCACGCAGCTCACGAATTTTCTTGAAAGAGCTATCCAGGACCGGCACCAATGGGTTTTCTATAAGGGTTTGCTTCAGGTTGCGGTCAACTGTTTTCTGGTCGTTAGCTGCGACCGATAGCGCGCCCAGGTCAATTTTCATTTGGGAAGTCCCGTCTGGACCAGTTACTGTTATCTGACCAGCCAGCAGCATCTGTCTTTCAGCTTCGACATTAGCCCGCCGATTTTCTAGTTGTGTAATTTCCTCATCGAAAATTGTTTTTTTATTAGGCGTGCTTGGCGCTGACATAAATTCCTCTCTTTTACTTAAAATTGGCAAAACAAAATAAAGGCTACTCGACAAAGTAGTCGGATAGAATCTTGTTATTTAGAACAGTTTAAGGGTTACTTTCAGTAAGACTGTAATGCAACTCTTCCATAAGTTTCATTACCGATGCTTTAGAAAACCGTAATCTTTTGTGTTTTAAGATTTTATTTCCCGCAAATTCAAGTGGTTTAAGTTTTCCTTCACTTGCTAACCTGTATATTGTCCCGCGAGAGACATCCAGCAGCTCCAGTACCTGGGCGGTTGTAAGGTATTCATCGCCATTGGAGCTTGCGAGAACTTTATCAGCATTCTGGTTTTTACTAGTCATAAGCAAAAGCTTAAAAAATTCAAAAGTTGAAAAGTAATTATGTTCCAATATATACCGCACTTGTTTCATTTTGTCAATAATTTTGTTTCAAATTTTCCAAAAACCTTGTTATTATTTCCTTTTTTGCAAAAATGTATCATCATGCGTTATAATTCCGCCATTATATGGCGTTACTTGTTTCATTAAATAAACAAATCTAGTAACTAAAGGTAAAGGTCTTTAGTAATGCCTAAAAAAGAAAAGGGTGGAAAATCCCGGGGTGAAGGTCCAGATGATGAGACGATTGATAGTGAAATCGCTGAGAAGGTTCGATTTCTTCTCAATACTATCAAAAAACCAAACGGCGAGCCTTACAACTATCGTGAGGTAGAAGAGGGTACACACGGCGAGATCAACTACAGTTGGCTCTGGAAGCTGGCTAACGGCCAGGTCAATAACCCTGGTATTCAGGCTCTCAAAAGCCTGACCACTTTTTTTGGCATTACACCTGATTTTTGGTTTAAGGATTTGAAGGAATGGGTAGCCGAACAAACGAGTGTCTCTAATGACGAGCAGGCCGGGAAAGGGGAAAACCTGGAACGCCTGGCTTTATATGCAAGAGGTTTGAGCGCCGAAGACTTAGAGATAGTAATAAATCTGGTCGAGGCATTTAAAAAACGAAATGAAAAGCAATGATGTAGTTCATGTAGTAAGCGAGAGACTTAAACTTTTCAAACTGCCCTACGCCCTAACCCTTCCTGATTTAATCAAAAAAGTCGAAACAATATGGGGACATATAGAAGTTGTTGATGAGGCATTACCGACCACTGTTGCCGGTTGCAGCTTTGCTTCGTCTAATAATGATGGTTTTGTCGTGCTGGTTAATTCTAACCGGCAGGGTTATGCTCGGACTTGCGTAATTGTCCACGAGCTTTCCCACATTATCCGAGGGGATGCCAAAAGTCTCAAAAAACTCGAACACCAGAACGTTATAGCCTCGCTCAATAATGGCATCGTACCAGACGATCTATTGTGCAACCTAGTTTTTACGACTATTAGGAGTCCTGAAATCGAAAAAGAAGTAGGGGTTTATACGGCCCTTATCCTTGAAAAGATTGTCTCTGAAGAAGAACTTAATTTTATCAACAATACATTGGACTGGTTGTAACTAAAATGAGCAAAGATTTAGCCGCTCTACCAACCGTTATTATTACGCTGAGCTGGGTTCTATTCTTGATTTGGCGAATTATCAAGGTTCCGGACCGGGTTACCAACCGTAGTATCCGTTACCTAACCTATATTGGTGTGCTAGTTCCGCTCTGTTTAATTACGGGGATTGTTGGTACCGTCTGGCGCAATAACTGGATTTATTACTGTGCTTCGATAACTACCCAGGCTGTTATTTACTGCTTTTTGGCATGGTATTCGCTGAACTTCTACATGAATTCGGCGAAAAGCAATAAATTCTTTGTTCGCCCAATTTCTGCCCTTGGGTTAGCTTTTACAATGGTCTTTGAGCTTATATGCTTCTCCCTCGCTGGACCTGTTGCGTTTGATACTGTTTCGATGGCTCAACCTCTCGAATTAAACCAGTCCCTCTGGCTCATGCTAGGGGTAGCATCCACAATGGTGTACCTGCTGGTCAATTCATTAGTCCTTACCCAGGAACTCAAGATGGGCATGGACCAGGGTGCCAGCCCTGTTTTTAGATACCGGTGTTTTTCCTTTCTCTTTATTTCGACTCTATACAGCATTTGGGCATCAGTAGCCTTAAGTGGGCTTCTTTTCTATTACTTCAGCGGCATCCGAGTTATTGAAGATTTTGCTTCTGCCATCTGTTTCCTTGTCTTGCTTATTCTCGGAGTTATTTACGCGATAGTGCTTATTCTGGACAAGAAGGCATTTATCATCTATGAATCTAAAATTGAGCCTTTCTTTAACCGCCGTAAAATTAGAAAGCTCCAGTGGCTCTACCAGCACCTGCTGAACCTTTTTCCCAGCGAAACTTATACCAATCCATTTAATTACGCTGATGTGACCAGGGAAACGTCACCAGGTTGGATGCTAAAAGTTATAGTTCACGAACTTATAAATTTTAGAATTCTGGTGCTTTCTACTCATTCTCTTCTGGCCGCTGGTACTCCCCTAGACCTAACTATCAATCCAGAAAAGGAGTTGCCACTTTGGAACGACTTCATCGGCACACCCGATAAAATCGAGGTCGCTAAGGCACTTTCCCATAAAATAAGCCCGGTGGCGGTGGCACCGGCCAAGAGTAAGGCAATTAGTATCGAACAGGAGACAGCTTTTTTTCTATGGTTGGCGGACCAGCTCAAAAAGAAATTCAAAGGTGAATATGCGGCACACTAAACATAAAGCCCTGCAGGAAGTTCTTACACTAGACCCCCGGAAGGATTACGAGCGAATCGTTTACCTGCTGGCCTGCTACGAATTTCCTTTTGATGTTGCTCGCTCTGGCGAGATGGCTTTATTTCGGACTTTCGCGGTACCTGGTATAGCGAATTTGCTCCACCACACTGGTGAGTTTACTCACCGTACTCAGAAGCGCTACGATGATACTGACCTAATTCTGAGTACCATATTCGAGAACGGCTTCGATACCAAGGCTGGCCGGACGGCTTTTAGCCGGATGAATAAGATGCACGGCCATTACATCATTCCCAATCATGAGATGCTCTACGTACTCTCTACCTTCATCTATGTTCCAATACGCTGGATGGAACGCTTCGGCTGGCGGCCGCTGACCGAGCAGGAAAAACTTGGGCTTTTCTATTATATGAGAGAAGCTGGTCGGCGAATGAACATTAAGGAACTGCCCAACGATTATCATGAGTTCGAACAATTCAGCTTGGATTACGAGCGTGATAATTTTGCTTATTCCGGAGCGGCCCACAAAATAGCGGATCTCAACATTGATATGTTCCTGGGGTGGTTTTTGCCGAAATTTTTACGACCACTTGGTAGGCCGTTTATCTATGCCCTTTTGGACGAACCCATGTTAAAATCTTTCGGCTTTCCTCGACCACCGAAAATTATTGTTGATTTGGTAACTGTAGCTTTAAAGTTACGTGCTAAGTTAGTCAGTTTCCTTCCAGAACGAAAAAAACCACTTTTGAGAAGTAAGGGCTCAAAAAGAAGCTATCCTCTGGGCCACAAACTTGACGAAGTTGGTACAAAACTGAGTTGAGATTCAATTTCCCGACTTATTGTTCTAATGTGTGCATCCTAACCCCAAGAGGTAGCGGAAGTGTTTTTGGGGCGTTACTACGGCCGTATGTGGTTGCTACCGAACCCAAACAACCAAAATTAAAAAAGTTATAAGGTTTATTGGTTGCTAGATTGCTGGGCTAATTCCCATGCTTGGGGAATAGCTTCTTTAAGCCACCATTTCCAAAATTCCAGCCTCTTCTCTGGGATAAATTCTGGAGCGAAGGTTGTATTTACTAAGTTCAGTACTTTCTGAAAATCATTAATCCCCTCGTTCACTTCATCATCAACAATATCCCAGTCAAAACTAATCCCTGAATAGGCACAAACTGCCATTGAAGCGCAATCTACAAATAATCCAATAAACATTTCATCAGGGTATCCCTGCAATATGTCATCCTCAATTAATTGCACCATCTCAGAACTGAGATTGCACCAGTTTTAAGGAGTGCTACAAGGCGAGTAAACCTGATCGTTTTTCAAAGTTTCCCGGCGAAATATACCCTAACGAAGAGTGTAACCGCTGCCGGTTGTAGAACACTTCCATATACTCGAATATTTCTGTCTTGGCCTCCTGCCAGCTCTTAAAGAGCTTTCGGTCACAAAGTTCGGCCTTCAAAGTTTCAAAGAAATTTTCAATAACAGCATTATCCCAACAATTTCCCTTCCGGCTCACCCTCAGTTCAATTCCATAATGAGCTAGAACCCCTCGGTACGACCGGCTGGTATACTGCCACCCAAAGGGTACCCGGCGGTCGCTATGATGCAAAAGGCCACTCCCCACTGCAACTTGGCGACGGATCAAGGCCATCCATAGAGCGTCTTCAACCAACCGCTCATCCCGCAATTCACTCATGGCCCAGCCCACTACTTTACGAGAATATAAGTCTACGAGGGCCGCCAGGTACAGCCAGCCTTGATCGGTCCAAACTCCTGTGATGTCACCGACCCATTTGTGATCTGGTGCCACAGCGGTAAAACCTCTATTCAAGTGGTTAGGTGCGACTGGCTGGTTGTGGTTGGAGTCGGTCGTAACCACTTTTCGTTTCTTACGTCTCCAGCACGACACCAGTTCCTTTTTACGCATCAACCGGGCTACCCTGCGGCGTGAGCAGCTTACGCCTTTAGAGCGTAAAGATGCATTAATGCGAGGGCTACCATAAGTCTGACGGGACTGTTCAAACACCGTTTCAAGCTGGATAGTAAGTTCTTCATCTTCCTTTTGACGGCAGCTAGGACGGCGTTTGCGCCAGGCATAGTAACCGTTTTCGCTCACTTTGAGCACCTCACACAGCACTCGTGCCGGAAATTGTGAGCGCTCCTGTTCAATAAACTGGTACTTTACCTTTGGTCGGGCGGGAGCCTTGCGATTGCTATGGCTTTTTTTGCCCCGCAGCGGTACTCTGCGAGTAAGATGTCTCGCTCTTGACGAAGTCTTTCATTTTCGGCTCGAAGTTGACGAAGTTCTTCCTCGACTGGGGTCTGGTGGCCTTTACCCGGGAAAGCCTCTTCGCCCTGCTCAGCAAGTTGGTTGCGCCAGGTGTAAAGGCTACCATCTGAGATGCCTAATTCCTGGGCAATTACAGCCCCGCTCTTGCCACTGGTTTCCAAAAGTCGAACGGCTTTTCGCTTGAATTTAGCCGTATATAATTTCTGTGGATATTTGCTGCCCCTAAATTTCCTTTCCTGATAAGTATACAATCTTTTTCTCAACTTTGTATACTCCATGGAAGTGGTGCAACATCAGGTGCAGACGTTTAAGATTATCGGTCACCCGAGCTTTGTAATAACCGACGGGCAGGATAATCTGGTAAAGCGCTGGACCGGCGTTGTCGAAGGTGAAGAACTTGAGCGGAGTTTAAAAACTGCTAGTGGGGTCCGCCTAGGGCATTCAGATGCTGACAGTCTCTGGAAAGGCAAATTCGCTAACCTTACCCTTAAGCAGATGTCTGAGCTGAAAGAGCAGGGAGGAAAAGAAGTTATTTCAGCGGCTCCTCCTAAGCCTTCTTACAACCAAAACACCAGTTCCACGTATGCCAGTGGTTACTCTCACTTACTTACTGGTTTTCTGAAACTATTACTACCGAAAATAGTACGATCATCGAATTTTATAAAAATATTAATCTAAGCTGGCTGATCAGGAGTATTTATTTTAAGAAATTATCAAAATTCTACCAGGTATACCTGTTGATTTACCGGTAACGCCGCAGTTTTTGCAAAGCTTTACCGGGCGATTTCTTTATGTTTAAAGTTGTGAGTGTCTAAAAAAGTCTTGGGTTGGCTCTAAAAAAGTAGAAATGAAAATTTTAACGGATTGTACAGGCTTCTGGATCTGACCCAGCTCGACTCGATCCAACCCTATTTGACCGGGCAAGCGGTATTGAAAGGAAGATAACATGGCGATTAAGGTAAAGGTAAAGGTTGGTAAAAGGATAACGACTGGCGTTCTACTGGCCCTGCTGGTAGCTTTTTGGGCGTTTCCCCTGACCGCAGCAGCGCACCCGCTCGGTAATTTTACGGTAAATCGGTACAGCCGTCTGGACATTGGGGCCGCTGGCATCAAAATATTTTATGTCCTGGATATGGCCGAAATCCCTACCTTTCAGGAGAAAGATTTTATCGATCTCAACGGAGACGGGCAGCTTGACGACCAGGAAAAGACCGCTTACGCGGCCCGTAAAGCGACTGAACTTAAAGGGGGGGTAAAACTCAGCTTAAATAATAAATCGGTTGATTTGAAACTGGTTGGGCAGACCCTGGAGTTCCCACCCGGCCAGGGGGGACTTTCTCTGACGAGACTGACGGCCTATTTTGAAACCGGTCCGCTTGATGGTTTGAGTAACCCCGGTGCAGCGGATACGCTTTTCTATCAGGATAATAATTATGTGGACCGGCTGGGCTGGAAAGAGATTATAGTGAAGAACGCCAGTGGGGTGGCTATTCAAAAATCGAGCGCTCCCGACCAGGACCAGAGCAATGAGTTGCGGACTTATCCCCAGGATATGCTTGCCAGCCCGCTGGCCGTTACCTCGGCCCAGGTCCTCTTTCAACTTGATCCGAGCGTCAAGGTTGACTCGCCTGCGCCTGGTCTGGCAAACAGTCTGGCCGCTACCCCTAAAACCAATGACCCCTTTGCCGATTTCATTAATAATAATGAAGTCACCTTACCGGTACTGTTATTATCTCTGGTTGGCGCATTCTTTCTGGGAATTTTCCACGCTCTCTCGCCGGGGCATGGTAAGACTATAGTAGCGGCGTATCTGGTTGGCTCGAAAGGTACGGTGCGGCATGCGGCTTTACTCGGCCTGGTCGTTACGATAACCCATACCCTCGGCGTATTTGCACTCGGTTTAATAACCTTACTGGCCTCCCAGTTTATCGTACCGGAAAAGCTTTACCCCTGGTTAGGATTGCTATCGGGTTTAATCGTTGTGTCTATGGGAATTACGCTTTTTCGTTCCCGGTTGCGGTTTGTTACGGCGGTTAGCGAGAATAGCGGCAGCGTTTCTGTCGGTGAAGGTAAAGACCTTGACAGGACGCATCCCCATCCGCACGATCATCCCCATCCGCACGGCCACGACCATATTCATAACCATCCCAACGTTCAAGATCACGATCACGATCACGCTTACACGCACCATCACGATCATGACCACCCCCACGAATCTGCCAGGTTTGAAATTGTTCCGGCCCCGACCGCAGTCGCCTCTACCTCTGTAAAGCCCGTTGCCGGTTCAAGTCCCGCAACAGGGCAGGAGGAGGGGACCTCAGGTTCTCCTGTTGCTGGTGAAGAAGTCTTTTCAAGGACAAACCCGGTGACTCCAGCAACAATCCTTAAAAAGGAGGGGGCAGACCTGTCGGGTCTATCACCAAGTAGCTCGTTTGCAACCTCCGCCCCTGCCCTGTCGGAAAAATATCCGGTGGACGGCCTTGCACACCCGTATGCGGCTACTCACTCGCATTCACATGACCACAATGACGGTCATTCGCACTCGCATGAGACCGACCATCACCATTCCGGTTCCCACTCGCACGCTCTCGAAGGCGGCCATAGCCACGACTCGGTTGGGCACAGCCATTCCCATAACGGTAAAACTCATTCTCACCTGCCCCCAGGAATGGATGGTACCGCCATTACGGGCAGAAAGTTAATTCTTTTTGGGATGTCGGCCGGGTTGTTACCCTGTCCTTCGGCCCTGATTGTAATGTTAAGCGCTATTGCCCTTAATAAAGTAGCCTTTGGCATCCTGCTGATTATTGTTTTTAGCTTCGGGCTGGCCGCCGCTATTACAGGCATCGGTATTTTGCTCGTTTATGCCAGGCACTTCTTATCTCGTCTCAAAGTTAAACCGTCGGGCCGGGTTCTAAAGCTGTTACCGGTTGGCAGCGCCTTTTTTGTCGCTATCCTGGGTGTGGTGATTTCTTTTGAGGCCTTAATGCAAACCGGTTTATTCAACCGGTAGAGCGGTAGCGCGTTTAACATAAAAAGAGACTGGGAAGTCCCTCAGTCTCTTTTTATTTATCACGAAGACATCCTGGCGGCATCTGCCTGAACCGGAAGTTTAGCTGGAAACACTTAACTATCCGTGTGGCTCGGGTGGCTGCACCTCGTAGCCGCCTTTACTTTTGTCGATCGGGTTCTCCTGCGGGGTTACTTTTTAGAATAGATTCAGAGGAGGTTTCCCATCCCACAACTTTACTGACTAAGGCTTCCTGCTGGCTTTGTAAGAAGGTCACCTGGGCTTTCAGGCGATTGATCTGGGCTTTGCTGTTTTCCAATCTATTCTTGTCCTGCTCTACCATCCCTTCAACCGCACCGGCCAGACTTGTGGTCAGGTGCTGGCCGTTTGCCGCCGGGTGTTTTACTTTTATATCTTTCATCAAAATAACAATTAATATCAGCATTGAGAGAGGGCAGGCAAGCGTAAGAAGAACCGGCAGAGCCATAATTCCCAAAATGGGAACCATCACTACCAGGATGCACCCCATTAAAAGAAGCCCGCCAATAACCCGCCAGCTCACCCACCATCTTAACAAAATCATCATCTAAATTCCTGTTCATCCCACTCTTAAAGATTTTCAAACGTATTTTTTGTTTAGGGGATACCCTTCTTTTCTTTGAAATCCGACACCTGGCGCTTTCAAACTTATTAACTCTCCCCCTTTTAAGGGTCTTTCAGACTCACTTTAAGTTAAGTATTTGGTCTTTCCGTCCGGTATTTCTCACTCCATTTTTTGGAGGTTTTAGCTGTTTCATTTTATATAGTATTCGTACTACTGTCAATAGTAGATAAGTAATAACTAGTCCTAAAGCGGTAGGAATCCTGGAAATTACGATCCTGAATCATTCATTTATTGCCTGAGGTGGCAGAGAGGGCCGTCTTCCCGACCCCAGCCCACTCGACAAACCGGAAGGCTTCATTTATTATGCCTTTACCTACTATCAGGCATAGTACGAATACGAAGTTTCACAATTTGATAAGGGTGGTTTAGAAACAAGCCCTGTTTACAAATGCAGGACGGTTCGTAACTCACTTTAACTTCAGGTTTTGATTTTACTGGCTGTTACCGGTTAAAGCCGGATTGGTTGCGAAGCAGGTTTTAGGGAAAGATATGTTTTTGGCCTTTTATGCTAGAATAAAGGTTTCCATTTGAGGCCAGAGATATAAATTGTGGTTATACAAAAGACAGTCTTTGTAGGATGGTTCACTAGCACAATGGGAATAATCGTCATCAGGGAGGCCAAGAATAGACCAGCCTCGGCCCTCCGGCTTAACTTTTTTCTGGTGCTGGCTGTTTTTATGTCAGTGGGGATGCTGGCTTTTTAAAGCACCCCGGCCAGCGCGGCTGCGGCCAAAGCTCCGGACTTTTCTAACTTTTGTTCCAGGCCAACTGGAACCGCACCGATAAACCTATCGCCGAGACCACGACCTCGCGGAGCTGGTACTGGGGACCGCAGCCTCTTAGCGTCGGTTTTATGGAGAATTATGCCGATTCGCCTAACGGCAAGCGGGAAGTGCAATACTTTGATAAGGCCCGAATGGAAGTTAACAATCCGAGTAACTCCACTGTTACCAATGGACTCCTGGTGGTCGAAATGATTACCGGCCGCCGCCAGGATGGCGATAAGCTCTTTACCGGGGTCAACCCGGCCGCTATTCCAATTGCCGGTGATGCCGGTAACGCCTGGCCGACCTATGCCGGACTGGCCGGAGTCTTTCTCAAACCAGGTACCCTCAAGGTTGGTGAGGCCGTTAATCAAAGCTGGAATCCGACCGGTATTGCGCCCCTGACCTCCCACCTTGATGGTCCCAACACTAAAATTGCCGTCCAGCAGAACGGTCTGGGTATTCCGGCCGGATTCTGGGACTTTCTAAATCGCAAGGGGCCCATCTATTCTGCCGATGATGGCACCATCAGCACCGGTACAATCAGCGACTGGCTCTATAGCACCGGTCTGCCGGTTACCGAGGCTTTCTGGACCAGCGTAAAAGTTGGTGGGGTCGAAAAGGAAGTTATGTTCCAGGCTTTCAAGCGGCGGGTGCTGACCTATACCCCGGCCAATTCGGAAGGATACAAGGTTGAAATGGGTAACGTCGGGTTGCACTATCTGACCTGGCGTTACCCGAATGGCGCTCCGGCGGTCAGTGATGTTCTGCCCACTTCCAGGCCGCAACCGCAGCCGCCCGCTACGGTGAGCGGCCTGCC
Organism: Chloroflexi bacterium 54-19; assembly: GCA_001898225.1. Classification (GTDB taxonomy): domain Bacteria; phylum Chloroflexota; class Chloroflexia; order Chloroheliales; family Chloroheliaceae; genus 54-19. Next base: position 12,147 of record MKTJ01000055.1, read on the forward strand.
CTGGTATATCGTGACCGGGGACTCGCTTAATATTCGCACCGCGCCGAGTTCGTCCGCTCCGATTGTTGAGAGAAGCTCCGACCGGCCTTTCCTACAGCAGGCGTACAAGGGCAACCGGATCCAACCGATCCGGTCGGTTGCGGGCGAGGAGATCGAGCCGGGTAACAGTACCTGGTTCCAGATTTACGAAAACCCCAACCTCTATGTCTATAGCGGCTATACGGCTCCCTACACCGTGCCTGACTTTCCGGCTCCGCCCCGGACTTATACCGGGAAATGGGTTTCGATAAGTTTAGCCACCCAGGAGATGGCGGTCTTTAACGGTACCACCTCGTCTATAAGACCATGATAGCCAGCGGTATACCCAGCAGTGACCCTGCCAAGGACCACCGCACGCCCACCGGCACTTTCAAAATTAATGGTAGCTACCGACCGGCTTTGCAGACCATGACCGGCGGTAGCAGCGATAAAGCCTCCCCGGGTTACTACAGTCTGGAGGACATCCGTAACGTCAGCTACTTTTTTGAGGATTACGCCATTCACGGAAGTTACTGGCACGCCAGTTATGGTCTTGCCCCCAGAGTCACGGCTGTATCAACGCGACAGTCTACGATGCCGGAGTAATATTCAAGCTGCCCGCCGGAACCATAGTTGATGTCTTTTAGAGAAATTAAATTTCTCTAAATAGTCGGCTCTAGCGGCCGCAAGGAGCGTCCCCAGACCGGGGACGCTCTTTTGATTTTAGACGCCTGTCATATTTTCTACTCTGACTCCAGGCGTTTTCCATTTCTATAATCCGTGGGGTTTCCCCGAGTGCGAATAAGCCAGCATCCGAATTTGCTCCTTTAGTCTCTTTGGGTCGAATTCCCTGCTGCTTGCGGTGCTTCCTTATGTGGCGGGACTAGCTTTAAGAGTATTTGGTAAATACCCCGCTGCTTGCCGGAGGGGATACTTTATTAGCCGACGCCTTGACGTTTGTGCGGTAGCTGGAGCTAACCGCGCTACATTTTAATTCTCCTTCCCAATAGCTCTCCTTCTATCTCTTTAGTTCCCGTTTTCAGCGCTTTGTTATTCGGGGTTGGTTGGGCGTTGTATCGACAACGGAAATCTTTTCGAGTATAATAATGCCGCTACTACTGCCAATAGTACGAAAGGTTATGATGAAGAATTCATGGTATCTGGGTGGAGGCTCCGATAAGTCAGGCGCTTTAGATGTCAGACCTGCGGCCCTGCGTCGTATGGTATGCGGGTGAAAAGCCGCAAATACTTTCGGTTGGTTAAGTCCTGCCGGGAAAATTCGGGGATGGGAGGTCGGATGAAAGCGGTTTTTCGTAACCGGTTTAACACCTTTTTACGAAAAGGTGTTAAACCGGCAATTCTGCAGGTGGTTTTGTAGCCGGAGTTAGCGCTCTGGCTTAAACGCATGTCCAAATTTCGCCATAGCCTGGTAGAAATTCTGGGAACCCTGATGACCCCCCTTCTTTGGATGCTGCTCTTTGGCGTTTGTATTCAGGGGATAATAAAGGAAACCACTCAGGGGTTGGGCTACCAGGTTTTTATCATTCCGGGAGTAATCCTCCTGACAGGTCTGACGGCGGCCGTGTTAGCCGGGGCCATTTTGTTACTGGAGCGGCTTAACGGAACAATAAAAGAGTACCTGGTTGCACCGGTCCCCCGGCTGGCGGTTTTAATCGGCTCAATGGCAAGTGGCCTGACCAAAGCCCTGCTTCAAACCGGCGTGGTACTAGTGGCCGGGTATTTTCTGGATAGGTCCTTCCGGTTGCAAGTTCTCTCGATCCTGGGGTACTCGGTGTTGTGACGGTATTTGTTCTGGGTTTTGCGGGCTTGGCCGCCGCCTTTGCCAGCCATGCAAAGAGTATGGAAAGCTATCAGAGTATTATTATGGTAATGAATCTGCCGGTTCTCTTTTTGTCCAACTCACTTTATCCCCTGGAAAAGATGCCACCGACACTGCGCGGATTAGCCCTGCTCAATCCGATTACCTATGCTGTGGATGCCTGCCGGGTGCTGCTCTATAACACCCGGGCCGAAATAGACCTGGGTCTTGACCTTGCGGTTCTGGTAGTTTTTATGTCGGACGGTCTGGCAATGGGGTTTCATTTCTTTCAGAAAGCCATGCAGAGAACAGGAGTCGGTAGTTGATTACTTTCCGCTCAAATTTTAAGCGAGACTTGCCTGCCTGTATTTCGTCGTTTAGCGGGAAGCACCGGTCAGGGGTCGTACCGAAACCAGGGTCTTAGCTGAGGTTGATGAACCGTTGATAAAAGAGAAAAACCTGGCGATTTCGCAAAAGCCGGGTAAGAACAGGTCCCAAATAGCAAAGGAAAGTCCCTCAAAGGAGCTGCCAGTCGGCCTGATTATCTTTGCTATCGGTACCGCCGAAATTATGGGAATTGGGGTATTTCTAGTTACCTGAGATTTATGTAAGAGTAAGACCGGGTTACTGGTGCTGCTCCTGGAAATTTGGGTTATGGTCTATGGCTTAACCAGGAAGCCTTCCGAGCCTGGCACCCAGCCCCCCACTCCCAGGATAACGAGTAAGAATAATTACAAAGCTCTCAATAACAAGCCTTAACAACATCTTTAACAAGTTTTTTGTAAACTTTATTGAAAGGGGGAGAAACTCCGGTGAACCGTTTTCATCTATGGATTTGCCGTTCGGTCCTGTGGAAAGCAGCCCTCCGGTACCGTCTGCTTCCTCGGTTACTGAATAACGTAAATCTCGGTAGCGACTTAATCGAAGTAGGTCCCGGACCGGGTTTGACCACCGACATCCTCAGAAAGCGGTTTTCAAGGGTGACCGCTCTTGAAGTTGACCCGGTGCTGGCCCAAAAACTTAAACAGCGTCTGAGGACCACAAAAGTGCGGGTTGTCCAGGGAGACGCCACGGCCATGCCGTTTAAGGATAACACCTTTTCGGGCGCAGTCGCCCTGACAATGCTTCATCATGTGCCTTCAAGTGCGCTGCAAGATCGTTTACTGACGGAGGTTTACCGGGTTTTACAGCCTGGCGGTACTTTTGCCGGAACGGATAATATCTCGAACTGGCTCTTAACATTAATTCACCTTAATGACACCCTGGTTGCGATAGACCCGGCCACTTTTAGCCAGCGTCTACAGGCGGCCGGTTTTGTTGGGGTTAAAGTGACAAGAACCGGCCGCCGCTTTTATTTTGTGGCAACGCGGCCATATTGACAAAGGCGGGATCTCACACACCGGTTAGTATTCGTTATAGCTGAAGAGCAAATGCAAACAAAAAGGAATTCTGGTTACAAGAGTCAAGCTGCCTGAACAAATCCTTGATAGCGAACCAATTTGCCATAGATTCATCTTCTCAGATTCCACCCTTGCAGATGGGTCAGACGGTTTTGTTAATACAGGAAAACAGGTCTAAACACAAAGTCGCCGTCCACCTAATTCTCTTAAAATAAATTCACTTCCGAACGTGAACTTTAGGTCATAGAGCTGAGAAAATCAAGGCTTGGTAATTGCCAAACTCAAAATGGGCTTGATAGGATCTTACTGGCTCCTTTCTCTCTTTCTCCCGATATCATCCCCAGCTTTGTTAATAAAATATTAACCGCTTAAAGCATTCGAGCGGGCGGGTCTACAAGGGTTTCAGGGGTTACAAGTCAACGACCGTCAGCTAAAGCAGACGGCTTGCACCTCACCCGAAGGTGGATGCGATAGGCCCATTGACTGAGGCCCACCAGCCAGAGATATACCGAGGCTGGCAAGGTGTTTATCCCGAATGTTGTAACTGGCGTTAAGGTCAGCGTTCAACTGATAAAAACACTCTTTACATAGGAACCGGCTTTGTTTAGTCCGATTAGAACGAGATTGATAACCGCACCGAGAGCAGGTTTGAGATGAATGCCGAGGGTCAATAGCTACAACCTTCATCCCAGCTTCCTCGGCCTTGTAAGTAAGGAAAGAACGGAGTTGCGCGAACGACCAGGAGTGCAACCGGCGCTGTCCTTCTCCTTTTCTAAGTCTGGCCCTGCTTCTAATCTCGGTGAGGTTTTCAATCACGATAGTTGCGCCAGAGGCGGCACTCTGGACAATTCTTTTGGAGAGAACGTGGTCACAATCCCGGCGGAATCGCATTCTTTTACCAGCCAGCTTTCGCAGGTGGCGTTTAGCAGACTTTGTTCCTTTGGATTGTAAGACACGCTGACTGCGAAAGTAGCGGCGGTCAACTTCTTTCCAGTGGCGACTACCCAGGAACTTTCGTTTAGAAGTCACTGCCGGATGAGTAAGGCCGAGATCTATGCCAATGGTTTCACCGCTATTGAGGAAATCAAATTCAGGGACACTAACGACTACATGCAGCCAGAAACTACCCTTGCGGTAGATAAGGTCTGCCGTATCGAAAGGCAAACCAACATACTTAGTGGCGTACTTTGGGGTAGTAAAACCTATAACCAACCGGTTACCGGGGCTTGTTGCGAGATTGACACTGGTAGTTTGCCAGTTGAGTTTATAGGTGTGGAGGTTGTAACGAGCCGGACAGAGGTTAGAACGGGGCCGAGTAGCTTTCCTACCAGCTTTGTTTCTAGCAAAGGCCGACTTAAGCGCTTCGGTAGCTTTCAGCCTGGCTTGAACAATCAAGTCACTGACCAGGCCCTTACAGTGTTCTTTAACGGTGTAGTAGGTAGCATGGTGAAGTTTAACTCCGTTCTTTTCGGAATTGAGCCAGCCGTACTCACAAACAAAGTTAAAAGCTTGGGTAAATTCACTAAGAGTATGTTTAAGGACTTCTTCTTGAGCCTGAGTAGTATTCAATTTAAGTTTAATTGTTCTCTGCATAGCACATATATTTTACCATATATGTAGAGTTTAGGTAAAGGGTTTAAGGAATACCTCGCTAAGCGCGAGTAAGGAGTGCGTTTCCTCTGTCACCTAAAGGAGACAGAGGAAACGCACTAAACTAAGGCCTATTACAAGTTAAAGAAGTCTTATAGATAGTTGTAAAAGTGTCCTGAGTACTGGGGTGATAGATTTCTGCATCTGGTTTAAGACACCAGCAATATATAAGGGTTGAAGCCTGGAAAAAATTGGCTCAAATTCCTGGAATAAACCCTTGAGGAATTACTGTTTCCCCTCCCTGATTCAACCAGAATAGAAGGTTTTTGCTAATAGTTTCAGGCTAATGTTACGGATTAAAGCATAAAATTTAGACTGAATGAGTCGAATCCCAAACGCTTAATTCCCCGCATCATAATGGAAGAGTTGCACACGCCAAATAATTAGTCTGGTAGGTTTCAGGTCATAAGTTGATTTGAAGACTATTGACCTGGAAACAAAACTTTTGGATTTGAATTAAAGCTCACAAATACAATATATGGTCAGTGGCGCAATCTTCTTAATACCATTCGGGCAAGTGTGGTAACTACGTTTACATATTTGTTATAACGTAAAATATCATAAGTCCCAAGGAACTTAGTCCTCACTTTCCCCCGGTTTACCCTTTGGTAGACATGGAAGTAAGAAATTTTTGCGCATTTTCGAAATCCTAATCTTCTAACGTGTTTTAGGATGGGATATTGCTGGTCGTAAAAATGAGCCAGGTAAGATCTGATTTCGGGAGTTAATGGCTGATTGTCGATATTGAATACCAAATAACCTCCCGGTTGCAGGGCTTGCGCCAGACTTCTTATCGTATCAACCGCATTGGGGATGTGGACCATCACATCAAAGGCGGTAATTAGATCGAAAGTTTGGTCGGGGAGTTGTTCGCGGGAAGTGTCATAAAAGGTTGCTTTAACATTATGGCGGTTTAAGCGCCATTTGGCGAATTCTTGCATAGTATGAGAAATGTCTGCTTGATAAACTTCCCAACCCAGCTTGTAAAAAAACAGACTGCTCGAACCAGGTCCAGCCCCGAAGTCTAGATGTTTGCCAGGATAAATATGCCCTAAACCTAACGCAATTTCAACGCTTTCAGCTGGCATCTCCCCATAATATTGCGCTGCGTGATACCACATTGTATCAAAAATCCAACTTGTTTGATTATTATAAAAATCCTGTAAACCTTCTGGGGTGGTGCGGTCGCCCGAATTCCATTCCTGGGCCGAGTATTCTTTCCAGTGCAGGCATTTTTCCTTTGCTTCTTCTATTGATATCTTAAAATATTCACTTAATTCAAGTAATACCGCCTCCCTAGGCTCAGAAACCTTACCCATCGTGAGGCTCTGTCCCCAAATCTCAATCAGGCTATCTCGAGAATAGGTATTTAAGGTTTTTTGCCCTTTAATTAAAGGTTGATTGGCCATAGGTTTTCCTTTCAAAATTCAGAGCGGCAGCCAATTAAAATATTTGGGTAAAGTCTGAAAGACGTTTGTTAATATCAAGACCCCTACAATTGCGACGAAAAGGCCGCTGATAATAGATACCAGTCTTAAACCGTTTAAACTCTGGTTTAGCGACCGCAGTAACCCGTTGGCCTGACCGAGCGCCAGGGCCGTAAGCATAAAAGGCACCCCCAGCCCGAGCGAATAGGCAATCAGGAGAAATATACCCTCAATCGCCCGGGTGCTTTCGCTGGCTAATCCGATGATACTTCCCAGCACCGGTCCAATACAGGGCGTCCAGCCCGCCGCAAAGATAACCCCTGTAAAGAAGGAAGCGGGTAAGCCGGTCCGCCGGGCGGGTTTATCCTGGTTGCCGTACCCTTTGTTAAACGATCTCAGTGAATTTAAACCCAGGGACCGGTAGAGAAACGAAATTCGAAATAAACCGGCCATATTCAGACCCAAAATAATCAGCACAACCCCGCCCAAAGGCCGCACATATCGGATATACCCCGGAAGTAACTGGCCCAGCAGCCCGATAGAAGCCCAGAACGTCACAAATACCAGAGAGAAGCCTGTTACAAAAGCCAGAGCGTGAATAAGAGCCAGCAGCCGGGCGGTGCCCATCCCGCCGCTTTTGTTCAGGCGCGCTGCGCCACTGGCATAGATAATATAGTTCCCCTGGTCGGCTGTCTCCTGCTGAGCTGTGGTTACCCCGGCCAGATGGCCCAGATAAGCCGGAACCAGCGGCAAAACGCAGGGTGAGAGAAAAGACAGTAACCCGGCTGCAAACGCTAAAAGAATTGAAACATTGTCAGTTGTCATAAAATTTCCTTAAAAATCTTCCCTGAACATACAGAACTTACAGACCCCTCCCTTACTAATCTGGCCTGGGGCGGCTAGTTCCCAGGCCAACTTAAGCCGCCATCCAGGCTCCGGTAAACCTCACCTCTGGTATTTACCAAAAGAATATTTTTGGGGTTTACCGGATTTACAGCCAGCGCCGCGACCGGCTGGGTGTACCCCGACCCGTTCCAGCTACTTCCCCCATCGCTGCTTAAAAAGAGACCGTTAACAGTGCCTGCATACAGGGTATTTGAGTTTGGGTTAAAGGCCAGGGCGGCCACCTTGTTGTTGGTATCAAGCGCGGCATTGGCATACCCGCTGGCAGCTTCCCAGCTATTTCCCCCGTCCTGGCTTCGTAAAACTCCTCGTCCCGTGACGGCGGCCCATAAAGTGTTGTTTCCCAAAGCCAGACTGACCAGACCGTTTGCCAACTGTTTTGAAACAACCTGCCAGTGCTGCCCGCTATCTTCGCTTTTCATCAGGCCCGCTCCAACCGAAAAAATGTAAAGTCGGGCCGGGTTGGTCGGGTCAACGGCCAGGGCGTGTACGTCAGTGGCCCCGGTCCCGGCCAGCCGGTCCAGGAGGGAGCGCCAGGTTATTCCACCGTCATCACTTCGGGAGAAGACGGCGTGGCCTGAGATATAGACCGTTTTGCCGTCCCCGGCCACCCCGATGCCCATGGCATCAAGATTTGCGAGATTGGTCGGCTGCCAGCTTAAACCGTTGTCCCGACTTTTCAGAAGACCGTTATGGCTACCGAAATAGACTGTCTCCGGTTGGGCCGGGTTAAAAGCCAGCGCGTGGATGTCAGGCGTATTCAGGGTAGCGACCGGTTTTGGTTCGCTTTTGCCCCCTGAAAGGAGAAGGAAGGCGATTACCGCCCAGATTACGACTCCTGCGCCGATTACAACCAGCCAGAGCGGGAACCTTTTCTGCCTGAACTCGGCCCCCGCCTTCGCTCCCGCTCCGGCCCTGTCTGTCCCCTCTGCTTCAAATTGCTCTGAGGGGCGGTTTAAATGCCCTGCCGCCGGTAGCTGGCTGGCCGCAGTCCCGGAAGGGATCGAAGACTTCTGGCCGCCTACCTCTAAAACTTCAGGCGATTTTTGAGGTTGCGGCCCTCTCTGCAACCGGGCAGTTTTTCTAGACATTTTTTTCTTTCGCTCCTGTCTCAACCGATGGGGGCTTCGCCGGGTCAGCCGGGGAAAGCGTTACTCCCGCCCCCGGCCCTGGATCGGGAGCCGCACCCATCATCCCACTAGAAGCTGGCCCGGTCTCCGGGGTGGGTCGTTGCGACTCCCAGATTTCGAGCAGGCGGTCCTTTAGATTGGCTCGTTTCGTGTCATAAAACGTTTCTTTACCCTTAAAGCCACCCTTTTGAAAGTCCAGGTCAAGCTGCGCTATTTTCCCGAGCATTAGCTGGCGTTCGAGCTGGTGGCTTCCGGTTGGTCCGGCCACGGTACCAGCACTGACCCCCACACCGGCCCGTGGGCCGGGGCTAGGGTTGGGGTCGTACTGAATTGCTGCCGGGCCTGTCTGAGGGGCCGGGGTAGCCTGGGTTGGCGAAGAGCCGGGGATGCCCGGTACTGGCGATGCCGTTTTAACCTTACGACCGTTCCTGACATAACCTACTAAAAACCCCAGCCCTACCAGAATCGTAATTAAGGTGCCAACTTTCAAGAAATTATCTCTAAACAGGGTGGTTCCTTTAGAGGCCGGGGGAGTTAATCCGGTCAATTCTATCTTTAGCTGGGTATCAGCCTTAAAGTCCTGACCGGATAGTGGGACCAGCTTTTGCTGACCCATTTCAATAATTTGACCGCTCCTGAGTTGAGGACTGGTGGCGGAAGGACCGCTGACCGGAGTGAAAAACCGGAAAGACGGGGTGTCATAGGCCAGCCGTTTGCTAAAACTGAAAGTGTCCGCTTGGTAGGGCAAAATATAACTGAAAACCATCTGGGTTTCGCCCGGAAGAATCGGGGCCGTCACCTCCAGCCCGTCGGTTGTCTCGATAATATCATCGGGGTTCAGCCCTGCCGCAGGGCTGATACCCTTTGCCCCGGCGGGTAGAAAAAAGCGCAAAGTCACGGAGTTTGCCGAGCCTGTATCCGGGTTAGCAGAATCCGGCGTAGTGGCCGCTGGTGAGGTAGGGATCGTTGCCGCCTCCCCGGCTGGTGATTGAGCCGGAAGTTGGTTTTGCCCGGTCGTCCCTGCGCCTCCGGGTGATCCGACCCCGGAAGTTGGTTTTGAGCTGGCGCCGGTAAAAGTCCGGTCACCTTTATTGACGATGCTGTACATTTCCAGGATGAAAATCTGGCCGCTGTCGGGGTCAACCTGGGGTACGATGACACTGGTTCCGGCAATCGAAATTAGGCTCTGGTCGGTGCTAGGCTCATAAACTTTCAATTCGACCGCTTGTATCGGTTGGCTGGCAGTAAGGGTGAGACTTTGCGGGAGATAATAAGTTACTCCGGCATAGCGGGTGGAGAGATAGTAAGTGACGTTATCACCGGTGGTGAGATTCTGGAACGCAAAATTCCAGGCCGGATCAAGTGTTGTTTCCGCTGTATCCGAGGGAGAGGTATCGCTGCCGCTAAAGCGTTCCAGTTTTACGACTTGCCCACTCGGGTTGAGACCGGCCCCCGCCAATCCTGCTCCGGCGGTGCCGTTTACAACTCTTCCGGTGATACGGCCCGGAACCTGCTGGGTTGAACCCGGCGGATTGCCCCCCGAAGGGGTTGAACCGACCCCGTCCGTTTTGCTTACCGGAGTCGTCAAGGCCTGCGCCTGTGGCAGGGCCAGGGCCAGGGCCAGGGGCAGTTTAAAACTATAAGTAAGAAGCAATCCGAGGCTGGCTGTCAGGATAAATACCTTCAACACCATACGCAAACCCGACCGGTTTCGGCGGCGACCGCAAGTGTGCCAACGGGCCTGCCACCATTCCCGCTGGGTCTGGCGGGTGCTAAAAGGTCCCAGAGAGGTTAGCCACCCCGGGGTTTGGCCGGGATCTGGTAATTTAATTATTTTACTAAATGTCATCATGGTGAGGTTGTCCCGCCGCCGCTATTTTGAGAGGTCGCCAGGAGCGGCGGCTGAAGCCCTGGACCAGCCTTTCAAAACGGGGATAAAAGAACCAGATGGTACCGGCCCCAAAAAGCAGCCCGCTGGAGCCGCGCCAGTACCACTCGCTTCCGCGCAGCCCAAAAGTCTGGCTGAACACGTCAAAAAGCATGGGCAGACTGATAAGAAGATAACTCCACCGGCTCGAAAAACGATAAGCTAGTCGCAAGCCGGGCCGGGTGGCAAACAGCAGCCCGGCCGCCACCCAGCCTGCGTTTATTGCGACCATGCGTACCTCCATACCCATCTGGTAACCGGCCAGAAAGAATGAATGGGTGGGCCGTTGCAAGCAAAGCCAGTTGTAGAACCAGTACAAACCCTGGCTGAAGACGCTCAGATGCCAGAACTTTAGCACGGGAGCCAGGAATGTACCGAAAAACAACCCGCTATTAAAGATATTAAAGCAGGCCAACCAGTGTCTGGTGGTCCAATCTCGGGCAAATTCAAGCCAGTTTACTATCCGGCCTGAAAGGTCCTGCCGCCATTCGGCTATATCCTGAAATTCGTAGGCCAGGTTTTCCCACTTCGCCCCGGGTAAGGAGGTTTTGGTTTTCACGCTAATTCCTGCTCAATCCTTAAACCGGCTTAATTTCAGACCACACCGCGAGCAAAAAAGGTCGGACAACTTCGTTTCGTGGCGGCAACGCGGACAGAAACGTCCCAGGCGAAGGGTTTCTTCTTCCCCTTCAGGACCGGCCCTGTTTAAGCCCGGTAATTCTTCCCTGTCACTCCTGCCTGGCGCAGCGGTTTGAGGCGTGGTATTACCCACATTTCCCCTTGCCGCTACTGTGGGTATCCCTGGCCCCTTGCCCGCTCCAACCCCTCGGGCTTTTTTTGAAATTTGAGCCCGTGCTAGAATTTTAGCTACCGCCTGTTCAATTTCTTCTCCGGCCTGCCGTTCTCTGGCTTCCAGCCCGTCGAGTTTTAGCAGGGTTGCTAGCGCCTGCTTATTGTATTCGGCGTGCAGTTGCAAAAAATCTTCACGGTTTAAATCGCCAGCCTTAAAATCGTGATCCACTTCTAACAGGTTGCCGTAAATCCGGTCTCGCTCTTCCCGGACCAGGATTAATTCCTTTCTTAGACCGCTTGATTCAGAAGAAATTGCCAGGGAAAGTTCCTCCTGGTTATTTTTCCGGCGGTCGGGCGCTAACGGGTAAAGCAGATAGATTGCCCCCGCTACAATCGCTACCAGGGCCAGACTTATTACCCCTAAATCTCCAAACGGCATCACTCTGTCTCTTTTCCGGCCCTGACGGTTTTATTTTCTGATCCGCTCCGCGCCATTTTTTTTTCAGAGGTTGTTGTAGTATTGGCCGGACCGGTAGCGGCCGGGAGGAGGGAAGTATTTGAAAATATCCCCTCCTCTCGGTCCCGGAAGGCTGCCAGTTCTGTTTCCAGGCGTGCCTGGTACTTCTTTAAGGCTTCAGGGTCAAGCCCGCTAATATTGGCGACTTCACCAAAAGATGAAGTTCCGGTCTGGTTTTTTTCACCATCCTCAACCGGCTTGCGGGCGGTCGCCCCGGCAACCGCTCCCACCAGCGGGTCCGGTTGCCCTTGCCCCGGTTGGCCTGGAGTAGCGCCTTTCAGGCTGAGACGAGCTTTCCAGAGCCGCAGGACATAACCCACGGTGCCCGCGCCTACCAGCAGTCCGGCAACGGGGAGCAGCCAGACCAGTAAAGTAAAACCGCTTTTGGGGGGATTTGTCAGAATGCTATCGCCATAACGGTCCACGAAATACTGTAAAATTGCCTCGCTGGTTTCACCCTGCTCAAGTTTCTTTTTTATCAAAAGGCGCATCTGCTGGGCCAGCCCTGAATTGGAGAAAGCCACCGTGACCCCCTGACAGATAGGGCATTGCAACTGGTCGGCAATCTTAAAAGTGTCTGCGTCGTAGACGCTATTTTCAATCGGGGCCGGTGTCACCACCTGCCCGCTGACCGGGACCGGACTCAGGAAAGTTACCAGCCAGGCGGCCAGGACCAGCGTCACCATCAACCTAAATGTGCGGCCTGTTTCGGAGCGGGGCCGGGGCCGGGAAGGAGATTCCCCAACTCCGGCGATATTTTTAATCCGGCCCCGCTCCTTATTCCTATCCCTGGGTGTAACTCCCGCCCTGGCCCTGGCCCTGGCCCGGGTAAAGAACCATGCCAGGGCATTAGCCACTGGGAGAAGCTGCCCGGTAAGCCAGGGCCGCTCTTGTGTCAGGTAGCTGGTCTCTCTTTCTCTTTCAGGTTTCATCTTGCCACCGCTACTTCTACATCTACCGGTGTTGTGGGCGGAAGGGTTCTTACGCTAGAAACCGCGCGCGGTTCTTTCCGACCGGTTTTTGGATACCAGCTTATTACTCCACCGAACAGCAACAGACCGCCTCCCAGCCAGATCCAGATCACCATCGGGTTTACAAACACAAAGAAACTCACCGAACCATCTTCCCCCAGACTGTTAAAGACCACATACAAATCCTCGCTGGCGGTGCTGTGGATAGCTACCCCGGTGGTAGGCTGGTTTTCAAAATTAGGGTAGATCCGTTTTTCAGGCAGGATGGTTTCCGGCGTCTTATCCCCGGCCCGGAGGATGTGTAGCGGAGCCACAATTATCTGAGTGGCCCCCTCCAGACCCTGTCTGGCTCCTGGAAAAGTCAGGGTATAAGAGCCGACTGTTACACTCTCACCCGGTTTTAAGGCCACTTGCTGGTTCAGTTTGTAAACTGAAGAAGAGACCACCCCTACCGTTATCAAAATTATTCCGAGGTGTACCAGGTAGCCGCCGTAACGCGACTGGTAGCGCCAGGGCAGGCGGATAAGGGCCAGCGGCCAGTTTTCAGAAGTCTGCATCCGGCGGACTCTGCCCCCTCGGTAGAATTCGAGGACGATTCCGGCCACTACAAAGGCGCATACCGCGTAAGCCAGCACAACGGCCGGTTCCCGCATTCCTAAAATTACCAGCACCGTCGCCGCCACTCCACCCGTCGCGACCGGCCACATCAGATTTCTTAAAAGGGTATCTCTGGAAGCTTTGCGCCAGGGAATAAGCGGACCAAGCCCCATCAGGAAGACCAGGGCCAGAAAAATAGGGCCGTTGGCCTGGTCGTAAAAGGGTTTGCCTACCGTTGCTTTATTACCTGTAACCGCCTCGCTTACCAGCGGAAAGACTGTCCCCCAGAAGGTTACAAGGGCGATGGTTATAAGCAACATATTATTAAACAGAAAGCTCGACTCGCGCGAAAGGAGCGAATCCATGGGCCGTTCGCTTTTGAGGTGAGGAGAGCGCCAGACTAAAAGCCCCACCGGGACGATCAGGACCAGCCCCAAAAAGAAAAAGAAAAAAGGGCCGATAGCCGACAGGGAGAAAGAGTGGACCGAGGCGATCACGCCACTGCGGACCAGGAAGGTACCGAAAATCGAGAGGCCAAAACTGAGGATTACCAGCCCCATGGTCCAGATTTTAAGAACTCCACGCCGGTCCTGCACCAGGACCGAATGCAAAAGCGCCGACATAGCCAGCCAGGGCATAAAAGCCGAGTTCTCCACCGGGTCCCAGCCCCAGTATCCGCCCCAGCCCAGAACGTGATAAGCCCACCAGCTACCCAGCAGGTTGCCCAGACTGAGGAATATCCAGGAGGCCAGAATCCAGCGGCGGCTGACTTTGATCCACTCGTTATCCAGTCGTCCACTGAGCAGGGCGGCCATGGCAAAGGCAAAGGGGATCGAGACGCTCATGTAACCGATAAGTAGCATGGGAGGATGGATCAGCATACCCCAGTCGCGTAAGATCGGGTTAAGCCCGGCCCCATCGCTGGGGGTGAAGTTAAGCCTTTCAAACGGGGTTGAGACAAAGGCCAGCAGAAATAGAAAGAAGGTTTGGATCGTCATCAGGACCGCAATGACATAAGGCAGCAGCGCCTGATGGGTCTGGTGGTAGCGCCGCACCGCAATGGTGGAAAAGACTGCCAGCGTCAGGCTCCAGAAAAGGAGGGAACCTTCCTGACCGCCGTAGAAAGCTGCCGCAATATAGTACCAGGGCATATCCAGGCTGGAACGTTCCGCGACATAGCGCAGCCCGAAGTCGTGCGTCAGGAAAGAAAGGATCAGGGTTAGGGCGGCCACCAGCTCCAGTGCGATTACCAGATAAACTCCGCGCCGGGCGCTGACAACCAGTTCGGCCCGCTGCCACTTTACCCCGGCAACAGCGGCTCCCCCACTCCAAACGGCCCCGGCCAGAGCCAGGAGTATCGCAATGGTCCCTATATCGCTCAAGTACATTTAGTGTCCCCAGCTTTTTTTTTCTTTTTATTCTTCTTCTTTTTCACTATGGGTTGCGGACTTTTGCCAGTGTCGGTCGAAAGCAGAATGCCTCAGATTTCCGACTGACAGACCGCCGCGCGGGCCGGACGATCATGGTCTACCTTCAATCTTCGCTCTGCTGTGGGGTTAATATCCGGGTACCTCTCACTTCTCACTCATGAACCAGCACTTCCAGATAATTCCGCAGAATGGGTTCTGTCATGGGGAGCATATATTTGCGCCGGACGGTTCCGTCCGCCCCGATAAACCAGGTCTCCGGAATCCCCGTCGTACCGAATTCAATTGAAATTTCCCCGGTTGTATCCGGTCCGTTGGGATAAGTTATGCCGTAGCGTTTCAAGAAGGCGTTTGAGTCTTCTTTGCGGTCCTGATAGGTCACCCCTAAAAATACAACCCCCTTTGGGGCATACTCCCCGTAGAGCTTTTGCAATACCGGAGCTTCGTCCCGGCAGGGGACGCACCAACTGGCCCAGAAATTTATAACCAGCGGCCGCCCTTTTACCGCGGCAGGGCTGATCAAATTTTTACCTTCCCACTCATAGCCGTCAAACAACTTTAATTCGAAAGGGGGCGGCTGGGTGAAGGGCACGCGGGCGTTTTTATTACTCTCCTGATTAAACAGGCGGTAGCCGAGTAAACCCAGCAGCGCAAATACAAATAAGAAAATAAAAAGCCAGCTAATATTACGATAGGATCTCTTTATCAGGGCTGTCATCGAATTTCCCGGTCACTCCAGAGTTAAAAGTAAAAGCCCGGCACCCCGTTAGATACCGGCGAACAGGCAACAGGCCAGGTTTTAAAAAATCGGTTCAAAGAAAATTAACAAATCATGCAATCAGAATTGATAGGGCTGATTCTACCAGCCATTTAGTACGAGTGTCAATAGTAAGAGTGCCAGTAGTAGGAATTTTAATGTCATTCTTAACATAGCCCTAACCTGTCCCGGCCCGGCCTGGGAATCAGGTAGTGTTAACAAGAAAGGGTAAGGGAAGGGTAAGGAAAGGGTAAGGGAAGGGTAAGGAAAGAGGAAGGAAAGAGGACGAGTTATGCGAAACCAGTTATTCTATCTGGACAGATCTTCATTGAGAAAATTTCGAGGGTCGGAAATCAACCCGTTCACGCGGACTTCCCAGTGGAGGTGGGGGCCGGTAGAACGTCCGGTACTGCCGACCAGCCCCACACTTTCACCGCCCTGCAAGGTTTGACCCACCTTTACGTCTATCTGGCTCATGTGAAAATAGTAGCTGGTTACACCCAGACCGTGGTCAACCGCCACACTCAGACCGCGCGCCTTGAGAGAGCCGGTAAAAATGACTTTGCCGGGTGCTGCCACTTGCACGTTTGCCCCGGCGGTCTCACTGTTTGGGGCCATATCGATCCCTTCATGCAGGTAAAGGGTGTCCGTTTTGCCGTTAAAGGTTCGCTGCTGGGCAAAGTTGGTAACCTGGGTCCAGGGAACTTTAAGCGGCCACTGCCAGATCCCCTGCCACAAACAGGTTGGCGAAAACGTAGAATAGGCAGCGTTGAGCTGGGCGTTATCATAGTCATCGGCGCTGCGGTCGGCCAGGGTCGAAAGGTCACCCGCAAGATCCAGGTCTTGGCTACCATAATCGCGGGAATTTACCCTGATATTACGGGTAATGGTCCGGGCGATGCCCTGCCTGTCGATAAAAGCCAGCGTCAGGGGGTAAGTCCCCGGATTTAACGATGGTTCAATTGCCTGCAGCGCTTTGTAGCTTATTGCAGGCGAAGAATCTTTTTTAAGCGGGCTAAATTTTAGGGTTGAAGCGGCAAACTTTCCCTGCAAGTCTACGGGTGGCTCGCTGGAAGCGGCTGACCCTTGATCTACCAATTCTACCGAAAGAATTTGTCCCTGGTTGAGCGCGAGTGGATTGTCCGGAATATTGATCTCAAGACCAAACTTCGCTGGGGCGGGCCATCCCTGTGCGGCTATCAGTAAGTCGCCGCTATTGCTATAAGCTATTTTTCTGGTGGCGGTGTTGTATTCTAACCGCCCGCGTTCAAAGTATTGAACGGTCAGGCCAGCCTGTTCCTGCGCCTGGCTGATCGGGTAGCCCAGAAACTTGAGTAATTTGTTTTCTTCCCAGAAAGTCTTAAAAGGGTTTGCCAGAGTGTGTTGGGTCTGGGGAAAGTAACTCGTGTCCGGAGAGGCATCATCGGCTGACACCGGCCGGAAAGCCGGGGTGGCCGGAGATAGATTCTGGGCCTGCGCCAGTTGCTGCCCCAGAAAACCAAGCTGGACCTCACCGCTTTGGCCGGCCAACTCCGGGTGGTATTCGAGCAGGGCCTGTTCAAACAACTGGACCTCTTTACCGTTTTGCTGGAAGATTTCGCTGAGGGGGTTGCCAAAGACACCTGCGGCCCCATATTTTAGCCAGTAGGCCAGGAAGGGATTTTTAATAAAATGGCCGGTTTCACCGACATACACTGTGTCCGAGTTTACAGCCAACGCCGCAAACGACAACGCCTGAGTCGGTGGAACAGGTGTACCCGGTGTGAGGCTCGGTGGCCCCGCAGGCGTAGCTGACGATTCATGGGCGACCGGATCTGGAATTTGACTGACCGGCGGCTGACCGGTAGGCCCGGAAGGGGTGGTACCGGTCGCCGGAAAACCCGGTCTGCCGGTCGTGGAACTGCCGGTAGGGGTGGACAGCGGCAGCACGCTAACAGGCGGAGTGGCTCCGGCGGTGTTTTGGCTGGCACTACTCCCACAGGCAAGTAAGGCCAGCGGGAGTAGTACAGTTACCACCAGGAGGGTTGAGGGTTTTGCAATGGACCGGGTTTTCAAATAGTAAATTTCCTTGTAATTCTGGGTAAGCCTGTCATATACGGCTACTATCGGCTATAGTACCAAGTTTTGGTTTACGGCTCAACTCCTTTTCTTTAAAGAAAGGTTAGGGTTCTACCACCTCTTCTCTTCCTTCCGGTCATACACTTCCGACCCTGAAAGACCGGCTGGCCCCGGCTACGAGCTTTTCCTGATCTCCCGGCTTTCTAAATCACTTGGAGCCACTCTTTAGGATCTTTTAGCCAGCCTGTTTTCAAACCTGGTTTCCCGTCGCCTCTTTATTTTCAGAAGGTAAGGTGGCCTACCGGTCTGCCCTGTCCAAAGCTGCCGGTTCAGGCGGTTCAAGGTTTACATTTAACCGGCTTCCAAAAGAATCTAAAACCTTTCAGGGATAATAGGGACCATTTATCCTTGTAA
Source organism: Chloroflexi bacterium 54-19 (assembly GCA_001898225.1). Taxonomy (GTDB): domain Bacteria; phylum Chloroflexota; class Chloroflexia; order Chloroheliales; family Chloroheliaceae; genus 54-19. The sequence continues at coordinate 29,954 of MKTJ01000055.1, forward strand.
TTCATTGTCCTTTGCAGTACTATCCATGATAGTTGCAAATGTTTGCATCTGGGTTTGATTGTAAATGCAGCATGTCCTCAATTTTTGTAAATTTAGGCCTGCCTTTTTAAATTGTTTGTGCGACCGGCCAACCAAACGTCAGTAATGGGCGGAATCTCAGACCTTCAAAATATTGACAGGGCCGTCCTGTCGGATTGCCAATCTCACTCTTTTAGGAGAAATAGGAATGCGGGGTTTAATCAGCCATATTTTTAATGATCGGTCCCCTCTGGTTAAGGGAAAGATAATTGGCATTCTGGCGGTGCTGACAGCTTTCAATCTGGGTCTGTGATTTCTAACTGTTGCAATCTCGACCCAGTATGCCGTGGTGCTGGGGATCGGGTTATTAGCTTACACTTTTGGGATGCGGCACGGGGTAGATGCCGATCATATTGCGGCTATTGATAATGTGACCCGTAAGCTGATGCAAGAAGGAAAGAAACCGGTAGCGGTCGGTTTCTTTTTCTCGCTCGGACATTCCACGGTGGTGTTTTTGTTAAGTTTTATTCTGGCCTCACCTCGGCGGTGCTTACCGACAGTATGCCTGGTTTAAAAGAGATTGGCGGGTTGATCGGCACCAGTGTTTCGGCAATTTTTCTATACCTGATCGGTTTAATAAATTTGCTGGTCCTGGTAGACATTTACCGCATGTTCCGCCGGGTAACCTGCCAGGGCAGTTACAGAGAAGAGACCCTGGAGACGTTCCTGGCTCAACGCGGGCTGATGAACCGCTTTTTTGGCCCACTGGTCAGGGTCATTGATACCAGTTGGAAGATGTACCCACTCGGGTTTCTATTCGGGCTTGGTTTTGATACAGCCACGGAAGTTGCGTTGCTCGGTATTTCCGCTACGACTGCCGGTAATGGTATTCCAATTTATATTGTCCTGATCTTCCCCTTGTTATTTGCCGCTGGTATGAGCCTGGTGGATACGATTGACTCGATTATTATGCTGGGTGCTTACGGGTGGGCCTTTGTTAAACCCGTTCGCAAGTTATATTACAATTTGAATATAACTCTGGTTTCGGTTCTGGTTGCTCTGGTGGTTGGGACCATCGAATTGCTGAGTATTGTGTCGGATAAACTGGCCTTGAAAGGCGGTTTGTGGGATCTGGTCGAGAATATTAATTTTGAAACTCTTGGGGTAATTATCGTGGCTATCTTTGTAGTAAGCTGGCTACTCTCGACAATTGTCTATAAGATCAAGAAATACGATGATATTGAAGTAGAGTCGCTCAGTAACGGTTAAGAAACCCTGTAGGACCGGACCGGTGCAAACGGTTTTAACAGGCCCGTCTGCCTGAATAGAGAGTCGAGCGAGAACCGGCCAGCTCGCTTCCAGACTTTATCTCCTATCTATCGGTTTTGTTACCCCCTAATACTTTTATTATTTCCCCTGAGTTCTACCGAAATTTTAAGAGCGGAACCGACCTGCCTGACCCTCTAAAATGAGTTTAGCCTGCCTGGTTCAAGGGGGTCAGGGTCTGCTGAGAGGGTTGGGTTTGAAACCGGGGAAACTTCCCCTAGTAAAGCTCAAGAACCGTTGGGTTCAGGACCCGGTTTTAAAACGGTGGCCGGTTGGGCTGCGTAGCATTTTCCACTCTATCTTTTATCCTGGAGTTGTGCTACTAACGTAAATAGTGCGAACTAATACGTGAAATCGGTTTTTAAGAATTTTTACAAAGGCCGCGCAAATCGAGTTGTTTCGCCAATCGGCAAAGCGTTCAGTCTTTAACTTTCGCGAGTTCCCTCAAAGAAAATCTAAGAAAATACTAAAAGCGCTCCACCTCAACAAACCACCTTTTGGTTTTGGTGGATGGTAGTGGTAGTGGTGGTCAGGAGAATTTATGCGGGAGTTTTTTAGACGCTTTAGAAGGGGAGTGGCGCTGGTAGGGGTAATAGTGGCAACCCTGGTTGCTCTTTTGATAACTTTTGCCTCCTGCTTCCCCGGCCACTCCCGGGACGACGCTTGGGGAGCTTTTTGGCAACACCAACCGGGTCGCTCCGCCCAGGGTGGGCAGCACGAATCTGACTGATCAGCAAATTGCTGCTTATCAGGAAAAGGTCCGGGCCAACCCCAATAACACGGCGGACCAGGCCAAATTAGGTCTGACTTATTTACAAAAGGCCCGTGAGGTGGGTGAACCCAACTTACTATAACAAGGCCGAGGCTGTTTTTAATAAAACCCTGGGGCTTGATCCCAAAAATGTTGAAGCAATGGGTGGGATGGATTCTCTTTATCTATCCCGTCACCAGTTTGCCAAAGGGCTGGAGTACGGCCAACAGGCCCTGGCCCTAAAACAGACGAGCTATAATTATTGAGTTATTGCCGATGGTCTGGTTGAATTAGGCCGCTATGATGAAGCAACCGCTACCTTTCAGAAAATGGTAAACCTGAGACCGGACCTGAGTTCTTACTCGCGGGTTTCATATATCAGGGAGCTTTACGGGGAATACGAAAGCACTATCGAAGCCATGAATGAGGCCGTTGATGCCGGTGCGCCAAAGACGGAAAGCCAAGCCCATGTTACTTACCAGTTGGGTAATCTGTATTTCAACCGGGGCGAACTAAACCAGGCTGAAATGATTTACACCGAAGTGGTGACGATGTTCCCGGACTACTTCTATGCCCAGATCGGCCTGGCTAAAGTCCAGGCGGCCAGAGGTAATCCTGCTAAAGCGATTGAGGTTTATTCAAAAGTTACCCAGCGAATGCCGTTACCGGAATTTATTATCAAGTTAAGTGATTTGTATACCTTGACCAACCAAACCGAGCAGGCCAAAAAGCAGTATGACCTGGTGCGGGCCATCCAGAAGATTTACCGCGAGAATGGTGTAAACACCGATATGGAAATGGCCCTCTTTGAAGCCAACCATGACAACGACCTGCCTCAGGCGCTCCTGAGAGCCCGCCAGGAGTTTGCCGCCCGGCCCAGTATCAAGGCCGCCGATGAACTGACCGGCGATTACCGGCTGTTAGTGATGCGGTCCAGCAGGTTCTCAGGCTGGGTACTCTGGACCGACTGGTGTTCTTTCACGCCGATATGATTGCTGTAAAAATGGGTCAAAAGGATCAGGCCCGTCAGTTCTTGCAAAAAGCGCTAGTCAAACCGAACTTTTCTTTCCTGCACGCGGCGGAAGCCCGGACTACCCTGGCCGGTCTGGGAAACTGAATGGCTCTCAGCCCTTTAATAGCTTTTTAAGCCCGGGCGGTCCACCTTTTTACTCGCTTGAAGCTTTGTCGTGTGCGCTGTAAGACCCCTGGCTTTAGCTTATTTTTTCACGGCCCTCTCTATCTCGAAGCTCCCATCAGCCACAAACAGCCTTTAACTTAAGGCGCAGCCCCGCCTCCTTTATATTGGGGAAGCTTGCCGCCACCCCCTCTACCGCTATCCTGCTTTCAACCGGCAGCTTGCCTATCCCTGGAATACAGCTGCTTAGGTCACCGGGCTTTTTAATGACTCTCTTCTAGAGAAGTCAGATTTGAATTCCTTTCAAGTCTCTGGTCCCTATATTGCTACTACATCCAGTAGTACAAGTCTTTTAGTTGGGACAAGTACTTGATTGACCGGCCCGCTTATTTGATTATACGACCCTTTTTTTACCTCTCTACTATTGACTATAGTACGATATATAAGTATAATCGCCGCGTTGTCGGAAGGAAATGATCGCTCAAATTCGTGACAAATTGTCTTCGCCCGGCTTTCGCTTTGAATTTTCAGACTGCTTTGAATGAATTATTTGCAGCCAGAATAATCGGGATAGGTGAAGGTTTTATAAAAGGAAGTTTAGGAGAAGGGAAGAATATGAAACGCCTCTTTAGTTTTACAATAGTTGCCTTACTGGTGACTGTTACTCTGTCGGCTTGTGGTAATAGCACCAATACCACTTCCCCCGGCAACTCGGGTGCTGCAGCCGGGGCTACCCAGGGTGGGATGGGAAGCATGCCCGGTATGACCATGCAGCCCGGCCAGTCAATGGCTCCGAGCACCGCCGCTTCAACCACGATGGCGTCCTCAACCACTACGATGGCGGCTACCACAATGGCAGGCATGAATATGACCCCCGGTACGACAATGGCAGGTATGACCACAATGCCTGGAACTACGGCCGCTTCCGGTACGATGGTGTCTGCGACCCCTGGCAACGATGCGATGACTCAGAGCCTCAAAAATTTAAGCGGCGCTGAATTTGAAACCAAGTTCATGCAGGAGATGATTGCCCATCATTCTTCCGCGATAGACATGGCTAAACTGGTCTCAACCAATACCAAGCGCCCGGAACTTATCAAGCTTTCGCAGGATATTATCTCGGCGCAGGACAAAGAAATAACTGAAATGACCGGCTGGCTTGCCAGTTGGTATAGTGCCAAACCGCTGGCCGACAACATGAGCGCTCCTGGTATGATGGATATGATGGGCCAGATGGATCAGCTTAAAAATGCCAAAGATGCTGCCTTTGATAAACTGTTCCTTTCTATGATGATTGAACATCATTCAAACGCGGTAAGTATGGCTTCCCTGGTTCCTCAAAAGACCCAGCGCCCGGAACTATTAAAGCTCAGTCAGGACATCATTAAATCTCAATCTGCCGAGATTCAAGAGATGCAGACCTGGCAGAAGACCTGGTTCCCCACCTAGTTTAACCCGGTTTCGTCTTCGGGGCCTGGGTAGGCCAGCCCTGCCCCCTGAATAAAGGACTGTAAACGAAAAGGTGGGTCCCGTATTTCAAAACGAGGGATCCATCTTTTTTAATATCTATTTTTAAGCGGGAAGGAGGGCAAGGGGCTGGAGTTGAAACCAGGCGAGTATCGAGGGCCTGCCAACCGGAGCGGAAACTATTTCCCTGAAGGCCGCACCCACCCCGAATGAGCAAGGAAAAACTATGTTCTAGCCCAGTTCGGGACATAAAAGATGAATTATCCAGGTGCTGGCCGACCAGATAACCAGGCTGGATATAAGGGCCAAAAAGGTTTTTGACCAGAGCGGTGTCTTTCCGAAAAGAAGTTCCGCCGGTCCGGCGCTACTGAATTCTATCAACCGTGTCACTCGCTGTTCGGTGAGGGTTGGTGCATTTTCGGGGGTCAAACCGGGAGCCTGAAACCCTTTTCTAACTTTGGTCCTGGGGGAAAGCTGAGAGATTGCCAACAATTTCTCCCAAACCTTTAACAAAGCGTCCGCAAGGGCCAGGGCTCCGTTTATACCTCCAAACCTGGCAACCTTCTCGTCACAGGCAAGTTCCTGGTCTTTCTTTATAAGCTCAACCAGCGCGCGGCCACCGGGCAAATAGAAGAAAGCGGCTGCCGACCAGGTTGCAAACCAGTTGATCCAAAAATCACGCCGAATAAGATGCGCCTGCTCGTGCCATATCACCGCTTTTAGCTCGGTGTTGCTCAGGTCTCCTACCAGACCGGTGGAGAGGATGACATATCCTTTACAGAAAGGAAGACCTGGCAGGTTATAAGCAAACGGCTGGCTACTATGCCACAACCTTACCTTCAGACCTCTTCGCCCCATGGTCTGGCTGGCAAGAGTTTCCATTCCGGGAGGTGCTGCCCAAGTGTTGCGGAAAGTACGAAGGTATAACCAGACTAAACGTACGAGGTTTGCCCCAAAGGTTACCCCAATCGGAACCGTAAGCAATGTGAAGCCAGCCACCCCCAGTAACCACTCTCGGTGTGAATTGTGGTCGGTATTGTGGTCGTACTCCGGAAAGAAAACAGACGGTGACATGGTTAAAGAAAATAAAAACATCACCAGCATAGGCATAGCGAGGGCCATTATTTGTAAACCCTGCCGGAACCACCAGCCTTTAATATTGGGAAGCAGTTTTATAAGAAGGATTTGCTCCAGGGCCACAGTTGCAAGACTGGTAATCAGAAACAGGACGTGTACCATTTCAATACCTCCTAATGGTCCCGGTTTCTGCTTGAAGTTGAAGACGCCAGGGGCGGGGAAGAAGGATGCCTGCCTCTCGTTTTTCTGGTCTGGCCCCCTTGTTCTGCCAGATCGGAGGTCTCGGCGGTGGCGGTGGCCTCCTGGCGTAAATTCACCATTTTTGCTTTGAGCGCGGTTAGTCTTGAGGTTTGTTCCTCAGTGGCAACCTGGCTCAGGTAGTTTTCGGCTGAATGCGAAAAGCTCACCAGCAAGTTTTCAAGAATTTGAGTTACAAAGCTGGAGATAAATTCTTCCTTACTAAGGCTGGGTGTGTAGACATAGGCTCCGGGTATTTTCCTGGCTCGCAGAATATGTTTGCGGCCCAAACGCGCCATGGTACTCATTACCGTCGTGTACGCGATATAGCGGTGCAACCTGAAATCTTCGTAAACGTCACGCACGGTCAACCACTGCCGGTCGGGTGTTATACTTTCCCAGATATACTCCATTATATCAGCTTCCAGATCGCCCAGAACCTTGCGTACTCCATCCCGGTCAGTGCGGAAAACGGTTATATCCGGCTCTAAATCCTGCTCCTGATCCAGGTCGGTTTCAGACTCCAATACCTCCGTAAGAGGCTCACCGGCCGTTTCAAACCTTTTTTCTTTCAAGGGTAAAGCCTCGGATGCCTCCGTTTTTAAAGTGTGCTGCCTCTTCTGGTCATTTTCGAGGCCAACTTTTGATTTTCTTGGCATAATTCTGTCTTCACTTCCTCACTACAGTTACTTTTTATTTGTCGCACAACCTCACCTGGTACCCTTATACCCCGGCCCGGTTTTACAGGCGCTACCACCTGCTCTTATCCTGAATTTGCCTCGAAGGTTTGCTTTAGCCGATTTCAAAATTAGCTTTTAGTATAAAACCGGATGATACTACTGTCAATAGTAAAACCTCTGACGGACCGGACTTTATTCACATTTTAAGGTTCTCTAATTCATCAAATTATCGGTTTTAGCTAGCCTCAAATTCTATTTGTAGGGTTCCTTTATTTGTAACCCTTCCGACCACCGTTTTGAGCCGGAGCTCTTTAGGCCGCTATAACCGGTGATCTCTGTTTTGCCTGGTGAGCGATAGGTTTACCGGTTTCGTCATTTGACAGTTTCTTGTTAGCTTGATACTATTGGCAGTAGTACGAACACATTAGTAGAAGCTGTACTGCTGGAGGATAAGGCGGGAAGAGGAATCACTTTTGCCATGCTTTTACCTGAGTTCATCAATTGAAAATTTGAAGGGGATCCGCCTCCAGACCAGGGAATTACCTTGTTCTATACGGTCTTTGACTGCTTGCCATAAGGTGCCTATCGGCTGCGCCAGGAAAAACCTATCTTTCAGTTCAAAGTCACCCATCAGGGTTAAATAAAAAAAGAAACCAGTTATTGCCCGAGGCATCCCTACTTCGCCAAAGATACAGACGGAGACAATTTTTGTTAAATAGAAACCAGCTTCTCTCAGCCCTCAAAGGAACGGCCCCTTTGTTTTTCTTTCTGGTTGTGGCCCTTGCATTTACCTGGCCCTTACCCCTGAATATGTCAGATCGGGTTGTAGCCACCGGGAGTGGCGATATATGGCAGCATCTCTGGAATATCTGGTGGGTGCGCTTTTCTCTGCTCGATTTGCATTCACTTCCCTATAATACTTCTCTGCTGTTTTATCCGACCGGGGCTAACCTGTTCTTTCACGCCCTTGACCCGCTGGACGGATATATCTCCATCCCCTTCCAGCTTATATTCGGTCTGGTAGCTGCCTTTAATCTGGTAATTCTATTTCAAATCACGCTGGCCGGGTGGGCCACTTATTTGCTGGCTTCTTATCTGACCGGTAATCGGCGGGCCGGGCTGGTCGCCGGGATAATATATGCCTGCTCCCCGCTTGAGTCGCGCCTTATTACCCTGGGGCAACTTGAACTGACTTCAATTGAGTGGATTCCCCTCTTTATCTTTGCCTTTATCAAATCCTTTGACCGGAACCAGCCAGGAAGGGGGGTGTGGGTCTGGCGAATTCTGAGTGCACTCTGTCTGGTAGTTTTAGCCCTGGTAAGCTGGTATTACCTGCTCTATGCCTTTTTGCTGGGCGGGTTATACGGATTGTACCTCCTTTTTAGAGAACGAAAAGGCTGGCGGGAAAGATGGGCTGCCACGCTTCTGAACCTAGGCCTGGTATTTGGAGGGGCCGGTTTGCCGGTGCTGCCCCTATTAGTGGCTACCCTGAAGGCGGCCGGTTCTGGTACCACCAGCCAGCCAATTTTTACCGTTATTTACAACTCGGCTACCTTGAAAGGTTTTTTAACTCCCGGACCCTCCGCCCTCTGGGGTCTTTTTGGTTCCAGTGATAATCATGAATTTCGAGGTAATTTTCTGGGTTTTATAGCTCTGGGGTTGGCCTGGTGCGGCCTGGTTACCGGCTACAAAAAGAACTGGTTCTGGGTTCTGGTGGCGGCTGTCTTTGGTCTTCTGGCGCTTGGCCCGGTCCTTCACCTGAGTTTTAATCCGGACTGGACACCCCAAACGATTGAAGGTGGCCCCAGTCTGCCAGGGCGACTCCTGTATAATCTGCCTTTTGGTAATATTGCCAGAGTGCCCCTCCGGTTCGGCCTGGTCACCTTTTTAGCACTGGCAGTTCTGGCGGCCTTCGGTCTGAACTGGCTGGAAAGTAAACTTTTCAGGAGACCGGTCAAGTTTTTACCCGCCAGATGGGGCGGCTGGTTACCGGCGGCTCTGGCCGGTTTGCTGGTATTTTTAGAGTTCTTCCCTGGCATCCGCCCTTTGATTGATACCGCTGTCCCGGCGGTTTATACCCAGCTAGCGGCTGAAAGTTCCTGGAACGACTTTGCCGTCCTTGAAACACCTGACCGGGACGATGCCTCTATCATAAGTAAGGCGATGTATTACCAGACGGTCCAGGGCCACCCCATGGTAGGCGGCTATCTCTCTCGCAAACCGACTTATCCCTTCAAAAATTATTCCGGTATCCAGGAGCTGCTGGCTCTTGAGGAACGGCTCAATCAGCGCGATATTCTGGACCGGGCCAGTCTGCGAAACGTTCCGGGTGTCCTGAACTTTTACAATATTCGCTATGTTATCGTCCATACCTCTCTCCTGTCCGACCCGGATCGTCTCTATAATGCCAACCGACTGCTTCAAACCGTATTTGGGCCTGACACAAAGCCTTACTACCAGGACAGCCAGTTACAGGTCTGGCAAACACCCACCTTTATCGAACAAAAAGATACCTCTCCTAGGCTAGAGAAAATGCTGCCTGAGTTAGGCGAGGGGTGGGGCAAACGGCTTGATACCCCTTCGGGGCCGCAGCGTGTGGTAGCCAGCCAGGCTCGTCTGGCCTTATTCAATCCCTTCCCTTCGCCGATGTCTCTGACGCTGCAGGTCAGGGTAGCCAGGGAGGATCAGAAGGTCAGCCTGAAGACCGCCTTGAACCAGAAAGAGATAAACTTTTCTGAAACCGCCGCTTTATCCGGGACCGTTCAAATCAAGTTGACGCTGGCTCCCGGTCCTAACGACCTGATTTTTACGACTTCAGGAAATATTTACTTTGGCAGCTTTACCTTTAGTTCTATTTCCTGAGACCAATCTCTCTGGTGCTGTTTTTACCATGCACTGACACACCAGTTTGGATAGGTCGGCGACTGGCGCAGGTATGCCCCCACTCTGGTCGTTCTCTGATCATTCTTCATCGTAGTGAGGTTCTCCAACAATTCAAACTAAACCTTAAAATGCTTCTAAAAGAAGTGGGTTTGGCCTTTCTAATAAAATGCGGGATCTGGTTGATGGCCTCGGGTGGCAAGCTAGCTGCCCGCCCGATATTACAGCCTTTGTAATTCGACTATTCGACCTTTTACTGGCTCAAGCTTTCGCACGAACCGGGTTACTACCTTTTAATCTCGATACGTACTATTTCAAATAGTAGAAAAAAAACAAAACGCGGTTTTTTTGCTGGTAGGGATAATACTTTTGGGATTTTACTGAAGCCTCTCAGGTTGAACAGGGCTGTCTGGTAAACCCGCCCGGTTAAATCGGCTAAACCCGGTATCTCTAAAAGAAATCCATAATACTGGTAGAATTTTCCCTGTGGAGCGTCTTTTCAACCGGTCAGACAACGGGTAGCACTCCTCTATCAGGCAGATAACCTTTCTTTTTTCTTCTCAAGGTGGCTAACGGTTCCGGCCCTGAAGCGGTAGAAAGGGTCCAGCAAGGCCAGGGTAAATCCGGCCTGTTTGTTAGGTCTGAAACAGTGCAGGCTTGCGGCACTTCCAGTTTTACTGGTTTACTGAATAGCTGGTGCTTAGGTTGTTAAACTCCCCAAAATAGGATTAACAGATATTCATCCTGATCAAATTCAGATTCAAACAATCTTAAATCTCTAACCGCAATAATTAATCCAGATTTTGACTGAACGCAGCCAGGTGTTTTATTCCAGCCTTTATCAGGTTTATTGAGTTTACTGTGTGCAATAAATAAACAGAAATAAACAGAAATAAACAGACTAAAAAATGGTCTGCAGGTACAAATGAGAACCAAAACCCAGCTAAAACAACCTTTTGGGAAGTCGAATACGCCGCGAACCAACCAGCGCCAACCTTTCAAAGTGGAGCCGAGAATATCCACCAGGGTTCTAACTGCCAACCAGATTGACCGACCCGGCGGTTTCAAAACCATTAAACAGGTCACCTTCTTTCTGGAACACTTTGTAACCCCCTTTGCACCAATCCTACTATTGTTGGTGGTTGGGCTTCTCCCCTATTTTTTGCTGCCAGAAGGAAAAAGCCGCTGGGGTGATTTCTTAAATATCTTCCTTGGTCTTACTATTGAAGCGTTACCCTTTCTACTGATGGGGGCTTTGGTAGCGGCTACTTTAGGTGTCTGGAAGCAGCGCAATAAAAGGGTCACCGGAGTCTGGAAGAAAATAGTCGGGACTCGCGGGGGTGCCACTGCGGCGGGGATAGGTCTTGGATTTGCCTTGCCGGTTTGTGAATGCGGTACCGCCTCAATCGCCCGGCAGGTAACCCGAGAAGGGGCCCCGGTCTCGATGAGTCTGGTATTCCTGCTGGCGGCTCCGATAATAAACCCTGTGACTATTCTCGCCACCTGGATTGCTTTTGGAGGTGATTGGAGCATTGTGCTGGGAAGAGTCGGTCTTGGACTGGTCCTCGCCACCGGAATGGGCCTGTTATTCAGTTTTCACCCCGCGCCAGGCCAGCTTTTTAAGCCCGGCTTGATGCCTGGTGGGAAAGACAATCTTCCAGTTAATAACCCGCCCGCATCCCCGCACGCCCATTCACATTCGGCCCCTACCCAGGCTGAAGAAAAACAGGAGGTCCATGCTGCTCCGGTAGCAGACGCGGCGGCATCTCAGCCCGGTCGGTCAAAGGTAAGTGGGTTTATGCAGCAATGCTTTTTGGAATTTCTCGGAGCGACCAAAGTCGCCGTGCCAGGAATTTCGCTGGCTGCGGCCTTTCAGGCTTATATCTCCCCCGGCTTATTTTTAGGGCTGGGTCAGGGCGCGGTTCTCTCCGTAGCGATACTCATGCTGCTGGCGACCTTAATGTCGGTCTGTTCTTCAGTTGACGCCTTTGTGGCCCTGAGTTTTACCGGCCTGTTTCCGGTCGGGGCGGTCCTGGCGTTTCTGGTATTCGGACCATTAATCAACCTGAAAAGTCTTTTTCTCTTTCGCCTCGTGTTGCGACCTGCAACCATCTGGCTTCTTACAGTATTATGTTTTAGTTTCATTTTGCTTGCTGGAGTAATTATCAACCTCAGGTTGGTTTGATGCCTGATGAATAAATTACTTCTCTTTGACTTTACGCCGGTTGGACCACCTTTTTGTGAGCAGAGCCAGCGCCAGCGCCGGTACGAGCGCCAGCATCTGACCCGACCCTGCCCCAGGGGTTCAGACCGACCAACTTTTAATAGAATAGAATGGTAGAACTTCTATGTCTGTTGTTAACTTCTTGACCCGGACCCTTATAAGTACCCGTTTTTGTAGCCGTAATCGTAACCGGCCAAGTACGCCAGATAAACCGGGTTTTCTGGTGGGTAAACGTCTAACTATTGAACGGCTGGGCGGTCTTACTTTGGTGGGACTGGGAAGCTGGCTTCTTTTGAGACTATGGGACGGGACTTTAACTTTTTATCTGCATCCCCGTTTTAATATTCTTATAGCCCTGACCGGCCAATTGATAATCTTTGTGGGCGGCTGGCTGGCTTTTTGGTACAGGGGTAACCCGACGGAGAAAAATTCTGGCAGGCAAGCACTGGAGGTAATCAGTGGAATAGTGTTGGCTGCGGTTATAGCGTTAGCTGGACTGTTAGTGCCGCCCCGCCCCCTCGATTATAGTCGGTTGAATTTATCATCGACAAAAAGTGGAGTGGCCGTAAGCACAGGTAGTAGCAACCGGGCGTTGGCCCAGGCCCTTCTCAATCAGGACTGGAAAGATACCGCTAAACTCGATACCGTTCGCTGGAACCTGCTCGATTGGAGTGCGGCTCTAAACGAGCCAGAACGAGCCGAAAGTCTGCTCGGCCGACCTTCTGATGTGGTTGGTTTTGTGGTCCAGCCGAAAGTTGAGAACAGCCGTTATTTCCTGCTAACCCGGTATGTAGTGGTCTGCTGTACTGCGGATAGTTCTGCCCTGAAACTGCCGGTGATCAGTGATAATGCTCAAGCTCTGGAAGACGGCCAGTGGGTTAGAGTTCGCGGTACCCTGGGTAAAAGCGCCAACGAAACCCTTGCTTTTCTGGCAAGTGGCGTTGACATCATACCCAGGCCCGCCCAGCCTTATATTTTCCCATAAATTAGCCCGGGGTGGGTGAGGAGCAAACTTTACAGGACTCTGAGCCACCTGATTTTAACCTTAAACGGTCTGTATAAAAGGTCTTACTCCGGACAGCCCGGTCATAAATGAGCCAGTTGAAGTGGGTATAAAAGGGTGTTGAAAACAGCGCGACAATTTTATTTTTTGGTCTCTGGCCTGGTCCTTGTTTCGAGCCTGGCCCTGGCCCTGGTTGTAATAAGCGGTGATGTGGCAGGCCAACCCCTAAAGGCCCAATTCAACTTTCTCGCAGAGGGGCCAAACGGATTTCCCCAGCTTGCGATTACTTTCGAGCGCTCAAAAATACCGGAAAGAGCCTCGGCGGAGGCGGCCTTTGAAGTAACCCCGGCCCTGACCGGCGATTTTGGTTGGAAAGACTCCACTCTAATTTTCAACCCTTCAGGTAAATTGGCCGGTAACACGGATTACCAGGTCCGGCTTCGCGGGGGCTTAAGACTGGTGGGCGGGGGCCGTCTGAATTACGAACAGTCGAGTTGGACCTTTCACACCCGGTCACCGCGTATTATCTATCTCAAAAAGGAAGGGCAGGCCGTAAATATCTGGCTGGCAGAGAGTGGAAAGACCTCCAACCCGGCCCCGGCCCGCCCGTTAACTTTTGAAACTCAGCGCCGGGTATTGGATTTTAGCTTCTCTCCGGGTGGAGAACGGCTGGTTTACAGTCTGGAAGAGCCCGACCAGCAGCAGGCCGGACTCTGGTTATTAAAGATACCTCAGTTAACCTCCGAAAGCCCGGTCGGGTCAGGGGCAGGAACAGGGGCAGGTGTGAACACAACCCCCGAAAATAAAGATGTACTCCCGGCGCCCATAAAATTGGTCCTTGAGGCGGGAGTAAGGGCGACCGCACCCCGCTGGTCGGCCGGGGGCGATCTGATTTCCTATGAAAGGCGGCTTATATTTAAGGGTGGGGTTTTCGGACCGGCTCAACTGTGGTTGGTTAAGTCTGACGGCACGAGTCTGCCACCCCTTTACGGTGGTTACCAGCAGTCCGGATATGATCTGCAGTGGGCGGCTGGTGGAGACAAAGCCTTTTTCTGGGAACCAAAGCTGGAGGCGATAGGTATTTTCAACTTCACCGGAGAACCAAAATGGAAAACCATGAAGGGTCTGATTTTTGGAGGTATGGCACCTTCCCCCGACGGCCAGGAAATTATCGTTTCACGCTTTGACTATAGTGGCGTCCAGCAAAAAAAGATCTTGGTAAGTCTGTCAGCGGAAAAAGGGAAGACCGCCGCCGATTGGGAACCCAGCCTGCTCCAGCCACCCAATGAGGCCGGGTTTAATTATAGCGCCCCGGTCTGGTCGCCTGATGGTCGGCTGGTCGCTTTTAGCAGACAAGAAGTGGGACCCAAAACGGAAAAGAAGGATAGTCGGATCTGGCTATATGATCCGCAAAGTGGAAGTTCCTGGCCTCTAATAAAAAACGATTCCAACTTGAAAAACTTCAGTCAGGGCACTTTTAGCTGGTCGCCGGACGGGCAAAGAATTGTTTTTGAAACTTATCAAAGTGGCGCTCTGGCTAATTCTGAAACCACTCAGTTATGGGAAGCTCCTCTGGATAGTAAAGAAACTCCCAGGCCCCTTACAGGTGGCTTCAGTCCAAGGTGGATAATTTAAGTATGCCCGCCCCGGGCTGGATCCCACAGAGAGGAGCAGCCAACAGCCAGATAGCTCAAGAGAAGAAATTCTTATAAATTCGCAGATTATTCGATTGAATTAAAATTTCCTTTTAAATTTTATGGTTTTATTCCAAACTCGACGCAAATTCTTGAAAAGGTTGGTCTATCTGGGTGGGTTTGTGGGAAGCCAGGGCGTCCTATTAAGCGGGTGCGGTAATACTCCTGAAGGGGTTCCACCTGCTCCAGGTCAAAATGTTGTCCCTCGGTCAAACTCACCCTATCCACCAAAGGCGGAGTTATCCTCTACCGCTGTTCCGCCACAAACTCAAACCTCACCGAACGTCGAAACCACCGGACCAGGGCCGACCTCGCCCCCGACGGGAACCGGGTTAGGGGTGCCTCCGGATTACGAACGGGTGGGACCGGTCGAAAAGTTCGGGCCTGCGGATGACCCCTATGGAGTGACCATCCGTGGGAAGAATGTAATAATTTACAACAGTGGCAGCAGTTTCTACGTCTTTAGCGACTATTGTACCCACCAGGGTTGCCAGGTTGAGTACGCCACCCGAGCCCAGAAGTTTATTTGTCCCTGCCATGGCAGCGAGTTCACTAAAACGGGTGCGGTTACCAAAGGACCGGCCCTAACTTCCCTGGCTCGTTTTGAATTCAAAATAGTCGGAGAAATAGTTTATGCGGACCTGACCCACCTCTAAACAGTTAAGTTCAAACCTCTTCAATGGTTTGAAACAGGAGACTATAAGGACATAACCATTCCCCTTTTTAAAGACTTTCTTTTCCTTTATTCGACATAATCCGGAGTTTTCTCTTCCAGGGGAAATGTACGGGTGCGCGCCGGGGAATAGAGGCAAAAAGTTTCGGAGCTGCTTTGCCGCTGGTAGGGCAAACTCTTCCGCTCTGCTCGGTAAAGTTCGGGTATCTCGGGAAAAGACGCAGGCTTAAGCAAATAGCGCGCAAGTTACTTTCACTTAAGTTACATTCAGCTTGATGCCGTTCCCACCTGGCGGGACTAACGGGACTCAGGGCGGGTAACACACTTTCAAAAAGGAAAGGCCCAAAGCCGCCTGTAAGAGATACAGGATGCCTGCACTATCCCGTAAGGCCTTTCAAAGCTAGCCTCATTAGTTATATTGAGGCTAATGAAAGCCAGGCTTGAGCCTACAATCTATAAAAAGGGTAATTAGGAAGACCCCTATAATCACTATATATAGGCCACTGGTTCTTTATCAAAGGCTTTCTTGCAGGCCGGGGCACAAAAATAGTAATTTCGACCGGCATAACGCGACTCAAAACGGGCGGTGGTGGAATCAACCTCCATCAGGCAGACCGGATCGATTCTGGCAAGCTCTAAAGTTTCTGGATCCTCTTCCCCATGTGGTCTCTCTTGCATCCCAGGTGTAACCGCGAGCGAAGAATCCCCGGTCCTCGTTTCTACGGGAGCTGTCAGCCCTTCTAATTCGCCTGATTGAAGCCGGTCTTCCTTTATCTGAACAGGGTTCTGGCTCGGGGCTGGGGTTGAGGCATATATTGGAGGTAGATACCGTTCGAAAACGTTCTCGGCTAAAAGGGTAGGCACGGGTGCATAAATGTCCTTTAGCAATACTTCAATAAAGTCGAATATCAGGGGTATATATTTGTCATCATTAAGATCCTTAAACCAGATTGAACGCCCTGAGAGCTGAAGGAGTGCGTTATTTCCAACCGCACAGGGGCCAAGGCAACCGGTAAAACTCAGATGAACCCTGTTTCTAATTCGGCGGTTTTCCCACTCCTGTTCGTAAAGATTGGTGTTTACGCTTGTCCGCCCTTTTTCGGTCCAGCCGCAACAGCAATTGCCATGAGCTTTTGAACAAACCATTAAATTACCCTGCAGTTGAACGATCCTAAAATCCTCGTCCCTGGCATGAACTTTGATCATCTTTAAGGGTTTTCGACTGATACTGAGCGATTGTGTTTCTTGCATACTTTTCTTTATAACCTTTTCTTTTTCCCCGCTATCAATGGCTGAAGGGTAAATGAACTAATGGGTAACTTTCGGTATTTCAGAAGCGGCCCCCAGGTACAGGTGAAAACTACCAGCAAAGCCCAGGCTTTGTCTGACACGTCCTCTGATTCGCCAGAAATAACAAATAAGTCCTCAAAACGCCTTGATTCGGATTTCGGATATTAACTGGTGGGTAATAATGTGGCAGTTACCACATTATTACCCACTAAATAAGATTCAAAATTAACCTGTATACCCCTACCCACTAAGGGTATACGCGAAAATTATAATACCCCTGATGGGTATAGTCAATACTCAGAAGTATGATTTTGAAAGCTTTCTACTTTTCCGCTAAAGGGTACTTCCGCCAGGTTCTAAGAGGAATTTTATTCTGGCAACAGCTTATGGTGTTGGGAAGTAACCAGGCGGGCATAAACACTATTCTTTACCAGCAATTCCTGGTGGGTTCCGTTTTCGGCTACTCGCCCATTTTCTAAAACAATTATGCGGTCGGCGGTGCGGATCGTAGAAAGTCGGTGAGCATTCAGTAGGGTAGTGCGGCCTTTTACAAGGCGGGATAAAGCCAGGTGAAAGGCCTATTCGTTTTTGGTATCGAGATTAGAAACCGACACCCCGCATCACCTGAGCAACCTGGCGAAGAGCCTTCGCGGCCGGTTCAGCAAGTTGGCCCTGTTTGACCATTACATCAACTTCTCCGGCCATAACTTGACCGTGTTCGGCCATATTCTGTCCTTCGGGCACCATGGCCTGGCCGTCCCACCGGGGACCTTCTATGTTGATTGAGCCTACATTGGCCGGGTTATGGATCCTGGCCTTAGAGGCGGTGACCAGGATGTTCAGTTACCCTGAACGGCCAGATCGCGCTGGTTCGAGTGAAGACTGCTGGCAGCGGTGGGATCAGCCGCCTGAGCTGGCCCTGCTTGCCCATTTCCTGGCCGTCTTTGAGCCAGTGTTCGCCCTGTATTAGCAGGCTTTGGCTACCCTTTCGGCCGCCTTCCTTGACCATTTCCTGGCCGTGGCTCTGCATTGTTACGCCGGCCTGTTGCATCGCCGCTCCGCTCTCCTCCCTTGAGATCAGGTTTGGCGTCCGAACCGGGGTCATATAACCGATTACTCCCAGGACAAGTATCACCGGCAAAAAGGCTCCAAGGACTGAAATGAAAATCCCCAGCTTGTGCATAACTGTACCCTCCTTGGTTGGGAACGAACTGCTAATCCAAGCTTAACAAACAAACCGGCGCACTGGACAACCAGGGCCGGTTCACTGGGCCTTAATACCAGGAAGGCTATTTCAAATCTGGTTATAACTGCGGCCCCTGCACCTGCAAGTGCTTTCTAAAAGGATTTTGTTGTTCTTCAGGCTCTTTTTCTTGACGCCGTTATTTATGTATATCGGGCCGTTGTTAAAGCCTGGTTGCCCTTTAGGCCCAAAGGACCGGGTAGGGTGGGGTAAAACCCCGCCCTGTATCAGGCTTCTTTACCGGCTATTTTTAAAGCGTTCATCCGCTGGTTTCGCCACCGCCTCAGCCTCAAGTACTGCCGGAGTATCTAAGCGGTTGATTTCTGCGGTCAGATTGTCTTGTTTCAATTTAAGGTCGGACAGCTGAATTTTTAACCAGGCTACTTCTTCCTCACGGGAATGAAACTCGGTCGGGGGCGGCAGAGCCGGTTGGTTTGAATGGTTGTGGTTGGCGTGCGACTGGTCGCCCTGCGAACTTCCACCATGATCATGCATTCCCGCATGCATCCCGCCGTGGTTGCCACCCATCATAAAGATCATCATGAGAGGGCAGGCCAGGAGGAATAGTAACGGTAGCCCGGTGGACCCAAGGTTAGGAACTAAAGCAAAGACGAGCACGAGCGCTACCGCCAGACCACCAATGTATAACATCAGATTCTCTTTTTTCATTTTCGCCACCTCCAATGGCTCTGACAAAATAAAATTAGGACAAAAGGTAATAGTTTTCAACCACCGGCTTATTCACTCATCCCCGGGCGGTAGTTTTACCGGACTGCGATGTTACTGGCTCTGGCCCTGGCCCTGTTAGAAACTGAATTTCACCTTCCAGGGTTTTTTCGTCTGATTTGAGATTATTTAGCTGGGCTTTAAGGCTATCGAGTTCGTCCTCTTTGGTTAGGTGATATCCTGGCGGATAGATTGATTGCCAGGAATTAACCGGGGTGTGGTGCTGGTGCTGAGCCTGGTTAAACTTCGTATTCTCGGTATTAATCGCTAAAGCAAGCCCCCCCAGAGGTAATAAGAAGAAGATCAATAAGGGCAAGATGCTTGCAGTTAAACCGGGGAAAGCTCCCATAAAACCAATGGCTGTGAGCAGAACTACCAGGCCCAGTCCAAGGAAGATTCTTATAAAAAAGCTATAAACAACCTTGCCTTTCATGTTAATTACCTCCTTTTAGCTTTCTTAATTTTAAAAAGAATGACTTTACAATACCTGAAAGTTATTTCTTCTTATCTTAGCTGACACTTTTATTAAAGCTCATCTTTCTTAGCGGGGGCTGAGGAAAATCTTAGGATTGGCTGAGGACTGGTAAACGTTTTGCAAGCCCGCCGGGCTGTCCTTTTAAGTTCGTTCACCTTTGTTTACTTGCTATCACCTGGTGGTTTTCCGCCAGGTGAGATAATTAAAAGAGTGAAAGCTAAACCTACCTGGAGTTAATTACGCTGCCTGTGATAATCTAATTTCAAGGAGAAAGGTAGTTGTGGGGATGGATCTTCAAACAACCAGCAGGCTTAAGGTTTAGCCACGGTAGCCCTGGCAGCCGAGTGTTGCCCTGTTACAAACGAAAACTTCCCTGTCAGCTTGAGCTTACCTGGTGCTTAAATGTGAAAGTTTAACAACCACCCTGCCTTTAGCTTTTAGCCAGGAAACTCTATCCTACTCAGGCTATCCGGTTTCTAATTACTTTGGGCGGTGTCTCAATTATTTTTCTGTACACCCTATTTCTTAAGAGAATCTTAAACCAACCCTCAGCTAAACCTAAGTTTAAGATGTTAGATGTTAATAGTAGGGAAGCGAATAAATATGTAACCTGCTACCTTAGAAGTAGAAGGTCTAACTTGTCCCAGCTGGTCCGGGCCTGGGGTCCCAAGCGGCTGGTTCATTTTTACTGGTAAGGAGCGGTGGGCTGAAATTAGCGGCAAAATAAAATACTCCGCCGCAAGCAGCGGAGTATTTTAAGCGGATTTCTCTCACAAGGAAGCGCCGCACGCGGCGGGGAATTCAACCCAGAGAGATTAAATACTCATGAACTCAAACTATCCTGTTCAGCTACTTGCTGTCAGGGCCCGGTATTAAGTAAAGATAAGATCTGAAAAAGAGCAATCAAAGAATGCGAAAGAGAAATGATAAAGCAGAAAAAAACAAAGAACCTAGGCCGCTACCGGCAGATCGCAGAAGTGCTGGCCCGCCACGGTCTTGGCTTCTTAGTAGGAGTATTGGGCCTGGAAAGATTCATTCCTTTTCACAAGGGTTTATTAGGCCATCCTAGCCGGGCTGAACCTTACACCCGCCCGGAACATCTAAGAATGGCCCTGGAAGAACTCGGTCCGTCTTTTATCAAACTGGGGCAGTTACTCTCGACGCGCTCCGACCTGCTTCCACAGGATTACCTGGTCGAATTTGCCAAACTACAGGACCAGGCTCCAAGGGTGCCAGGCGAACAGATCCGGGAGATAGTTGAGGCCGAGTTAGGCCGTCCTCTTAACGATATTTTTGTCACTTTTGACCTGAATCCCTTAGCGGCCGCTTCTATCGGCCAGGCCCATGCCGCAACCCTGGTTGGGGGAGAGGCGGTAGTGGTTAAAGTGCGCCGCCCAGGTGCAGTTGAACAGGTTGAAAAAGACCTGGAAATTTTTCAAAACCTGGCCGTGGCGGCCAGCAAACGCTGGGAGGTTGCCGCCGATTACGACCTGGTGGGGTTAACCCAGGAATTCGCGGCGACCCTGCGAGCGGAACTTGACTATGTTAAAGAAGGGCACAATGCCGAACGATTTACCGCTAACTTTAAAAACGAGCCTTCAGTGCATATCCCGAAGGTGTTCTGGGCGACCTCCACTACACGGGTATTGACCCTCGAACGCCTCAGCGGGGTAAAAATAAATGATCTGGCGGCCCTTGACGCGGCGGGGATTGAGCGGGGGGCATTGGCCCGGCAGGCTACGCAGGCTGTCCTTAAGATGATTTTTGAGGATGGTTTCTTCCACGCCGACTTACACCCCGGAAACTTTTTCATTGAAATTGAAGATGGTGGGCAAATTGGCCTGATTGACTTTGGCATGGTTGGCGTGGTGGATGAGCGGACCAAACAACAGTTGATAAGTCTTTTTCTGGCAGTAACCGGTCAGGACGCCGACCGGCTGTTGGAAGCCTTTCTTGAAATCGGGGTAACACGAGGCCAGGTTGACCGCGACTTGCTCCGGCGTGACCTGGCCCAGCTGGTCTCGCGCTATTTCGGGCTCAGCCTGCACGAGCTGGCGCTCGGCAATTTAATTGAGGAAGCCCTGGCTGTTGTCCGGCGTCACAAACTGCAACTACCTGCCAATCTGGCGTTGCTGCTAAAAACGGCCATTATGTGCGAAGCTCTAGGCGCCCAACTCGATCCCTCTTTTCGCCTGTCACAAGTGCTGGTCCCTTACGCCAGGCAACTGATCTGGCAGCAATACAGCCCAGGCAACTGGTTTCCTAAGCTAGGCCGGTCCGGCCTGGAAGCGGCCCAATTAAGCCTGGAGTTGCCACTGGTCTTGCGCCGCTTGCTGGGGGAGTTAGAGAGAGGCGCTCTGGAAGTCGGAATGCAACCGCGCGGTTTTGAGCCAATCGTTAACCGGTTCGAGAAACTGGCCAACCGGATTGTGCTGAGCATTCTGGTTGCGGCTTTCATTATCGGCCTGGCAATACTGCTGGCTTTTTATCACCCGCCCGGCCTGGAACAATTTGCTGGCGCTCTTTTCGTAATCGGTTTCGGGCTTGCCAGCGCCTTGGGGCTTTACCTGGCCTGGAATATCATTCGCTCCGGGAGAAGCCATTAGCCTTCCATATATAATTATCATGTATACTAATCATGGTAATGAAGACGATAAACTCCTTCCCGCTTTCTCAAGGGCCAGATGAGGCTTAAAGCCACAACCTGGGCAAGGAAAAGGAGGGGAAGGAAATTAAAAGGAGAATTTATGGCCCCAGCCTACCGTAACAACTCGCCTGTTCCGGTACGTATGTATCAAACGGACGACCATCTTGTAGTTGCAGCTCCCATGCCCGGTCTTGAGCCAGAGTATATAGCGATTGTTATAAAGGTCGCCCCGGTGCAATTGACCTTGCTTGGGGATGAACGGGGACCGCGCCAGCATGAACTCGATTTACTGCTGGCCGAATGGTCCATCGGTCCCTACTTCAGGGAATTAGACTTACCTTATCCGGTCAGTGGTCCCCTTTCCAACGCAACTTACGGTAACGGGGTGCTGGTTGTCTCAATGCCCCGTCTTAAGGGGGTTCCGGTAGCGGCCGTACCCTCCGGGCCAGGGTAACGACAAGATAATGCTACAACCAGCCCTTGCCGCAACCCAAGCCCCAAACCCCAACCCAAGCCCCAAACCCCAACCCTCCCCGGTTCTTCCATACCGGTCTTTTTGGCCCACTTAGCAAGCAGCTCAAAGCGCAAATCTGAGCAGCCCTAACGATTACATAATCACCGACCGCGTAGTTCCCTGAGCCGGAGTGCCGCAGGCTACCTTAACTTTTGGTGCACCCCAGGCAAATAGGGCGACTGCCACCAGCAGTATGTTCAATAAAACCGCCAGGCTAATCCGGTAGCCGATCGAGTCCACCAACCACCCGGTGAGTAGAGGGGCCAGCGTGGCCCCGGCATCCCCAAAAGTACGGTAAAGACTGATTCCAATTGGCCGGTCGCCTTCGGAAGTAAAAGCGGCCAGGTAAGCCAGGGGCGCTGGCCCCACCAGGCTACTGCCAAGACCTAACAGGCCCATTCCGGCCAGGAAAACCGGGTAATTACCGGCTACTGCTAACACCAGGAGAGCGCAGACGGTTACTAAACCGCCACCCACTATAACCGTTTTAAGACTCAGGTGGTCGGCCAACCAGCCCGCCGGGTAAAAACCAAGTAAGCCGATTACACCGATGAGGGAAAGGGCCAGCCCGAGCTGTAAACTGTTTAACCTTAACAAAATGGTCCCAAGCAGGGGTGCGGCCAGCAGTTGTGTCCCCACACGGGCAAAAACCAGGGTTAAACTCAGCAGCCAGAGAGTTCTCAGTTTTGGGTTAACTACCTGCCGCCAGGTCAGGGCTAAATTCGTAGAATATTTCTCGCGCCGAGCCTCAGGGGCCGGAGAGGGTAGTAAATCGGGCTGCCGGTTGAGTTCGCGGCGCAGCCACCAGGCGGCAAAAGCGGCCAGTAGAGCGTAGATTACAAAAGGCAGCCGGGGGCCAAACTGAGCGGCAATGATACCGCCCAAAAGCGGCCCAACCGAGGCTCCCAGTAACCCCGCCGCCAGGTAGAGCGCCAGGGAGCGGCCGGCTCCCCGGTTTTCCCCGGCGAGGGCGGCCGTACTCACCGTTCCATAAACCGCGGCGGCCGCTCCCTCCGCTGTACAAAACAGGGCCAGGCTCCAGAAATTACCGGCCACCGCGCATAAAACCGAAGCCGGTACAATTAAGGCCGGGCTGCCTACCAGGAGGGCGCGGTAACCCAGGCGCCGGGCCAGCCAGCCGGTTGGCAGCCCTACCAGTAGCCTGGTGAAACCAAAACTTGCCAGGAATAGACCGATCAGGGCCGCGCTTGCGCCCAGTGACGCCGCGTAGGCCGGCAGTACCGGTGTGAGCAGGCCCATTCCCAGGGCCGTAATCCCCGACCCAAACGCTAAAATCGAGCCTTTTGAACGCATTAGCTGGCAGTCCTAAGCCGAATGAACTGGCGGGGCCGGTGGAGTGAGAGCCTGGACACCGGGGCCTGGGCGGTTGTTGTCACCGGCCGCCGCGCTGGAGCGCCAGCCGGGCAGGCGGGTCCGCTTTAACATGAGAGCATTAGTCGCAACCAGGAGTGAACTGCCAGCCATTGAGAGGGCGGCGATTTCCGGTCGTAAGAGCAAACCGAAGAACGGGTAGAACAACCCGGCCGCGATCGGAAAGGCGACCGTGTTGTACCCGACCGCCCAGAAGAGGTTCTGTTTCATTTTGCGAACGGTCGCCCGGCTGAGGGCAATTGCCCCGATCACATCGAAGGGATCGCTCTTCATCAGCACCACATCGGCAGTTTCCATAGCCACGTCGCTACCGGCGCCTATGGCAATTCCGACATCGGCCTGGGCCAGGGCCGGGGCATCGTTAATGCCGTCGCCTACCATCGCCACCAACTTCCCCTGCTGCTGAAGCTCTTTGACCTTGGCGGCCTTCTGGTTGGGAAGCACCTCGGCCAGGACTGTTTGAATGCCTAATTCGCTGGCGATGCGTTCAGCCGTAGCCCGGTTATCCCCGCTCAACATGACTACCTGGACTCCTAGCCTCTTAAGCTCGGCTACCGCCTGCCGAGAGGTAGGCCGAATAGCATCGGCGATGGCAATCAACCTGGCCGCCTGACCATCTACAGCCGCGTACACCACCGTTCGCCCCGCGCCTTCCAGGCTGGCAGCCGTTTCAGCTAGGGGCAAGCCGGCCAGGGTAATTCCATTGTCATTCATAAGCTTGCGGTTGCCTGCCAGCATCGCCCGGCCCTCGACAGTTGCCTTCAACCCGTGGCCGGGAATAGCCTCAAAGTCGAGCGGCTCGGCCAGGCCCAGGTTGCGAGTTTTAGCATAGTCCACTATTGCCTGGGCCAGGGGGTGTTCGCTCGATTGCTCGGCCGAGGCCACCAGGCGGGCCAGCTGGTCGGCCGAAACCGCCGGGCCGGCCACCTCTAACGACACCACGCCAGGCTGCCCAACGGTCAGGGTGCCGGTTTTGTCAAAGATGATGGTCTGGATTTTACTGGCTTGCTCCAGGGCGGTAGCGTTTTTATAAAGAACACCATTGAGTGCCCCCAGGCCAGTGCCAACCATTACGGCGGTGGGAGTGGCAAGGCCCAGCGCGTCCGGGCAGGCGATAATCACCACGGTAATTGCCAGGGTCAGGGCAAAGACTAAGCTGGCTCCGGCCACCAAATACCAGCCTAAAAAGGTCGCCAGGCCAAAACCGACCGCCGCCGCTACCAGCCACTGGGCGGCTTTATCGGCCAGCCGCTGGGCCGGGGCTTTCGAATTCTGGGCAGTCTGGACCAGCTTGACGATTTGGGCCAGGGCCGTATCTTTACCAACCCTGGTAGCCCGGAAGCGGAAAGTGCCGGTCTTGTTGATAGTCGCACCGATAACCGTTACCCCCGGCGCTTTTTTGACCGGTAGGCTTTCACCGGTAATCATGCTTTCGTCCACGCTGGAACTTCCTTCGATTACCAGACCGTCCACCGGAATTTTGTCACCGGGCCGGACCAGCACAATATCGTCCAGCTGCACCTGGGCAGTGGGCACTTCGACGGGTTGGCCATCCCGGATAACGGTTGCTTTAGGCGGGGCCAGGTCGAGCAGCGCCCGAATGGCTGTGGATGCTCCCGACCGGGCCTTCATTTCCATCCAGTGGCCGAACAGCACAAAGGAAAGTAGCACCACCGAAGCCTCGTAGAAAACTTCACCCGCGAAGAAGAAAGTAGCGACGGCGCTGAAGAGGTAACCGGCCCCGACCGAAAGAGCGACCAGCACCGACATATCCAGGATTCGGTTCTTTAAAGCGCGGTAGGCTCCTACGAAAAACATCTGGCCGCCCCAGAGGACAGCCGGAGTAGAAAGCAGGAATAGCCACAGGTTGACCGGCAGGCCAAACGGCGTGGACAATTTCAGGCCGAAAACCTCGGTTGCCAGCGGCGAATAGAGTGAAACGACAATCGCCAGGATAAAGGTGACAATAAACCGCTTGCGCATATCAAGGACCATCTTTTCCATGCTCATGCCTGCACCGTGGCCCATTTCATGGGCTAGCTGGGCCTGTTCGCTGGAGTTAGAGTTGGAGTTGGAGTGTGAAGCCCTCTCGCCCACGCCCATGCTATGCTCACTATGTTCCTCACTTGCTGGGGTAGGTCCAGCGTGTTCAGGGGAAGGTTTAGCCGGACTGGTTGGTGCGGCAGGTGGGGGCACGGTTTCGGTTTCTACTCCCATATGATCCGCCCTGTGCTCATGGGGAGGGGGAGCCACCGCTTTGCCCGCCGGGGATGGCCCCTTCGAAGCAGAAGCCGAAGCAGGGGCAGGGGTTTTATTCAACCCGTCTGGTGAGCATAAATGGCTGGGCAAAACTTCGCCCTGGCAGTGGTAGCCACATTGCTCAATAAGCTGCCCTATTTCGGGTGGGGAAATTACGGTTTCGTCATAGCCGACCGTAACCGTACTACTCATATAGTTAGCTTCAGCCAGTTGAATGCCAGGATGGCGGCGCAAAAAAGTTTCCAGGGCGGGGCCGGAACTGCCTTGCAGCATTCCCCCGGCCTCTAATACAATTTCTTTACTCATTTTGTTCTCCTAATTTTTGTTCTTTTGGTCAGCCGTGTTTCGCCTCTTTGCCTGCTTCGCCTGCGCCGGTCAAATATACCAATCTTGCCGGGTAAAGGGCAGGTAGGACTGGCCCGCTGCCCCGGGTTTAATCAGTAAGGTCTGGTAAACACTAAGCTGGTTAGTTTTAAAACCGTATGCCGCGGCCGCCATGTAAAGCCGCCAGATGCGGTATGTCGGTTCGTCCACAATTTTTAGGACCTCGGCGTGCGACGCCTCCAGCCGTTGCACCCACTGCCGCAGGGTCAGCAGGTAGTGTTCGCGCAGGCTTTCCAGGTCTCGCGCTTCTAAACCGGCCTGTTCGGCCTCGTGCAGTATCGTGCTGATGGGCACAAGTTCCCCATCCGGGAAGACATAGTTCTCAATCAGGCCTGGGCCACTTATTTCTGGCTGGGCCAACCCGGTAGCGATGCCGTGATTTAGAAAGACGCCGCCCGACCTGAGCAGACGGTAAGCCTGCTTGAAATAAGTGGGCAACATTTTATGGCCGACATGTTCGACCATTCCCACGCTAACCAGGGCATCGTAGCTTTCAGGTTCAGGTAGCTCCCGGTAGTCTTTTACCTGAACCCGCGCCCGCTCGGAAAGGCCGGCCAGGGCAATTTGGGCGTTGGCGTAATCTGCCTGGGGTTGGCTGAGGGTAATGCCGGTTACATCCACCCCGAAATGGCTGGCCGCGTACAACGCCAGGCTGCCCCAGCCGCACCCCAGGTCCAGCAGTTTCTGGCCGGGCCGGAGCCGTAACTTGCGGCAGATATAATCCAGCTTGTTAGTCTGGGCCGTGTCCAGGTCTTCCCGGTCGTTGTGATAATAGGCGCAGGAATAGACCATTTGCCGGTCCAGCCAGAGCCGGTAAAAGTCGGTTGAAACGTTATAGTGGTAAGTTACAGCCTCCCGGTCCCGTTCAAGAGAATGAGGTTGGCCTTTAAGCCGGGCCGGCGGGCGCCCGCCAATTCGCTCATTTTTTAAGTCGGGCAGATGCCGGAGCTCGTTTAAGTGATATAGCTTGCGGTGCCAGCCCAGTGTAACTTGCCGCAGGGTATCGTCCAGTTCAAAAATTTCTTCCAGATTACCTTCCAAGTCAAAATCGTTGTAGAGGTAGGCTTCGGCTAAAGCCACTTCGGTACCCGGCAGCAACATGGCCCGCAATGCCCCCGGATGGTTGAGCACCAATGTAAGGTCAAATTGCCCTTCGTGCGGCCAATAACTTTTGTCCCACAGGCGCACCCCCACTCCCTGGGGCAATTTCGAGCCAAACAACTGGTCTAGCAACCGTAACGTCAACTGCCTGGCCGTCGGGCTTTCCGGTACAATTTCTGTAATCACTGCTAATCTCCTTTCCTTCTCTGCTTCTTAAGGTTAAATTGATTAAAATCAAAATAATAAGCTTACTTTATTTATTTACAATTAAGCTTTGACCTGTTCCACTCGTTCGGTTGTTACCGGCGAAAGCCTGGCGCTGTTAGCGGCCAGCCGGTTACGCCGGGTAAGGCCAAAGCTGATCAGCCAACCGAATACCAGGCTACCTAGCAGGTAGCCTCCCAGTACCAGCAGGGCCAGCCCCAGGCCACTTTCCAGATTGCCGTTCATAAATAGCAGGGCGCGCATACCTTCGGTAATATGGCCTGCAGGCAGCCACAGGTGCAGGAACTGCCACAGGCCGGGCACCATTTCCAGGGAATAAGGCCCCCCGGAAGCCGGGACACCCAGAATGGTAAAGAAGAAGAGGCCAATCACCAGGCTCAGGTGATAACCAAATACAGTCTGGAAAAAGAGGGCCAGGAAGTTGATAGTCAGCATACTGAAGACTGCGAACAGGCTCAGGCTAACCCAATCCGGTGCATCCATACCGAGCAGGCCGACCGCCACCCAGGTATCGAGCAGCCCCACGCCTACCGCCATCAGGCCGTACAGGGCGGCTTTGGTGTAGAAAACGCTCAGGGCCGAAAGCTGCGGCTCGATCAGGTTTTGCTGCTTTTCAATGTAGTGGTCAACTTGCTGTCCCAGGTCAAGAACGTTCAGGCGTTTATTTAACTTGCGCCGCTTCTCAGTGTAGCTGTCTACCAGAATACTTAACAGGTTCGTACCAACAAAGCCGCTTAAAATAAGCATTAAGGCGAAGTAGAAAGGCGAGAGTCCACGGGCGCTGTTTTCGCCCACCGGCATACTCAGTACGAACCTGGCCTGGACCGGGTCATTAAGCAGCCCCGCCACTTCCGCCGGAACTTTAGCCGCACTGGCCTGAAGTTTTTGTTTAAGCTGGTCACCGGTAGTCGTCGATATGTTTGTTACAACTGCCTGAATAATGCCCCTGGCCGCCGAGTCGGCCAGCGGTCCGGCTGCCTGGTTGGTCAGAACCTCAAGCTGTATCGGCCTGGTCGCCTTCAGGCTGCCCAGGGCCGCCAGGCTTCCGGAATAATCCGGCGGGATTATCAGGGCAGCGTAGTAGTTAACCTTGTTAAGTTCACTGACGGCGGCTTCACGGGAGGGCAGCACGGTCCAGCGGAAAGACTGGTTGGGTTGAGAGGCCATGAGACGGTCCACCACCTGCTGGCCGTAGTTAAGTTTCTGGCCCGCCAGTTCCAGGCCCTGGTCAGCATTAATCACGGCCAGAGGTAAATCGCGGGTGTTAGAGGCCGGGCTTAAAAAAGCGCCCAGGTAGCTAAAAGTAATCAAAGAACCCAGCAACACGGTTACTCCTAATGCCAGCCAGGTGAGCCGATCTTTTAGCAGGTGCTTAAACATTGGTTTGTCCTCCAAATTTTAGTAGATTTACTGTTACTGGATAGGCAGAAATTAATCACTAACAAACTAACTTACAGGAAAAGGCCGCCGTATCCAGCTCTTAATAAAAAGTAAGTGTACATAGAAAGGATAGAATGATTTACTTAGGAGAAACTTAGGAGGAGTTGAGCATTAGCTGAGGATCAGGCCGGTAAGTTAATTAAATTAGACCCTTACCGGGCTTTCCTTACCTTTAGCTTTACATTACCTGTTTATTGGAGCCTGACATTGAAATTACCAGGCCGGAAATTATCACGACAATTCCGGCAACTTCCAGCCAGCTAAGACTTTCCCCGAAAAATACAAAGGCCAGTCCAAGCCCGAAGCCCGGCACCAAAAAGAAAAAGAGGCTCAACCGGCCCACTTCGGCCCGCTGTATCAACCAGTACCACAGGGCGGTAGTAAGCGAGGTACCGGCCAGGGCCAGGAAAATCAGTTCGCCCGCAAATGCCCAGGTCCAGTTGAAGGCGGTTTGTTGCTCGGTCAAGGTTGAAAAGGCCAGAAGGGGTAGGCTGCCCAGAATTAATTGCCAGGCCGTAACGGCCAGCAGGCTATTTTCGGGATGCATTCGCTTGATAACAACGTTGCCAATGGCGGCCCCGAGCGAGGAAGCCAGCGCTGTCACCGTACCGAGAAAGCCAAAAAAATCGGAGGAAAGTAGCACCGGCCCGGAAATTAAGCCTATCCCGGCCAGGCCCAATCCCAGGGCAGCCATTTTAAGGCGGGTAACCGGCTCGCCTAAAAACAGCCCGGCCAGGAGCAGGGTAAACAAGGCCTGGGTATTTCCCAGCACGGAGGCGATCCCGGCCCCGGTACGCCCCGGGCTGAGAAACATCCCGCCAAAGGTCAGGGTGGTCGCACTGAGCGCCAATACCACAAGCCAGGGCCAGCTTTGGCGAGCCGGAATTAAGGGCTTGCGCCAGATGACGACCAGCAGGAGAAGGGCTATCCCGGCGATTAAAGCTCTCAGCCAGCCGAAGCTCAGAGGTGGCGCGAAGGCCAGCCCGGCCTTGATCACCACAAAGCAGGTGGCGTATATCAGAGTAATAGCGGTCATAACAAAAAGTTGCTGCCGAGTTGATACACCGGTAGCGGGGCCAGGCGGCCCAGGGTTAGCTTGAGTTAATAAGCTAACACTACGGCCGCCTGGCCGGTCGAGATGATTCATAGTTAATTAACTTTCATTGCTTCCCAACTCAACAGCTTTGCTCAAAACGCAAGAAGTCGGTTTACCTGGCGCAAGGCTATTACTTTTCAGGCATACTCCTGACGAAACCTTTGCCGGAATTCATGCGGCTTCGGCTCCGGTTTCTGCTCCCGCTGATTGCTTCTTACTCCAGTGGCCCGAAGCCAGCAGACCCCAGCGGCCCAACCGTGGTGTAAGATAGCGGTCTAAACCGTAGTAATAACCGGCCGAGACCAGGAATAGCCCAACGAATACGAGGGCATAGATGATCGCCGAACCGATGTCGGTTGAACCCGCCTGGTAAGGCCCGCCAAAGCCTTCCGCCGTCGCCCAGATAACTACCGAAAGCAAAATACCGGTAATATTGGTGAGATTACTGAATACGCCCAGGATTAAACCAAATGCCACGGCGGTCTCACCCACCGCTACCAGGTAAGCAAAGACGTGCGGGTTTACGTTTACCACGTCAATCCAGAAACCAATCCAGCCTTGCACCAGGGGGGGCTGGCCATCCTGAGAGCCGCTCAAATAGTTCTCAAAATTGTGGATGAAGTCGGGTTGCCACTTGAACCAGGCATCAACGGCCCAGATCAGGCCAAAAAATATCCTCAATAGGCCGAACCCCTTTAACCGCCAGTTTGGCAGCGGGTTAGGGGCAAATGGTTGTTTCATCGTAATATCCTCCTACCGATGTTAAATAAGCCACTTTAAACCGCGTATAAATATCCATCTACAAGCCAGTTGTTCTTTTCCGGTTAAGACCAGGACTCCTTTTAATCTAACCCGTTTGGGTCTGCCTGTACTTTCCTTTCCTTTCTTAACCTTCATTACTAGTATGCCCTTCAAAACTTAGTTTGCACTGAGTTAATCCTGATGAAATGCTGAATAAAAAAAAGCCTTGAAGAATTACTGGAATAGCATCAAGATCGGTTAAGGACGGGGGCTCTAATTCTCGTTCTTGAGAAGGTGGAGATGGGTTAGATCGAGGAGTAGGTAATCGGGTCAGAGCAGTTTTTGGACAATTTTGGGATTTCCCGCAATTTTAGTGGTGAACTTATTTGAAGCACTCTTTCGTATATACTTGAAGCAAGACATTTCTTCCATTGGTCTTTGCTATTTGTTGCAAATAATCAAATCACCAGCTCTTTTAAGAGTATCCTTACCTTGTCTTTGTTCGATATTTTATTGCCCGATGTGTCAGGGCTTGTTTCGTCTAAAATCTATTACGGCTCTCAACGGCTTCTACTTTTTACGGCCAGCCTTTCTAGAAAGTGTTATGAACTACGACCAGTAAGGTGCACCAAGTTAGCTAGCATCAGAATGGCAAAAGCTACGAAATGTAACCCGCCCAGTGTTTGT
Source organism: Chloroflexi bacterium 54-19 (assembly GCA_001898225.1). Lineage (GTDB taxonomy): Bacteria > Chloroflexota > Chloroflexia > Chloroheliales > Chloroheliaceae > 54-19. Next base: position 61,339 of record MKTJ01000055.1, read on the forward strand.
GCCAGTCGTTCGTAGTCTCTCGCCAACCGCCTAAACCGTGACATCCAGGCAAAACTGCGCTCCACGACCCACCGCTTCGGCAACAGCACAAACCCGTGCTTGGCCTCGGATAGCTTGACTACCTCAAGCTTGATGCCTTCGCTAGCGGCGGCTTCCAAAGCATCTTGTCCGGTGTAGCCCTGGTCCACATAGGCTATCTCAACACTCTCGCCAGTGGCTTCTTGGACCTTTCGGCTTAACTCGGCTACCTGAGCGCGTTCCTGTTCGTTTGCTGGTGTGACGTGTAAAGCTAACAGATGTCCCAAAGTATCTACTGCCAGATGGACCTTGCTACCTTTGCGCCGTTTATGACCGTCGTAACCTGCTCTCCCTCCGCTTTCAGGGGTTGATTGGAGGGTGCGGCCATCATAAATCGCAGCACTTGGTTCAGCCTCACGAGAAGCTGCCAACCGCAGCAACTCTCGCAGGTCGTGAACAATATCTTCGAAGACCCCGGCTTTGAACCACCTTTGGGTTTGCTGAAAAACGGTGTAATAAGGTGGCAAATCGTGGGGCATCATGCGCCAGGAGGCTCCGGCCCGCACTATCCAGCGCAAGCCATTAAAGACTTCGCGCAAAGGATAGTCACGTTGTGGAGCTTCTTCTATCATTAGAGCGAGATAAGGGGCGACGAAGGCCCGCTCACATGGTTTGGGTATATTTTGCGTGCCATATCAAAATATACGCTTTATCTTGCTAAAAGTTCATAACACTTTCTAGAGGGAAAAATGAGCAATTGCCAATTTACCCACCGCCAGTTCTAATAAAAGTTGAACATGCCCGCTATATAACCCATTCGGGCCGTCAAATACTTCTCGGCCCGGTGAAATATTTTTGAAATGATTGACAACCATTATCAAACTGAATATTCGCTCGACAATCATCCGGTTTTTTCGCTCTCCGTGATGGCAAAACCGCCAGTTGAGTGTTTGTTCTCCTCGCTTGCGAAAGCCCAGAACCGATAGTGCCTCTGTTTAGTCAGCCAAATCATTGCGAAATCGCAGAATTTCTGGTCGTATTCCTTGACCGTTTCCCAGCCCCTCAATTACCTGGCCCTGGGGTGTAATCAGCCAGCACACTTTTATACCGACAAGCCAGTTATGGTTACTCTTGCCTTTCTTACCCGCCCGGGCGGGGCTGCGCCCTAGTTGGATAGGATGAATGAGTTCGATGCCGTAACTGTCAATGATGCTTTCAGCCTCGGGTGTAACCAGCATTCGGCCGGTCAAAACCTCGGACCTGATGGGAGAAGGAAAAGAACCACCTCACCTGCATGCTTCCCCTCCCTCAGCCTGTCCGGTTTTTAACAACTCGAGCAGGTATAATCTTTCCTTCCCGATGATCATTCAGGAGATCGAATTTAATTTTTACCGGCAGCCAAACTTGCTGTTCGGCTGCGGGTTACCCCGAATTTTCTTTTAGCTAATTTTGGGGGCTGTTCTTCTTCCGCTGTCTTGCTGCTGGTAATCCCGATAAAGATTTCTCCGGGGTTGCAACAAAGCTCCTGACCGGTGCAGCCAGGGTGGGTGCAATGGAAAATAAAGCGTAATTCCTGAGATTGTGGCGGGAAAGGCCCCAGGGTTAGCTGGTAGCGCTGTACGCCGGCCATCACTCCGCCGACCGCGTACATATTTGCTTCCTGGGAAGGCTTTCCATCCAACCGCCAATTCAATGTACCAGGGCAGTTAGTAACGATCACTAACCGGTCTCCGGGCTGAATTGTCTCTATGGGCCGGGTGAAAGTCCACACAACTCCATGCGATACAAGATGCTCATCAAGGCTGGCCGGCGGTGCGGTCTTTAAGGCCCGGTAAATGTTTTTAAGATGCAGCCGGAAGAGATCGTCAAATTCAGCGTCGTTCCCGGAGTCCTGGTCTTCGCCAAACCACCAGAACCAGTCGCTACCTTCGGCTATATACAGTGACTGGTAGGCTTCTGGAGCATTCTGGGGAGTGGCCTTCTTATCGTTCATGAATTCTCGGGTCTGCTTCAGTAGCTCCCAGGCCCGGTTTTCCTCAACCTCGCCGATCCAGGTACCGAGATCTACTCCCGGTAACGAACCATTCTCATCAATCCAGGAACCGCTAAATAGTTCATGAACCCTGGTTTGTTCCTTCAGAGGATGGGGCGGTATCGCTCGCGGCGGATTTCCTTCAATATACTCACTGAAGGTAACAGTTTCCAATTCGGTTTCCTGCTCTAACTGATGGTAGAGGGCGTGCAGGAAAGGCCGGGCATCCTCGGGATAGGCTCCCCAGGCGTTCTCGCCATCTAGCACAACCGTCAGTAAGCAATCTGCTTCCACCGAAACTCGCCGGACAAAGTTCCGCCGGATTTGACAGATAAAATTTTTCGCCGCCAGGTCGTAATCGGTATAATCCTGGTAATGAAATCCGATTTCATCTGAGAGAGCGGTGTCGCGGAAGAAGATGCTGAGCGAATTTTCGCCTTCTTCAGCCCGGTAGGCTCTGCAAAGAACATCTGCATCTGCCACCCGATACCCCCAGCGCCCGGAACGGGCCAGGACACCCCGGTCGCTGGCAATCCACTTAATATTATGTCGGGAAAAAAAAGGTATCACCGACTGGCTCACCGCCCCTTCAGCCGGCCACATGCCGCCTGGAGCCTGTCCGAAAAGGCGCCGGTAAAGTTCTACGGCCATGTTTACCTGGGCTTCGGCATCTTCGGGATACGCAAACCGAGAAGGGTGCGCAGCGCCGGGCCGATCAAGCGTAGCCTGGTCGGTGTCTATCAGCAGAGGCAGAATTGGGTGGTAGAAAGGCGTGGTCGAGATTTCCAGCTGCCCTTGCTCTTGCAGCAGGCGGTGAGCCGGTACAATAGCTCGCATAAGTTTATACTGCTCGCCTACCATTTCCCGAATCTGGCCCCCGGTGAAATTACGACCCTGCCTGACAAAGGGCCGTACCGAGGTAGTTTCCCCGGTAGCCAGCAGCCGGACTTCCCCATCTCGAAACTCTTTGCCAAACCAGGCCAGGTTAAACCACATCTGCAGATCACGAAGATCCTGGATGGAGAAAGGTTGTCTTTCCAATCGCTGTAAGAATAATTCTTTATAACGAGGGTGGGGGAAAATCTGGTTGTGCCAGTGGGCTTCAAAGAAAGTGCCAAGTATTTCCTCCTGTTCCTGTGGAGTTAGCTCTGCGGCGGGCTTAAGGGTTAAATCCAGGGCCCGGTCGCTCGCGCCGTGTTTTAGATAATCCTCAAGCTGCCATAAAAGCGCAGGGGTCAAATTAATGCTCAGATGAATTGCCGGGTGTTCCTGGGCAAGGGCCGCCATAGAGTAGTAATCGCGAATAGCATGTAAACGTACCCAGGGCTGCAGGTAACTGCCTTGGGGAGTGGAATAATTCATATTTTTATAGATCGGCTGGTGCTGGTGCCATAAAAAGGCCAGGTAGAGCCGGGGCCCGGCTCTAAAACTAATTACCGAATCAGGGCTAACTTCACCCTGCGGGGAGCGGGCCTGTATCGTACAGGTTATCTGGTCCCCTTTCAGGAAAGGGCCAAGTTCAGCTCGCCAGTAGCTGTTGGAGCCTTCGTTATATTGCCAGTCCGCCTCAAGGTGCCCTTTCTCTGCCGGCTTATCAACATGAACTATTTTGTAATTAACTTGTACCGACTGGCCGAATTCAATCGGCCAGGTCCCGACACGTAACGTTACCGGTTTACCTGGAACGACCCGGTAGGGTAAATCGAGTGGCAAAACCCAGGTTTGTACCATAGTATCCCCCTTTATTAAGTGTTAAAAGTTGTATTTTCCCAATGTCTGATTCATCCGGGCCACTTACTTATTGGGCGCTAGTGTAACAAACAACCAGTTTGATCTCTGCTACCCCAACTGGTTTTGGCTGCCCTCTTCAGCCTTGCCAGTTGCAAGGAAGAGCAGCCAGCCAGCCAGTGGAAACGGCTGAATGAAGTACCAGATTGACTTGCTCTTTCTTTGTAAATTTAGTTAAAGGAAGCAAACTACACTGGCTTTACTGGGCCGAAACCGCCCACCCACTCCACTCCTCGACCGGAACGAAACTCCAGAGGTGGGCCGGGCTGAAGCCAGCCCGGTCCACCAAGTAAAATCGAAAGAAACCCGGTTCAATTAGCTAGCCGCTGCGGAGCCAGTTCCGGCCAGGCTAGTAAGCTGGGCCGGCGTGGGGGTGGCCGAAGGTGAAGGCAGGAAAGTCTTGGTTATCCCCAGGGCGGCATCGGTCTTGTGAATCGACACCCTTCCATCTTTTTCTAAGCCGGTGAGGGCGCGAATGCAGTCCACCGTTTCAGGAATGACGATAGCCTCATTATGAACCTGGTAAGTCAGATAAATCTCCCGTCCATCAGTAGCCAGGGCATCTTCCCAGACGGCTACTTCCCACATATCACCGCGTGGCCGTCTCAGGTCACGCATTAGCTCAATCACAGAATTGAGCGCCACGAGGCCATTATCGGCCCGCACAAAGGCGATACGAGGGGCTTCCCAGAGCGCAGCCCGGACTTCCTCCACACTGACGGGACGGGTGGTTTCTACCATGGCAAAGTGGATATGGCTCAGGTTATAGGGACCAGCCCCGGCCATGGTGGTTATGTCCAGCTCAGGTATGACCGTCCGGGCGTCTGGCCCCTGGTGACTTGGCACCTTTATTTCCGGAACGACTGTATTAATCATGCCGTTCTGATGCGACTCCCAGGGGTCGGTCCCCCGGCGCAATAGGGTTGCCCTTACCCGTTTGACCCAACCTCGGCTGTGCAGAGAATACATGACCCGGCTCAGGGCGGTGGTGTTACAGGAAACAACCCTGGCAAATTCCCGGTTAAGGGCGCCTTCGTAATTAACCTGGGCCACGAAGGAATAGCCAGTTAACTCATGTTTCTCGCCACCCTGCCAAATGCCTTTAACCTTTGCCGCCTGGTAGACCTCTTTATTATGGGAAGCCACACTTTTGGGAGTACAATCCACTACCACATCTACCTGGCGCAGCAAATCTGCTAGCGTACCGACCACCGGGATGCCCGCCGCTTCCATCTCGGCTCGCTTTGCGCTTACCGAGGTATAAATCGGGTAGCCGCGTTCGACAGCGGTTTTGATACGGTAATCTGAAACTACATCGGCAACGCCGACCAGTTCCATATCGTCTTGTAGAGCCACGGCATCAGCTACTCGCTTACCTATTACGCCATAACCGTTCACAGCCACTCGGACTTTTCGACTTGTCATAAGAATACACTCCTTGTAATTTAATTGTTTTTCTCGGTTATACAATAGACCAGCTTACCCGTTTTCGTTTTACGAACACCGACCCGGAAAGCCTGGAACTCCTGGCTAAACTCTTCGAGTTCTTTGTCCGAAAGGTCCTCCAAATCTACCAGGCTGTCTCTGGCTCCCCGCACCGCCCGGATCAATTCGTCCAGCTTAAGGTGCATAGCTTTAGCATCCCGGTTCTGGGTATTCTGGATTAAAAAGACCATCAGGAAGGTTACGACAGTAGTGCCGGTGTTAATCACCAGCTGCCAGGTATCCGTGAAACCAAAGAGGGGGCCGGTTATAATCCAGGCCAGGATAACCGCTACAGCCGCAAAGAAAGCCAGCGGGGAGCCTAACACAACTGATGTTTTATGAGAAAACCTGCGGAATAAATCTTTCATTTCATCCTGGTATCTTCTGCTGCTTGGGCTGCTCCTAAGGAGCAACTGTAACTTATTTTGCCAGCACCTTAGCCAGTTCCATTAGTTGAAAGTCTAAGGGCTTTTTGTTAGCTATAACTTCCGCCAGGGGGGTCGCTCCGACTTCACCTTTCACCAGGCCGGCTAACACCCCGTAGCGGCCTTCAGCCAGATAACCGGTGGCCGCTGCGCCAAAGCGGGTACCCAGGAGCCGGTCAAAAGCGGTGGGAGCGCCGCCACGTTGAACGTGCCCAAGAGTTATGGCACGTAACTCAAAGCCCAGGCGTTGACGGTGTTCCCTAAAGTAGCGCACCAGCCCTTCGGCGTTGTAGTTAGCTCCTTCCGCGACCACTACCAGGCCGTGTTGCTTGCCCCGGTCATAGGCCGAGCGTAACTCGGCGGCAATATTTTCCGGGTCTGACTTCACTTCAGGGATAACTACCGCTTCTGCTCCACCGGCAATGGCTGACATCAGGGCAAGATACCCGCAATCGCGTCCCATAACTTCCACCAGAAAGGCCCGCTGGTGAGAGGAGGCGGTCACCTTGAGCCGGTCAATTGCTTCCAGGGCAATGTTGAGGGCGGTATCCACCCCAATGGTAGTTTCCGAGCCCCCAAGGTCATTATCAATGGTAGAGGCTACCCCGACTACGGGAACCCCTGACTGTGAGAGTGCAAAGGCCCCCGTTTGAGAACCGTTACCGCCGATGACTACCAGTCCCTCTATGTCTCGTTCGTAAAGAGCCCGGACAGCTTTCTTAAGTCCTTCCTCGGTTTTAAATTCGGAGCTGCGGGCGCTGCCTAAAAAGGTGCCTCCCCTTTGAATTATGCCACCAACATCTCGCAGGCCAAGTGCAACAAAATCACCGGCAATAAGACCGGCATAACCATGTTGTATGCCAAATACTTGCCAGTTTTTGTCCAGACCTGTCCGTACCACCGCCCTGACAGCGGCATTCATACCGGGTGCATCGCCACCACTGGTTAAGACTGCAATCCGTTTCATTTTTGTTCTCCTCTAGCTTATATTCAGCTATTTTCAAGGTGTTGCGGCATCTTGCTATAGCAAGGTGCCTTTTTATGGCCCGGTTTAAGGTTCTGGTTATATCCGCCTTAGGAGTGGTTCGCCAGCCCTGCAATACTCCATCTATCTATCTATCTAGCTATCTAATTACTGCTGGTTGGCACCCTTTTCCATAACTTCTATACATAAAGGAGGGGAGTGTGACAGGCCATGCGGCGTTGCTGTTTGATCTTGTTTAGCAAATAGACAACACCGGCCAGGTTCATACCCAGCCCGAGCCAGAGCAAGGGAGTTTTAAATTCGTTGAGGAAAAGGGCCGCCCCGGAAAGGCCGATTACCGGCAGAATATCGGCCAGGTGATGGGCGCACGCAGGCTAACATGGCCGCGGCGCTGGTGTGGGTGCTGGCCGCAACTCCGGCCACCCTGGCACGGGTATGCAACTGCCGGAGGTAAACGAACAATCCGATTTCCAGGCCAAACCCAGCTACAAGCGACCCGGTGAAAAGAATATCCTGACCAAGTTGTTCAAAGGCATGCTGCCAGCCCTGCGCCAGCGTTATGAGGCCCAGGTAAAAGGTTAACAAGCCCAAACTGCCCAGCACGCCCCACAATACCGGCCCAGTAAGCTGCTTGGCGGTTAATGTTTGCCCCGTCCTTACCGCTTTCATACTTTACTCCTCCTTCTCCTTCTCCTTCTTCATTTTGGCTAGCTGGCTGGTTGGCCGGCTTTGTCTTGCTTGGCGGTTTTGTCTATTACCCAGGCAGAAATTACAGGTTCCAACTCAAAATACGTTCCGGAATGCCGCCAATTCCTTGCAGGACCAGTTCAAAAGAACGGGTCTCAGGGCCGAGCAGCGGGCGCCCGGCCGGGGTGTTGGCGGAGAAAGTAAGCTTCCCTTCCCGGTGGTGCCCGCCTTTAGGGGCACCCCACTTGCCTGGCCTTACTGGCTGCTGGCCTTGGCCGGTCAGTAAAAGCGCCATCTGGGCCAGGTCGTAGCTGTCCAGGTCAACCGAGTGAGTATCCAGTGAAATCTCGAAGACCAGTTCGGACGCGGCGCTTGCCTTCTACTAGGTAGCTTTGACAGTAACCTGGTCGCCTTCACTGGTTCTGGTCATAGTTTCGTTTGGAGCGCCGGACTGGCTTGGGTTAGCAGCAGCCACCGGCGGGTTGGTTCCCCCCTAGCGGGGCCACAGGATAAAAATTAGGCTGGCGGCCAGGCCAACGGTTGCAAGACCCAGGCCAGCCCATACAAAAACCTGCCGTTTACTGCTTTGGTTAGTAGTATTGTTAGTAAGCCATTTCTTCGGTTTATTTTGTAACTGTGTCATAATAAGTAATCCTCTTTTGCTTTTCCCGTTTATCACCTGGGCTGGAACGAAGTAACCAGCGTTTGTCAGAGTTAGTTAGATGTTGCTGACCGGCTTACGCCGGGGGAAGAAAGCCGGAGTACGCATAGTGTAGCGGGCGTATTCTTCTCCGAATTCTTTATAAGCTTCCTTCTCCTCGCGCCGGGCCAGCCGCCAGTACATCGCCACCAGGATTGGAAACATCACCAATGTCAGCAGGGTCGGCCACTGTAGGATAAAGCCGAACATAATGAGAACAAAACCCACGTACTGGGGGTGGCGCAGGCGGGTGTACGGGCCGCTTACCGCCACCCGGTGGCTGTGCTGGGCTGCGTACAAGACCTTCCAGGCGGTCGCCAGCAAGATGAACCCACCACCGATAAAAACGTAACTGACCAGGTGCAGCGGATTGAGGTGGGGATCGCCTTGCCAGCCGAGCAGAGTTTCCCAGAGATGCCCGCTATTGTGGGAAAGAAAGTCTGTACCCGGACTTACACTTTGTAACCAGCCTGAAAGCAGGTAAATCGTGAGTGGAAAGCCGTACATCTCGGTGAAAAGGGCCACCAGAAAAGCCGAGAAAGCCCCAAAGGAGCGCCAGTCCCGGGCGGTTGCCGGTTTAAAGAAACTAAAGGCAAAGATGATAAAGACCGCTGCATTGATAATGACCAGGGGCCAGAGGCCGTAGGCTGCTGGTTCTTCCATAGTTGTTTCCTACTTTCTAAAAAACCGCTAATGGCAATGGCCCTGCCGGTTCTGAGAGGCCTGTTGAACTTGACTGCTTGCCTTCTGCGGGGAAGTTTGGCCGGTTGAAACCGGCGAATGGGGTGGAGTGATCTGTGGGTAAGGACGCCCAACCGAAGGGTTTTGGGAGGTGTAAAATTCACCCTCCAAACTATCATACCCGTCCTGGGCAGCCTGGCCGTTCTGAGCGGAGTGCCCGTTATGTTGCACCGAGGTGTTCTGAGTAATGGCATGGCCGCCATGTTGAGACTGGCTCCCGTGGCCTCCATGCATGAATATGTGCATTAAGGGGAAGGCCAGGAACAGCAGGTAGGGTAGCGCGCCGAAAGTGTGGGCGGTATGTTCGGCCAGGAGATAGAAAGTGCCGATACCCAAGAAGACCAGCAAGGTTAACCCCGCCGGGGACCACAGCCAGCTTCGTTTATGCGATCGAGATTGATAATTGCTTTTCATAATAATTACTTTCAAAATCTATTTCCTAAAACTAAAACCAGTATAAATAGATGTATGCTCTTGTAACTCACTTCTGGTCTGGAGCGAGGTGGGATGGGCGGCCAAACCGGTTTCCCAGGATGGCCCGCCCACCCGGCCACTGACCTAACTAGCCTCCGGCTTACTCCACGATCAGTTTGCCCCGGAACATCCCCATCTGGCAGGTGAAC
>MKTJ01000056.1 GCA_001898225.1 Chloroflexi bacterium 54-19
TAGCTTTCACCAACTACTAGCAATCAAGGTAATAAATCAATCAATGATTGATTAAGGTTCTGGGAAATCCAGGCAAAATAACTCCAAAAACGGATTTCCTTAGAACAATGAGTAGGGTTCAATGATTAAACCGCTTTCCATAAGTCGTTTGGCCAATCTAGGGGCAAACACCATTTACAATGCCTTTCTGGAATACAGGTTTCAGTTCAATTCGATTACCTCACGGGCTAAAAATCGTTTTGCAAACAGGGATTGGCAAAGTGGTCAGTCTGACGCGGTGGAGCGGTTGGAACTTTACAAGAAAGTCATTGACCAGCTTGTAACCTCAACCCAACCACTTCTGGAGGAACGCCTCCACGAAAAGCTGGTCTGGGCCAGTATAAAAGCGGTCTATTCCGGTCTTATTTCCCAGTGTGAAGATTGGGAAATCGCCGAGACCTTTTTTAATTCACTGACGCGAAGGATTTTTGTCACGGTTGGTCTGGACCCCCAAATTGAATTTGTCGATACCGATTTCGATACTCCTCCGACTCACCCAAAATTTAACCTGTATAAAGTTCTATCCTGTGAAGGGTCTCTGCCCGATTTGGTCCTCAGTATCTTGAGTGAATACGACTTTGGCTGTGAATTCGAGAACCTCCGGCGAGATGTTGGGGCAATTTATTCTGAAATCGCCCGGTATATGACCCAATTACAATCTTCAAAATTGGAGGATATTTCTGACAAAATCGAAAGAGCAGAGATGCTTAAGTCGGTTTTTTACCGGGGCAAAAGCGCCTATTTGATTGGCCGCTTGTTTACTTCTTCCGAGAAGTTGATTCCTTTCGCCATTGCCCTTCTTAACCCTGTTAAAGGAATGGTCGTAGATGCCGTCTTACTTGAAGAAGACGAAATAAACATTTTATTCAGTTTTACCCGCTCATATTTCCAGGTCCAGGTCATCCGCCCCTATGATATGGTCACTTTCCTGAAATCTATCATGCCCCAAAAGCGGACCGCCGAGCTTTATAACTCGATAGGCTTTAACAAACATGGTAAGACCGAATTGTATCGCAATCTGCTTGAACACCTCGCAAACTCCTGCGACAACTTTGAAATTGCCAGGGGAATTCCGGGTATGGTTATGACTGTTTTTACCCTCCCTTCGTATGACATTGTTTTTAAGATTATCAAGGACCAATTCGATTATCCGAAGACCAATACCCACAAAGAGGTGATGGAAAAGTACGACCTGGTTTTCAAGCATGACCGGGCCGGGCGCTTGATTGACGCCCATGAATTTGAACACCTGAAATTTGAGCGAGCACGGTTTTCAGCCGGGCTTTTAGCAGAACTCCAGCGTATTGCCTCCCAAAATGTCAGAACCCAGGGTAATTTTGTCATCATAAAACATGCCTATATCGAACGCCGGGTCACACCCCTTAACCTTTTTATCCGGGAAGCAAGCGAAAGTGATGTCCTTGCAGCCGTCCTCGATTGCGGTAATGCCGTCAAGGATTTGGCCGCTACTAATATCTTCACCGGAGATATGCTACTCAAGAACTTCGGGGTTACCAGGCATGGCCGGGTAGTATTTTATGATTATGACGAGTTATCGCATGTCACCGATTGCAATTTCAGAGAGTTTCCTGAACCCGAAACAATAGATCAAGAACTTGCCGCCGAACCCTGGTTCAGGGTTGATGAAAATGACATCTTTCCGGCTGAATTTAAATCCTTTCTCGGTCTGAACGGCAAGTATCGGGATTACTTTGTCAAAAACCACGCTGACCTGTTTAAAGTTGAATATTGGTGGCAATTACAAAATCGCCTTAGAAAGAGCGAAATTTTAGACATTTTTCCCTACAAAGAGAGCAAACGCTTATCGAAAGAACCTCAGTAAGCGAAAATGGTAGTAGAATGATTACTATTTTCTATCAAAAGGGACAAGGAATCTTTTTATCCAGGCCGGGTCCAGTATGGTGGATGGTTTTCCGGTTTTGGAGTTTGCTGCGGAAAATTATTTGTTCTGGCAAATTTCCTACTTTACTCAAGACAATCACTGGGAAATTCTTAAGGAAGATGGCGTTACCTATATCTTTGGCGGTCAACCTGAAGCGGTGCAGTGGGGGGTTAAATGGCACCTTTTCTTAATCCCTGGCATGTTTCCTCCACTGTTGATTACCACTTAACCTCCACCCGGCGGCCCTGCTCGGCGCTTTCAACGGCTGCCAGGACCATCGCAAGACTTTTTAAATTGTCAATACAGACCGTTTCAGGGGTCTGACCGGTTCGGATACACTCGACCATTTCCGCAATTATACTGGCGTGGCCGGAATCCCTTCCGGCACTAGGCACTTCGGGTACCTGAACCTCGTTTAATTCCGACCGGAAACCTCCTGGCTGGGCTACCACCTTGGCGGAAAAACCCTGGCCGCCATCCCATTTCAGGCTTCCATTTGGCCCGACTATTCGCCAGTCGCTTTCCCAGTTTGTGTTTAGACCTTCGGTGCACCAGCTACCCCGGTAGGTGTAAACCAGCCCGTTACTCATCTCAAATATCGCCACTGCCGAAGCGCCCTGCTCGAACCACGAACCTGCCGGGTTCCACTCTTTGCAATAAACCGATACAGGGTCGGCCCCACTGATAAACCGAGCCGTATCGAAGGTATGGATTGCCATATCAACCAGCAAAACATGAGGCATCGTCAGGCGAAAACCCTCAAAATGAGCGCCCAGGTAAAAATCGCTATTCTGCGTGGTAAACGGGCCAAGCGTACCGGTTTTGATAAACTCTTTTAACCGCCTTACGTTTGGGTCGTAGCGGCGGTTCTGGATTACCGCGTAAATTTCCCCCGCTTTCTGGGCTGCCGCGACCATTTTCCGGGCATTTGCCAGGGAATCAGCCATTGGTTTCTCACTTAGGACGTGACAACCGTGGGCCAGGCAGTCAGGGTCACTTCCGTATGGGCCTGGAGCACCCGTCGTGGTTACTTCCTTCATCCGAGTCAAAATGAGTTCAGATGAAGGAAGTAGCCACGACGACCCAGGATAATTGTTAACGTATCTGGAACTACACCGCCAAAAAAGTAGCCCAAACTGCTTGTACCCAGTGTTCCTCAGCCTTGAAAATCGTCTTGATCCTGACCGCCATACTTAGCTGGTTAACCTAAGGTCCCGCTTTTAATTTAGCCCAGCCTCAATCTCCTTTTTTCTTTTAACCCTCAAGCCCGTTTCACTCTAGCCGGGGAAAATATCCTGCGGCAAAAAGGCCGACACAATCCAGTTAGGCGCGTCCACTACTTCGCTTATCTTCAGGTCAACCGCTACGCTGCAAAGCACATAAGCGTCTTCCGGGGAAAGCTGGTAGGTGCGGCCCAGGTAATCAATCATGTAGCGGATGCAATTTTTGGTAGATTCCATTAGATCAGGGCCGTGAGCGGTGGTAACGTAATAGCCCCTTCGGTTGGTTTTATCCATCCGGCTGCCGTAAGTGAAGAACTGCAACTCCTGGAGCGGCTGATTTTTATGCAAAGTCACCTTGAAGGTGACCGTCATTGGGCATTCGATGGCCGTTCCGCATACTTCCCCATCTCCTTGAGCGGCATGCCCATCACCAAGCGAAATTAAAGCTCCGGGGTAAAGAACCGGGAGTTTGATCCGGCTACCTTTGGTAAGCTGCTTAATATCAACATTCCCCCCGTTCTGGCGGGGTGGGATGGTGTTTAAAACTCCGGATTCCTTTGGGGCTACTCCCATAACCCCCATAAAAGGGTCAAGCGGAATAGTTATGCCAGTAGAGCCAAAAGTAGCTGTGTCACCCTTGGTCAAATTCCATGTCACAAGGTGAGGCGTGGTAAAATCCTCTGCTAGCAAGCTGAAACCAGGAATAATAGCCGTCCAGCCCCAACCCTTGGGCTTCAAATCAAGAACTTCCAGCTCAACCACGTCTCCTGGCTCAGCGTCTTCAACCGCCACAGGGCCAGTAAGAGGGTGAATGCGGCTGAAGTCAAGGTTCCTAAGTACCGCTAAATCCGCTTCCAGAGCGAGTTGCCCGTCAGAAGCCTCTCTGGTTTCCATCTCTACAATTTCGCCGGAGCGGACGGTAAGTAACGGACCAAGGCTATTGTCCCATTTGGCATAAACTTGCTCATCTCCCAGATGGTAAGTTTTAATCTCAGTAGTCATAGTAACTCCTTCCCATTTCCCTTTTTCTCTCGGCTTCCTTTGGTATGTGTCAATTCAAAGTGTGTGAATAGTATCAGCCCCGCTCATATTATAGATAGAGCGACAGCGACCGCAACCTTTCGACCAATTGAAAAGGTCTTAATAACCATTAGGCCTGTTCTGGGTACCTGGGCTGTCCGAGCTCGGATGACGGAAGTAGCCAGGACGACCCATCAGGCGCTCACAATTTGCATTCGCATTTGGAGCTTTAATGGGAGTATTTTTACACTTCGATGCCAACTCCTTCGGCTACTTGCTTAAATTTAGATCCAAATTTTGCATCATTTTCTCGAATCAAATACTTTGGTCGCTGCTCAAATGGGTTCGCCTCTCGGAGTTGTTGGGCGGTCCATTCATCAGTAGGATGAGATGTAATACCAACATGTTTAGTTCAAACCAATATCGTTAGCATTCTAGAAAAAATTTACCCTTAATGCATTTATATTAATTGTAACCCTGGTGGTTCATTAAAACCTGGTTTGGGTGATACCACACCTGAAAAAGTGTCATGAAGCGGTCAAAACTGATGGGCTAGAATTACAAAAGTGAGTAAATGAAACATTCTTGCTCCGATTCTGGTGGGTTTCCAACCTTTGGTTAGACCTAAAAACTGTAATTCCTTCTCGATTATCCGTACCTTGACAATACACAAACTTAATGTACTACAGATGGAAAAGGTTTTGTTAAAGGAGGGTTCAAATTCTAAATCTACCAAATAATGGGCTTATACTGAGGCTATCGTTTGACTTTTAAGCCATAACAGAACCAACTCTAGCATTCACGATAACAGGCTGACAAAATCCAGGAGTGTGATAAAGTTAACACTAAAATCCGATTTTAAACTCTTGACGCACCTCATTTTTTAATGTAACCTTTATTCATCGGCTAAGTAACAACTTAGCAAACGCAAACAATTCTTACTTAAAAAATTACGGAAGTAAAAGGGAACTTACGTACCCGATGGTACATGAGTTAACTGAAAAGTTATCCAGGCATTAAGTCCATAACTCACTGGGTTTCTTAGTTATTCTATTTACCTGGTGATGGATAACCAAAACCATTTTAATTACACAAAGCATTATCGGTTATAGCTTTTGAAGCAATTCGAATATATAACTGATAATAATAGGAGAATTGAACGATGGCTGACAAAGTACAAGCGCAATACGAGCAGTTAGACCAAATCGTTAGTCAATTAAATCAACAGGCTCAGGCCGTTGAAGATGTGAATAACAAATTAAAAGGCCCCTATGAGGAGCTTGTTCCTGACGGGTGGAAAGGTAAGGGTGCTGATCAATTCAAACAAGAAATGGATCAGAGGATCTTTCCTATGCTAGGCAAGATGAAAGACGCTCTGACTCAGGCTTCGAGTACTACCAAGCAGATGGCGGAGACTTTCAAGCAGGCGGAGGAGGAAGGCAACAACCTCATTATTAGCATCCAGATACAGTTTTAGGTTAAATAGCAAGCAAAGGAGAAAACAATGGCTAACGACGAGATAAAACTAGATTACGCAAAAGCTGACAAAATGGCCTCTGCCTTTAAGGCCGGCAAGGAGGAGCTTGAAGGTGTTAAGCAGGCGATGACAAAGATAGCTTCCGATCTTGAGGGTGGTGCCATGCTCGGTACGGGTGGTGAGGCTTACGTTCATGCTATCCGAGAAGTATTTCTCAAGAACCTGGATAAGTTCATCCAAAAAATGGAAGAAGAAGCAGGCGATGTGAATAATGCGATTAAAGATATGCAGGCGGCCGATAGTAGTGCCGCTTCGGCAAACAAAAGTGTTGGTTAGGATTGCATTAAGCTACTCTCGGTTGATCTACTGTTAGTTATTTATGCGGGTCAAAATAGAGTAGCCCATCTTATCTTTCAGTGAGCTAAGCATTACAGATTAACGGATCCGGCATTAACGGGCTTAGTAAAAGTTTATTTTCACAAACAAAGTTTAACCCTTAATGCCTGAATCTAAATATAAACCATGGAGGTAATTATGAGTTTTCTCAGCATGATTTTTGGTCAGGTTGAAAGTTCTATTGCAGGAATCAGGCAAGTAGTTCAGACCGTAGAGCAAGCGGCGTTAGCACCCATAGCAGCGATGGCTCAGCAAGTCGTAGGCGGTGCATGGAAGGGTGATGGTGCCGATGCTTTTGTAAATCAGCTTATGTCCATTGCAACGCCTAAACTTCAAAAGATGAACCAGGCGGCCACGTTGTATCATACTAATATCGGAAAATCGCGCGACACAATACAGCAGGCTGATCAGAAAGTAGCCGGTCTAGCCAAGAACCTCGAGGAACCCTTTAATTTCTTCAAGTAGGTTTACACTGTAGCAGTATTGTAATTCTATTCATTTAAGTAAAAATTAACATGGAGGTATGTAATGGCAGACGTAGTTGATATGAAGGTGCCGGAAGTTCAGGCAATGGCTAAATCTCTTGATACTATTAGCACGGTACTGAGTACTTGCTCTAAAACGCTTCAGGTTATCAGCATGGCGTTAAAATCGAACATTTTTACCGGTCTGGTCGGAGCGGCCGCTATAGTTTGGATTGACACTTACAGGCCACGAATTGATGATATGGCTGACAAGACCGAAAAGTTAAGCCAGGCAGTAACTAAATCGGTTGAAGCCTTTCAAAATGGTGACATGGAAGCATCCAATTTATTCATGACCGGTCTGTAAGCATAGCCGGCCACTGGCTCCTATCTATGAGGCAGGGTTTTTAAGCTAAACCCTGGATAAAACGACGTTTAGCAGGATTGTAATAACAATTGCAGTTATGAGCAGGATAGCCAGAAGCATAAACGCGGTCCGTGGGCTTAACCCCCGATTGCGTTTTGTTTCTGGCGTGTCTTCAAAAGCCGTACTCAGTAACTCTTTAAGTGCATCCGCAACGTTGTTTGGTCTCTCTGAAGGGTTTGGCATGGTAAACCTGATTGCCAGAATGGCAGCAGGCCTCACATCCTCAATCCGGTTCATAGGTACGCGGCGGTTCGCTCTTACAGCTTCATAAACCTCAGAATCATTAGATAACCGGAAAGGAAAGGCCGGTTGTCCGATCAATAATTCGTAAAGAATAAGTCCCACGCCGTATACATCAGTACGGTAATCGGCGTAAGGTCTTTTCCCAAGCAACTCTGGGGCAGTATAGGCGGGAAGAACAGCATCTTTATACCAGAAATTTATAATGTTGTCGGGAGTACTTACAATACCCAGGTCAATAAGCAAGATGGTAGGTACAGCCGGGTCTCCCTCAAAACGGACCAGAATCGATTCCGGGCAGAGACCGCAGTGCAAAATCCCTATGCTATGCATGAGGGCAACTGTACGAGCCAGATTTATCTCGAGCCATCCAATGTGGTAAACCCATAACTGGGGGTTTTTAATTAAGCTATCCCTTAGTGGTTCGCCTTCAAAGTATTCAAACAGGAAGAAGTAGAGTAAGTTTCCTTTAAACATGGCCTTGCCATAGCCTTCGGTGCCTGATTTGTTGCTATAAGGAGGGATCAGCCTGGGTAAACCGCTGTTATATTTGTTATATTGTTTTTTACCCGCAATTTCCTGTAGAAAACTGACCTCCCGCTTGATACGATTGGTATGCTCTGGCCCTGGATGGGCAACTTTCAGCATGATTTTCTTTTTATTAACTTGCGCCTCGTAAAGTGTTGCGGAACGCAGGACAGTAACCAGGCGAATAATCTCAATATCGCCGAGCAACTCACCGTATTCAAGAATATGTGGAGACATCTCCGCAGGGCACGAGGCTTCATGACAAAAGAGGTTACTGTCTGTTGAAGAACGCTCACATTGCAGGCAAATTTGTTTCAAAGCTAATTCCTTTTGTATTATGTTTGACTAATTGTGTTATGTTAGACTAATCACACTCTATTAAGTTATAACGAGTCTGTCAAGGTCTAATCTGCTTTATTAACTAGAAAATACTTTAGATAAACATGAATTATATAGATCGTCCACCACGCATCCAACCAGAATTACCGTTTAATGAATTTGAAATTCCAGAACCGCCGACCAAAGAAGATCAGACCTGGATTCGGCTGCTTCAGATTGGCGTTCCAGTTATAACTGTGCTTGGTTTTATACTTGTATCTGTTCTGGGTTCTGGCTCAGGTGGTCTTTTGTTGATAATACCAATGGTGTTATCAATAGTAGCTTCAGTTACCTTCTCACTATATAGTTATAGCAAAGAACGCCAGAAAATTTTTGAAGCTGAAAAGGCTTATGAAAGTCGTCTTATTGAGCTAAATAAGGAAATGCATACCTGGCATGACCTGCAACGGCGTTTTTATGTACATAATTACCCTGATATAAATGAACTTCAATCTATTGTGGTGCAAGCGAACGGCGAAGCTGTAAAGTTTGGAGAAATACAGAGACCCATAGCCCGTTTGTGGGAAAGACGTACGAGCGATGCCGACTTTGGCTTTGTTCGACTTGGTATCGGTACCTTACCATCTACGGTTACCTATTCTCTGAAAGGCCACACCGAGGATCGAAGTAGCCAACTTACGCGAGCAGCTCTAAAACTTGATGCTGACTCCCGGTTTGTTACCGATGTGCCGGTAGTTATTTCGCTTCGAAAACCTGCTGAAGAAGATGATGACGAGGATGAAAATAAAAAAGAAAAAAAGGAAGAATCTCTTTATACTCCCTATACCCACGCGCTTGGTATAGCCGGTAGACCTGAAGCAATTTATGGATTTGCCAGAACTCTGCTGGCTCATTTCGTAGTGTTTCATTCACCCTCAGACGCTCGCCTCTTTGTGCTGGCTAACAAAAGTCATGAATGGGAGTGGACTAAACCGTTACCACACTGTAAAGGGCATGAACAAAATCTCAATCATTGCTTTGTAAGTGAGATAAAAGAAGATACCGACGCATACGAGTTTAACGATGATAATGAAGGTGAGCTTGAGAAATTTCTCGAAGGGATTCGTAAAGAGCTTGCTCAACGGAAAATTCGCTTGCAGGAGCATGAAGGAAACGAGGAGCGGGGAGATGTTACCCTGCCGCATTTAGTAGTAGTAGTTGACCTGCTCGATCTGGGTGATAAAAATTCACCTTTACGGAATATCGAAAGTGATGCTGCAATCTCCATACTTCTTGAGGAAGGTGCTCAACTAGGGGCCAGCATAATATTTCTGGTACCTGACCGAGGTAAAATCCCAGGCGGGTGCGAAGCGGTATTAGAAGTAGCCCATACAGCCCCGGCTACCAATAGCCAGAATCAATTCAATAAAAAGCTTCATTTTCGTTTCGCTGAAATTGGACTAAACGGTGATCATTACGTTGGGGTGGCAGACGCTTTTAATATCCAGCAAGCCACTCTACTGGCGTTTAATTTATCGCAGTTGGCTATCCGAGAGGGAAGTGGGGCCAGTCTGGCTAGCGCCGTACCATTTTTGGACTTGATGGCTTATAAAACCCTGCAGGAGCTTAAACAAGACGCATGGGGGCGCTGGCAGGCCAGCAAGGAACCCCGCTATAGCAACTGGCTTCGAGTGAAAATGGGTCTAATGGCAGGTAACAAACCCCGTTCCCTGGTATTTTCAGCCAAGCGGGATGGCGTTCATGGAATGGTGGCTGGTAGTACCGGTTCAGGCAAATCAGAGCTTCTGATTTCGCTTATTACCGGTATGGCCTTGAATTACGACCCGTCTGTACTTAATTTTGTTTTAGTTGACTACAAAGGCGGCGGCGCATTTAGTGAGTTCGTGGCGCTACCCCATTGTGTCGATATTATAACTAATCTCGCTCCTGACGGTGTTACCCGTATGTTTACGGCTATTCAAGCAGAGATGAAACGCCGTCAGGCCCTTAATGTTGAGACAAAAACCAAGAATATTGTGGAATATCGACAGAAAGGATTGCATCACGTCAAGCCCTATCCATTTCTGTTTATCATCATTGATGAATTTGCCGAAATGATAGCTGACCGGGCAGAATTTAAGGGCGAGCTTGAAAGTATTACACGGGTTGGACGAGCGCAGGGCATTTCTTTGATTCTGGCAGCACAGAGGCCCAGCGGTGTTACCGATCAAATGCGCTCGAATATCAAGTTCCGGATCTGTTTACGGGTAGAGACACCAGGAGAGAGCCGGGAGATGCTCCGGCGGACTGATGCTGCCTTCTTACCACCCAGTATTCCAGGACGAGGTTATTTACAGGTGGGTAACGAGGAGATTGAGCTTATTCAATCTGCCTATACCGGTGATAAATTTGTTGATCCGACTAATAATCCTGTACTTCCGGTAATATGGCCGGATCGGGGGGGTCGTAATTACGAGCTTACAGAAGAACAGGCTCCGCCGGAACTATACAAAAGCATCATTACCATCTTTAATAAAATGGCAAGTGAAAACCATTATGAGGAGCAACATGCTCCCTGGCCTGCTTTCTTACCCAAGCACCTGGCGCTGTCCGAACCGCTTATCTCAACCGATCAAACGCAACCTACGATTACAGCGAAGCAGTACCTTAATAAGGTTGACCAGATAACGATGGGACAAGATCCAGAAGAAACCCTGACGCTTAATCCTGCTATTAATCAATGGCTGGACGGTCAGAACGGCTGGACTGACCAATTAGACTGGGATAAATACGCAATGCGCCCGGTAATAGGCCTGGTTGATAATCCTTATGCAGCTCAGCAGTTGCCTTTTACCGTCGATCTTCCGCGTGGACATGCAGTTGTCTTTGGTACATCGGGATCCGGCAAAACTACTTTTATTCGAACGCTGGTTACTAGCCTTGCCGCCCGTTACTCCCCCGATCAATTTCACGCTTATATTCTTGATCTTGGTGGCCGAAATTTATCCGTTCTGGGCAATCTTCCTCACGTTGGCGCATTAATATTACCTGATGAGGAGGGTTACCAGGAGCGCGTTCAGCAAGTTATTCGAGAAATCAATAATATTGTGGAAAAGCGCAAAAATGCGCTGAGTCTGGCACGCGTTACGGATGTGTACCAGTATAATCAGCAAAATCCCGAACAACCATTGCCCCCTATCCTGGTGGCGATAGACAATTTCATTGAGTTTATTGAGACTTTTGGGGTCGAGAAGGACAATGTAGAGAGTATCCTCACGGGTTTAATTACCCTTGCCCGACAGTCCAAGTCCTACGCAGTTCATTTTCTAATTTCAGTTAACCGGCTGGGAGACCTTTCAACCCAGCTATTTAGCATTTTTACAGAACGATTTGCTCTCCGTCTGGCCGATAGTACCGAGTACCGGTCATTAGTTGGTAGCAGTGTTCCGGAAATCGGAGATATTCCCGGTCGAGGTTATACTCAACTCGATGGGTATGCTCTTAGTTTCCAGGTGGCAATTCCAATCGCTTTGAGACAAGATAATAAAGCGGAGCCAACCAACGAGCTTAAAGAGTTGGATCTATTGGTTCAGCAGATTTGCAATTATGTAGATAAAAGCGGTCAACAGTATAACTTGCCGGTTAAAGTAGGCAGCTTACCCAAGTCTATTCTGGATAAAAAACTGATCGCCGATAAGCATATGCTAAAGCTGGACGCATCTTTCCTGGAGGGCTTGTATAGTTCTACTTCCCAGGAGTGGAACAATAGTATCGACCCGGCAAAATGCGATTGGTTGAGTGTTTTGATCGGGGTTTCCTCCGGTAATAAACCCCGAAAGCTCAAATTGGAAGCCAAAGAAGATGGCGTCCATGGTATGGTAGCGGGTGGTACTGGCTCTGGTAAATCAGAACTGTTAATGACCCTTATTGTTAATCTAGCCCTTGGGTATAATCCCGATATTCTAAACTTTGTGCTTGTGGATTATAAAGGTGGGGGGGCTTTTAAACCCTTTGAGAAATTGCCGCATGTTGTCGATTCGCTTACCAATCTAAATAAATCGGCTGTAAGACGTATGTTCACCTCAATTATAGCTGAGATGAACCGGCGTGCGCAGTTGAATACCGCGACACTTACCGCCAATATTGTCGAGTACCATCAGAAAAATTATCATAATACCCATGCTCCCTACCCGCATTTGCTTATCATTATTGATGAATTTGCCGAAATGATAAGCGACAGCCCGGAATTCGGGCAAGCCCTTAATAGTATTACCCGGCTTGGCCGGGCGCAGGGTGTATATCTCTTGCTGGCTGCCCAGCGCCCTGTTGGGGTTTCCGACCAGATGAGAGCTAACATTAAATACCGGATCTGCTTGCGCGTAGAAGGTGCTGATACTAGTCGCGAGATGCTCCGCCGTTCTGATGCGGCATTCCTACCGAACGGTATGCCTGGCCGGGGCTACTTGCAGATTGGCAATAATGATATAGAACTCATTCAGGTAGCTTATGCCGGTGAGAATTATGATTATGCACCCTTAACCGAAAGAGGAGATAAACCCAAGTTTTTTGAGATAGTGGTACAGCTTTGTAATGATTTGGAAGCCCGGTTCAAAAAAGATAAACTTTCAATTCCCCAGAAAAAATTAACCGGCGCCCAGCAGTTATCAGACAAGGATCCAAGTGGCCTGGAGATACCACGGCGTCCCTGGCCGGAGGCTTTGCCTTCAACCTTAGAATTTTCTTATAACATGGTTGCAAAATATGTTGATCAGGATAGCCAGCAATTAATGAAGCTGGATCAAAATAAACCGCTTATGATCAACCCCTACATCAATGATTGGCTCAGCGGCTCTGGGAGTTGGCCCAGCAAATCATGGAGTAAAAGGGCTATGGAAGCGGTGGTCGGGCTGGTAGATGATCCCAACAGCGCCCACCAGTTACCGCTTACGGTTGATTTTAAACGCGGCCATGTAGTTATTTTCGGAGCTTCCGGATGGGGTAAAACAACCTTTTTGCGCTCTATGGTACTTAGTTTGGCTTCTACCCACTCGCCGGATGAAGTAAACTTCCATATCCTTGACCTGGGGGGTCGGAACCTGGAAGTACTCAAAGATTTTCCGCAGGTTGGTACAATAATTGTGCCGGACGAACGGGGTTATGAAGAGCGAGTCCAACAACTTTTGAGAGAGCTAAACGATGAGATTGACAGGCGTAAAAAGATCTTTGGGGCCCTTACGCTCTACCAGTACAACGCACGACCTGATGTAACAACAAAATGTCCTGCAATTGTCGTAATAATCGACAATTTCGCCGAATATATTGAATCTTTTGGCACTAATGCTCAACCAGATGATGCTAATAATTTATTCAATATTCTGGTAACCCTCATCCGACAGGCAAAAGCTTATGGCTTACATTTTGTTATTACTGCCAACAGGCTCAATCTATTATCAAGCAAACTCTATAGTTTGTTCACGGAACGCTTCACCCTCCGCCTCTCTGACCCCGGTGATTATGTAGGAATTGTTGGCTCCAATATGCCTGATATTGAGGAAATCAGTGGGCGTGGCTATGTCAGGGTCGGCCGTATGGCTTTAAATTTTCAAGTTGCAGTCATACCGGGTGCAATTGATGAGGAAGGACGGGTAGGGAAAGAAGTTGAGCAGATTCAGCAGCTCGGCCAGCAAATGCAAAGTTACCTTTCCAGGTCAGGGAATTCTTATTCTGAGCCTTTACGTATCAGCGCCCTTCCCGATAGCTCATCATTCCGTACAATTTTAGCAAGAAATGATAATATTAGCCTGGAGGACGGGACTTTTATAGATTCGCTTAAGGAATCGACTATAGCTCACTGGGCGTTTAACGGTTCCGCCGAACACGCAAACTGGTTGCAGGTACCGCTTGGTATCGCTTCAGGTAACCGCATTCGTACTCTTTCACTGGAAGCAAAGCGAGACGGCGTTCACGGAATGATAGCCGGTGGTACTGGCTCAGGCAAATCAGAACTTCTCATGACCTTGATTGTCAGTCTGGCGCTACGTTACTCGCCTGACATTCTAAACTTTTTGCTGGTTGACTACAAAGGCGGTGGCGCTTTTAAGCCATTTGATGATTTGCCGCATTGTGTTGATATTGTAACGAATCTTAATAAAGCGGCTGTAGCCAGAATGTTCACCGCAATTAATGCCGAAATACGCAGGAGGCAGGAGCTTAACGTCAGAACAAATACCAAGGATATTATTGATTATCGCCGTAAAGGCTTGCACCTTACCGGTGAGCAGTATCCGCACCTCTTCATCATAATTGATGAATACGCAGAAATGATTTCGGATAACAGCGCATACCTTAATGAACTGGAGAGTATTACCAGAGTTGGCCGGGCCCAGGGTGTCAATTTAGTACTGGCTTCCCAGCAGCCAAAAGGTGTTACCGACCAGATGCGGGCGAATATAAAGTTTCGCCTTTGTTTACGGGTGGAACAAGCAGATACCAGTCGTGAATTACTGCGCCGTCCCGATGCAGCCTTCCTGCCTAATGGTATACCCGGACGAGGCTACCTGCAGGTTGGCAATGAGAATATAGAGCTAATCCAGGTATCCTATACCGGGGAGAAGCAACCCGATGACCGGGTTCAAACAACACTTTGGCCGGATCGCGACCAGGATAATATTGAAAGTAGTGATGGCGAACCACCTCGCCTCTTTGATATGGCAGTTCAGCTTGCCCTTGAACTGGTGAACGGGAAAAAAGCGCCCAAGCCCTGGCCAGCTTTCCTCCCGGACCGCTTTAGCCTTGAATCAGCTATGGTTGATGCTAAAAATAATACAACCTTTACTCTGCAAAGCACGGTTACCGACTGGATCAATGGGGAAACCGAATTGCTATGGAATGCTGATAGCTTGGAAAAGGGCCAATATAACTCTTTGTCTGCAATTACAGGTCTGCTGGACGATCCGATGGAAGCCACTCAGGAACCGCTGGTTTTTGATCTTAGCCGTAATCACCTGGTTGTGTTGGGTGATTCGGGTATGGGAAAAACGAGCCTGTTACGAACCATATTAATCAGTCTGACGGCTGAACATAGTCCTGATGAATTACACGTTTACGTACTGGACCTGGGGGGCCGTAATTTCCGCAGCTTTGAAGAATTACCTCATGTCGGGGCAGTAGTCTCCGTAACTGAAGAAAACTTTGAAATGCGATTTAACCGGCTATTGGATTATTTAAGCAAAACTATTAGTAGCCGTCAGCAAATAATTAGTGCTGCGGAGGCCAGCAGTTTTTCAGATTATAATACTCGGTTCAGTGAGCAAGCTTTACCTACAATTGTGGTAATGATCGACAATTTCGCTGAAATGGCTGTTCAGATTCGGGAAGAAAATTTTGATACTTTATTAGAGAACAGAATTATACCCCTGGTACGTAGCGCCTTAAGTGCAGGAGTTATATTCGTTGTTACAGCCAACATTCCTACCAATTTACCAAACCGGCTCTATGGCCTCTTCAGTGAGAGAATTACATTTAAACAAACCGATACGGACCGCTATTTAGATATAGTTGGTCGGGGAGCAGTAGAGATCGGTGATATTCCGGGGCGGGGTTATATCAGGCGTGATCGGAAGGTATTACTTTTCCAAACTGCCTTGCCGCTTGGACATTTTGATAAAGATGGACGTTTAAAGGCAGTTGAAGCTGACGATATTCGATTGTTATCTACACACATGGCGGAAACTCTTAAAGCAAGAGGAAGAAAAACAGCCCCACCGGCAACTTTACAGGCTTTGCCAGCGGAGATTAGCCTTTCTAAATTGTTGCAGATGGCTGAGTCTAACAAATCGGATAAATCGGATAAAGTTGAGGCTATTGTAGGTCAGCAGGTTGATCTGAGTCTTGTACAAATTGATCTGAAGAAAGTCGGTCAACACTTTATGGTGGTGGGACCACCCTTATCCGGTAAGACAACTTTATTGTATAACTACACTTTGTCACTGGCTAGTCGTTACGCTCCATCCCAGGCAAAGTTTGTTTTGATTGATACCCAGGGTAAATTCTTTAATTACGGGGGGATTTTAAGCCTTGATTCGCTCCCTCATGTCTTAGAATGTATATCTGAGATAAATCAAGTTGAGGAACTACTTCCAAAAATTAAGGCAGAGTGTGAAACGTTATCTGCAAAGAACAATAATACTTCACTATTCGTCATAATCGATAACTTCGATGAATTAAATGAGGAAATAGGCCAACGACCTTTTGCACGTGAATTGGCTGGTCTTTTACGACGTTACGGTCGAGATGGATTGCATTTCATTATCAGCACCATGCCTCGAGCTGATACAAGTGTATTAAAACAAAGGATTTCAAGCTCAAGGTATGGTATCAGTTTGCGGAACCGAGACGCTTTAGAGGTTTTGAGTCCAAGTTTAAGAACACCCGCCGCACTCCGTGATAAAGAATTACCGCTGGGCAGAGGGTTTATTATCGAATCTGGACAGGCGACTATGATTCAGTGTGCTAACCCTTATAGTGAAGAGTCAGAGGTAATGCTGCTAGGAGGGCAGCCGGAGGAGGATAGAAGATCTAAAGCACTGGACAAGTGGGTAGCTAATATTAGAGATAAGTACCTTAACCAGCATGCTCGTTGGGCTTCAACCTCCAGTTCCGAAAGTGATGGAAATACTGTGCATACTGGAAATGGAACCAGTCCTATGGTTTCTGCAAAAGCAAAGCGAATGCTTGGTATATTACAATCGGGAATGCGTAAAGAACTTGAAGAGCTACAGGGGGAAAATGGTAATGGAACCCTTCTTACACTTCAGTTGGTACTCCAGGATGTAAACAAATGGAATGATGAAACTGTATTGACCGGTTTATTGAGAGAGCTATATGTGAAACAATCAGGAGTAACTGGCCCTCTTGAAGAAGTTATTAGGGGCCTTGCCTCAGGGATGGATGCGGACGGGTTGATGAGCAATTTTGAGGGGAATACTGAAGCATGAGCATGAATAACAAACAACCTCGGCTGGAGCTGTTTATTGATATTTTTAGTTTGAAAAAACAGCGGGCGCTTGTGCTTCCAACTTTGATGCCTTCTGAACTGATTACACAGGTGCTAAAAGAGTTTGGCGGCACCAACAACATAGGCAAAGGAGTTTCAGAGGCTGCACCCGAAAAGTTCCTTAAAATGGAGTACATTTCCGACTCTCCCGACGAATATTTGCTAATAAAAGCCAGCACCAGGCAACCACTCAATCCTACTGTACCGCTTGGGCAACAACTTGCGCCAGGTGAGCTATTAGTCCTGGTGGAGCTTAACAAGCCCTTACCGGCAGATACAGTGAGACCTTCACGGCCTATCTACCTGGTAGAGCAAAGATCCAATAAAGTTTATAAGATACACTGGTTGCCCGCAATCATCGGCAGGTCAAGTTCAAATCTGCCCTTTAATGATCGTTTAGCTGTTAATTTAAGCTGGCACCCGGACGGGCAACGAGTTTCCCGCCGCCATGCCCAAATAACCGAGGTGAGTGGCCAATTTTTTGTAACAAGCCTATCAAATAATCCAGTACTTATAAAACGCAGCCAGGATATGCAGGTACGAATAGATAGTGAGCGAGGTGTACAAGCGCTTAATAAAGGGGATGAATTAGTATTTAATAACAATTTAATTGTGTTAAAATTTATTGTGCGTGATGAGAAGTAATTAGAAGAGGCAGGAGAGGTTCTTTTGTATGAAGTTTTCATTCCGTCATTTAAAGGCTATTCCATTACTCTGCTTTATTTTTATATTTTTAACCACAAGTTCAAACACTACTGCTCAAAGCATCAAAATTGAAAATCCTGATTTTCTAAAACTCTGGTCACGAACGGACAGTTTAGTGCTTAGCAACCAGGTTTCACGTACTTATCTATGGGGGCCTGCACCCTTTACTGGCGCAATACAAGAACCTTACGTTGAATCTCCTGGCGGTACGCGCCTTGTTCAATATTTTGATAAGAGCCGCATGGAAATAACCCATCCTGAAGGGAGTAAATCCGACGTTTTTTATGTAAGTAATGGTCTGCTTGTACAACAGTTAGTATCCGGAATGCTTCAACTGGGCGACAATAAGTTTGAAAAGCGTGAGCCTTCAACCACTGGAGTGGCAGGCGACAACGATGATACCAGTGGTCCTACTTACAAGGCTCTTGGCAAATTGACCGCTACAACCAGCAATGCGGAGGGGCAGCCTGTAGCAAAAGCAGTGGACCGAGCTGGAAATACAAGGGACGCTAACTCCGAGTTCGGACAGTACAATATTACTTATGCTCATTTTGAGGCTGGCGTTGGTCACAATATAGCTAAACCTTTTTGGGACTTCTTAAATATCACTGGTCCGGTGCAAAACCCTGACGGTTCGATTGTTACAGGGCGACTATTTGATCCAGTATTTTATGCTACGGGCCTGCCAATTACCGATGCTTACTGGGCAAAAGTAAAAGTGGGCGGTCAGATTAAAGACGTTTTGATTCAAGCATTCGAGCGACGTGTTTTGACCTATACCCCCTCAAACTCTAACGGCTTTCAGGTGGAGATGGGTAATGTAGGACGGCATTTTAAGGATTGGTTAGATAGACCCCCGGCGCCTCCCGCGACCGTTCAAATCAGAGCCATAGAGCGCACTGCTGCAAATTTTGATTTAAAGCTCGTTGTGACAAGCGATTCACGTGAAAGTATCAAAGAGTTTTTGGTTGAGGTCAAAGACAAGGAAGATAATGTTAAAGTTTTCTCGCCTCCACTTGTGCCTTTTGATCCTGCAAACCAGGAAACCGATATCAGTATACCTATTGATAAGCTTACCCCCGGTCAAGAATACGTAGTTACCGTTAGTGCAAATGATAGGTTCGGTAGATCAATTATCTCAAATGGTACGACCGAGTCAACAATCTTAGCAACCGATTCCTTTACATATCCGCTTCCACCAACAGCAACAATTTTGTTTGATGCCAGACCACAACTTGATAGTACCGGCAAAAATTTCACTGCTAATTTCACAATAAATACCACTTCACCACAGACTATTGAAAAAATTCTTGTCGACGTTGTAGATGATAAAGATCAACCTATTAGTCCGCCACTTGCACCTATTGGATTCGACCCAAAATCAAAAACAGTGCAAATTACAATACCAGTAGAACGCTTGCGTCCAGATACAAAATATACCGTAGAGGTTAGAGCAAAAAATAAGGATGACAGTTTTGTTTTTACTCCAAATAACAGCAACATTTTGGGTACTTCAGATTTCTCATACAGTTCGGCGGCACTTCCAAAGCCTGTTACAATTAAGCTTAGAATTACACAACAAACGAAAGATGCTACTGGGAAATTATTCTTACCTGTTTATGTAGAAGTTCAGGATCCAGATAAGCGGCTAGATCCATTCAGGGGTTTTGTTAAATGCCAGGTTACTCTCCAGGCTAATAATGTTGATATTCTTAAGGTACAACCTGATTGTAGTAGTGATAGTAAAGATCCCTCAACATTTTTTGTTAATGTACCCTTGACTCCTGATACACTCAAGCCAAATCAAGACTACGTTATAACCGTTGACATACTAACTCCTGCGACCAGTAATTTAAATATTACTTCAGGCCCTCAAACCTTCAAGCCAATACTACTAGCACCTCCTGGTTTCTTTGAATCAGTAATTCAACCTAATCTAATCTTAATTATAACCACTTTTCTAGCTATTCTTATTTTTATTGCAACAATCCTCTATTTTCGAAATCGACCACGTAAAAGAGAAATACCTGCACCACTTCCGAATCCATATAGTGAAGCAACAATGATACACGCGATTGTACCTCGGGTACAACCAGCGGGTACCATGGTCCAAAACCCTGTAGTACCTAACAAAAAGAGCTTACAGTTGATTATTCGAGTTAGACGGACACCAGATCAACAGCAAATAAGGCAGGAAGTATTTGGTAACTTTCCAGTGGTTATCGGGCGCCAGGTAAATAATTCCTATCCAGTAGTTGTCGGGCCAAACGGTAAATTTGTTATTTTGGGGGATCCCAAAATTTCAGGTAATCACATAGAAATACGCAGGGAAGCAGATAATTTTATATTGGTTGATCTTAATAGTACCAATGGAACAATAGTTAACGGGGGAATGCTGGAAAAAGGAGGTAGAGTAAGTTTTAATAAGCCTACTGTTGTTGAGCTAGGGCCAAATACTACTATAGAGCTAAATCCACAGATCTAGAAATTGTTGTAAATGAAGGCCACTGCTAACGCCTGATCTTACGAAATTACCTGACCAGAGAGTATATAATCGGAGGTGTAAACAGACGAGGCTCTGGAAGCCTGACTGTCTGAGCCGCTATCGGTTTTGTTGTTTCCGCCTTGCACTATTTACGCTCAATTTTTAAATCCGGAGGCGGAAATAACAAATAGAGTAGCTGATTTCTTTTCTAATTTCACGCGACCTTCGCCCGTCACTTCCGCGCTACCCTTTCCCAATCGAATAAAATAGTTGGGAAAACTGAAAGGACCATCTTTTAAGGTGGTCCTTTTTCGTTCTGCTGGAGTGATATTTAACTATACTTCACCTCGTTATCATTTTCCCATAAAATCATTCTAACCATGGCAAGCCCCCTATAATTCCTGATGGTGGACCGGGTGCGGTACTCAGCACTCCCTTTTGACTAGATGGGGTAGCTGAAAAATTGGTGAAATTTCGGGTTCTTCCATGCTTTTAGTGAAAACTTTAAAAAACCCTTTCGTAAATAAAAGGTAGACAAACCACGTTTTACCTTTTACCAGAGGAGAATTTCTTAATTGCTTGAACTTTTCTTGCCAGATGTTCCGGGCTTACTTCTCGAAAAATCTTATGCCGGAGACAAGCGATTGTTGCTGTTTCTTCCTTCAACACTCCATTCGGCAATTTGTCCAAAATGTCAGGTCATTTCCACTAAGGTCCATAGCCACTACACTCGAATTGTGGCCGACTTAACCTGGGCTGCGCACCTACGGGAACCCCTAAAGGGGCCAGATCCCTCCACGGCGGTCGCAACACAAGGGTGTGACAAAACAGGAGCGAAAGTCCCAACTGGATTTTTTTAGAAAGCTATTAGTCGTAGAATTTAAATGGGCAAAAGGGGGTAGGCGTGGTACCT
Source organism: Chloroflexi bacterium 54-19 (assembly GCA_001898225.1). Taxonomy (GTDB): domain Bacteria; phylum Chloroflexota; class Chloroflexia; order Chloroheliales; family Chloroheliaceae; genus 54-19. The sequence goes on from MKTJ01000056.1 coordinate 21,194, forward strand.
CTATCAACCTCCCAGTTTTGTAAAATTAGGGTGTGGAATAAAATTTGAAGGGGGTCTTAAATCAATAAAAACTTTGATGTAAAGACCTGTTTGGACCTCTATGATAGGGTTGAAGGTATGCGGGCCGGGGATTAACTTTTTGAAGTGGCAAGAAAATTTGTCTAATATAAGTTTAACGTGGCGGCTGATGAACTACACTTATGGAAAGTATATAATAATGGGAAAGGCTTGCCAAAAAGGGGAATAAACTTTATTATTAACCTTATAAGTTTGCCTCTAATTAATGAAAATGGGTTCTCCGGTATCATCGCCGGAAGCCGGCAGCCCAAATTTAGCGATAAAAAGACAAAAGTGTGACAAAGGTCAATGTTTTTTTTCGGTCCACACTAGATAATAGTCCATAAGAAATGCATTCACTTATGTACGGTATTTGGCAGGCTCAAATGAAATAACCTTGAACCGCCTCCCAATACCGTAGATAGGAAGGAAGAAGTGCAAATCAGATGAGTAACGAAGCAGCCAAAAATGCCAGGAAAAGCCTCGAAGATTTAAAGAAGCAACTCCAGACAGCCCAGCCGGTTTTTGTCGACTCTCAAGGGCGGTTGACCACCCCTGAAGAAGAAACCCTGTACGGAGAAGGAGAAAGCAACAAAACGGGGTACATGAAAGTTAAACCCAGCCGCTGGTTTTAGTCTCGAAATGACGGTGGAGCTCAACCGCCTGGGGTCAGTACGGGTGTGCGTCTGGCCCAAAGTTAGTCAAGAAGCAAACCAACCTGTAAATTTGTCTAAGGTTTCAAGTTTTAATCCACCGAGAATAGGTCCCAAGTTATGGCCTGGTACGAATACGATCCGCAGCGTTTATTGATTGAGCGGAAAGCGATGGCGCTCAAATTTCCTCAATTCCAGCTTTTGAAAAGAGAAGATGCTTTTTGCTGGCTGGGCACACCCGAATCCAACCGAGGGAATAAATACGAAATCCTGGTGGAGTACCCGGAGCATTTTCCGAATATGGCCCCGTCGGTCTTTCCGGTGACGCCAGGGGTGAACTCGACGGACCTGACTGATCAGCTTAAGCACCACTACCCGAACGGTAAGTTGTGTCTTTATTATCCGGGGGACCGGACTTTCTCCAACGATACTACCGCCGCCACGGTAGTCGTCACTGCCGCCTGGTTCTTCCCGTATGAGGCATGGTTGGAAAGTGGTAAAAGAGTGTGGCCCGGCCAGGAGCTGGACCACATGCAAATATAAGGCAGTAAATAAAATGTATCTGCTTACCGCCGGACAATGTTACGCTTGATTACGGCAAGACGATCTCGCAACCGGCTTTGGGTCTGGATGTGCGGTTTGTCAGTCTGATTGCGTCGAGAGTGGCACTGGTGTTTTTGCTGCAAGAGGACAAGACGAGTCGTCTGACCGGATATTCGACAAACTGGGTGCTGCTGGTGAACAAATCGGCCCCACCTCCGGCGAATACCACGCCAATAAGTGTCCTTTTTCCGTTTAATAACCTGACACCTATGGCAAGCACCAGTGCTGGCATCAGCACGACTATAAGTAGCACGACACCTGGCGCGACCACTCCTGCCGGGAATGGCGGGACGGGCGTGGACAGCCTGTACAACCAGGCTCAGACTGAACTGAAGAAAGCCAGTTCAAGGAAGCGGCGGCGACCCTTGAACAGTTGCGGACTTTGCAGACGCAGACGGGGAACAATAAACACCCGGATGTCCCGGCGCTGCTTTTCAGGGCTTATCTGGACCGAGGCGATCAGCTAAACAAAGCCGCGAAGATTGCCGACTTCCAACTGAGTATCGAGGCTTACCAGAAGGAGTTGGACACGGCTAAAACATTGGACGCGAAGGACCGCAACCAGCAGGAAGAATCGGCGGTGCAGAGCCGGATTGAACTGGGAAACCTATATATTCTGGCGTACCAGGATTACAACCAGAAGAACTATGACGCAGTGGTGCCGCTGTTCAGCCAAATTTATAACAAGGACCAGAATTTCAGGGAAGCTTCGACCCTGTACTACGATGCGCTGACCAAAATCAGGGACGGATAATTCGCGGAAAATTTGTTGCCGGAAGCGTACCAGAGTTATGCCAGGGCGGCCCAGTTGAAGAATGTTGCCGATACGCGGTACGCCCACGCCCGCGCTACCAGTATAAAAAGCCAACTTCGGCAGGCTGGAAAACCAGTCCCGACGGTTCCGGCCCCTTAATTATTTCGGAGCTTTGCCAATAGGTGAAGCGGACATCTCCAAACAGAGGTAAGAATGAGTAACGAAAGACCTGAGGACAGGTGGAAAAGGGAAAAAGAATATCAACCGCCGACCTCAGACCAAGGGGATCAAACTGTTATCGACGCTTTTTGGATGGCGGAAAAGCGCAGGCAAGTCCCAGGCCAACAGAACACCGGCGGTCAACAATACACGGGCGGCCAGCCGAACAACCAGCAATACGACCAACCGGTCGAAATAAAAACCGAGCTATTTGATTGGATGGATGAGAACCGCGGGCAAGTCCCAGGCCAACAGGGGCAGCAGTATACGGGCGGCCAGCCGAACAACCAGCAATACGACCAGCCAATCGAAATAAAAACCGAGCTATTCGACCAGCCGGTCGAAATAAAAACCGAGCTATTCGATTGGACGGATGAGAACCGCGGTTCAGGCCAACAGGGCGGGCAGCAGTACGGCCAACCTCAAAATAACTCTGGTAATCAAGACCAGTGGATGGCCGAAAAACGGGGACCAGTCCCAGGCCAGCAGAACACCGGCGGTCAACAGAACTATTACGGACAGCAAAACACGGGCGGCCAGCCGAATAACCAGCCGGTCGAAATAAAAACCGAGCTATTTGATTGGATGGCGGAAAAGCGCAGGCAAGTCCCAGGCCAACAGGGGCAGCAGTATACGGGCGGCCAGCCGAATAACCAGCAATACGACCAGCCGGTCGAAATAAAAACCGAGCTATTCGATTGGACGGATGAGAACCGGGGACAAGTCCCAGGCCAGGGGGCGGGGCACGGCGGCAACCAGTACGGTCAGCAAGGTCAACCGAACGGGCAAAAGCAGTGGATGGCTGAAAAACGGGGACCAGTCCCAGGCCAACAAAACCCTAACGGCGGTCAACCAGGCAGACAAGGTGGGCAACCGAACGGGCAAGAACAATGGATGGCCGAGAAACGGGGTGGTCCAACCCCCGGCCAGAACGGGCAGCAGTTCACAGGCGGGCAGCAATACAGACAGCAGAGCGGGCAGCCGAGTGGAGCTCAATGGATGGCCGAGAAAAGGGGCGAGCCAGTCCCAGGCCAGAACGGGCAGGCGAACCAGTATCGCCCGTCCGGGCAGGTAGGTCCAGCCGCCGACCCGAACCAGTGGATGCGCGAGAAGCAAGGGGGACCAGTCCCTTTTGCTGCCCAGTCGAGTGCCGTTGAAGCGGCCTGGCACCAGGAAAAGAATTTTAAGGCTCCGAGTTCAGGCGGAAACCGTAATCTCTACTTTATTCTGGGTGGAGTCGGGGCGCTGGTGGTAATCGCGATTGTAGTAGTGGTGATTTTGCTGCTTCAGCCTAAAACTCCGCCGGTCCCGGCAGCAACCGCGACCGCAGCGATTACGACTGCCGCCGTAACGACGAGCAGCGCGACAACTGCCGCCGTAACGACAGCGGCGGTAACAACCGCCCCGGTGACGACCGAAAAGGCGGCCACCACAGCGGCGGTTACAACCAGCCCAGCCAACGATTCGGCCAAACTTCTGACATTGGCCCAGGACGCCACCAATAAGCAAAACTGGCAGGACGTAGTTAGCACGCTCGAACTGCTTTCGCCGAGCGACCCGAACTTCAGCAAGGCCAAACCGTTGCTGGTTAATGCTTATGTAAAGCTGGGCGAACAGGCTGTCGCGGATAAGAGCAACAGCCAGGAGTCGGCTAATCTGGCCCTGACGAATTTCCGCAAGGCTAACGCACTCGACGCGAGTTTTGCCGGGTTAGCCGCCGAACTTCAACAGGCCGATACATTTGCGACCGGACTATTGCAATTCAACTCGGAGCAGTATCAGCAGGCTGTGAACACGATTAAGCCGCTGTATGACTCTTCGGCGACGCAGGTGGACGGTGTGCATTATCGCAATACGGGGGACATTCTTTACAACTCGTATTTGAAACTTGGCGATAAGGTCTTTAATCCGGGCAACGTGGACGCGCTAAACCAGGCCCGCAATTTCTACAGCCTGGCGCTGGCGGTGGACGTTGATAACAAAGACGACGCTAAAAAAAAGCTCTTGCAAGTAACCAACGCGCTAAAATTGATGGGGCCAACTCCGACAACCAAGAAATAGTCAGGGACTAAACGGTTATGTTTCTGGAAATTGTCCAGTTCGGGGGCTACAAGTTAAAAAGCATGATTGGTAAGGGCGGGGTCGCGGAAGTGTGGCTAGCCGACCAGTTGGCGTTGGACCGCGAAGTAGCCGTCAAAGTTATTTCTTCCGAACTGGTCAACGGGGATGACGCCGATTTTATTGACCGCTTCAAGCGCTAGGCTCATTCGGTAGCGAGGCTCGACCATCCCGGTATTTTGCCGGTCTTTGACTACGGTGAGTCGAGCGGCTACCTGTAGTTGGTGATGCCTTACGCCAGCGGGGGAAATTTGCGGAGCCGGGTCCGCCGCAATCCGCCCACCAAAGAAGAAATTGCGGAGATTTTTCAGAATATCACGGGCGGCATCGGGCACGCCCACAGTCACGGGCTGATACACCGCGACCTGAAACCAGCCAACATCTTGCTGAACGAGGAAGGCCGGGCCTTTATCGCCGACTTCGGTATCGCCAAGACGATGGACAACAATACGAACATGACCCAGGCAGGAATTATCCTGGGGTCGCCTTCGTATATGGCTCCCGAACAGTTTTTGGGTCAAGCCGACCACCGCACCGATATTTACTCGATGGGTCTGATTCTGTTCTTTTTGCTGACCGGACGCAAGCTGTACAAAGGGCGGCTCCCTTTTGAAATCGGCAAACGGCACCTGGAAGACCCGATTCCGCTGCCGGACCCGCAGGTTCCATCGGAGTACGAGCCGTTCCTGTACAAGGTGCTGGCAAAAAATCCGGACAACCGCTACCAGACCGCCGCCGAAATGCTGCAAGGTTTCAAGCAGATTGCAAAAACGCGTTCGGCTCCGGTTTCGTACAATTCGGGCGGAATTTCGAGTTCGCTGGGGCCTAATCCGCCTCTCCCTGAAAAGCCCCGCCCGGAGGTGAGTAACGACTCGGCTTCGTCGGCGCGCTGGATGGAAGAAAAACGTGGACCAGTCACAGGTCGGTTCTGACACCTAAATTTGGCTCAAATAAGTGACAACCTGCCCGAAAAAGGGATAAAACTGCCAAACCTTATCAATAAATAATAGACTCACCAAAATTTTAAAACTAAGCAGTACCCTCTTGGTATTAGTTACAACTTTACTTTCTAATCAGGAGGGCTAATTTTATGACTAATCCTGACCTTTCACAATCTTTAGCCCAAACCGAGAACGACCTTTTCACTCCTCGGGCGGCTTTAGCCGCTTTAGGCATCAAACTGGCTAAACTTGACCTTTTCGCGCCAATTCGTAACCAGGTCAAAATTAAGCAGAAAACCGTCCATTATAGACCTGATTAGAAACTGTATGCAGCCTTCCTCAATATCTTAGCTGGCCGCAAGAAAATGGTTGAACTTAACAAACTGGTTCGGGCGGATTTTGCTCTCCAACAAACTTTTATTAGAGTAGTTGGGGCTGAACAATCGGTAGTACAGACCACTTTAGATGCTTGTAGCGAGATAAATCTAGTGCAAATGCACCAGGCCATCCAGGACATTTTCCGCACTTATTCTCACGTTTACAAACACGATTATCAAAAAGAGTGGCAACTACTTGATGTGGATATGACCGGAGCACCTTATGGCAAAAAGGCCGCTCTTGCCACTAAAGGTTACTTTGCTAATCAAAGGCGTAACCGGCGGGGTCGCCAGATTGGCCGAGTATTAGCTACCACTCATAAGGAAATTGTAGTTGATCGGCTCTATACCGGCAAGGCTCAACTTAATAATTCTTTAGGAGATCTGGTCGCTGCTACCGCACAGGTTCTAGGTTTAGAGGAACAACAGCGTCAGCGCACCATCTGGCGTATCGATGCTGGAGGAGGTAGTCTGAACGATGTAAATAGCCTTTTGGCACGGGGTTATCAGGTGCATTGCAAAGACTATTCGGCCCAACGCACCCGTAATTTAACCAAGAGTGTTAAGGAGTGGTTCCGAGACCCACTGCATGGTGACCGGGAAGTAGGCTGGGTTACTTTGGAAAGTGGAGATTATGTGAGACCGGTAAGACGCATTGCGTTGCGCTTTAAGAAAGCCAATGGGCAATGGGGTGAGGCCGTCATAATCTCAACTTTACCTGGCGAAGATGTGCAGAAATTAGCCGGTGAAACCGGAAGTGAGCCATCAAACCAGAAGGCCAGCGCCCTGGCTTACGTCCACTTTTATGACCAGCGGGGTGGAGGGATCGAAACTGAGTTCAAAGAAGATAAAACAGGTTTAGGCTTAAATAGCCGCAATAAAAAGAGTTTTTGGGGCCAGGCCATGGTGGTACAGCTGGGGACGTTGGCTCAAAATGTATTAATTTGGGCACGGGATTGGTTAAGTAATGGTCAACCCTAGTTAAGTCAGGATGGCATAAAGCGAATGGGGCGGGATTTATTAACCATCAGTGGAGTTGTGCTCAGTGACAGCAAAGGGAAGGTTCGGGTGGTGATCCTCAATCGCAGTGACACATATGCAAAACTAGTCAAGGCAGGTTTAGCTAAGCTTCTGGCTGTCGAACATGTTGCCGTTGTTTTGGGCGAAATTTAGGTGACACTACCATCCGGCCCTGAATACGGTTGCGGCGCAGCAGACTTCCCGCACTTCTACCGTAACCCTGACCGCTCAGAACGGAACCATAGTGAGCGGGACGGCGACCCTGACCGAAGTGCCGGGCGGCACCGTAAGGGTAGTGCTGGACGTACAGGGGGTTGGATCCCGGTCAACACAAAGTCCACATTCACGCGGGGACGTGCGCTAAACAGGGTGACATCATTTATGACCTTGAAACTCTCAGGACGACGGCAGCCGGGAAAGCCACTTCCACGACGGTAATTAGGGTGGGTTGATTATATGTGGGGATCGTATAGTTCGTTTAGTAATCGTGTTGTATAATGATTAAATGCAATCAGAAGTGAAAACCCGATTACGATGGGTTAAACTATATGAAGAGACCCATGATGCTGAACTTGTTTGCCGCAGATGCGGCGTTTCCAGACCAACCCTGGAAAAATGGCTCCGGCGGTATCGAAAGTTCGGGGAAGAAGGTCTCAAAAGCCTGAGTCACCGGCCGGGTGTCTTTCCTAAAAGGAAAGTAACTGCCCAGCACGAGCAATGGATCCTGGAATTGAGAAAGCGAAGATTAGGCACTAGGCGGATTCAGAACGAGCTGAAAAGGGAGTATGATTGCTCCCTTTCTCGTGAGACTATTCATAAGGTTTTAACCAAAAATAACGTCAAACCTCTTGTTACTACCAGGCGAATTAGAAAGAGCTTTAAGCGGTACGAGCGGGCTATTCCAGGCGAAAGAATTCAGATGGATACCTGTAAGATTGCCCCTGGCATCTACCAATATACTGCAGTTGACGACTGAACTCGGTTACGAGCCCTAGCCATTTATAAACAGCGTAGCGTGGAAAATACGCTCGAATTCCTTGAGTACATGATCGAGGAGCTGCCTTTTCCCTTTCAGCGAATCCAGACAGATCGAGGTCAGGATTTTTCGGATATAAGTTCCAGGAAAAGTTAATGGAATACGGCATAAAATTTCGACCGAATAAGCCGGCCTCTCCCCATTTAAATGGGAAAGTCGAACGGTCCCAAAAGACTGATCTGGAAGAATTCTGGGCAAGAGTAGATTTGAAAGATCCGAAATTGCAAGAAAAGCTGGTGGAATGGCAGGATTATTACAATCATTACCGGGTCCATGGCTCTCTAAAGAATCTAACGCCCTGGGAAAGATGGAAAGAACTAGAATTAAAAACTCCAATTCATGAAGAAGCCGAAGCAATGTTTGACCCAGGCAAAGAACGAATAAAACTCCAAAATTATTGGGCTGATTTGCAGCAACTCAAGACAAATAAAAGTAAAGAAGAAGAACAAAAGCAAGAGGTGGCCTCAGCCACCTCTTGACCGCTGCATTCACGGCCAGATAAACTGGGCCGCTCATTTGGCGGAAATTACTGTATTTGATTATTGTCAAGAATAGTTCTGATTATTAAACGAACTGGGCGATCCGCACAGTTAAATCCTGGTCTTAGCAGGTTTCTCTATATCAGTGAGCTGAAGGTCTTCCGGTGCCTCGAATTGTGTGGGTGTAATCACTTTCATGTTGGTCACCCTGTTTAGCTTTGGCTTTGGATTAGGCCATCTCCATGCGTACCAGACTATGAACAGGGTACAGGCGACTTCGATGATTGTGAAGAAGGCATAGAAGAGGTTTGGCCAGGTGTCGCCTATAAGTGACCAGCCCACAAACGCAGTATGAAATACGCCCGCAATGATGTTTGCCCAGCGATTGGCTGTGTAGTTCAAAATCCGGGACAGCAGCACCATAGCTATCGCGGTTTCCATCAATACCGCGAACACAAGGATGAATCCTTGAGTAATTTGCACGTCTCCTACGTACCCCGCTTCCAGTTGCCTCGTTGCTTCCTTCTGCAGGGTTGGGTTGAAGAACAAGGTAAAAACATCTGCGTAAAGGTAGTTGAACATCGCGAAGATCCACAAGGTTGAAAGGATCACTCTTCTATCTATCTTCTGGCTGGAATATGTGTTTGGATCCACCGCTTTACCCCTTTCTGAACGAAATTAGTTGGTTTCAATACGGCTTATGCTGAGGCGGCTACTATAGCTTCATTTAGGTATCGCTCCTCTCAGCTTCTGTCAGTATGTCCGCTAGGGACGATTCCATTCCCTTCCTGGTGCCCTGGTTCGACCTTCCTGCGAGACTGCAAGATGCGAAGGTCTGTTCCAACGGATAGCAACTATTTACTCACCACTTTAAACTTTCCTGCCCCAGTAAGTTCTTTGAGGAAGACCGGATCTTTTGCCTTTTTGCTTTCTGGTTTTAAACCCTGCAGCCGATAACCTTTCCTTCTTTCTTACTACCTTCTAAAGAAACCAATAATGTTTGAAGAACATCCGCCAGCAGGGTCTACGGGCGGAGCGAGGGTTGTAAGGTAAATTCCTCATCTGAATGCACTCATTTGAACTTCCTTTGGATTAGATATGGCAGGCTCGGAAGCAATTGCTGATGGATTGAATCCTTTAACTATCAACCATACCGCCATGACCATTTCTTGCGGAAGCATAGGAAGCATTCCTATAGTTAGTTCAGGGCCAAACAAATTGTATATGCCTGCACCTAAATACAATACGGCCGCCAGGAAACCCCAAATTGATATCCAGCGAGGGATAAGTTTTGATTGATAGAGCACATAATAAAGCATCAAAGCGCCCAGGCTGAAAACGATTGCTAAAATAGCACTAATAGAATCGGTTCCTTCCAATATTACAGTGCCGGACGTCTTAAAATAGGCGATATCCGGCGCCCCTGCTTTTACATATTCCTTACTCAAAATTATTAAAAGTAACCAAGCGATTACCGATGCAATAGTGGCAAAGGTCTCCAGCGCCCCCCTGAAAACCACATACCCGATTGCCACAACTTCATTTAGTTTTTTTAGGATCGGAAACAGCACAACTGGAACCAAAGCAAGGGAAAGGCCCATTAATAATACTAAAATGGCTCCTACAATAAACTGGGTTTCATTGGCAGCCACTTTATTAAGATAATCCTGACCTTCCAGGATTGATCCCGTAACAATCCAACTCGCTACGCCTGCCAGCGTCCCAATTATGTATAACACTCCTACCGTTATGGCGATCTTTCGGTTTGTATTCATTTTCTTCTGCTCCCTTCTCCCTCCTGATTATTTTGATTGTTGTGTACCGTTACGATACTTTGTCAGGCTTTAACGTTGTTAGCTACCACCCTGATGGCTACATTTCCCTTTTTTTGACCTGTTTCAAAATACCTGTGAGCCTCGGCAGTTTGTTCTAACGGATAGCAGCGGTCTATGACCGATTTTATCTTCCCCTCCTCAATCAGCTCTTTAAGGAAAATTAAGTCCTCTGGTTTTGGGATTGCCAGCGCACATATTACTTTCTTGCTCCCGATTATCGAAGTCACAAGCATTTGAAAAAGTGGCCGCTGCTTGAAGCTGGCTAAAAGGTAACGTCCGTTTTGCTTTAGCGAACTTTTACAATCTGAAAACGAACTCTTGCCTAAAATGTCAAAAATAAGGTCGTAGGTTTCACCGTTTTTGGTAAAATCCTCTTTGGTATAATCAATTACCTTATTAGCTCCTAGTGATTTCACCAGTTCTACTCTTGGGGTACCGCATACTCCGGTAACTTCTGCCTCAAAATAGTTGGCAAGCTGGACAGCGAATGAACCTATTCCTCCTGAAGCACCGTTGATAAGCGCTTTTTGACCGGGCTGAATTTTTACTTTCCTGAGGAGACGCAGCGCCATTAATGCCCCGTAAGGAACGCAGGCAGCTTCTTCATAGGTCATATTGGCGGGTTTTATTGCTACCAGTCCAGTTTCAGCCATACATAGGTACTCAGCATAAGCCCCAAAGCTCGAGTCTCGATAACCAAAAACAGAATCCCCTTTTCTAAATAATTTTACATCTTTGCCAATTGCTTCAATTACTCCGGCAAATCCATTCCCCAGTATTGTTTTTCTTGGTTTTCTGAAACCAAATATTATTCGCGTAGGGAGCCAGAGGGGCATGGGCATCCAGAACTTGCGAAGAGTGACTTTGTTGAAATTACGAGCTATAACATCCCCGAAATTTACCGTGGTCGCATATACTCTTATCAGGATTTCATTGTCCCTGGGAGTAGGTTTTTCTACCTCTTTTAATTTAAGAACATCAGGGGATCCGTATTCCGTGTATACAACCGCTTTCATAAATGACCACCTCCAGCTACTAATACTATAATAAAGCTGATAGATGACTATTAGGGTGAAGACGAACTAAAAAATTAACTGGACTAACTCCTTTTCGGCGGCTAAAGGTTTTATCGGTCCCAGCCATCGTTGGGGAAAGGGGTCAGGTCAGGGTTGGAGCGCGTTGAGGTCGCCTTCAATAGAGATTTGAACCTGCTTTATGCCAGGAAACTGCTGGAGGGTCAGGGTTATCTGTCTCGTTATTAAATAAACCCTGGTCGAGCCACCTCCATAGGCTTTCATCTCCTTTGAGAAATCGGCTGTTGCCACCCCATTCACAATTTCCAGGCTATTAAGCGTTACCCGTGGACCCCAATCCGACTGCCGTCCCGGATACGCCAACACCTCCTGGGGGGTCGGTAAGGCTGTGTAATAACCAAAATTAGTAGTTGTAAGGGGTCCCCATAAGAGTTCATTCAATGCAGCGGTAGCGACGGCCTCGGTTCGAAGGATAGTAGTCGCCAGGGGGGTTACAGTTACAGCGTCCCGTTGTACCACCCAGTATAGATTGATTGATTGGGCGGACGGTTCATTCTGGTTTAGCACGACAACCGGCTGCTGGGCAAGTAAGACATTATTATGGTTATAGATTTCAAGGCTGGCCGGTTGAGTTGGTGGTGTCGGGGGCTGGGGATGAGCGCCCCACCCCATATTGCCAATTACCAGACCCTTACCGTCTTCACCGCGTAAAACCGTAATGGGAAAGTTAAGACGAGTACCGTCCTGCCAGGTGAGACGGGCTGTAACCTGCTCGCCCGGTTCTCCAACCCGGGCCAGAATGTGTACCGGGACAGTTACCAGTGCATTGGCGGCCGGGATTTCTATACTGCCAGTGCTAATTTCACTAAGATTTAGGATCTTTACCATATCACTACCAATGTTACCACGCTCAATTTGCCACTCCAGCGGATTGAGAAGGTCATAAGTCAGGACCGATCTTTCAAAAGCCTGGGTGACTATAGTGCGTTCCACCCCGTTTTTGGTTGTCCGCACCGGGTAAGCCTGGGTCATTGGCAGACCTACATCATGCAGCCAGCCGCCCGGGAACAGATCCTGGCGGTTGATATAGTTCCAGAAGTACCGGGGAACAAGGTAACCTGGAGCCGCTCGCAAATATGAGTCAAAGGGTACAAAAACGCCTTCGCCCTGGGCGACAACACCCCCGGTATAATTTTGGGGCGGATTCTGCCTGTTTTGGGGCTGCATTGCTACTTTCAGGTCAGCATAAGTCATACTGGTGTTATTTACAGAACCCTGGGCATTTCTTTCGATCAGTTCTGCTGTTAACCGCCCATACATAAATTTCCAGTCCGGGCTGGTTAAATCGGTCTGATGGTTTTCGATGCGGCCTTTCTCAAAATACTGGGCTGGATAGCCGTTTACAGTAACCAGGTTTGTCAACGGGTTGCCAAGCAATCGAATACCCTGATGGGTGTCGTAGTAATTGGTAAAGGGAGGAGCCACAGTTGAAGTCGCTCCGGCCGGGGCGGTGGACAATGGAACTAAGGCCAACAACAAGCAGGCTACCACTCCTTTTATTGAATATTTCCTCAGATCCATTCGTATGCCTCCTTTACCCCTTCGTAAACAGAATCTTCCTACCTGTATCCTAGTGGGTAATCCTGACAATCCGAGTTAATAGTCGTAAACAAGGTCATAATATTTATAGATTTATCTGCTAAAGCTGTCAGCAGATAAATTAAAGGCAGCCATTGAACCAGCTTTGAGGGAAGAAGGGATTACCCATGCTTAGCTCAAACTCCTATTTTTGCTATCGTAGGGTAGGCAGCCAGCGCGGTAACAGCTTTCACTGACCCGTTTCTGTCTACCCCCCTCCAAACTGACCGTACAACTTTCACTGTAGTCAGCTTTCCAGTTCTCCCTTAACTATGGGTTGTGGTCTCAGCTTACCTTGATGTAATTCCTGGTGACACTTCTTACAGAGCACCATTGTTTTGCGCTGGCGTTCTATCATTCGTTTCTCCCAGATTTTCTTGGTTGTATCCTTCAAATCTTTAAGTTTACGGATATGGTGAACTTCCATTGGCCCCTGGGCATTGCCACACCATTCGCAGATGTTAGCCAAAATGCGTTTTCCCAGTTCATTTACGTTCCGGTACTTGAGCGTTTGAGGCAGGCTGTCCGGGTCACGGTAGTTTATTATTCCTTTGTTCAATTGGCGCGTAGAGCCGAAGAGTTCGTACTCTTTTACTATGTGGCCTTTATCCCTCAGAAGTACCGAATATCTACCAGGTCCTCTCTTTAGACTTCGGATAACTTTTCCCATCGTAGTTCTGCGTTTGCAGGCAAGCGTTCTAAAGAAACTGGTATTGGTTAGCTTAAAGACTTTGTTTGCTACATTTTTGAGGTTATCGGCTAGAGCGTAGTAGTTGAAGAACCCTCTAACCTCGGAGTTGTAGCACATCAGGATTTCCAGTTCGCTGAGGTTGAATAGTTTTCTACGATGTCTACCCTTCCAGTGGGTAATATCTCCGTATTCTTTGGCAAATTTTACCGTTTTATCCCGTGGTAACAGCAACCTTAAACTGTAGTTGCCGGTTCGTTTGGTTATTATTCTACGGGTTTTGGTACGGTACCTTAGAATACGTTGGCCTTTCCATTGTTGCACATCATAACCTAAAAACCTTACTCGCTTCTTAACCGGGGTTATTAGCGTTTTTTCTTTGGATAGTTCCAAATTGAGCTCGGTTTTCAGGTAACCTTCTAGCCAGCCCTTTAGGGCAACCGCATCTGCCTTGGGGCCGATTAGCCCGAACAAGGTATCGTCGGCATAGCGGTAGTAAACCAGCCTGCGGTAATCCGGGTCATTGTTTTGATGAGCGGGTAGTTTGAAGAGTTGGGAACGTAGCGCTTTGTAAATGTCCCATTTACCAGTTAGTCTGGCTCGCTTTTTGGCCAGGAAAACTTTCTCTGCAAAGTTATGGTAAACCGGACTTATCTTCATCGCTTTACCTTTGTTGTACTGGTTTATCCTGGCACTAACTGTCTGGTCCAGTTCATTGAGGTAAATGTTACTCAGAATCGGGCTGAGATTACCGCCTTGCACTGTCCCCGAGAAGGTTTTATGGTATTGCCAATTGTCGTAATAGCCTGCTCGAAGGAGTTGAGAAATGAGGTGCAGGAAACGCTGGTCGGTGATGCGCTTACCGAGTATTTTAAGTAAGATTTCGTGGTCTACGTTGTCGAAGAACCCTTTGATGTCTCCTTCTACCCACCAGCGCACTCCGGTTGCTTTGGTTTTGATCTGATGAATTGCTGTGTGACAACTTCTTCCAGGCCGAAAACCGTGGGAAGCGTTCGAAAAGGTTGGTTCGTAGATGGCTTCCAGGATAAGTTTAAGGACGGTCATCAGGAGTTTATCCCGGAAACAGGGAACACCAATCGGGCGTTGCCCATTGCCATTGGCTTTAGGTATGTAGACCCGCCGGGCCGGGTGAGGCTTGTAACTGGAGGCTTTTAGTTCAGAAATGAGACTTTTGATCAATCTCATGCCTGCTCCGTCGATGGTTTTGCCATCAACACCTCTGGACATGTTGCCCGGAATTGCCGCAATACTCAAATAAGCACTAAACCAGAGCTCTGGATTAAAGAGCTTTTGGAAAAGTTTGTCGAATTTAACCTCTGGTTTGCAACCCATATTGCCAAGCATTGTAAGTAGAACTTTGGTCTGTTGCACTTTGTGCTCCTCTGCTTTAACTTACAATAGAAAAACCTGCTGGGCTTCACCTTGTACACGGCTCTCCCGTGCTCTGAAGGTAGCGCATAGCTTCTACCGATTACTACCCCAGCTCCGTTACCTGCTCTGATATTCAAGTTCTACGACTATAGCCCTTTGTTAGTGAAGTGAATTTGAGATGAAGGCGTTCAAAGACAGGTAATCTCCGTTTAGTTTTCAGGTCAGACCCATCCGGTTTAGGTCTCCGTTTTGAACCGTTTGGCCTTTATTGAGGCTGCGTCTTCTGAGTGGGTACGAAAGTCTAGGGGGAGTGACCTCCGTTCAGAAGAGAGTGAGTGCCACCATCGTTCTCACCCGGTGCTTTGTTACCCCGCTGGGTTCTAGGATTTGGGCAGTATAGCTCTGACCATGCCGGACTTATTCTGAGGAAACGATTGAGGGTGATGGCCCTCGCACTTTCCCCTTTAATGCCATGCTAGTGTCCCCGCCCGACTTTCGCCGAACAGGTAAGGCACCGAATACCCTCCATTCCCACAGGAGGTGAGGCTTACGCCTCACTGGAACCAAAAAACCAATTACGGACGCACCCCCCTCAAATCCACAGTATCAAAACCCAAGTTTATCCATTCCATAAGCCGGTCTGGGCCTGGTTTAAAGAACGATTAGCTTAGTTCATTCCGACCCCGAAAATGGTTTTACAGTCGCCTGGCTTCTCTTTACCGCAAAACCTTTTAGGTAGCTAGACCTGGAACTTGTTGGGCCGTTTGGTGAAGGTTTTAGGCAATATTTCGACCCTCCAAAACCTTCCAACTTAGATATCTATGCCGCGCTCACCAACTCCTTCGGTCCCGGTTTGGCAGGCTGGGAAGCGGTTGCAGAGGTATTGAACCCTTTGATGATTAGCCAAACCGCCAGAACCATTTCCTGCGCAGCGAAAGGAAGCACCAGCGGAATGTACGCTGAACAAGGACCTGCCAGGGAACCAGGTAAATTTGAAATTGTTACCGGTGAGCGGCGTTATTGGGCAGCCCAGATTACCTCTTTAAAGCAGGTACCAGCTATTGTCGAAATTTTTAGTGATGAAAAGGCCAGGGTTGTTTCTCTAACAGAAAACCTCCAAAGGCGCAACCTTAACTTTAAGGAAGAGGTAGAGTTTCTGGCTCAACTAAACGAAAGCCGCATCCAGGCAGGCTTTGGCGGTGAATCTGACCTTTCCCGTCTCTTACATAAATCCCGCACCTATATTGCCAAACGCCTTAAAATCGCGTCTTTCCCTGATCTGATTGAGCGTGTAAACACTAATCAGATTTCCATCAACCACGCCTATACCGAGGCTGTGGACCTTGAACAATTGCAGTTGCCTTTTGAAAAGGAGGAAGAAGATAATAAGGAAACAGTTACTGGTGAAAAAATGCACAATGTGTTCCCGGGGAACACTTTTAGCTCAAAAGAGCTACAGTTGCCGTTTTCAAAAGATGTCCTAATGGAGAAAGCTCAAGTTTTTTCTGAAAGCCAGCCTAAAATTTATACCAGGAGTACTTTTAAGGCCAGAATTGTACCCTTTAGTCGGGCTAAAGAAGCTTTAAAACTGGTAGAGCAGGACCTTAATAATTTCAAGGAAGAAGAGCGTTCTCAATTAAAACAAGCTCTGGATGAGTTAGAGCAGGAACTTACCCGGTTTAAAGAATTTTTGGGATCTTAAATAACCACAAATATTAACCGGCTTTCTGAAAACCGTAAGCCTTACAAATTTTATCCACCTTGCTTTTCCTTTTGTCCCACGCTTCCCTTCCAGGGTATAGTCAGACAGACTGTAACCAGTAATAAGCATTCTATCAAGAGTGGCTTGTGTTAAAATAACAGGAAAGCTGGTCCTCTAACTTGCGAGGGCATTTTTGATGATGACATGGGTTTATAAGGCTTTTCTTTTATAGAAACGATTTGAAATTAATTGGAACATCAAAATTTTTGAAAGATTTTGTTCTAATTACAAAAAGCCAATCCAACTTTGGAAAACCTGTTAATGTAACGTAATAGGGTTGAAGAGTATGCACCTTCCTCGAACTATCGGTGTGCTTGTGGGTTATCCGGTATATCGGAGTAACACTCTTTCCCATATTCTCCGCTCTACTTTCCAGGGCATACTCGCTTCGGCAAAAGAGTATAACTGCAATATATTAATTGGTTGCGGGTTGGATAGCCCGCTTCACCCCGATCAAAGAATATCTGCGGGACCGGTTCTTTCACCTCAGACTTCCTTTGTTCCTGTCGGCTCCTGGAATACCGACGGCTTGATTGTACTGCCCTCGGTACGACCCTATTTTTTTTCACAATATTTAGACGAACTAAACTTAAACGGCTTCCCAATGGTTTTTACCCAGTTGGATAACCGGGGTACTTCGGTTGTTTTAGACA
The DNA here is from genome assembly GCA_001898225.1 of Chloroflexi bacterium 54-19. Lineage (GTDB taxonomy): Bacteria > Chloroflexota > Chloroflexia > Chloroheliales > Chloroheliaceae > 54-19. The sequence goes on from MKTJ01000056.1 coordinate 38,453, forward strand.
GTATGGGCGGGCTTTTTCAGGCGGTTGAACATCTCTGGCAACACGGGCACCGCCGTATCGCTTATATTGCCGGCTTTAAGAATGGTATCGGCGATAGTTTGCTCAGGTTAGAAGGTTTTCGAACAGCTATGAAATCTTTTGGTTCAGTCGCTGATCCGAACTTGATAGCATATGGTGAGCATTCTGTTAGCGGGGGCCGGGCGGCAATGGCCCAATTACTGAATTATTCCCAGTCCTTTACTGCTTTGATAGTCGGAAATTTTGAATCGGCAGTTGGGGCAATGCAGGTTTTGAAAGAGGCCGGCTATCGGGTTCCCGAGGATTTAGCTTTTATCAGTGTTAATGATCCGGTGGCGGCAGATGCGCAAATTCCTCCTTTCACCACAGTTCACCTTCAAACTTTCGAGCAAGGGTATGAAGCAGTTGATTTGTTGGTTAAAACCATTGAAGGGAACCCGCCCGTACCTAAAACAGTGCAAATACCGGCGCAACTTGTAATAAGGCGATCTTGTGGTTGCCAGCCTTACCAATCCGAAGGAGTAAAAATAGTTTCTCCGCCCTTAGCACCCGCAGCTATAACTGAGCCGGTTATGACAAAATCACAACTGGCTAACCTGATGACCCGGGCGGCCCAGGCAAAATCTTACCGGCTAAACCAACAAGAGCTTACCCGCTGGTTTCTTTTACTTATAGATTCTTTTTTAATGAGCGCAGGGAATGGTAGTGAGGCTTCTTTTCTAACTACCCTGTTAGATATATTACATTATGTGCAAACAGTTGGGGATGGACCATATCTACTTCAAAGTGCAGTTTCGGTGCTTACCCAGTTCTACAGCACCTTGACCATCAATCCTGATGATCCGGGCTCCATAGAATTTGGCTACCAACTGATTGACAAAGCACGCCAGGTGATAATTGAACATGAGCGGCAATACGAAGCGCTCTCGCTGGTGGAACTTCAAGCGGTCGCGGACCGGTTTGGTACAATGACCGCCCAGTTGTTAGCAGCTTCAAACCCGGCCCAGGTACTAAAAATTCTCGAAACCTCCCTGCCTGATGTCGGTATCCAGGATTTTCAAATTGCCATGTTTGAACCTCTTCAAGAAGACGAAGAAGATGACGACATAGTAGGTAAGAGTACCTTATTGGCCCTTGATCCCTCATCAGCAGGGTTAAAATACCGCCCCTTTCTTACCCGGTCCTTCCCTCCTGGCGACCTTTACCCCGCCGGTGAACCGTATTCCCTGCTACTAACCCCTTTAATGTTGCAAGAAAAGCAGATAGGTTTTATTGCCTATGATACGGGTAATATAGATTTATGCGGCGCAATTACCAGGAATGTTTCAGCGGCCCTTTTAAATTGCAAACTTTATAATGAAGCCGCTGACGGCCGCAAGCTGGCCGAAGAAGCCGATCAACTCAAGACAAAATTCCTGTCAATGGTCAGCCACGAGTTACGTTCTCCGCTGAGCGTGATCGTTGGCCTGAGCGAACTGATTTTGCGCGAACACTCCGAGGGAAAACCGGCCCCCCGCCAGGACCTTGAAAGGATCAACGCCAGCGCCCAGCACCTGGGACTTTTAATCAGAGATGTGTTGGACCTGAGCACCAACCAGGCCGGTCAACTGCGGCTTTCCCTCGAACCCGTAAATTTAGTAGAAGCCCTTCAACCGGTCCTCGTTACGGTAGGACAACTGGCCCGTGATAAAGGTCTTAGCTGGCAGCTTACCATACCTGATCAGCCGGCAATGGTACTCGGGGACCGCACCCGTCTGCGTCAGGTTGTCCTCAATTTAGTCAGTAACGCTATTAAGTTCACGGCTAACGGTAGCATAAAGTTGGTTGTTGAAATAACCGGTGAGCAAGTTTCCGTGTGGGTGAGGGACACTGGCATTGGCATATCCTCGGCGGAACAAAATAGTATTTTTGATGAATTTAGCCAATCTGAGAGAACCGCCAGCCGCGGATACGGTGGGTTTGGCCTGGGTCTCGCGATCAGCCGTCACCTGGTCGAGCTGCACGGCGGTACCATAAATGTAAGTTCCTCTGGCGTGGAAGGTGAAGGCGCCACCTTCTGGTTCACCTTACCTCTGCTTGAGCAGCAAGAAGCCACCGAATCGGCGCAACCTGGCCGGCCTCTCGTAGTTGTAGTAACAAACGAAACCAATAGCAAAAACATCGAAGGAATAAAAGTGGCCTTACATTCGCAAGACCTGGAAGTGGTAGTTTATCCTCCCGCTGAAATGGCTCAATGGCAGCTTCGCCTGGCGGCTGCGCCACCGGAGGCTATTCTTGTCGATCAAAGATTAAGTGCAACAGCAGGGTGGGACGTTTTCCGGGGCTTGCAAAACTATCCCGCAACCCAGAATATACCTGCTTTTTCATTTTCCTGGCCTGGTACGGTTGATAGCTCTTTAGTCATAAAGTTGGGTCACAGCGGCCCATCACTCGATCTGGCCCAGTTCAAGCAGCTATTGAGCGCCCCGCCAGTCGCGACACCGGCCTTTCCAACCATCTTGATGGTTGACGATGACTTGAGTATCCTTGAAATGTACACCCGCCTGGTTCAATCAACTATCCCAAATTGCAATATTTCTTACGCTCATAATGGGCTTCAGGCTGTAAAATTTGTGCAAAACCGGCGGCCGGACCTGATATTGCTTGATTTGATGATGCCGGAGTTGGATGGCTTTGGTACCCTGGAAGTACTCAGAGGAAACCCTGCGACCCGTGATATTCCTGTTATTGTACTCAGTGACAGAGCCCTGACTGAAGAGGAAATGGGGCGACTAAATCAACAAAGCGTAGTAATGGTACTTGAGAAGGGTGTAATCAGCGCTGAGGAAACCATAACCCAGCTAGGGAAAGTTTTGGATCGTACCAACCGCCCCGGTTCTGCGCCGCAACTACTGGTTCGCCGGGCCATTGCTTATATCCACGCTAATTTTGCTCAACCGATTACTCGTGAACTTTTAGCCCAATATCTCTCGGTAAATGAAAATTATCTCTCCACCTGTTTTCAACAAGAAACCGGCATTAGCCCTTTGACCTTTCTCAACCGGTTCCGGATTAAAAAAGCCTGTGAGTTGTTAGAGCAGCCTGACCAGACCGTAACGGAGGTTGCTCTGGCAGTAGGCTTCTCGGATATTGGTTATTTCAGCCGAGTTTTCCAACGTGAGGTTGGAAAATCGCCAAGCGCCTACCGGCGAAGTCACCGATTACATTAAGAATTGCTATTTCGTGCGGTTCAGCTTGGTTGCGGATAACCATGTTTCACCTTTTCCTATTACACTCAAGATCAACTTCTTTTTTACTACCTGTATTACTCCTTAAATTAACTATACTGAGTTTTGTGCAAGTGAAACTGAGATTTGTCCAAGACAGTTAGGTTTTTATCTGGCACTATGTGTCTATGGACACACAACGCTTATCTTACCTTCTATTATTAGAAGATGAACCACAATTTAAATATCTAATTCAGCGTTATGCCGTCAGAAGCGGGTTAGAGCTGCTGAATACTTCAAAAGACAGCGAAATCTTACCGCTGGCTATGCAGTGGCAACCGAAAGCGGTTATTGTGGATATTGACACGCCTGGCCTGGATATTGCTAAAGTGCTGGGCGAATTGCGCTCAGATACGATAGCCCGGCAAATTCCAATCATTGTGTGTTCTTCGTCCGAGGTGACCCTTAACAGGTGGGGGTTGGAAGTTGACGGCAGTTGGCTTAAGCCGGTACTGTACGACGATTTCACGAATACTCTTGCCGATATTGGGATTTATACAACTACTTAACCTAACAGACAAATAAAACCTAACGCCTTTTGTCAAAAAAACTAAATTCTGGTTATTAACGTCTCTGTTGACAGGTACGTTTTGAAAGGTAATACCTGTTCAAGCTAAGTTTGCTATACCAATTTTCAAGGAGGAGAAGAGTATGTCTGAGGAGACAGCTAAAAGATTGAACCGGCGTAGATTTATCGCCTTGACCGGCGGCGCTTTAACGGCTGCCGCTATACTCGCCGCCTGCGGCGATAACACGCCCACTTCCGGCACTGTGGCGACTACCGCAGCTACCAATGCTACTACGGCCGCCAGCGCTGCCACTACCGCCGCCGGTGCTGCTACTACCGCTGCCACAACCGCGGCTTCGGCCACTACGGCTGCGGCTAATGTAGCCCCGAATGGCATAAAACTGGTCTTACTGAACCAGTCGCGCGGCCAGGCCGCGGCCCTGGAAGCCCTCGCCAAGACCTATCTGGCTCAAACCGGCGTCGAAGTCACCATTAACACAGCCGGCCCCACCGATTACCTCCAGAAGTTACAGGCCAGCTCCCAATCCGGTGACATGCCCGATATGTACTCTGCCCTGGCTAAATACAACGATATGGCTCCGTATTACAAAGCCGGTTGGGCCATGAATTTGCAACCGGAAATGGACAAAGGCTGGAGCAAAAACTTCTCCTCCTCGGTGCTCAAGCAGATAACCTGGAAGGAGGGCAACCCTCAGGGCCTCCAACCGGGGATTTACGGGGCCCCTTGGGAGATAAATACCTATGCCGTTCTGGGTAACCCGACCATCTTTAAGAAAGCCGGACTGGACCTGAGTACGCCACCGGCGACCATGCCTGAATTCATTGACCAGTTGAAGAAGATTAATAATTCGAAGAGCGCCCCGTTCTTGCTGGCTTCCTCGAATACGGCTCTGTTCATCCAGCATTATGTCTCTAACTTTTTAACCGATGACGAGATCAGCCAGACCTTCGGCGGTAAGCTACCCTGGAAGTCCGATGCCTGGCGAAATGCCCTGCAACTTATCGTTGACCTGCGCGACGCCGGGGCTATCGCCAATAACGCCCTGCCTACCGGTTCAAGCGATAACGCCACCGGCGAGAAGGAATTCTTTAACGTGCAGGATCTTGCTACTTACTACGACAGCGCCGTAAGCATTTCGGTAGCAAAAACGACTGCCCCTGACTTCACCACCTTTATTTCATTTCCGCTTCCAAAGGCCGGCAACGGCAAACTCGAACCTCGCTCAGTCGGCGGCTTTGGTAGAGGCATGGCGATCAACCCGAAAGGTAAGCACCCCGATGAGGCGCTGAAATTCATTAAATGGATGACTGATCCGGCTCAAGAGAAGCAAATGTTTGATACGGTTCCTTTGCTTCCGGCCAATCCCAACGCCTTAGATACGTCGAAGCTTTCCCCGCAGGTAACCGGGTTCTCCTCGCTTGTCGATAAGACCCAGGTTATAAGCAACCCTCTAAAGGCGCAGGTGAACGAAGCGATGCAAAAAGGCATTCAGAGCCTGGTTCTCAAGGAGAAGAGTGTTGACCAGGTTCTCGACGACCTGGAAGCAGCTCAAAGGAGTTAGTGATGGCTAGCACCCCAATCGCCGGCAAGGCAAAACCGCGATCCTTTGCTTCCAAACCCCGTCACAGGAGGCGGGGTTTGGAAGCTTACCTCTTTCTGCTCCCGGCCCTGGTCCTCATCGGAGTATTCACCCTTATCCCGTTCGTACAGGGGATTGTACTGAGCTTCCAGAGTTGGGACGGGGTTAGCACCGATACCCCCTTCGTCGGCCTTGATAACTACCTGCGGGTTTTCCAGGATAACATCTTCTGGAGTTCGATGCTTAACGCCGTCATCTTCGGGGCGGTCGGCCTGGTTATTGGGGGTGCCGTCTCCCTTGGAATGGCGATGGCGGTCAATAAGGCCAAACGCTTTTCGGCTTTCTTCCGCACCGTCTACTACGTGCCCGGGGTCTTCTCCGTCGTAGTGGTTGGGATGATGTTCTCCTGGCTGCTCGACCCGCGGATCGGTATTCTCAACCGTTTCCTGGGGGCAATCGGTCTGGACGCCTTGCAGCACAACTGGCTCAACGAACCTGACACCGCAGTCTGGGCGGTGGCAGCGGTCTTTGTCTGGTACCACTGGGGCTTCGGCTTTCTCCTTTTCCTGGCCGGCTTGCAGGATATTCCGAAGGAATATTACGAAGCGGCCGAACTGGACGGGGCCTCGCCCTGGGCCCGGTTCCGCTACATTACCTGGCCGGACCTGGCCCCCGTCACTACGATTGTCAGTATTCTCACCCTGCTGGGCGGGCTGAAGATCTTCGGTACTGTCCTGGTACTGACCAACGGCGGCCCCGGCTACCACACCGAGGTACCGACCCTGCGTATTTACAAGGAAGCCTTTCAATTCCATCGTTACGGTTCGGCCGCGGCGATGTCGGTCATCTTCGGGTTAGGGCTGGTGGCGCTCTCGCTATTTCAACTCTGGATCTCGCGCCGTTCCAATGCGTGATGGGATCAGGAAGAGAGGACAGAAAAAATGCAACAACCCCCCAAAATATCAGCACCGCCCCGGGCTCTTCGCGTTGATTTCCACTCATCAAGGGGCAACCAGCTAACGAGCAAGGCTCGCATTTTTACCAGGCGCTTTGCTTTCTACGCTCTGCTGGTGCTGGTAGCTTTCGTGGCGCTCTTTCCCATCGTCTCGGTGCTGTTAGGTTCAGTCCAAAAAGCCCAGGAACTTTACAGTGGGAGCAGCTTTTTCCCGACCACTTTCGAGTGGAACAACTACGTCACTGCCTGGAACGATGGGAATTTCAAGACGTTTCTGCCCAACAGTTTGTTCTACACGGTGATTGCGGTGATTGGCATCTTGATAGTGGCGAGCATGGCCGGTTATGCCCTTGCCCGTATCGAATTTCCGGGCAGCAAAGTGGTAATGTTCCTGATTCTCGCCATCATGATTATTCCGGCACCCGCCTCGTTCATCGCAGTCTACAAAGTGCTGGTTAATATGCACCTGGCAAACACCCGCCAGGGCTATATCCTGGTGTTGATCGCCGAGGGGCTGCCTCTTTCGATTATGATTATGCGCAGTTTCTTCGTGCGCCAGCCGAAGGAGTTGGAGGAAGCAGCGGTTCTTGACGGCAGTTCGTCCTTCGGTGTTTTCTGGCGGATCATGCTACCGCTGGCACGGCCCGGCCTGGCGGCGGTAGCGGTTATTGAGGCCCTGCATGTCTGGAATGAATACCTGCTAGCGCTGGTTATTTTCAACGACGATAGCCTGATGCCGGTGCAGCGGGGCCTGACCCGGTTCGTTTCGGCGGAAACACCCCAGACAAACATCCTGCTGGCGGCGACGGCGATCTCAGTGCTGCCGATCATCGTGCTCTATCTCTTCGCCCAGCGCAACATCACCCAGGGAATCGCGGAAGGGGCCGTCAAATAGGAATAAAGGCCATTCGCCTTCCGTTAAGGACTTTTACACAATGAAAATTGAACGAATCGAGACTTACCTTGCTCCGCAAGTGGCGGTGGTCCGCATAATTACGGACGATGGCGTGGTAGGTACCGGGCAGACCTCGCCGTATATGGCAGATATAACGGTTGATGTATTACACAAGATGGTCGCCCCATTTTTCCTGGGCCAGGACCCCTGGCAACTTGAGCGCCTGGTAGAAAAGTGCCTGGCGCATCACTACAAGTTTCACGGCTCGTTCCTCTGCCGGGCGCTGTGCGGGGTTGACACGGCCCTATGGGATCTCCTGGGTAAAGTCACCGGCCAGCCTGTCTATAAACTCCTCGGCGGGGCGGCCCGTCAGGAGGTGCCAATGTACGCATCCAGCATGAGCCGGAAAATCACGCCTGAGCAGGAGGCGCAGCGTCTGGCCGACCTCGTGAGCAGCCAGGGATTCCGGGGTGTCAAGGTGCGGATTGGCCAGGTGATGGGCCAGGATACAGACGCTGCCCCCAGGCGAACCGAACAGATGATTCCCCTGATACGAGAGGCGCTGGGTGAGGATTTAACCATCCGGGCAGATGCCAACGGAGGATTCTCGGTGCCACGGGCAATTGCGGTCGGCCGGTTGCTGGAAAAGTACCGGTACTTCCACTTCGAGGAACCCTGCCCCTTCCCTGAAATTGAAAATACGGCCCAGGTGGCGGCGGCGCTTGATATAGCGGTGGCCGGAGGAGAGCAGGACCATTCCCTTGAGCAGTTCAACCGGATGATCCGGCTGGGCACGGTGGACATAGTGCAACCCGACATCGGTTATATCGGCGGTCTCAGCCGGGCCCGCAAAGTCGCCCAACTCGCCGAGATGGCCGGAATACCCTGTACCCCGCATTGCGCCAACCGGTCGCTATTGCAGGTCTTTACCTTACACCTGGCGAAGGCCATGCCAGCCTGCTACCAGGACCAGGAGTGGAGCATCGAGGACAACCAGACCTGGGCCGATGAAATCTATGAGCCGGTACTGCAAGTCACTAACGGGGTCATACCCGTTTCAGACCGGCCTGGCTGGGGGATCGAAATTGTGCCAGCCTTTTTGAAGCGAGCAGAACGGCGCGTGTCGCAGGCGGCCGGTGGCTAATCCGCCCTGCCCTTATTCATTCGTGTGTGGGATTTTTTCTAAGGAGGGTTTTAGTAGACATGGGAAACTGGTGGCACGAGCAGCCTTTGCGCCTGGTCCAGACAAATTTACAGGAGAGCGACATCCGGCGCAACCCGCGTGAGATCGTCCGCGAGGTGGCGGCCTTTGATGCAAACGCGATTCTTTTCAGCGTTGGCGGGATTGTTTCTTTTTATCCATCAAAACTGCCTTTTCAGACGCCTTCACCCCTTCTGAGTAGCGACATTGACTTTGTAGGCGAGGCCAGGGACGAGGCCCGCAAGCTGGGCCTGCGCTTTATCGCCCGGCTCGACCTGAGCAAATGTCATAAGCATGTATTTGATCACCACCCGGAATGGTTCTTCCGGCGCGCGGATGGCAAGCCGCAGGTCTATAACGGTCTTTACTCTACCTGCGTAAACGGCGGCTACTATCGGGCCTACTCCTTCGAGATTATAAATGAAATCATCGAACGATACGACGTGGACGGCCTGTTCTTTAACATGTTCGGCTATCAGCCGCGCGACTACAGCGGCACCGACCACGGCATCTGCCAGTGCGTGAATTGTCGCAGCCGCTTCCGCGAGATGTTCGGGCGGGAGTTACCCACCGTGGAAAACCCCAACGACCCCAATTATCTTGATTATCTATCCTTCAAGGAGATCACGAGCCGCGAGGCTGCTCAACAAGTCGGCGACTATATCCACACCCGCAAGCCCGGTATTGCTTTCAGCACTTACAGCATCCACGGCACCGACCTGGTGCGGAGTGAGGCTAACACGGCGGTAGACCGACCCTTACCGCTCTGGCAGTACTCGGCCAGCGATAACGTCAAGCGGGCCCAGCATACCTACCCCCACAAGCGGTCGCTGAATACAGCCGTTTACTTCCTGGATATTCCCTACCGTTTCGCCGAGGTCTCCGCCGATCTGACCTCGCTGCGGCTGGCGCAGAATGTAATTCACAGCGCGCCCCTCGACCTTTACGTGCTCGGTACGCTTGACCAGCCCAATCGAAGCGGCCTTAAGTCAGCCCAGGAAATCTTTTCTTTCCAGGCTAAACACGAGCAAGAGTACCAGGGTCTGACCTCGCTGGCCCAGGTATGCCTGCTCTATCCGCATCGCAGCTTCCCGTACGGCAAAAGCAGCGAAACGGCCTACCGGGGCATGTTCCGGCTGCTTACCGAAAACCACATCCCGTTCGATTGTGTCCACGAGCACCGGCTGACCGAAGAAGACGCCAACGAATTCCTGGCAAAATATAAACTGCTGATCTTGCCAGGAGCCGCTCTTTTAAGCGACCGACAGAGCGAGGTAATTGACTCTTTTGTGGCAACCGGTGGCAAGGTGCTGGCTACGGGCGAGACAGGTTTCTATACCGAAACAGGCCGCCCCCGCCCCGAAAATAGCCTGAAAAGTCTTGGCGCAAGCCGGGTAGAGCTAACCCGCTCTGATATGCGTTCAGCCTATTTTCGTATCCATGACCAGCATGACCCCGGCCTTAACCGTCACTTTCCGCTGGATAAAGCCCGCCACTTTAATGAAACTGACCTTATATTTCTTGACGGTAATTACCTTTACTTGCCGGTAAAGGAGGAAGCGGAAAAGTGGCTAAGCCTTATCCCACCTACGACCTACGGCCCGCCGGAAAAGGTGTTCAGCGATGCGGAAGAAACGGATTGGCCGGGAGTAATCTTCTACCGGTATGGCCGGGGGACCAGCGCCTACCTGCCCTGGCAAGTGGACGCGCTCTACTACCGGTTTAGCTCACCCGGCCACACCGCGCTGCTGCTGGCGGTACTGGATAGCCTGACTGGTGGCGACCGGCAACTGGTTTCAAACGCGCATCCGAGTGTTGAAATAGCCCTCCTGGCCCGCAAGGATGGCGCATATATGCTCAATCTGGCGAATGCCAGCGGTCACGGCGGTACCGCTATTTTCCCACCTATTCCGATGCGTGACCTGGTAGTAAAAATTGCCTTACCGCAACCGGTCACGACTGCCTGTTCGCTGAAACAGGGCCGCCCGGTCGAACTCTGGCGAGAGCAAGGCTATACCTGTGTGCGGGTGGGCCAGCTCGAACTTTTTGACTCGATCATTTTACGCTAAAGAAGGCACGGGTAGGGAGGGAGATAGATTAAACATGGCGACTTCACAGAGAAACGTTTTTATCTGGGGACAAAAGCCGGACGAGGAGCAGATGGTACAGCTGCGGAGGGCTGCCCCTGAGGCTAGAATCTGCGTGTTCGACAACCGGGCGGAGATGGAAGCCCAAATCGAGGAAGCGGAAATCATCGCGGGAAACGTCCGCCCTGAAGCCCTGGCCCGTGCAACGCGCTTGCGCTGGGTCCATAGTTGGGCTGCCGGACCGGACGCCCAGCTTTACCCTGAGTTTGTAGCAAGCCCGGTCTTGCTGACCAGTAGCAAGGGAAACGGGGCCATCCCGCTGGCCGAGCATGCCATTATGCTCATGCTCATGCTGAACCGGGACGCGCTGCGCTGGCTCCGCGCCCAGTCCGAACAGCGCTGGGACCGGTTCAACCACGGCGAACTTACGGGGCTGACCTGTGGAATTATTGGGCTTGGGAATGCCGGGCTGGACCTAGCTGCCAAAGCAAAAGCTTTTCACATGCGGGTAATTGGCATACGCCGAACCACCATAGCAACCACTTCCGACCTTGTAGACGAGCTTTACCCTCACGAACGCCTGCACGACTTTTTGGCCGCGTCCGATTTCGTAGTTGTAACAGCCCCGCTTACTCCCCAGACCGTGGGTATGCTGGGCGAAGCCGAATTCCGTAGCATGAAGCGGAGTGCCTATTACATCTGCTTCTCGCGAGGCGGTATCGCCGACGATGCAGCCCTGCTGCGCGCCCTTAATGAAGGCTGGATCGCCGGGGCCGGGTTAGATGCGCACAGCGAAGAACCGCTCCCGCCGGATAGTCCGTTCTGGACGGCGCCGAACACGATTGTTACTCCGCATAACGGCGCGACTACGCCGCTCACCCCCAGGCGTGGTTTTGATATTTTTGTAGAAAATCTTGAGCGCTACATTTCCGGCCAGCCTTTGAATAATCTCGTAGACAAACAGGCCGGATACTGAGTTAATTGAAGGTGCTGGCTTGTAGAGAGGTGTGAAAGATAATGTTGGAAAGAATCGGCTTCATTGGCCTGGGTATTATGGGCAAGCCTATGGCCCGCAATTTACTGAAGGCAGGATACTCCGTCACCGTATATAACCGTTCCCGGCCAGCCGTAGACGAGTTGGTGGAGGAAGGTGCGGCGGCAGCGGAATCTCCCCAGGAAATCGCCAAAAACAGCGAAGTGGTTATTACAATGCTGCCCGACGGGCCGGACGTAGAGGAAGCAGTGTTAGGGCTGGACGGTCTGTTGGCGGGTGCTAATAGGTGGCTCTTGATCATCGATATGAGCACGATTTCGCCCGGCGCTGCAAAACGGTTAGCGGAAGCAGCCCGTGAACGGGGCGTGGGTATGTTGGATGCGCCGGTGAGCGGAGGAGATAAAGGGGCTATCGCAGGCACGTTGTCAATAATGGTAGGTGGCAACGAGGACGACTTCAAGCGGGCCATGCCAATATTTGAAGCGGTGGGCAAAACGATCACTTACTGTGGGAGCAGCGGGGCCGGTCAGACCGTGAAAGCCTGTAACCAGGTCGCGGTCGCCCTTCACTACGCCGCCGCCTCGGAGGCGTTGGTGCTGGGGGCTAAAGCCGGGGTCGCGCCAGAGGTTATTCTTAAAGTGCTGGGAGGGGGGCTTGCCCAAAGCCGGGTAATGGACATGCGTGGCCCGGCCATGAGCCAGCACCAATTCACGCCAGGCTTCAAAGCTAGACTTCACAGCAAAGATTTGCGGATCATTATGGAGACTGCCCGCGAGTATGGTGCCACGTTACCCTTTGCCGCCCTGGCCGACCAGTTATACACGGCCCTTGTGCAGAATGGCGGCGGCGAACTGGACCACTCGGCGCTCCTGACAGTTATTGAAAAATTATCCAACGGTAGTATAGGAGATACTCAATAAATATAGGGTACATATGTTATGTTACAGTCACTGACAATTTTACTGGTTTTCCAATTAATTGGAGAAGTAATGGCCCGGACTCTAGCGTTGCCGGTCCCAGGTCCGGTTATCGGCCTGGTATTATTATTCGCAGTTTTGATAATCCGGGGCAAAGCACCTGTGTCGCTTACCCATACCGCTAACGGGCTATTAGACTACCTCAGCCTGCTATATGTCCCCGCCGGGGTCGGGATTATGGTTAATTTCGCTCTTATTCAAAAAGAGTGGCCGGCAATCTTACTTACTTTGATTCTCAGCTTAACCCTTACTTTAATCATTACTGCTTTCGTCATGCGGTGGTTGATCAGGATGCTGGCAGCTAAGGCAGCCCAGCGGAGAGTTAGCCATGGGTGAGCGCCTTACCAGTATCTGGGTCTATCTAGCTCAGACCCCCTTGCTGTGGCTAACTGCCACCCTTATAATCTTCCAGCTTACTAACTGGCTATATAAGAGGGCGGGCAAACCACCTTGGCTTAATCCTGTGCTTACCGCGATAATTTTGATTGCCGCCCTGCTGGTGGTTACCGGAACTCCCTACCAGGCCTACTTCGACGGAGCCCAGTTTGTCCATTTCCTGCTAGGGCCGGCCACGGTTGCTCTGGCGATTCCACTTTATGAACAGCGTAAAACACTCAAGCGACTGTTGATGCCCCTTTTGGGGGCGTTACTAACCGGGTCGGTTGCAGCGGTCCTCACGGTAATCGCGTTTGCCAGACTGTTGGGAGTATCAGCGCCTTCGACGCTCTCTTTAGTCCCAAAATCTGTGACGTCACCGGTTGCGATGGGTATTGCTGAAAAAATTGGAGGTATACCCTCGCTAACCGCCGTAATGGTAATCCTCACCGGCATCTTCGGAGCGGTGGCCGGACCATCCATCATTGATTTGATCGGGGTAAAAGAACCGGAAGTACGCGGATTCTCAATCGGACTGGCCTCACATGGAATTGGTACCGCCCGGGCCTTTCAAATTGATGAAGTGACAGGAGCATTTTCCGGTATGGCTATGGGAATGAACGCTTGTGTAACACCGCTTATCGCACCGGTGCTCGTAAGTCTGTTGCACTTAACATAGCCTTTCCAATTTTAATTTCACTAACCAGGGTAAAAAACCAAATGTCTATTAATCAAGGGCAGAATCTATTTGTCACCTGCGTGGCGAATGAAGAATCGGCAAAGGTCACCTATGCGTTAGGCCAGTTGCGGCAGGCGCTTGAAGAATCCCGGTATTCCGTCACAATTGAATTCCTCCCGCCTACCTCTGGCAACCGCCTCGCTATCGGACTCGGTCTTGATAGAGTGCAGGCCATAATCGCCGCTCCCCGGACTGAGACAGACGACTCGACACCACTGGGTTATGAAGACTTTAGTTTGAAAAAGGGGGGAGATGGTACGGCAACCACGATTTTGATCGAGGCGGCAGGCGAGCAGGGGTTACTGTATGGCTGCCTCGCTCTCGTAGAGCAGTTGGAGTTGGGCGGCTTCGAGCAGGTCCAGTCAAAAACAGAACGAGCTTTTATTCCATTTCGCGGGGCCAAGTGCAATCTTCCCTGGGAACCCTATCAGGCCGGGTATTCTACTGAAATCAATCAGGCGGTGTATTGGGATCTGGGGGTGTGGGAACGCTACCTGGACCGCCTGGCACGGGGCCGGTACAATGTCCTGACCCTCTGGAGCCAGCATCCTTATCACCTGATGGTGCGTATTCCTAAATACCCTGAAGCCTGCCCATTTACAGACGAGGAGATGGATAGCAAAATCGGCTTCTGGAAAACTCTCTTCGCCATGGCAAAAGCGCGCGGAATGGACATCTACATGCTAACCTGGAATATCCACCTTCCGGAGTCTTTTGCCCGCCATCACGGCTTTCATATTTACGGACAGGATCACCCGGTAATCCGCGATTACTTGCGGGAAGCCGTCAAGACGTTAATAGCTACCTACGATGACCTGGACGGTTTTGGAACGACCGCCGGTGAGCGCATGCACGATTATACCGCGGGGGCATTTGAAGATTTTATGCTCGACGTGTATTTCAGAGCGCTCAAGGAAGCCACCCGGCAGGTGCCGTTTATCTTTCGAAGCCACTGGTTACCCCCGGAGGTTACCCGGGCCGCCCTGGCAAAAGCGGATTACCCGGGCACCGTCTATATTGACTGGAAATTCAACACCTCGCACGGTCTATCTACCTGGAAACTCCAGGGTCGGGAAAACAACAAGCTGTTGAATCCGCCGCCCGATAACTTTAAGGTGTTGTGGCATATCCGTAATGAAGAGGCTTATCTTTTGCAGTGGGGCGATCCTTCATTCGTGGCTGCTCACGCAATCAATAACTATGATCCGCATGCGGTACAGGGCTACTTTTTTGGTCCTGAACGTGTGATACCCTTTCTCGAAGAAGTGCGGCTCGATGGCTCAGGCAAGCGAGTGCAAACCTTCGACTTCGACCGGCGCTGGTATCTGTACGAGATGTGGGGCCGGATGGGCTATAACCCGGCCACCCCAGACAGCCTTTGGAGCGAACGTCTCAATCATTACTATGGCCTACCCGGTGGAGAAGATGGCCTATACCAGGCGCTCCAGGCGGCGAGCCAGGTTCCCCTTGAATTTAATACCTTCTGGGCCGGAACCTGGGACGGTTCATCTTATGCTGAAGGCAACCTCGGCTTCCCACTGGCGGTTGATTCCTGGGAAGGTAATCGCGAAAAGCGCTTTCTGAGCGTAACTGATTTTATCTTTCACGAGTGTCTCGACCCTGACTATATGACAATTCCTGAATATGTCATTGCGGTTACGGCTCCCGCGAACGGCAATCGGCCGTTTATACGAGCGATCCAGGGCCGGGTAACGCCGTTTGAGGTAGCCCGGCATATGGAGGACATTAGTAAGCGCGTAGGCGCCTACCTGACAACCCTGGCTGCAAAAATCAAACCTGACACTGACACTACCAGGGCGCGAGCTCAGGAATATACCTGGTTGGTTGAGGATTTGACGGTGTGGCGGGGGCTGGCTCAGTATTATGCCTGTAAAATTCGTGCAAGCACCTACCTGTATGCCTTTATGTATACCGGCGAAGAACAATTCCGGCAGCAATCGGTTGACGAACTGGCGCAGGCGGCCGAGCAGTGGGAGAAAATCGCAAACTTTACTCGCGACCGTATCGCTCGCCAGAGCTACGATCACTTCGACGTGTTTCACTGGGAACGGTATGTCAAGGAAGCTCACAACGACATTGCCCTGGCCCATAAGGTCAAACCTATTGACGAACTGGCAGGCGAAATTCGGTGCTACCAGCTTGGTCCTTATCCTTCGGATGGCTGGGGCGCTTCCCTGGACAGGCCGGAAGTCCCGGAACTGGCCCTTCAAAAATTAGATTTAGACACACCGGACCCTGCCCAGCGGTATGCGAAGTACCTTTCCAAGAAATATTCCATCGCGGGGCGGGAGTATAGCTGGCAGCCGCTGCCTGCCTTATCACCATCGGTTGAGGTGTTTAAAAGTAACCAGCCGCTGCAGATGGTTCCTGAGCTTCGCAAACGTTATGATATCCGCCATGATTTCCAGCCTGAGTTTGGCTCGTCTGGAACGGTGTATTTTGCTGCGGTTGTTACAGCGGACGAAGATGAAGCCGTTCAGTATGAATTGCGTACTCACGACTTCGCCCGCGTCTGGGTGAATGTTAAAGAAGTATTCAATAGCCCCAAGGCTAAATGGCATAACGAAAGCCGGCGAGGCGGCCGCTTTGCTGCGCTGTTGCGTGCCGGGCAGAACCTTATCTTGATCAAACTAGAAGCGACCCGTCCATTGTCTGCGGCCGTGAAAACGGTAGAAGATGATCCAGCAGGCTGGGGCTTTTACCTCCAGTCCGGTTTTGCGGGTTATCCCTTTCCCCGCCATCGCGAACGTCCCTATCAGCTTCGGCCGCCAGTCAGCCGCCCGGCCTAACTCCGGCAGCAATCTAATTAAGTCCTCTCATCCTACCCCGGATTATCGTTTTTATTTGAACGTTTTTACAAAGCTTGCTGCCTGGCCAAAATTGTAAGATCGGCCAGGCAAGCCCAGAGCAAGAATTCTACGCTGATACTACTTCCGGTTTCACAAAGTGGGGGCTTAGCAGGTTAATTGAAAACATTAAGTAAGCTCATTATTTCTTTTTGTACCTTTGGTGGCCGTTGATTAAGGGTTGTATTACCTGCTTTTCCCAAATCTTTCAATATCGGAGGTTAGAATTAGTCATAGGACGTAACACTTCTGCCTGTTTGAGGAAAGCTGGATTTTCTGAGAACCTATAACAAAAGGGATCAAAGAAGTCTTTGCGTGTACGTACTGGTTTGAGGATTGAATTGCTTTGCAGCACCCCGCAAATACGGCTTGGCGCTGCGCCGCAGGTAAGGAAGCAATCCTTCAGCCATAAGGGCATTGAGCGTCTCGCGGTAAAATGAAAAAATATGGACGTCACCAAGGTGAATGCCGGCCTTGATTGCACTTGTAGCAATTGTCGTCGAAACTGTCAGGAGAGGTACCTTTTCGCGCTTACTTACTTCCTGAAGGTTCTGGTAGAGTTGAGCGAGGCTGGCGGCATCAGGCAACTCGTTAATGTTTTGGCGCAGGTTTTGCCAGGTCTGCCGCATATCTGCCACTTTGAGTGGCGGCAAGTCAACCACATCCGCAATGGCTCCCGAAGTCCCTTCCAAACCTACCAGCAGTTCTTCAACTGAGGTAATCTCAAGGTCCGGTGGTAAAGCACCTGCCGAGCGGAGGTCTGCCACCAGAGTATTGAGGTATATGCCAGTGCCCTTTGTAATATCAGCTACGGCCGCGAGCAGCCACAAAGGCGACCAACCTGTGGTTAAAATTCCCGCAAGTTCGATGACATTCCCGGCCGCTTTACGTTTTAAAAGATCTTTAGCTGGTAGGCCACCTTCCTGGGATAAAGGAACTTCCTCAACACCTCCAACTACCTCGATCATAATGCGTAAAAGGCCCCCTATCGTTGCCCTGTATAACCGAGAGTCGCGAACCATCCGTGGTAAGAGCAGTTGAGATGTTTCAGCCACCAATCCTCCGCCCACCGCAGCCGAAGCCCGTATTGTTCTTTCTGGTAAAGATAATAGATATTTAGTTTTGTTGGCCATAATGATTTAACTCCTATTCTTCCATGTCCTGAGCGCACCATCGCATTGGCCGTATATGTTTTGTGGATCATATTGCTATTTAGATTTCAGTTCCCTTTTTCATTAGGCTCGTTATCGGGCAAGAAGGTAGGCATCTTCCATCCAATTAGTAATTAAAATTACTTTCCAATTAATTCTTATTCTACTTCTACGTATCTACAATCTAAAAGTAACAGGAAGGGCCGCTACACTTCCTGCATCTAATCCATTACAGCTGCTTCGTTAACCAGGATATCCAGGCGACCACAAGTTGATACGGTCGGGTCTACCAGCTTTGGTGGCTACCATGGTCATCCGACCCCACCGTACCTAAGCTGCGGCACGCTCATAACGGTGATGTAATCCGCCCATTACGGTAAAACTTACCACTTTCCCCTCTGAAAGCGAGCTGATTTGTGTCGGATCTAGCACAGCCTGTCCAATTCCCTGGTGTGGTCTTGACTTATTGAAATACTCAACATATGGTATGCTTTCAGAAATCCAGACCACAAACTGAAGAAGTTAGAGTAAAATACAAATCAGTTTGTGGAAAGGTAGGTTTGTATGCAAGGGCGTTCTTATCCGCCGGAATTCAAGCTAAAAATCGTAAAGGCAGTCCTTGAGAATCAAAAAAGCGTGGCGCAGTTATGCCGGGAACATTCTATCTCGGATAGCCTGATCCCTGCCTGGAAGAAACTTTACCGGGAGAAAGGCGAAGCAGCTTTCAAAGCAGTTACTCAGGCCCATGCCAGGAGCGAACCGCTCAGTGCTGAACAACAGGAGTTGTTAGCCCCAGAAATAAAGTGGCGGAACTGGAACGCTTCTGCGGTCATATGGCTTTAGAGAATTCTATTTTAAAAAGCCCAGGAACTGTTGAAGCAAAATGCCAAACCATAGAGCAACTCTACCAGCTTAGCCAACAGGAAGGCTGGAATTATTCTATCCGGGGTTTGTGCCGTCTCTTCGGGGTGAGTTTGCACCAGTTTAGTGGATTGTTTAGACACGAGTATATCTGGCTTTAATCGTCTCTCAAAATTTTCCGGTGAGGTAAGGCCCAAAGATGAATGTACCTACTGCCAAGAGTAAAATACACAAGCTTGAAAACTCTTCTTTAAAAGTGATTGAGGTATCCAAACTATAAAAATGTAATATTGCAGACTATTATTGTTATCAAAACATTGGCTATATTGTTTTGGAAAATAACAGCGGAAGCGAAGTATCGTTAATTATCGCTCCCGCGGTACAAAAAAGACCCCTAAATAGGGGTCTTTTCACTTATTTCACTACTATATATTGTATAGTTTGTGAAATATTTCACAGCGGAAGTGACGGGGTTCGCTCCATCATCTGCCATACAATTTTCACTCTTCGACGGTCACGAAATCATATTTTCTTCTCTGATTCCGGCCCAGCTTGTCGGACAGCTTAGGCCTAAAAAGCCCAATGCCGCAAACTTTACCCCAAACCAGGCAAGTCAAATAGTTGAAAGACATCACGGTGGCCAAAGCCTTAGAGAGCTGGCCGCTGAATTTGGCGTGTCTCACGAAACTATTCGTACCATCATTAAACAGCAACAAACCCTTAAAAGTCAATATCTTGTTTCAAAACCAGTGCAGAAAGGAGAGATTTGAATGTTCGATTCCAGCTGAAATAAAAAATTCACCCTGTTTGGATTAGGGTGAATTTCTAAATTTGTCTATAAAAGTCGAAAATCCCGAAGTTTGCAGACCGGTGGGATTTTCTAAATGGGTCCTCTTACGAGGAGATTTCTATGTTTTTAGCAGGGTTTGGTAGACCCTGGCTAGATCAATCTTAGCATCAGAAATCTTCTACGTCAAGATGGGCCAGGAGATTTCTATGCCCAAAAATCAAGTAGATAGAAAAGATTATTCCTCTCCAAAAGAGCAAAGTGGGAGAGAAAAGAACCTGTTCGTCCAGGTCCCTTTAGAGGTACTTGAAGCTGGAATCAGCACCAGTGCTTTGAAGCTTTACCTGATTCTGTTGAAGTATGCGAGGCAGTCAAACGAGTGTTGGCCGAGCCAACAAACCTTAGGATGGGATATGAATCTTAAGCCAAGGCGAATAGCAGATCTCCTGAAGGAACTGGAGTGCGCATCTCTTATAACCATTATATGCCGGGCTAAAGAGGGACTGTCAAATCTTTACCGGCTTCTCAAAGTTGTTCCACCGAAAGGAGGTTCGAACTCATCCTTGCCAAAAACTGCTGACAGTGCTGCTGAAAAAGACTTACCGGGTAAGCAGAAAAAAGCAGGGGAGGGTATGCAAGATTCTGCTGACGAATCACATGAAGTTGAAATACATGCATTAAAAACACACACTCATATACAGCCTGCCCATGTTAATGGGGTGGTAGCTCCGACTAACTTGGATTTTGACCAACCAGCCAAAAGTGTGTGTGATTTTAGAAATTCTGGAAAAGATTCATCTGATAAAAGTGCAAGCATGCAAAGTAAAGAAGTGCCAGGTTCGATTCATATCCCACCACAAACTACGCTAAGTGAGAAAGTTATAGCCGTATTAACCGAGTTTGGAGTTTCAGAGGCACGAGCCAAACAGCTTGCTGTTACGGTAATCAAGGCAAAGCTGGACGATGAGTATGTGAGAGGTTTAGCCGAATGGATCCTGGAACAAACGGCTTCACGAACAATTTACAACCCCGCCGGTCTACTGGTGCAAATGGTCCACCAGCTCGCCCCTGTGCCCTTGCCCAGGGGAGCGGGAGTACCAACCCTAAACAGCCTTCAATTGGAAGCTGACCAGAGAAAAGAATATTTTGATAAACACTTGCCCCGGCTGATAGCGATTGAGGAACGCAATCTGGCAGATGCAGTATCCGTACGGGACAAAACTAGTATCAGGCTCAGATTAGATAAATACCTGGCCCTTCAGGCAAAAGAGAGTGAAAGGGCTTATCCAGTTGGCAAACCTAATCTACCAGCCCTAAGTGCTAACTATTCTTCACAAGCATTTTTTATGGAACAAAGCTAACTAAAAAAATTAGCGCAAGAAGGAAGGATCAAATATGCAACAACCTACCAATTTCAATGGAAGGTCTTCCAACAGCAACGGAAAACTTGTGGAATTAAACATTCCCCAAAATCCGGAGGCTGAAGAAGCGGTATTGGGCAGCCTTCTAATCGACCGGGACTTGATTGTAACGGTTGCCTCTATTCTTAAACCAGGCCATTTCTTCAGCCAGGAACGAGCCAATATCTATCAGGCTATCCTCAACCTCTATTCAACAGGTGTTCCCGGCGACCTTATAACAGTGCGGGATGAGCTAAAAGCTATGCAACTGCTGGGAGATGAACCGGGTCAGATACGAGGCTCCTATTTGCTAAGGCTGATGGAGGCTGTTCCTACGCCGGTTCATGTTCAGTATTATGCCAACATTATTTTGAATTATTGGCTAGCCCGCAAGCTGATAGCCGAAGGTTCTCACATAGTTGCAAGTAGCTATCAGGGCAAAGAGGAGTCTACAAAATTACTTGCAGAATTTATCGAGCGTATGCAGAACCTGGCCGTCCTTGTAAAGGGAAGAGAAAACTCCCATTTCACCACTCACGAGAAGAGTCTGGAGCATTTTGTCAAAGTAGCTTCAGACCTTGACGAAAAAAGAAATATCGAAAGCCAGGGTGTCTTGCAAGGTCAGAAAACTTTGCCCCACTTAAGGTTTGGCTGGCCTGAGTTTGATGGGAGGGATTGGACCGAGGCTCCGGTTCTATCTCTGTTACCTTCAACCTTGACCACAATTCTTGGTAGAACCGGTGGAGGCAAAACTCTGGTGGCATCCCAGATTGCCGACACCAATGCCATTTTAGGGTTGAACGTACTTTATTTCCATGTTGAGTTGAACCAGGAGCAAATGCTAGCTCGCAGATATTGCCGCCTGAGTGGGGTGCCGGTGCTTTCTCAACTAAGAAGAAATTTGTCTGATCGAGAATTAGAGTTACTCTCAAAAGCCGCTGGAAAGGTGTCAGAGTGGTCGGGGAGGGTAGACTTTTGCCACTGCCCGGAATGGACATCAGAACAACTTATTCAAGAGTTAAAAGCTCGGCATTATGCCCTCGCAGTCAAAACCGGACGGGGTTATGACCTGATTGTGCTGGATTACCTGCAGCGGCTTGGTTGGCCGAGGAATTGTAATTCGGAGAGAGAAGCCATGGCCTTTAATGTACGACGCTTCAGTGATGTCCTCAATGAATTGAATCTGGCTGGACTTATGACGAGCCAGGTAGGTCGCAGCGATTCCAGGCAGTACGAACCACCGGACCTTGATGAAGGTCTTGGAACGGGTGAGATTGAGCGGTGCTCCAACCAGTTGCTTGCCTTTGCAATCAGTCAGGATAAGGCCCTGGCAAAATATGCTATCCGGAAAAATACCTTTTCTGAAGGGGATATAACCGGTGCCCTAACCTTTGATGCCAGAAAGGTTCAATTCCTCTAGCTCAGGCAATAGTTATTCAGAAGTTTGATTACCAATAATTTAGAGAGGAGGCACCAAAAAGTGAGTTATGTAATAGCCTGCAGCAACATCAAAGGAGGGACGGCAAAGACCAGCTCGGTAACGAGCCTGGCCGGTATCTTTGCCCAGCAGCACTACCGGGTGTTGGTTATCGACTGTGATCCTCAGAGCAACTTGACAATTGCCCTTGGTAAAAACCCTGAAAAACTGCAAAAGACTCTTGTGGAAGTTATTTCCAATGAGGAGATGTGCTTTTCAGAAGCCATTGTCCCAATCACCGAAGGGTTTGACCTGATACCGGCGCACATGGCTCTCCACGCCCTGGAATTACGGATGGTAAGTATGTTTTCGAGAGAAAAACTTCTGCGGCGAAAGCTACAGGAGGTCAGAGCAAATTATGACATTATTTTGCTCGACTGCTCGCCCAGCATAAACATGCTCACGATTAACGCTCTGACGGCAGCCGATGGGATTCTTATCCCAGTCCAAGCCAATTCTTTCTTTGCTTTGTATGGGATGACGCAGTTAATGACAACCATCAACTATATCCAGAGCGATCCTAACCCCGACCTCAAGGTGTTAGGGGTAGTTCTTACTATGAGCACTAATACCAAGATTACAAAGGAGGTCTCAAACCAGATAAAGGAGACATTTGGCGACCGGGTATTTGAAACAGTTATCAGGCTGAGTACCAGGATGGCTGAAGCACCGGCGATGGGTCAAACAATAGGTAATTACGCCGGGGAGAGCAGTGTTGCGGAGGATTACCGGAATTTAGCAGAGGAGATAAAAGAGCGTGTCAATCTTTAGTAATAGCGGCAACAGTAATCAGAACAATAGCCTGAGGAACAATTTGATGCGAGAAATGATTGCCCCTCAATCCTCGCTGGACGCCAACCCGAAAGCCAAACTTCTTCCAATCGAAAAGCTGATAAGTAACCCCTTTCAGGTTCGCCAGGATTTTGACACCCCTGAAGCCAATGCAGCCCTGGAGGAGTTGGCGGCAGATATTAGTGAGCACGGTATTCTTCAACCAATTCTGGTTCGACCGGCCAGAGAACCGGGCAAATTTGAAATTGTGGCGGGGGAACGGCGTTACCGGGCAGCCCAAATTGCCTCCCTAAAACAACTTCCGGCTATCGTCGATAATTTCAATGATAAAGAAGCCAGGCTTGTCTCCCTTACTGAAAATTTGCAAAGACGTGACCTCAATTTCAAAGAAGAAGTAGATTTCCTGGCTCAACTAAACGAAAAACGAATCCAGGAAGGGTTCGGGGGTGAAACGGACCTCGCCCGCCTCATCCACAAATCTCGCACCTTTATTGCCAAACGCTTGAAGCTCGCCCCTTTTCCTGACCTGGTAGAGCGAGTAATCACCAACCAGATTTCCATCAATCATGCCTATACCGAGGCATTGGACCGTGAGCAGTTACAAATGCACTTACCATTCGAAAAGGAGGCAAGTAACGAAAGTGAAATTGGTGAAGAAATGCACAATGTGTTCCCGGGGAACACTTTTAGCTTAAATGATCTAGCTCATACTAATGAGAATGTTGGAGAAAAAGAGGGAACTGAAGCAGTTAAATCGCCCAGAATGTCGCTCAGAGCTTCTTTTAGAGCTAAAATTGTACCTTTCAGCCGGGCCAGGGATGCTTTGAAATCCCTGGCCCAGGATTTTGAAAAATTTGAGGAAGAGGAACGGGTACAACTTAAGGTGGTCCTGGAAGAATTGGAACAAACATTAGTCCAACTACGGGCGAAGCTATAAGTCAGGCCGAAAAATTTTCAAAAAGTTCTCAAAGCTAAAAATAAAAGGTTAACCTAACCTGTTCTTCATACCTCCCTTTGCAAGGGCATTTCTTTTTTGAGTCAAGAATTTGGCAGGGTCGCCTCTTGTCTCGCCAGCGGATCTCTATCTGGACGTCCTGTCGTGCTCTCTTATTTGGGCAAGCTGCTGTAGTTGCCGTTCATGTACGCCAGGCGCCCAATCCTTGCCGACCGTGGCCGATGGGCCGATCCGCGGATCGTCGACAACACCGCCGTCACGCAAGGCTTGGACATATGCACGATCCTGTTCGATCCGTGCACGAAGCTGCTCCGCTCCGCCGACGGACCCGTGACCTGGGATGAATACATCGACGCTGTCTGCCACGCTTTCAAGTAGTCGCAGCCCAGTGAGATAGTCTTCAATCGGGTCTGCGGTTTTAAGGTTGAGCAACGGAATCAGGATATCAGAAACCATGTCGCCGGCGACGAGAACGCCACGTTCCTCGATCAACAGTGCTCCATGGCCCAGGGCATGCGCCTGATGTTCGATAAGGCGGACTTTAGGACCATCCCAGGGAAGGTACGCAGTTTCGGCTGGCAGGCCGGTAATGAGGCCGAATATATCCATTGGTATCTCCTCGGCGATGTCCAGCGGTAACATCGAGGCAACACGCGCCTTCCAACCCTCGTTCGATAGCAGCTCGCTGACAATAGCCGCGTTGCGGGCCGTACCGTAACGGGGTGCTTCGCCGAGGCTGGGGTGCCAGAGCAGGTGATCCCAATGAGGATGCGTGGAGAAGCCTGCCACAACGCTATGGCCCAACTCGCGAAGGTCGTTAGTGAGAGCAGCCATTTCGTCGTCCTGTATTCCGGGGTCGATAAGCAACACGCCGGTCCGGCCTTGTACGACAACGGCGTTGCTCTGCATGAACTCGCTCTGGTGGATCAGCACACCATCCGCGACCTGTTTTAGCATGGGGCTCCTCCTCCTTGTGCTTGTGGTTTGCAACCCGCTGGAGAGACGGTAGTAGCTTCACTCTTACTCATTAACTCATCGAATGCAGGGCATAGAAGCGAAAAAATACTGTCTTGGCCCTTCCCCAACCCATCAAGTGATATTGTCATACCGCCGACTACATTTCCCATAATCTTATCCCCTTATATTTATCGTGACTTACCTCAGGTGAGGCAAGGTTTACTGCTGCGGCTAATTAGGCGATGGTTGGTGCTTTGAATCCGTGTAAAATGATCCGGAACTCCACATTCTTATCATGGTAAACGCCAAAAAGGGCCACTGACTATTTTACCCAAAGGGTACTGGTCTTTGTCCAATATGCCTTGCGCCGGAGCTTCATTTGCAGTTAACTCTCACATCGCTATTACATATGCGGAATCACTGGACGACGTGTAATTGTGAACCAGAAGCACTATTCTGACCCGCCGGTTGGTACGACCGGGACAATTAACCGGATACCAAGACCCGCTGTCACCAGAACGAAGTTACCGTGTTCTGGGACAGCGGTGAAACGGGTACCCTCGGCTGCTTGTCCTGGACATTATTGGGTCTCAGGAGAAGGCGTAAGAGTAGTCTAACCCTAACAGATAAAACCAGCCAAAACAAAGAACCCACTGGACCAATCCGGTGGAATTTTCTTTTTGTCATGGGTGATTTTGAAGGGCGAGTCGGGTTAGAAAATGGAATAAGCTACGCTATTTATTTGTTCCGCCGGTGGGCTTGTGCTGGTTAAAAGATAAATTAGGCGGAACAAACAAAAGCCAAAAGCAGCTCAGGCAATCAGGCTCCCAGAGCCTCGCCTGACTACCATCGCCGTTTTCACAGAGGAAAAAAGCTCATTGGCGCTTTTTCCTCCGCACCTCTTTTTTTTGCCTATCCCCCCCACTGAAAGCAATCTTACCATAAGCCCAAGCCTCTCCATTTGCCTGGCGGTCTAAAGAACCACCGCCAGGCTGCATTCCGACCCTGAAAACGAATTTTAGTGTCGCTTGGCGCTGCGCGCCGCTTCGCTCTGTACCCTAAAACTCTTTTTCAGGGCCAGCCGCTGCGGCGTCTAGGGCTTGTCGGCTTATGAGCTAAGGAAATTCGAAGGGGGGCAACAGGGCCACCCGGACAAACAAAAGGACTACCGGCTGTACAAGAGCACAGTAGTCCAAGAGTAGAAAATCGAGGTTTCTTCTATGAAGAAGAGTTTAAACCGGTTTGGCAAAAGTGGCAAGCGGGACAACGAAATAGTGCAAAGCTGGGACACTTACCACCGGATCGCCACCCGGATTGCCCGGCAGTACCTCAGGTTTTACTTCCCAACCACCGAGGACCTGGTTCAGGCTGCGGCGCTGGCAGCTACAATAGCCCGATTTGGCCTGGGAGACGAGACCCGGTTGGGGCAACTGACCAGAGTTTTGCGCCAGGTTCTCAAGCAGCAGGCCACCGCCTACGGGATGCGACAGCGCCAGGTCCGATTGCCCAGCGGTAAGAAGAGCATGCAGACTTACCGGCCGGAATTGCCCTTTGCGGACTACGAAGCCGAGTTGGCCGATGAGCCGGACCACAATGACATGGAGGAGTGGCTAGAGTCCCGCATGATGGTTGTGGGAGTGGGTGAATGGACCCGCAGGCAAGCTCACCAGCTTACAGACTTGTTCGAGTAAGCCTGAGTAGATTCAATCTTTACAGGCCCTCCAATCTGTTGCTTAGGAAAGTGACAGGTTGGAGGGCCTTTTTTTATGGGTGTGACCGTTCCACACTATCTCTGCTCTGACTCCCGGCTCTTTTCCTATCTTAAACGGCCGGTCGTTATTCAGGCCCAGGGCCATAGGCCGATTATCTTAAGAGTTTCAATGGCTCCGCTTAATTCAGCCAAAATGTCGCTTTGTCGTATACCATTAGTAGAAAAACTAAGCTGCATAAACTGGTTGGAGTAAAGCTCCTCGAACCACTCGGCTTCGCTAAATCCGTCAGCCGCCCAACTGGCGACATCTCCGGCTACATCATACGCCAGTTTGCTAATATCCCATTTATCGGCTTCGGTCAGGGCATCCATGCTTGTCCGGAAGGCGGGGTCGTTTTCAAGAAGTTCATCAAACAGCTCATCTATCTGCCGGGTGTGCCATTCTTCCAGCCGTTCTCGCTGGGCCAGGGTCATTCGGCCATCTGATTCTGGGTTATTGGGGTTCATAGTCTGACTACATCCTTTCCACAAATTATTAAGCCATAAACGATAGCAAAAAGCTTGCTTGTATACAGCCTCCTTTTTCGTATCGTTTTCAAAAATGAGGAAAGGAAAATGACAAAAGAAAATGAACCCGCTCACCCCTGGGCCTGGCCCCTCGCCAACCCTTACAAGGGTTTATTAGGGGCTGGCCCTTCTTTTAAGTGGGACTAAATAAGAAGTAAAGCCGCTTTCTTCCAGTTTTTGAAAAAGGAAAAAGCTACCGCTATTTGTTATTTCCACCAGACCTGGCCCCGACAAAGCTTCAACCTAAAGCGGAAATAACAAAAACCCCCAGCTTCTCAGGCTGCCAGCAACACTTCTGCTGGCAACCATCGAAGCTGGCATGGGGGAGGCAACTCATTGCCTTTTCCTCCCCCATACCCCTGCCTTTGCTATCCCCCCAGTGAAGGGCATCTTACCATAAGCCCAAGCCTCTCCATTCAACAGCCGGCCTAAAGAACCACCGGCTGTTTCATTCCGACCCTGAACAAAGTTCAGGGCCAGCCGCACAAGGCGTCTGGGGCTTGTCGGCTTATAAGCTATGGATTTTTGAAGGGGGGCAACAGGGCCACCCGGAAAACAAAAAGGTTACCGGCTGTTCGAGAGCTGGTAACCCAGGTAGTAGAAAACAGGAGTTTCTACCATGACAAGTTTAAATCAGAATCAGGTCAATGGCAAGTTTAGCTGCAACCGCGGTCACACTGATGGGGCTGGCCACAACACCCAGGACTGGCAGCAAGAGCGGCAGGACCGCATCGCCAGCCTGATGCAGCAGTTGGAGCAGGGTGTCGCCGGGATCCAGAGCAGCGAAGACTTCAAACGCTGGCTCAAAGTCGCGAGCCGCTTCCACACCTATAGCCTGAACAACCAGGTCCTTATCCTGATGCAGTTCCCGACCGCGACCCGCGTGGCCGGGTACCGGACCTGGCAGAGCCTCAAACGCCAGGTGGTGAAAGGTTCCAAAGGTATCAACATTCTGGCCCCGCAGCCTTTCGAGCGGATTATCGAAGATAAGGCCACAGGAGTGGAAGAGGTCGCGAGGGGCATTACCTTCAAGACAGTGAGCGTCTTCGACATTAGCCAGACCGAGGGCGAGGAGCTGCCGAGTATTGCTCCCGGCCAACTCCAGGGCGAGGAAGGCGTAGAACTCTACCGGCGGTTGGATGACCTGGCCGAGCGCGAAGGTTTGAAGGTCACGCACTACGACCTGCTGGGCGAGGCCGAACAAGATCCTTCGTATAACGGCTACTACCTGCCGGGTTCGAAGCTGATCTACGTGAAGCGGGCGGCCCAGGTCCAGATGGTCAAGACGCTGGCTCACGAGCTCGGTCACCACTTCGATGCCGGGCGGGAAGGCAGCCCCCGCGAAGAACGCGAGACAGTCGCCGAGGCGGTTGCTTTCGTGGTAGCTGCTTACTACGGCATTGATACCACGGCCTACACTTTCCCATATGTGGCGGGTTGGGCCGCCAAGCGCGAAGGTGCCGAAATCATCAAGGGCGTGATGACCCGGATCCAGCAAACTTCTCACCGGATGCTAGACCTTCTAGAGGTAAAAGATACCGAGCCTAAGCTTAATGAATAGGCTTGAGTGAAAACGGGTGGTGGTCCAGAGATGGGCTGCCGCCCGTTTACTTGTTTTAAACTATTGACGGATATATTACAATGGTATTATTCCTCATTAAATTAATTTAATGAGTTTATCGGTCTTACAAAAAGAATATATTATAACTAATGCCAAAACTACAAAAAAGTGTCGACGATGGACACTATTATACCGTTACAAATTGGGGTCATGGTCCCGTAATCACTTATCAGATTTCTAAAGAAGGTTCTAACTGGTTAACCCGATATGGAGTGGGCGTTGGTGAGGATTTCAGTTACCAGTATTTACGAGAACTGATTGATTTACGACTTGCTTATACGGGCCGTTCCGGGGTAGATGATTCGAAAGAATATGAAGATTACCCTTTTAAAGGCGGATTTGAACACCCTCTGTTTCTAAATTTGCCGTTAACTGAACGTATCAGGCGTATACAACTAGCAATTACGAAAGAACAACCTACCCCCCACCCCCGGTTTTTCTATGCGTTAGCTCGGATCTATTTCATCGAAGTAAAACCTGCCAATCATCAAAGGGGGCTAGAATACCTCGAGAAGGCTCTTAATTTTAACGCCTGGGATAACGGTCAATTGCTGGCAGCCGCAGGATGGTTAGCACAACTTCCAAATTACCTCAAGAAAAATTATCTTTACCTGGTTATTCTGGAACAGCTTAATTTACCGAAAATTTTAAGTG
>MKTJ01000057.1:0-31188 GCA_001898225.1 Chloroflexi bacterium 54-19
TCCAATCGTAGCATAAGGTTGAATTTTTACAGACCCGTTTGGCAGAAGTTTATCGGCCTGTAATTGAATAGAGTGGCCTAACAAGGAGGTGAATAGCCACAAATCGTTATAGCACAGTTTTTCAGATAGGGTGTAATAGCTCTTCGACTTTAACCAAAAACCCTTTTTTGCTTAAGAACCTGGAAATACCAGGAGGAGGATGGTTCGAATGACAAAGTTTTTGTCACTTAATAAGCCACAGGCGGCTTTAACCGTAATCCTGATAGTGTTATCGACACTATTGGCGGCTTGCGGCGATTCCACAGCAACCACCGCACCCCAGGCTACTACCGCTGCTGCAGGGGCCGCTACCACGGCGGCTGGCGCGGCTACTACCGCCGCAGGAGGCACCGCTACCACGGCCGCCGCGGCACCCAGCGGTAATCCAGTCAAGATTAGCGTTTTCTCTCCCCAGTTCCCCGACCAGGACCTGGCAACGAATGCCTTTTCCAAGCTCATGGAGCAGAAGTTCAATATCCAGTTCAACTGGCAGACCACTACCCTGGACGGCGCTCCGGCCAAGGAAAAACGCCAGATTTCGCTCGCCAGTGGCGATTATCCTGACCTCTACATGCTTATTCCGTGGGTGGACCAGTTCACCCAGGCCGACCTGCTCAAATACTCTCAGCAGGGTGTCATCATCCCGCTCAACGACCTGATCAAGCAGTACGGCCCAAACATCCAGAAGGCCCTCGATGCCAACCCTGAGTACAAAGCCATGGCGACCGCGCCGGACGGCAAAATCTATGGTCTGCCCCAGTGGGTCGATTGCTTCCACTGCTCCTACCAGGACAAACTGTGGATGAACAGTGATTGGCTCAAAAAGCTTAACCTCAAACAGCCTACCACTACCCAGGAAATGAAGGATGTCCTGACCGCCTTCAAGACCAAAGACCCCAATGGCAACGGCAAAGCCGATGAAGTACCGTTGAGCGCGAACGTCCGGGATGTCCTGCTCCCTTACTTCATGAACTCGTTTATCTACGACCCGCAGGGCACCAGCGGCAACAACAACTCGACGCTGGTCCTCAACAACGGCAAGGTGGAAATCCAGGCCAACAAAGACGGCTGGAAGCAGGGCCTGGCTTACATCAAGTCGCTCTACGATGCCGGTTTAATTGATAAAGGCGCTTTCACCCAGAACCCTGACGCTTTGAAAGCCCTGGGCGATAACGCTGGCGCGGTTATTCTCGGCTCGGCTACGGTACTGCACCCGGCTATTTTCTTCACCCTTGGTTCGCCGGATGGTCGCGACAAGCAATATGATGCCGTCCCGCCTTTGAAGGGACCCGATGGTAAGGCTTATACCGGCTACAACTTCCCCAGCGCGCCTGGCGCGACCTTTGTTCTGACCAACAAAGCCAGCAAGGATGCCCAGATTGCTTCTATTAAGATGCTCGACTACATCTTTACTGAAGAAGGTGAAATCAAGGGTCTGTTTGGTACCGACGAGCGCACCGTGGTAACTCCGAGCGCGAGTGACGTACCGTTGGAAGGGACGAAAGCCCTTTACAAACAGATTCCGAGACCGGCTGGGGTTGCCGCTTACAATACAGGCTGGAGCGCCCTGGCGCAGTACAACAACACCAAGGAATTCCGGGCCGCCGAAGCGGTTGCAACTGACATCTATTCTCAGACCGGCTATGAAAGAAGGCTGTTTGAAGCTACCAAGTTATACGCCGGGAAAGAAGACAAGTCGGCCATTTACCCGTACTGGGGTGTCTGGATCGACCCTTCGCTGGGTAGTGAAGTAGCGACCTTGCAGACCAACATCAACAACTATGTAGACCAGAACTCGTTACAGTTCATCACGGGTGTAAAAAGCCTGGACAAGGACTGGGATTCATATGTTAAAGGATTTGACGGGTTAGGGCTGACGCGCTATCTGCAAATTCAGCAGGAAGCCTACGACAAATCTTCCTACAAAAAGTAAGTTGATGGGTTAAAACCCTGGGAGTCATTACCCTGCCGGGCTGGTAATCAGCTTAAAGCAGGGTAGTGACTCTTCTTTGTGAGATGATGGAGATTGGAATTTACCCGGAGTGAACTAACCAGCCGGGTTGGATATAAAAAGTTGAGGCTATTAGCAAAGCCCTAAACATTTGGCTTTTGAGCGGCTAAAATTGAGCTGTAAGAGCCTTAAAAGCCTGGACATTTACGAACAAAAGGAGACTTTAATGGAAAGCACCGGTAAAAATGTAGTTAGCAGCAGCCAGAACCCGTTGGTCCTCTGGTACGAGCAACCCGCCAGATACTGGACCGAGGCTTTACCGGTCGGCAACGGTCGGCTGGGCGGTATGGTCTTTGGCGGAGTCGGCACCGACCTGGTTCAGCTAAACGATGATACCCTGTGG
Source organism: Chloroflexi bacterium 54-19 (assembly GCA_001898225.1). Lineage (GTDB taxonomy): Bacteria > Chloroflexota > Chloroflexia > Chloroheliales > Chloroheliaceae > 54-19. The sequence goes on from MKTJ01000057.1 coordinate 2,394, forward strand.
TCCGGCTACCCCAGGGATAATAACAACTATGAAGCAATTAAATACCTGGAAGAGGCCCGGAAACTTATTTTTGAAGAAAAGTTTGTTGAGGCCGAAAAACTGATTGAAGGGAAAATGCTCGGCACCTGGACCGAGTCCTATCTGCCACTGGGCGACTTAAATCTCGCTTTCAAGGGAGTAGAAGAATTTTCAAACTACCGGCGCGAGTTGGACCTGGCTACCGCCACCAATACTGTGACTTTTCAAAGCGGCGGTCACACCTTTACCCGCAAAACTTTTGTGAGCGCGCCTTCCCAGGTTATGGTGGTTGACCTCGGCTGTGACGCGCCCGGCCAGTTGTCGGTTACAGTCTCGCTTTCCAGCCAGCTACCGGGCCAGGCCAGCGCTACCGGCCAGGACACCCTCTCTTTTAAGGGTTACACCCCTTCGCATGTTGAACCGAATTATGTAAGAAGTGACAACCCGTTTACTTATGCCGAAGGCGAGACGATGAATTTCGAGACCCGGTTGCAGGCTTTTGTCACGGGTGGGGAGACCAAAGTTACCGGCGAGAACACCCTGGAAATAACCAACGCCGACCATATCACGCTGCACGTAGTATCCGGGACCAGCTTTGCCGGTTTTGACAAGAACCCGGCCACCGAAGGCAAAGACCCGGCGGTCGCTTGCGAGAAAGTCCTTGCGGCAGCGGCCAACCTATCCTATGACGAATTGTACGAACAGAACGTGAAAGACCACCAGGCGCTATTCAACAGGGTGGACCTGTTTGTCGGGAGCAGCGAAGCGGTTAACCTGCCCACCGATAAACGGCTCGAAAAACTCAAGGCAGGTGAAGCAGACCCACAGCTTGCCACCCTCTATTTCCAGTACGGGCGCTATCTATTGATAACAAGTTCGCGCCCCGGCACCCAGGCGGCCAACTTACAGGGTATCTGGAACGAAAGGTTGCAAGCCCCCTGGAGCAGCAACTACACCACCAATATCAACGCCCAGATGAACTACTGGCACGCCGAAACGACCAATTTGAGCGAATGTCACGAACCGCTCCTGGACCTGATTGCCGACTTGCAGACAACCGGGAGCAAAACGGCCCAGGTCCATTACGGGGCGCGGGGTTGGACCGCTCATCACAACGTCGACTTGTGGCGGCAATCCTCTCCGGCGGGTGGCCGGGCGATGTGGGCCTACTGGCCGCTGGGCGGGGCCTGGTTGAGTGAGCACCTCTGGGAGCATTACGCCTTTACCCTGGACCGCGATTACCTGGCCGGGCGAGCTTACCCCCTGATGAAAGAAGCGGCCCTGTTCTGCCTGGACTGGTTGATTGAAGACGGGCAGGGCAACCTGACGACCAATCCCTCCACCTCGCCGGAGAACCGGTTCTTCACCCCGGAAGGCAAACCAGCCGCGCCGAGCCAGGGCAGCACCATGGACCTTTCGATGATTTGCGAGCTTTTCCACAACACCATCGAGGCCAGCCAGGTTCTTGGTACGGACGAGGATTTCCGGGCGGAGCTTGAGGCGGCGGTAGCGCGTATCAAACCTTACCGGATTGGCCGCTACGGGCAGCTTCAGGAATGGTACAAGGATTTTGACGAGCCGGAACCGGGCCACCGCCACGTATCCCCACTTTACGCGCTCTACCCGGCAGCGGAGATTGACCGCAACAGGCAACCCGATTTAGCCCTGGCTTGCCGGAAATTTATCGAGCGGCGGCTCTCCTTTGGCGGCGGGCATACCGGGTGGAGTAGCGCCTGGCTGGTCAATTTGTGGGCGCGGCTCGGCGACGGCGACCAGGCCCACGAATATTACACCGGGGGCCTGTTAAAGAAACTGACCTACCCGAACCTCTTTGACGCTCACCCGGCGCTCAGCGAACACGACGACAAAGTTTTCCAGATTGACGGCAACTTTGGCGGGTCGGCGGGCCTGGCCGAGATGCTCTTACAGAGCCACAACGGGGAAATCCAGTTACTCCCGGCGCTACCGTCGGCCTGGCCGAGCGGGTACGTGCGCGGCCTTAAAGCCAGGGGCGGCATCGAGGTAGACCTTTCCTGGGAAAATGGCGCTCTGCGGGAAGCCACCCTTAAACCCGGCGTGACGGGCCAGGTGCGGCTCCGAGTTGCGGGGGCCATCCAGGGAATTACCACCGAGGGCGGCGAAGTGCCGTTCAAGACGGTCGAAAACGGCGTGATTGAGTTCGAGACGGAAGCCGGTAAGACTTACCGGGTGGCAGGGTAAAATGGAAATTAACGCACAGGCAGCGGGAAAACCGCTCATTCCTTACTGGAAGAAATGTGTCGGGGCCGGGCGGGCCAACGAGGGACTGCGCGCCAACTGGCTGGAACACCTGAAACAGATTGTAACCGAATGCGGGTTCGAGTATGTCCGTTTTCACGGGCTCTTTCACGACGATATGTTTGTGTGCCGCCGGATTCAGGGCAAACTGGTCTATAACTGGCAGTATATTGACGAACTGTTCGACCGGTTGCTCGACACTGGTATCCGGCCTTTCGTAGAGTTTGGGTTTTGCCCGATTGACATGACTTCCAACGATGCAACTATTTTCTGGTGGAAGGGGAATATTTCCCCTCCCGCCGATTATGGCGAGTGGGCCGACCTGATAACCAAAACCGTCGAGCATTGGGTCAGCCGCTACGGGCTAAACGAGGTCCGTAAATGGTATTTCGAGGTCTGGAACGAACCCAACCTGGTGAATATGTTCTGGAGCGGCACCAAAAGCCAGTATTTCGAGCTTTACAAAGTTACGGTCCAGGCAGTCAAAGCGGTGGACCCTTTGCTGCGGGTCGGCGGCCCGGCTACCAGCAGTTTCGTGCCGGACGACCGTTTTGACAGCGAGGTTGAAGATACCAGCCGTCACGCCACCTTTCGCAACCCGAACATTGATGAGGCCGAGTGGAGACCGGTCTGGCTGGAACAGTTTTTAGAGTACTGCGCCGGGGAAAAACTGCCGGTGGATTTTGTCTCGTTCCATCCCTATCCGACCGATTTCGCCCTGGATACAGGCGGCATTACAAAGAGTTTTTCGCGAAAGGTCGAGGCGACTTTTGAGGATTTAGTCAAGACGCGCCGGATTATAGACGCGAGTGCTTACCCGCAAACAGAAGTCCACCTGACCGAATGGAGTTCGAGCCCTTCGCCCCGTGACATGTCGCACGATTACTTACCGGCAGCAACATATGTCGTTAAAAGTAACCTGGCGGCAACCGGGCTGGTAGACTCGCTTTCCTACTGGACTTTTACCGATGTCTTTGAAGAAACCGGGGGCGGAAACTCAATCTTTCACGGCGGTTTTGGTATGATAAATTTCCAGGGTATCTCCAAACCAACCTTCCACGCCTACCGGTTTCTCAACCTGCTGGGCGACCAGGAAATTGGCCGGGAAGACGGCTGGTTTGCCTCCCGCCACTCGCGGGACGGTTCGCTGAGTATTTTGCTTTACCACTATCCAGAGGAAGCTAAAATTACCCCTCCGGTGGCTAGAGAGCGGGTCGAGGCCGAGAACTTCCAGGCTATCGGCCAACCGAAAACTTTCCAGGGTCGGGTTAGCGGCCTAAAACCACGGGCCACCTTAACAGTGGAAACGGTAGACCGGAATAGCGGGTTCGCAATTAAAGGGTGGGACGAGATGGGCCGCCCCGAACCGCCCAACCGCGAACAGACCCGGCAGTTGCGAAAAATGGCCCTGGCAACCCGCAAGGAGCAGGTGGTTGCGGACGAACACGGCAACCTGGAATTGGACCTGACCCTGCAACCCTGGAGCATTCTTTCAATCAGAGAAGATTAACAGTAGGGCTAAACCCGCTGTTAAGGGAATCGAGAGGAAAATGCCGGATTTACCTTTGAGAATCAATTTGAAAGAAGCTGACCTGGAAATTGTCATCCAGGTCAGCGAAACGGGCAAAGTCGCCCTTTTACACTGCGCGGCTAACCCCTTTACAGGTAATGTTGCCAGGAACGAGCCGCCCCTGGGCGATTACCTGTTGGTTGAACTGCAAGCCACCGGGGACGACCGGGACGACCACCACGATTTCAAGCATACCGGTTCGATGCCCGGCGGGCGGCTGGTCTATGTTTCACATACCGAGGAACCCACTGCGACAGGCCGTATCTTTTCCCTGGCGCAGCGCGACCCGGTTAGCGGGCTGGAAGTGACCTCCTATCTTCAATTTTATAACGGGCTGGCGGTTGCGCGGTCCTGGACGAGCGTGCAAAACAGCGGTGAAAACCCGGTCGGGCTGGAATACGTTTCGTCGTTCGCCCTGACCGGGCTGGTCGATGATGAGGAAACTTTCTGGGAAGATAGCGCCCTCTTGCACGTACCGCACAACACCTGGTTTGAGGAATTCCAGTGGCGGAGCTACCGTCTGCCGGAGTTGGGGCTATCCCAGGTAACCAAATGGCAATACCATCCCCGCCAATCGCTCAAACGCCTTTCCTACCAGAGCGCCGGGAGTTGGTCCACCTCACAATACCTGCCGTTGGGGGTTATCGAAAATACGGCCAACCGGACAGCCCTGGCCTGGCAAATCGAGAGTAACGGCGGCTGGCAGTGGGAAGTCAGCGACCGCGACAACAAACTGTACTTGCGGTTGAGCGGCCCGACCGACCAGGAACACCAGTGGTGGAAAGAACTCCAACCGGGCCAGAAGTTTGAAACCGTAACGGTGGCAGTGGCGGTCAGCACCGTAAAGGGTCCGGGTGACTTTTCGGCCCTGGAGCAGGTATTACAGGGCCTGACCCGCTACCGCCGGATAATCCGCCGCCCCAACGCCGACAACGAAAACCTGCCGGTGATTTTTAACGACTATATGAATGCCCTGATGGGCGACCCGACCACCGAAAAAGAGTTGCCGTTGATAGAAGCGGCGGCGAAAGCAGGTTGCGAGATTTACTGTATCGACGCCGGGTGGTACGCCGAACGGGGTCGCAACTGGTGGGATACCGTGGGAGACTGGCAACCCTCCCCGGACCGTTTCGAAGGTGGTCTGGCCGCGCTGACACGGAAAATCCGCGAGAGCGGGATGGCTCCGGGGTTGTGGCTTGAACTGGAAGTGATTGGTATTAATAACCCGATTGCCCGCACTCTGCGTGACGACTGGTTTTTCTGCCGCCACGGAAAGCGGGTGATTGACAAGGGCCGCTACCAGCTTGATTTTCGCAACCCGGCGGTACGGACCTTTGCCGACTCGGTGGTGGACCGGCTGATAAACGATTTCGACATCGGCTATATCAAGATGGATTACAACATCAACGCGGGGGTCGGCACCGATTACCAGGCCGATTCGCCGGGGGATGGTCTACTTGAACATAACCGGGCCTACCTGGGCTGGCTGGAAGATGTCTTTGCGCGGCATCCCGACCTTGTAATCGAAAATTGCAGCAGCGGCGGGATGCGCCTCGACTACGCCATGCTCCAACGCCATAGCGTCCAGTCGACCAGCGACCAGATGGACTATCGCCGCTACGGCACGATTTCGGCGGCGGCACCAAGCGGGGTCACGCCGGAGCAGAGCGCGGTCTGGGCCTACCCGCTCAAGGAGGCGGGCCGGGAAGAAGTTATCTTCAACATGGTTAACGCTTTACTGGGACGGATTCACCAGAGCGGGGCGCTGGACGGGCAAACCCCCGAAGGTTTTTCTTTAATCGCAGAGGCGCTCAACCTGTATAAAACCGAATTGCGCGACCGGATAAAGACGGGTGTGCCAATCTGGCCCCTCGGTCTGCCCGCGGTTGACGCCGGGTGGACAAGTGTGGGTCTGGTGTGCGAGGATGGTGATGAGAAAACTATCTACCTGTCGGTCTGGCGCTTCGGTGAAGGGGAGAACGTTTGCCAGGTGCCGTTGTCCCAGTTTAAGGACCGGAAGGTCGAGGCAAGCTGTATCTTCCCGGCGGAGGATAGTAAGACGGAAGGGCTGGTCAGGTGGGAAAGCACGAGCGGGTTGCTTGAAATAAAGCTCGATAATCCATATACAGCCCGGCTTTTCAAATTTAAGCTGTAGGGTTGGGAATACCGGACAGGTATATAAAAAGCCATTCCTCGATTGCACCTGGAATGGCTTTTTGGTTTTTTTTAGCTTATTAATTTTGGGGTCTTTCTTAACCTTCTGACCTTTTGAGAGTGTTTTGAGGGTGTTGAAGCAGGTACTATTTAGTTTTAGGGATATGTCGTAATAAACAATTTTTTGGTTCACAGGTTTTTTAGTACTTATTACTCAGTTAAAAGGAGCTGATAAAACAGTATAACAGTAGTGCGATTAGAAAAAGACCGGGGAAAAGGTCTTTCAATGGATAATATGTTTTCCAGCTTTCTTTCCCAAACTAAATTTTATAAAACTCTTAGTGGTTAGAAAGAATGCCTAAAATTTTCAAAATTAAATACTTTCTAAAGCTAGAATTCCTGCTCGTTCTAGTAAGCCTCATTGTAATCACCCTTTTAATTCTTTCCTTTCAAACAGTCTTTACCAGGGCTAACCAGACTATTAACGTAGAAGATGTATTTACCGCCGCCAAGCTGGACTTTACCCAGGCCTATATTATGGCCAATGAATACCTTTCGGGCGAGGTAGAAATCAATTTCAAGGTAAGTGTGACGGCCAAACTGGATGAGGCCCAGAAGGACTTGCAGCAACTCCTGGCGGAAGCTAAAAACGGCGGCCTTAAATTAGCCCTGGTTACGGATAACAATTTTCAGGCTGATTTGAGTGACATGGTAACTGAGCTAAAGCAGTACGAACAGGTCACTAACCGGATGGCGGTTGCCAGGAGTGAAGGCCAGACCTTTGATACCTTGAAACCGGATGATGTCGCGTTCAACCGGTTACTCGATGAATCTGACAAAGCCGATTTATTGCTTGAGCAGACTACCACCAACAATGCTGGTGACGAGGATTTGTTTGGTCTTGAATTGACCGTTTTCAATGGTCTGCTATTTTTAGGGCTGATTTTCTTTGCATTTTTAAGCAGGAGAGCCATTGCCGCCAGGAAAAAGGCCCTGGCCGAAAGCTCCGCTTACCATAAAGCCACTATTGACTCCGCCATAGACGGTATTGTCACTTTTAACGATACCGGTAAGATGGAGTCTTTCAACAAAGCGGTCCTCGATTTATTCGGCTATTCCTATACCGAACTGGATGGGCAATCTATCGGTCTTCTTTTGCCGGACTTCTTCAAGTTGGGCGGCACACAACCGGGGCCGGCAAAATCCCCTCTCGAAAAGCCTCCAGGGCAGCTAATTCAAACCGGCGCACACCAGGAAACTTCAGGGCAACATAAAAATGGTTCAACTTTACCGCTTGAGATTACCAGCAGCGAAGTAAACTTACAGGAAAAACATTTTTATACCCTCATTATCCGGGATATTACCGAGCGCAAACAGGCCGAAGAATTTCTGAGGGCCAAAGAAGCAGACCTGGCCCAGGCCCAGCAAATCTCGCTCATAGGTAACTGGAATTACAATTTTACCGACCGGTCTACCTATTGGTCCGACCAGTTGTATCGCTTGCTCGGCTACCAGCCGCAGGAGGTAACGCCTTCATTTGAAGCTCTCGTTAGCAAAGTACACCCTGAGGACTGCCCGGAGCTAGAACAATCCTGGCAAAGAGTTAATATTACTTTAACTGAAACCAATGATACGATAGAGTTTCGGGTAATCTGGCCGGACGGCACGCTGCACTATTTACACGCCGAGATGAGAGGTGATTACAATAGCGCGGGTAAGATTACCCGGCTCGTCGGCACTTTCCAGGACATAACCGAACGAAAACTGGCGGAGCAAGCGCTTGAAGAAGCCAGGGCCGCCGCAGAGGCTGCCGGGCAAGCCAAGGCAGATTTCCTGGCAAATATGAGCCACGAAATTCGGACACCTCTTAACGGGGTCATCGGCATGACCGGTTTGCTGCTGGATACCGAACTTAGCCGGCAACAACGTTCATACGCCGAAACAGTCCGCTATTCCGGCCAGAATTTACTGGCAATTATCAACGATATTCTTGATTTCTCCAAGATTGAAGCCGGTAAACTTGATTTAGAACAGATTGATTTCACCATTGATACGGTTGTCGAGGGTGTCGCCAAACAATTTGCGGTCCTGGCCCAGGGTAAGGGCCTGGAACTTGCCTCCCAGGTCGAACGAGGTGTGCCTTTCTACCTGCGGGGCGACCCTTTCCGGCTGAGCCAGATTTTGAATAACCTGGTCAATAACGCCATAAAGTTCACCACCAGGGGGGAAGTAATAATTCACGTCCGCCTGGTCGAAGAAACCGGGCAAAATTGTCTGCTGCGCTTTGAAGTCAGCGATACCGGGATTGGGCTTAACGCCGAACAGAAGGCTCGCCTGTTCAAGCCTTTTTCGCAAGCCGACGCTTCGACCACTCGCAAATATGGTGGGAGTGGCCTGGGCCTGGCGATTTGCAGCCGCCTGGCCGAAATGCTGGGCGGCCAGATTGGGGTCGAAAGTGAACCCGGTAGGGGCAGCACTTTCTGGTTTACGGCCCGGCTGGTAAAACAACCGGAAGCCCTGGGCCAGCCCAACCCGGCGTTCTATAAACCCTATCCGAATATCAAGGATTTACGGGTCCTGGTTGTCGACGACAACGCTACCAATCGCGAGATTTTGCATGAGCTACTCGAATCCTGGGAAATGCACAATGAAACCCGCACCAACGGTCGTGATGCGCTCGAGGCTCTTCACGCCGCCGCTGACAGCGGTAAGCCTTTCGACCTGGCAATTATAGACCATTTCATGCCCGAAATGAGCGGCCTGGAATTAGCCAGGGCCGTCAAAAATGACCCCGGCACCGCTGCAACCCGTTTAATTTTGCTCAGTTCGCTCGAAAAATTTCTTTCGACCGAGGAACTGGTAAAAGCGGGCCTGGATGCCAGCCTGGCAAAACCGGTCGGGCAATCGGCCCTTTTTGACTGCATGGTAAACGTATTGATTACCCCTGCAGCGGGTGAACTTTCCCCACCCAAAACCCCTGGCGGCCTGGTCACTTTCCCAGGTGAAGATGAACCGGCAAACCCAGGAGATAATAGGAACCAGCCTGCCCATAAGGAAAGGGTTGCGAGCCCGGCTGACCCGGCTGTTATTTCCAAAACTGTCCAGGCGGTCCCGGGTCGAATCCTGGTGGTAGAGGACAATATAGTCAACCAGCAGGTCGCTATGGGGATTCTTAAGGCGCGCGGTTACCAGGTTGACCTGGCCGGGAATGGCCTGGAAGCCCTGTCTTGGCTTGAAAAGGGTGAATACGCAGCGATTTTAATGGACTGTCAGATGCCGGAAATGGATGGGTATGAAGCTACCCGCGAGATTCGCAAACGTGAGGATACCGACCGGCATATTCCTATTATCGCTATGACGGCGAATGCTTTACAGGGAGAGCAGGAAAAGTGCCTGGCTGCCGGGATGGACGATTATGTCACGAAACCGGTCAATCAAGACCAGCTTTTCATAGTTATGGCGCACTGGGTCTCTAGCGCCAGGGCTGCTCCCAGGCCAAAATCTGTCCCGAAAAAAGAGGATCCAATAGCCGGTAAAGAAGTGCTGGATAAAACCGTCCTTGATAAATTGAAGGAATTGCAGCAGGCCGCCCCTTCCGAACCAGACTTGATTACGACCCTGGTCAATCTTTTTAACCAGGATACCCCGGCTAAACTACAGGCTTTAAGAGAGGCAGTGGAGCAGGGCAACCTTGGCAATTTGGAAAGAACCGCCCACTCCCTTAAAGGAAGCTGTGGGAACCTGGGGGCCCGGCGTATGGCGGTTCTTAGCGCCCAACTGGAAACTACCAGGGAACCGGAAAAAGCTAAAGTACTAATAAACCAGCTTGAAGAAGAATATCAATTGGTTAAAGCCGGTCTGCAAACCGCCTAAAACCGGCCCGTTTTCTCGATACTACTCACCCGGTCGAGGTGCCAGGCTTGCTGGACGAGTTAAAACAGGCCGAAGAATAGCACGCTATCAATAAGGTGGAAGTATCTGGCTGAATCAATCAAGGAAAGTTTACCGGTTTTGACCGGGTGGGCGAATAACCAGGTTTAACCTGGTGCAAATATTTTGGAACCAAGCGTTACTTAGTTACGTTCCATCCGAACTCAGGCTTGCCCTGATAAACCGGATTTGGTTAGCCAGGTCGCGCTCATTCATCCGGTCCAGGCGACGCTCAACCAGTACGAGACCGGGTTCCGTCACGAAATTGCTGATTTGATTGCCGGTGCTGGTCCAAAGATGGGTCGAGTCGGGCCGGGTAGTGTAAAAGGGGTAATCGTCCTGGTGCAAGTCATGACATTCGGAGGCTATGAGGCGCGCCAGGGCATGAAAGTGTTTGACACTGACCCACAATTTGTCGTAATGACGGTCCAGGTCCAGGGCATTGCGTAAATAGTCAGGCCGCAAGCGGTGTTCTTGCAACAACTGGTAGGCGTGGGTAGGCCGCAAGACAACCCGCACCAGGTCCTGGCTAAAATTTCGCAAAAGGTGACCGGGTGCGAGAAATTCGGCCTTCCGGTCTGAGAGCAACCGGTAAATGGCGCTAAAACCCTCAACAATTTCAGCCAGATAATCCAGGGGCCTGACGCTGCTTCCATTCAAATGAGGCCGGTTCAGGGCGGGTGGCACCAAGATTCGTTTGTAGACCCGGCGTAATCTATCGGTGCCTGACCCCTCCCATCCCGGCATTGGGTAGGGGGAAAGCTGACCCTCCTGGCCGCCCAACCCGCTCAACTCAACTCCTTCAAAACCTTCATTAGCCCAGGCGCGACAAGGCAACAGACCCACGTTTAATACCGAATAGGTCGTGTTTTCACTTTCGGAGTTAGATACTTCTGCCGGATTGCCGGGGGCGATTCCTGGGTGAAAAAGGGTTTCCAGGTCAATCAAAACCGGGTGTTCCCCGGCGGCCACCAGGTTCTCATAATGAAAATCGGTGCCGCCCAGGATGTAAAGCACCGCCAGGTAGCCACCTTGCCGGCGGTAGAAACGGGTAAGTTCCTCGGCTGAATTACACCCGGCCACCTCGACAAACTCAACCCACCCGTGCGCCTCTCTTGTTAAAACCTTTAAGGTGCGAAAAGAGGGCTTGGCGCCGTTATCATTCAACCAGCCCAGAAGTTCCTGGAAATGGAGATCCACCGCCAGCGAGCGGGGTTTGTAGACCAGTTTTAGACCCGAACTAAAAGTTAGAATCATAACGCTCCGACCGCCCCGGTGGGTGTCACCCCGGCCAGTTTCAATTTTCACCAGCTTGCCGGGGTGTTGGGTAGGGCTAAAAGTCTGGCAGAGAGACAGCCAATCCTGGGTCAGGTGTCGGAGAAATTCCAGGCCAAAATTTACCCGGTTTTGCAGGACAGTTTGAACCAACCGGGCCAGCACACTGTATTCTCGCAACAGGCTGGTGCGCTGGTCAGCCTGCCTTAGTAATTCGATAAAACTATCAAACCGAGCTTGCGGAGTCTCCCCGGCCAGTAACCCGCTAAAGCGGGCCACTTGAAGTTCCAGGGCTAACGTAGGGGCTACCAGTTCAAAGAGGTGAACATCCAGCCCTTCCAGCAAGAGTCCTTCAATAGTGGCCGGGTCAAAAGGTAATATGCCAGGGTCACCACTAAATTGGGCGATACCCTGGCTTAACTGCTGGCGCGCCTGGAAAATAAGGGGTCGCACGAGTTCCAGAAACCCGGCCATACGCTGGTCCAACTGGCCAGGAAAGGGCCAGACTGCCTCATCCATCTGACCGGGTTGGGCCAGAGCGGTATACAAACCGGTCAACCAGGTTGGTGGCGCACCATAACGAGCCTGGAGGGATTGAGATGGCTCGACCAGCAAAGCCTCAAACTCTGCCCTTGTCAGGTTATCCAGGGCCAGGCGCTGCGCAAAAAGCCTATCTTCGCTGAGCGAACTTCCCGCCCGCCAGCGTTCCAGGTGTTTAGCCGCCAACTCCTCATCATATTCAAGCTTACCCTCCCAGGTACGCAAGTTTGCCCCACGTTCTGCCAGGGTAATCGCCTGAAACCAGGCGGCCGGTCCGTCTTCGATTTGAGACATTCTAATTTATTTAGCTTCTTTGGAATGGCAGGGTATTGTATCCCTGCCATTCCGGTTAAGGCATTAGCAAATTACCGGAGGGTGTCAGTTTGGGGTACCGGTTTCGTAAAACCACCAGTCCGCACAATTATCGAGTCTTTCATTATGAAGCCGCCGGAAACATTATCAAGGTCTTGCTCGCTAAATTCGCCTTCTTCCATCAGATTTTGAAGGGCCAAACGAGCTTCCGAACCCAAACTGGCGCGGTACTCTTCGTCTTTAAGGGCGCGTGCTACATCAACCCCTTTTAAACCAAGCTGTTCTTCCATTGTTGTTTGCTCCTTTGCCTGGGTAGAGATGCCCGTCTGGACATGGGCCAGGGGACTTTTTCTACTCCTAAAATTGAACCTAGCCGTTATAGACTAAATCTTACTAACATCAACCGATTATTTACTCTGACCGCTCGGTCTAGAGTCGAAACCTGGTAATATAATAAACGTGAATATAGTCAAGAAATGTAAATGGGTTCATACGAATTTTGTAATAGGTATCACAGTTTTTTCACAATTACTCTGGCCGCTAAGAGCCATTTTTAACCGTAAAAGCCGGAGAAGATTTACCTGGAAACGTATAATTGGGTTCAATTTAGCAAAACCTGGCGTCCTGGTGTTGTCTGAAATGAACTGGAAGCCTTAACCTTACCCTGGTTTTAACTTTTAAGCCGGGCAATTAAAGCCTGGTGGTCCATTGTGGTCCTGACCTCACGAATTTTACCGTCGCTAACCAGGAAAGTATCTATCCGGGAAATTTCCAGTTGCCTGCCGGTGGGCGCAATACCCGCGAATTCACCCTGGTGGTTGGTGGCATCCTTGAATAAGTCGCTACTTTCTCACCATCACCGACTTTCACTTCGATTTCGAACCGGAGCAACAGCCCATTGCGTAGTGGCGTGGTAAACTTTATAAAATTATCGGGACCGTGTATCCCCGCCATCGGGCCATAAAATGCAAAGTCGGAAGCTAGAATTTCGTTTGCTACCGCCGCGTTTCCCTGGCTGTAAGCTTCCTCAAAGAAACGCCGGGCTAGGGCCATATTTTCTTCTTTTGACATATATGACCTCTTTCCTGGCTTCTCTTTTTAATAGTCCCGGTCAGGTTAGTATCCAAACCTGACCGGGACCTGGAGTTGCTGTTACGACTGAGAAGCAGTAGGGGCGGGCAGTTCAACCCCGATTTCGTCAAAAAGACCGGGAAGACCGCTACCTGGCACCTGCGGTAAATCCAGGGCCGAAACTTTGCCCTTCCGAAATGTCACAACCGGGTGTTCGACCGGATGAGAAATAGCCCGTCCGGCCGGTTGGACCGGAGGAACCGGTAAGCCAATCCGCCTGAGGTCAAGCCCTCCTGTATGAGTACCGGTCACCTGGATGGTCAGCGTAACCCTGTCGCCCTCTTCCTGGGCATCACTGGTATTAAAGGAAAAGTCGGGAAGGGCATCGGCTAACATTTTGTGGACCTCAATAAACTCGTGTTTGCCGAGCGGTTGCGGGGAGGGGCCAATCACCATAAAGTCGTCCGGTCATATAGCTGGCAGATGTTTCACCATCACCACGGGCCAGGGCTTCGTACAGCGCTTTTGCTTTCTCGATGTTGTTCAATTTAACTTGTCCTTTCCGGCACTTTTTAGAAACCAATCCTCGTTTACAGCACCATACCAGGGTTTCCTAATTCTTAAAGGGGATTTTTTATCGGCCGGTACAGGCAAAGTTTCAAACCGCGCTGAAAACTTTATAACTTTTTTCAAAGGAAACAAACCCGAAAAACTCGCCCGCATGTTAGCCCGGTACGATGTTGACTATCGCTCCCAGCAGCGACAGGAAGGTTGGCCCGAATATTACGCGAGCCAGCTTCTTGAAGGGAACCATATTGCCGGCTGAAATCAGGTGCTTTTGGTCTTCCATTTCCCCCTCTTTCTAGCGTGTACGGCCATGAGCAAACCGGGGGGCAATTTGCCGCTACTTGCAGGGCAATATAAAACCGGAAAAAGACTTTGGTGGATTCAGCACCCGTTGGAAATAACCTTCGGGTGAGACTCTAAAGTCGATTATTGAGACTCTCTGAGATTCCTGACTTGTATTATTCCACTAATTCAACTACTTCGAGCCTGGAAAAATCCAGCCTTTACATACTATTTCATCGACCTGATATAAAACCCTCAAATCTTGCATCTGTGTTGTACAGTAGAAACGCGGTCCAGAAAAAGCCCGGCCAGCTTGGATCGTAGTTGCATGTACATGCTGCCTCTTGTGATATTAAAGTGAAAACAACTGAGAAGGAGGTCAGCCCCATGACGCATACAGAACCAGTTAATAAAACTCTCGACGATTGGATTTCTCACGAAACCATTCCATTCTCGCTCGATTCCCGCCCCGACTTCAAAGCCGCCGTGGATAAAGTAATAGCCGCCCTGGGCGACTCGGTAGAATTGCTTGGCTTTGGTGAAGCCCTCCATGGAGGGGAAGAACTGCTTATCCTGCGAAATCAGCTTTTCCAGCGCCTGGTCGAAACCCATAGTTACAGCGCCATTGCCATAGAGAGCAGTTTCCCCAAAGGTCGGCTCGTCAACGATTACGTGCTAGGCCGGGGTCCGGCCTCGTATGATGAAGTGAAGGATACCGGGTTTAGCCACACCTTTGGAAAGGTTGAAGCAAACCGAGAACTTGTCGAATGGATGCGACAATACAACACCGACCCGGCCCACCCTGTTAAACTTCAGTTCTATGGTTTTGACAGCCCGACCGATACAACCCACACCGATAGTCCCCGCCATACCCTGGAAGTAGCGCTTGATTATCTCGGTTCAATTGATAGCGCCGCCGGACAGGAGTATCGAAATCGAATTGAGGCGGTGATTGGGGCGGATGCCGATTGGGAAAATCCTGCCGCCATTATGGACCCCACAAAAGGGATAGGCCAGTCAGACTCCGCAAAAGCTTTACGGGTTGAGACCGAAGAACTTATTGCGGAATTGCTCGTGCGCCGTCCTGAGTTGGTGGCAAAGAGCGACAAAGCCAGTTACCAGGAGGCTCTGCTGTTTGCGGTAGAGACCAGGCAGCTTTTACACTATCACGCGGTTCTGGCGATAGCGGCCAAAAACCGGCAGGCCAGGTTACTCAGTATCCGCGACGCCATAATGGCAGAGAATCTATCCTATATTGTCTCCCGCGAAAAGGTTCGAGGCAAAGTCATGGCTTTTGCCCACAACAGCCACCTCAAGCGAGGTAGGATACAATGGCAATTAGGGGATGAGAACTTGATATGGTGGGCTGTGGGTTCGCATCTTAATGAAATCTTCGGCCAGCGCTACGCCGTCATCGGCTCCGGCCTGGGCGAGTCGCCCGCCAACGGAATCGGCCAGCCGGAAACCGGTACCCTTGAGGCGCGGTTAACCGCCGCTCCTGGCCCGGGGCGGTTCATTCCCACCCACCTGGGGCAAGGGCTTAGCGCCGAGGAAATCGCAGCCCTGCCGGTCCGCTCTGGCAGCACCAGGAACGGCAGCTATTTAGAACAATTCAGGGCTCAAAGTTTTACCGATTACGATTATCTGGCTGTCATAGATACGGTGACTTACAGCCGGGGTTGGCCTTCCCTGGAAGATTGGGGCGCAAGTTCCAGCCAATAATTTCTCCCAGGTGTTGTTCTACACATAAATATAATAACCCTACCAAATCAAAGGCCGGGACAACCTGGCCTTTGTAATTATTCTAGCCTGTATATAAAGTAAGAACCCGGTAACCAACTGTCACCAGGTTCCGGGTTTTTATGGTATAAAGCCTGAACGGGACGACCTTATAAAGGTGAAAAAACCAGGGCCGGGGAGACATAGCGCGCTTCCGGTATCCGCAGTTTACCCACCATCTCCCGGATTTTGGGGTAATTATTTACCATCCACTCGTAATCTTCCTTATCCACCGGGAGATTATGGGTCCGCAGAATTTCGTCTACTGCCTTGATAATGCTTTCCCGGTCCATTTCCTCAGACATCAGGCGCTCACTCCTTCCACTGTTAACTCAGGTACCTTTAGATGCCAGTTTGTCCTTTGCTGGTAGGCGTGACCGACCTTGAACACGGTCGATTCGGCCAGCGGCTTGCCGACAATCTGCATGCTTAAAGGTAGTCCCCTGGACGAAAAACCTACCGGGATAGACATGGCCGGGGAGCCGGTCAGGTTAAAAAGACCGCAAAAGCTGGGAACGTCCTTCGTGCTGTTGGTTTCGAAATCGGCAAAAGAAGGGGCCGGGGAAGCCGCCGTGGGCATCACCAAAACATCTACCCCCTGCATTACGCCGGCCAGTTTCTGTTTTATCACCGACCGGACCCGCTGGGCCTGGACGTAATCCGCCCCGGTATACAGGGCCGCTTCCCGGATGCTGCGGCGCGTATAGCGGCCATAGATTTCAGGTTTGGTCTGCAAATCCCCTTCGTGGTAAGCGAAGGCTTCGGAGAACATGGTCACACGCTGGGCTATCGAGCCTTCCTCAGCGTAGGATAAGGCCACCTCGACCACCTTCGCCCCGGCTTCTTTGAGCAGATCGACCGCACCCAACACCCCGGCTTTTACTTCGGGGTCGAGAGCAGGGTTATCAAAGAAATAGGGGATTGGGAGGCCGATGGTCAACCCTTCGACCGAGCCGTCCAACCCGGCCAGCATTTCCGGCACCGCTACGTTCAGACTGCACGGGTCGAGAGGGTCATAACCGGCCAGGACCTGGAGCATCACGGCGCAGTCGTAGACCGAGCGCGCCATCGGCCCGATATGGTCGAGGCTGTAACCGAGCGGCACGCAGCCTTCCTTGCTGACCAGGCCAAAGGTTTGTTTAATCCCGCTTATGCCGCAGAAAGCCGCCGGAAACCGGATAGAGCCGCCCGTATCGGTCCCCAACCCTCCCAGGATGAGACCCAGGGCGACCGCGATACCGGTACCGGAACTTGACCCGCCGGGACTATGCGCCACGTTCCAGGGATTTCTTGGAACCCTGAAGCCGGTGGTTGGGTCGGGCCAGCCAATCGCAAACTCGTTGAGGCTGAGCTTTCCCACAATGACCGCCCCGGCCTGGCGCAGCTTTTTAACGACGGTGGCGTCTTCCCGGTTGCCCCAGGCTGGGTCCAGCACATTGCTGTTCGCGGTGCTGGGAGCGTCAATGGTGGCGATAATATCTTTCACCCCGATAGGAATACCCTGCAAGGGGCCTTTGTCGATACCCGCCGCGAAATTGGTATCGGCGGCCTTCGCTTCGGCCAGGGCGCTTTCGTCCATCAGGGTAATGAAAGCACCCACCGTATCCTGGTAGGCGTGGGCCCGCGCGAGTAAAGCGGCGGTCAGTTCCTGCGAAGTAATTTTGCCACTCCGCAGCCAGCCAGCCGCTTCCTCGATTGTCAGAGGCATTTCACCCAACTTTTTACCTCCTGGCGAAAGTTACAAATACAACTCTGAGGCTTAGCGACCGCGCAGGTGCGGGTCGAGCACATCGCGGAGGGCGTTACCCAGCAGGTTACTACCCATAATGGTAATAAAGATTGCCAGGCCCGGAAAGGTGATTAACCAGGAGGCGCTCTGGATGTACAACCGTCCATCCACCAGCAGCGCGCCCCATTCCGGCGAAGGTGGTTGGGCTCCCAGGCCGATAAAGGAGAGCGAAGCCGCGACCAGCACCGCATCTGGGAAAAGCAAGGTCGCCAGCACGATGATGGGGGCCATGGCGTTTGGCAGGATGGCCTTAAAGAGAATCCGGGGACTGCTTACCCCCAGGGCGCGGGCGGCGGTTATATATTCGTGTTCCCTGATACTGAGGACCGAACCTCGCACCAGGCGGGCGAAACCCGGTATCGAACTGATGCCGACCGCAATCATGGCGTTGGTTAAATTCGGCCCAAGGGTGCTGACAATCATCAGGGCAAGCAATATCCCCGGAAAGGCCAGCAATAAATCTATGAAGCGCATCAGGAGGCCATCAATCCAACCACCGTAATACCCGGTTACCAGGCCGATAAGGATACCGAAGAAAGCGGCGATGGCGAGGGCGATAACCCCGATTTGTAAGGTTAATTGCGCGCCAAAGATTACCCGGCTGAACATGTCGCGGCCAAGGGCGTCCGTCCCGAAAAGGTGGTTAAAAGAGGGTGGTTGGAGACGGGAAGGCGGGTCCACCGCGTCCGGCTTAAAAGGAGCGATAAAGGGCGCAAAGATGGCCGAGCCGACCACGATTACCAGCAGGACAAACCCGACCCGCGCCGAGCCGATTTTCGAAATCCGCCGGAAAAAATCACGGAACCGTCCAAACGGTTTTTCTTTTGGCAACACGGGAAGAGGGGTTGACCCCGGCCCGGCTACGGCCACCTCCCCGGCGCTAACCGTCAGGGTGTTGGAAGGTTCTTTAGGATTCTGACTCATAGTTTAATGGGCCCCCTTTCCTGCATTGATGCGAGGGTCGAGCAGGTGATAGAGCAAATCCACTGCCAGGTTAACCAGCACGTAGGTAGTGGCGACCAGCAGCACTATACCCTGGATAATCGGAAAATCACGCTGGTTGATAGCGTTGACGATTAATTGTCCCACACCGGGCCAGACGAAGACGTTTTCGACCACGAAAGCCCCACCGAGCAAAGCCCCGAATTGCAGCCCCAGGATGGTCACCACCGGGATAAGAGCGTTTTTCAGGGCGTGCCGGACCATTACCAGGCGGGTCGCCAGACCTTTCGACCGGGCCGTGCGGATGTAATCCTGGTTCAGGACTTCCAGCAGGCTCGAACGGACCAGCCGCATGAGGACCGCCGCGTAGATAAGGCCGAGCGTCAGGGAGGGCAAAATCAGGTGGGCGAAATCGGGCGGGCCAATCAGGGAAATCCAGCGCAACTGCACCGCGAACAGGTTAATAAAGAGCAACCCCAACCAGAAGGCGGGCATTGAAAGGCCAACCAGGGCCAGGATAGTGGTGCCCGTATCAATTATGCTGTCCTTAAACAGGGCCGCCAGTATCCCCAGGGCCAGACCCACGACCAGGGCCACTACCAGGCTACTAAAAGCCAGCGTAATTGTCTTCAGGTAGCGGTCGCCAATTTCATCAATTACCGGTCGCCGGGTCAGGATTGATTTGCCAAGGTCGCCGTGGGATACATCCAGGATGTATTTGATATATTGTTCGTAAAGCGGTTTGTCCAGCCCCATCTCGACGCGAATATTCTGGATGACTTTGGGGTCACCACCTTTACCGAAAAACATATTCTCGACCGGGTCACCCGGCACCACCGCCCGCATCAAAAAGGTCAGGGTAATAATGCCCAACCAGACCGGGATTAATATAAGCACCCGCCGAATTAGATAAGTTAACATCTGAGCAAATCCTGTTAAATAATACAGCTTGCGCCCTGCCAGACCGCGCAGGACGCAAGATTTGTTTTTCTAGACTAACCGGATAAAAGAGTTTACCGGATGCCTAGGATAACCAGACGTTGATATAGCGGGAATAGCCTGTCGCATCCCACTTGAAACCCTGGACCTTCTTGGTAGCGCCCACCTGGATCCAGTCGGTGTTGAGCGGCACCACGAAAGCCTGGTCGGATACGTATTTCTCGACCGTTTTCACCGCGGCCAGCCGGGCCGTCGGGTCCAGGGTCGAGTCCGGGATAGCCAGCCGGGAGTCGAGGTCGGGGTTGTTGGTCTGGCCGGACCAACCGGGACTTTTGAGCAACAGGGAGAGCAGACCGGGGTCGGGCCAGGTCCAGCGCATCAGGTCAATATCGAAATCACCTTTTTTGAGCATAGCCGAGAGCGAACTGAACTCGATAATCTGGACCGAGGCGTCAATCCCCAGGCTTTTCAGGTTCGCCTGGATAAGTTCGACCGCCCTTTTCTGGGGAGCGTAGCCGCTGTAGGTGGTAATCTTCATCGTCAACGGTTTGCCATCTTTTTCCAGGATGCCATTGGCGTTAGCCTTATAGCCGAGTTCAGCCAGCAGGCTCTTGGCCTTGTCTGGGTCGTAGTTGTAGCCGGGGTTAGTAGAATCCCACCCGGCGACCCCTACCGGCAAAGGATTGGGATTGACCGTAGCGTAACCGCTCCAGGCGGTATCGGCCAGGGCCTTTTTGTCAACGCCATAGGCGACTACCTGGCGCATTTTGACGTCATTCCAGGGCGCTTTGTCGGGGAATTCCAGGTAGTTGAAGTTGGTAGCGGTCTTCCACTGGAAAACATTGAAATTCGAGTCTTTCAAAATCAGGTCGGCGCTTTCGGGGTCGAGACCGTAAACGTCGAGGGAACCCTGCTGGAAAGCCGCCAGGCGGGTACCCGGCTCGGTAATAATGGCGAAGTCTATCTCGTCAAGGTAGGCGGGACCACCTTTATTGGTGTCGTCTTCCCGGACGTTTTTATAATCGGGGTTCTTCACCAGGATAACCGAAGTGCCGGTCGTCCAGCTTTTGAAGATAAAAGGGCCGGAGCCAACCGGGTTGCGCGAGAACTGGTCGCCGAATTTTGCGACAGCGGCGGGCGAAACAATCCCGGCCCCGGACAGGCTGATATTGGTAAAGAAGGGGGCATAGGGGTCTTTGAAATGGAAGATCGCCGTCGAGGCGTCGGGAGCATCAACCGAACTCAAAGTGCCCATCTGAGACAGGACCGGCGAAGCGGTCTTGGGATCCAGGATGCGGTCAAAGGAGAATTTGACAGCGGCGGCATCCAGGGCGGTCCCGTCATGGAACTTCAGACCCTGGCGAATCTTGAAGGTCAGGGTTTTACCACTATCGCTGATTTCCCATGATTCGGCCACCCAGGGGTGCGGTAAGCCGTCCGCCCCGATGTATACCAGCCGGTCGAAGATTAAATCGTTGATTTCAGCCGAAATCAAGAGGTTGGTTTTGGCCGGGTCAAGCAAGTCCGGTTCGCCGCCTTCTACCAGGTGAAGGGTGCCGCCGGTCTTAGGGGTTGCGCCAGAAGCCGCCGAAGTAGTAGCCGCGCCTGCTGCGGTAGTGGTGGTAGCGGCAGTAGTAGCAGCAGCGGTAGTCGCGGAAGCCGCCGTAGTAGCTGCACCGGTCGTGGCCGCCGACGTGGTGCTTGCGCCAGCAGTGGTCGCGGCAGTGGTAGTGCTGGCCGCCGTGGTCGAGAAGGAAGAAACATTACCAATCTGGACCGGAGTGTTAACTACCTGGGTGGTACCGGGGGCAGTGCTGCTGGTTGGAGTGTTATCACCACAGGCCGCCAGGACCAACCCGGTCAGGATAACCAGGCAGAGCATGATTGCCAGTTGGCGCGGGTTAGTCAAAGTCCGGCTGAACCCGACTGTTTGAGCCTTTTCCGGGGGAGCAGTTTCCCTGGAATTGCGCTTCATTTTCATTTTGTCATTCCTCCTGAATTAATTCAGTCGTTTTATCTAGTTCTCTCAATAAGTCGTTTCCAAAAGCAGTTAAAGCAATAGCTAAATAACCCGACTTCGACCTTCCGGGCCGGTTTTTACAACCCGCCTGGAAGTTTGAGCAGTGACCGGTTATTTAGCTGTGGACGCAGTGCCGTTTGGAGGTAAACAGCACACGCGCCTTTTTCAGGGTCGCCAAACTCCCTTCTGAAAGGTGTTTCGCGGTCCTGAAAACGGTGAGGGGGAGTGTAGCAAGTCGTGAGCAGATATTAACTTGTAAGAACCTTCAAAAATCTCTCTATCTTTAGTCACTTGACCATCCATCCAATAGCCGAGCAGGCGTTAAAAAAGTTGTGAGCAGCGATACAGACAGAAAACCTGATTGTTAGCAGTACGAGCAGTTATTATTTCGAGCAGAAATAATTAGAAAGCCGAAACAGTTAAATTTCGGGCCAGATATGTTTCCAAGGGCACAGCCTGTTGCCACAGGCTATCAAAAGCCACCTTCAGCAGGTTGACGATTGCGATATGTTCCACCAGAATCCCGCTGAACAAAGAAGTCGTGCTGGCTTTGGACGCATCAAAATCTTCTTTTTCAGTTTCGTAAAGCGTGAGCAAAGCATACTTCTGGTCCACCATTATTAGCTTGCAGGGGAGGGTGCTGAGTACCCTTAAATCGGCCCCTTTTGCCTGGTTTTCCCTTAAAGAAGTCAGGGCGTCTTTATTCTGGCACTCGGCGCTTTCCCCGATTGATTTAATCCTGACGCCCCTGGCTAAAGCAGTCTGGACGTGGTTCTGGCTATTTTTAATCGAGACATTATAGGGAGCTTTGCTCAGAAAGAGGATTTCTTCCTGGGCCTCCCCCAGAATTCTCAGGTAGACTTTGGCGGTCAGGTCGGCGTTGCTTAGATAGTAAACCGTGCTGGAAATTAAGCTGGAGGCGTTTTCCAGGGTTTTGAAAATAGCCAGGAGTTGTTCACCGGTTGAACTGGCTAACCTTTCCTTCTGTTCGAGGTCGCGCCGGGCTGTTTCCAGTTTTTGCTGCAAACCTTCGACCGGGTTTACCGCCGAGTACCTTTTCTTCTTGCCCGACACTTCGAAACACAGACCGTTCGAACTGAGATTATTAAAAACCTCGTAAATCTTGGCGCGAGGCACCCCGCTTATTTTGCAGGCATCCACCGCCGTCAGGCTACCGTGACTTATCAGGGCCAGGTAGACCTTGGCCTCGCTGGGGGTTAATCCCAGGTCGAGCAGGTTTTGCCATAAAGCCGGCTCAATCCCTTCTGGCTGGTCAATCCTGGTTTCGACCAGGTCAAACTCCGCGCCGTCTGTGTCAGTATCTATAACAAAATTACCCAAACTTATTCTCTTTTATATAGAAAATAAAAACCTGAACTCAATAGTACGAGCAATTAATTTACCGGAAATGGTAGCTAAACCGCACCGATTTTTCGAACAGGACTGGAACGAAAAGATATTATTCTAACGATTAAGCGTAGTGTAGAGCAGTTACTCATTTGTTGCTACCTTTCGTAGCATCAAATCGACTAAGCGCATTTTACTAGATTGCTAAAAAGATGTCTATACACAACGCGCACAAAAAACATTGCAAAAAGTTGGTATTTTTGGAAGTTTTTCTTGCTTTTTCAACAAAAAACCTCCCAAACAGGAGGTTTTTCAAAGTTTTCGACAAAATTAAGGCTTGAATTGGTTTAAATAACAGGGCCGGGAATAGGAATTTCTTTTATTTCCCTCTTTATTTACAGGCCGGTTTTGCTTTCCTTAATCAGGTGAAAGACCCGTTCCGGGGTAGCGGGCAACTCGGTTACCCTGACTCCGACCGCGTCAAAAATGGCATTGGCAATGGCGGCGGCAGGCGGGACAATCGGCGGCTCACCGACACCTTTTGCGCCCATCGGGCCTTGCCCGCCAGGGATGCCAACGATAACACTCTGAAAAGACGGCACCATCGGGGCGGTTTGCAGGGCATAATCCATCAGGCTACCGCTTACCAGCGCACCTTCCTTATCATAAACCATCTGCTCGTAAAGACCCCAGCCCAGGCCCTGGGTCGCGCCGCCGTGGATTTGACCCTCAACCTCCGCGGGGTTGATGGCAAAACCCGCATCGTGAACGGCTAAATAATCCAGGATGGCTACCTCGCCGGTTTCGGGGTCAACCCGCACGTGGGCCAGGTGCGTATAACAACCGACCACCGAATGAGTATTCGCGGTTTTACCCCGGCCTAATACCGGCTCGTATTGCCCATCATAACCGCCGGTCAGGGCGCTGATTTGTTCCAGGCTGACCGATTTGACGGTTGCGCCTTTGACCCGGACAACCCCATCGCGCAATTCGAGGTCGGCTGGATTGGCTTCGAGGAAGTCCGCCGCAATTACCAGGATTTGATCCAGGGCGTCTCGGGCGGCACGCTGGACGGCAGCACCGAGCGTGAAAGTGGCCCGGCTGCCCCCGGTCGCCCCGGTATAGGGGACGCTGTCGCTATCGCCCGTGGTCAGGGTAATGTTGTCGAGCTTGGTAGACAGGACTTCCGCCGCAATCATGGCTAAACCGGTGCTGGAACCTGAAATATCGGCCAGCCCGGTAATAACACTGAAAGTGCCATCCTCGTTCAGGCGACAGTTTGCACTGGCGGGACCAATCGCGTTGGCGCTGCCTGAGAAGGCCAGGCCCCAGCCTTCGTGTGAACTTTCTCTAGAATTGAGGCGGTTTTTCCATAACGAGGAGTTTTCCACCTGGTCCAGGACCGCGTTCCCGCTCCGGTTATCCGGGAGGATATTGCGCCGCCTTAAGGTCAGGGGGTCAACATTCACCTGCCGGGCCAGTTGGTCCATGAGCGATTCGAAGGCGAAAGTAACCTGGGGCAGACCGGGGGCCCGGTAGGAACCGCCCCCGACCCGGTGCGTTACGACTTCGATTCCTTCAACTTCAAAATTGGGCACCGGGTAAACTTTTGATAGGTGAGGAACTACCCATTCCAGGGGCGAGCCGGGATAAGCTCCCGTGTTAAAGATAACCGAGGCTTTCAGGGCCGTAAGCACCCCATCATTTTTAGCCCCAAGCTTCAATTCTATGGTGCAATCCGGCATCGGGTTACCCGCCGCGAGGTCTTCCATACGAGAGAAACTCAGGTGGACCGGACTCCCGGTCATAACGGCGAGGGCCGCGCAAAGCGGTTCGAGTAAAACAGCCTTGGCCCCGAAACCGCCCCCAATAAAGGGTAAGACAACCTTTACCTGGCTGACTTTCAAACCCAGGGCCTGGGCCACTTCTCGCCGGGTGTCAAACATGGTCTGAGTGCTGGCATAGACGGTGAGGTGGCCCGACACTTCCGGCACTACCGTACAGGCCATCGGTTCCAGGTAGCCCTGGTAGACCATGGGTAAGTGAAAGACATCTTCCACAATAACCTCGGCCTCCTCAAAACCCCTGGCGATGTCGCCTTGTTTGAGGCTGGTCCGGTTGGATACGTTTGGGGGCAGGTTGCGGGGGCCGCTTTGGACGGCAGCGCCATGCCCGCCGCCCCCACCTAATTCCTGGGGGTTTCGGACCAGGGGCGCGCCCGGCGCTAAAGCCGCCCCGGTCGTGCTGGCAACCGGCAGGGGCTCATAGGTTACCTCGACCAGGGCCGCCCCATCGGTCGCGGCAGCCTCGCTCTGACCCAGCACCACTACCACAGGTTGCCCGGCAAAAAGGACTTCCTCGCGGGCCAGGGGATTCCGCAGGCGGGAGGCTTTCTCATCGGGCAGAATCGGTAAATCCTGGGCGGTTATTACCCTGACTACTCCCGGCCAGGCCAGGGCTGCTCCGGTGTCTATGGCTTTTATGCGGGCGTGGGCGTAGGGGCTGGTGACAAGCCGGGCGTATAGCAGCTTACCGGGGACCGGAATATCGTTGGTAAAGCGAGCCTGGCCGGTAACTTTCTCCCGCCCTTCGAGACGTGGGGCGGAAGTGCCGACATGTTTGTATTCCTGCTGGTCAATAGTCAAAGTAAAACCCTTCCTGGTTGGCTTTTTTATTGGAAATGCCTGCGGAAGGGTATGATAACAATTGTAATTCTTAAACACAAATCTCAGGATTTCTCTGGATTCAATGGTACAAGACAATCCCGGAAATGGCCCGGCCTCATTCTGCCAGGGGCCGGGTTGGGCAAAGCCTGCGGTAAACCTCTATTTTAGGCTCACCGAGGAGAAACCGTAATGCGGGCACATTTTCCCGCAAGTTGTGCCTGCACAAACTTCTCTTAAAAGGAATCTACACCATAACGCCGCATTATTTGTTGCAAGCGGTCCAGGGGAAGGGCGTGGGCGGTCCGGCCCGCCACTCCTACGGTGGTAGTAGCGGCGCACAAAGCATTGAGGATAGCTTCTTCGGTGGCTTCCCCGACTGCCTCGAAAAGGGGTGAAAGAGCCCCAGGTGGTAACATCTTCACCTCGACCGGCTCTTTGCCGCCCGATTGTTTCAGGTTGCGGTTGGCGGTAGAAAAGGCCAGGAAAATATCGCCGCTGCTGTTCTCTCCCAGCCCGCCCATCCTGGCTATCCCAAGGGTGGCTCTCTGGGCCAACCGGCGACATTGGTCGGCCAGAATAGGCGCGTTGGTAGCAATTATAACGATAATCGAGCCTGTTCCCGCTCCCTGCCCGGGTGCCGGAACGACACCAGGCAAAGGCACTTCGTCCGGTCCGATAAGTTGGCCGACCGGGGCACCGTTTACCCTTAATAGAGCGCGCTGGCCGTAGTTCGCCTGGACCAAAACTCCCACCGTCCAGCCGCCTTGCTCCGGGCTAAGAATCCGGGAAGAAGTCCCGATACCACCTTTGAACCCGTGGCAAATCATACCGGTCCCACCCCCCACGCAGCCTTCCGGGACCGGGCCGCTTTTAGCGCCATCGAGGGCCGCAAAGACGTGTTCTGGCCGGACGTGCAGCCCGTTGATGTCCGAAAGAAACCCGTCATAGGTCTCGGCTACCACCGGTAAACTCCACGAGTTATCGAGCGAGCCACCCCCGTTGCCAATGTCATAGGCAATAAGGGCGTCCCGGACCACCCCCACGCTGTGGGTATTGGTGATGGCGATGGGCGAGGTCAGCAACCCTGCTTCTTCAACCCAGGGCAGACCGGTCATTTCACCGTTACCGTTGAGAACGTGGTAACCTGCGAAAAGCGGCTCGACCCCGATATTGCCTTCGTGAGGAATAATGACGGTAACACCGGTCCTGACCGGACCCTGTCCTACGACCAGGGGGCCATCGCCGCTGATAAGGGTGGTATGGCCGACCCTGAGACCCGCCACATCGGTTATGGCGTTCCAGGGGCCAGGCGTTAGCCGGCCTATATTTATCCCCAGTTCTCGCGCTCTCTTTCGTTCTCCATCGGGTTGCACAAGGTTGTCCATTGTTATCTCTCTCGCTTTTCCGCTTAATTTTGAGTTGAATTCTTTCCAGTACAGTATACCGAAAAGGGTCAAACCTGGTTCCTTTCCAGGTCTTGAAAGTAGCCTGTCTTTACAAGGTTTGTGAAAAAATCTATTTACCTTAAACATATTGACTTTAACTAAAAGTCTGCTAGAATAGATTGTAGATAAGAATGATTATCGAATACTAATCACTAGCGTGTCCCGAATAGAGCGTGGTCTGAAAATAAAGTAGTTCCGAAAATGCCATTCGGTCAAGGGAGAGGGGTGGCATCCATGTTTTCAGTTGATTCGGTATGTGAGCGACTACACCGTGAGGGCAAGAAAATCACCCCTCAACGCCGCCTTATCTATCAAGCTTTAGCCAGTAAAACCACTCACCCCAGTGCCGAAGATATTTATGAGGAAGTGCGGGCTATTATTCCCGACATTTCGCCTGCCACGGTTTACAAAACCCTGCGGGAACTTGTAGATATGGGCGAGGTGCTTGAAATCAAATACCAGAGCGACCAGATTCGTTTCGACCCACTTATTACTCCACACAATCACCTGGTTTGTACACGATGTTATAGCATTGAAAATGTCTATAAAAAAATTACAATCCCAGAACTTGATGCGGAGGAAAAAGCCGGGTTTCATATCCGGCAGAGCGAAATAATCTACTGGGGTCTTTGTTCTGCCTGTCAGTCGTAGAAATTTAACTCAAACTTAACTTTCAACCTGCCGAGGCTCCCTTATAATCGGGCCTCACCCGGTTAACTTTTTTGTGCCTTATTGCTTTCTCAATGCGCAAAAGGGAAGGGATGACCGGGGCCGGGTTGAAACTGCTTTCTCTGGCAAAAGTCCCAATTTTTTAAAAGGCCCATGGAGCGAGGGCCGCGCAAGTTATTTTAACAATTTACCCTAGGTTTTCAGAGTATCAGCAATGGTATAGGTTTTTTTGTCTGGGAAATCTCATTTCAGACAAAACCGATAAGTCCTAAAAGGAGCGAATAATGGATGTAATTAACTTTGAGCCATCCAACAAATATCCCTACGTACACGGTGGAGAGACCGTCACCGGCAATTCGAATACCGATTGGTGGCCTAAGACCCTAAACCTGGACATCCTCCATCAGCACGACACCAAGACTAACCCCCTTGGGAAAGATTTCAATTACGCCGAAGAAGTCAAAAAACTTGACGTGGAAGCCCTCAAAAAGGACCTGTTAGCTCTTATGACCGACAGCCAGGAATGGTGGCCGGCGGACTGGGGCACCTATGCAGGTCTGATGGTCCGTATGACCTGGCACGCCGCAGGCTCTTATCGTATCGCCGATGGCCGGGGCGGGGCAGGCACCGGTAACCAGCGCTTTGCCCCGCTAAATTCCTGGCCTGACAACGGCAACCTCGACAAAGCGCGCCGCTTGCTCTGGCCCATCAAGAAAAAATACGGCAACAAGGTTAGCTGGGCCGACCTTATCGCCTACGCGGGTACGATTGCCTATGAGTCCGTCGGGCTGAAGACCTTCGGGTTTGGCTTTGGCCGGGCCGACATCTGGCATCCTGAAAAAGACGTTTATTGGGGTTCGGAAAGAGAGTGGCTCGCGGCAACCCGTTACCAGGGCGAAGGTGATGACCGGGAGAGCCTGGAAAACCCGCTCGCTGCCGTGGTGATGGGGTTGATTTATGTCAACCCGCAGGGTGTAAACGGGCAACCCGACCCGCTCAAGACAGCTCATGACCTGCGTGTGACTTTCTCTCGCATGGCAATGAACGACGAGGAAACCGTCGCCCTGACCGCCGGGGGGCACACCATTGGTAAAGCCCACGGCAACGGCAACGTAGATAACCTGGGTCGGGAGCCGGAAGGCGGCGAAATTGAGGAACAGGGTTTCGGCTGGAATAATAAAAAGACCAGGGGCATTGGCCGCG
>MKTJ01000057.1:31210-155516 GCA_001898225.1 Chloroflexi bacterium 54-19
AGGGGCCTGGACAGCCAACCCTGTCAAATGGGACAACGGCTATTTCAAAATGCTTTTTGACCACGAGTGGGAGGTAAGGAAGAGTCCTGCCGGAGCCAATCAATGGGAACCCGTTACCATCAAGGACGAAGACCGGCCTGTTGACGTGGAAGACCCCAATTACCAGCCTCGCCAGAAGGTCATGATGACCGATGCCGACATGGCGATGATTAAAGACCCGGCTTTCAGGGAAATTTCCGAGCGGTTCTATAGAGACCCGGATTATTTCGCCGATACATTCGCGCGGGCCTGGTTCAAACTGACGCACCGCGATATGGGCCCGAAAGTGCGCTATATCGGCCCGGATGTCCCGGCGGAAGATTTAATCTGGCAGGACCCTGTTCCCGCCGGTCCGACGGGTTACGATGTGGCGGCTGTCAAAACGCGTATCGCGAATAGTGGTCTGAGCACGAGCGAACTGGTTACCACGGCCTGGGATAGCGCCCGGACTTACCGGGGCTCGGATATGCGGGGTGGGGCCAACGGGGCCCGCATTCGCCTGGAACCCCAGAAAGACTGGGAAGGCAACGAACCGACCCGGCTTGCCAGGGTGCTGGAAGTGCTGGAAAGCATTGCCGCCGAAACCGGTGCCAGCCTGGCCGATGTAATCGTTCTGGCCGGGAACGTGGGTGTCGAGCAGGCTGCCAAGGCTGCCGGTTTCGACATAACGGTCCCGTTTGCCCCCGGTCGCGGTGACGCCACCCAGGAACAAACGGATGCCAGCACGTTCGCGCCGCTGGAACCGCTTCACGATGGGTACCGGAACTGGCAAAAGAAGAACTATGCGGTTACCCCGGAAGAACTCTTGCTCGACCGGACCCAGCTTATGGGTCTGACCGCCGCCGAGATGACGGTGCTTATCGGCGGTATGCGGGTTATCGGTACGAACCATGGCGGCACCAAACACGGGGTATTCACCGACCGGGAAGGCGCGCTGACCAACGATTTCTTTGTGAACCTGACGGACATGAAGTACAAGTGGGAACCGGCGGGCACCAACCTTTATAACATCGTTGACCGCAAGACCGGCGATACCAAATGGACCGCCACGCGGGTGGACCTGGTATTCGGTTCAAACTCGATTCTTCGCTCGTATGCCGAAGTCTATGCCCAGGATGATAGCAAAGAAAAGTTCGTGCAGGACTTTGTAGCAGCCTGGACCAAGGTTATGAACGCCGACCGTTTTGACGTTAAATAACGGCCTGGCTGGCTAGAACCTGATTTGAAAATGGTGTGACGGTTTAGTTGTCACACCATTTTCTTTTATTTTTTATCCTGGTCGGGCGTAAATGTATTCAAGGTCGAGCCGTGGCCTTGAAACTCCATTCCCGCCGGGTGAGGGGAGGATGCGGCCCTGGGAGTGGGGGCCGGTAAGGGCTGCGGAGTCGCCTGCATCAACCGGTTTAAGAGCTCCGCCAGCCGGTTATAATAGCGGTGGACGATATTCGGCATCCGCATCAAGCTATCGAACAGACCGGCTTGCCCCTCAGTAGCGCTCTGGCGCTGGTAAGTCTCGAAAACTATCACCCCGTCCCGCAGGGCGGCCTTGAGTTCGCTAAACAAACGCCGGTCCGCAGCCACCACCTTTTTGCTGTATTCAATCAAAATATCCTGGTGGTTGGTATGCAAAAGCTGTTGCATAAAAGGGCTCATCTGGCTGGCCGTTTCGAAAATCGCGTTCTGGCGGATATTCTTAAACGCCTGGGGTAAAAAATCCACCCTTATTTTGTTAATATAGAAACCCAGGCCGTATTGCCAGACTTCCGGCAGGTCTTCATCGAGCAAGCTGCTCAAATAGTTGGTAAAAACGCGCTGGTGGACCTCAATTAAATATTGCAGCTTAAATGGGGTTATCGTTTCAGCGCGGTCCACCACGGTTAGCTTTTTATCGAGAAAACTGTAATCCACCTCAATACTGTTTTGCATCTCGGTCACGAGATACAACATGCGGACCCATTGGATAAAGGCTTCTTCAATAGAGAAATGGAACATGCCTTTATCATTGGCCCCGATTAACCATTCCTGCCCGAAATCCAGGTGGCGCAGGACGCCTTTTTCATACATGCCCAGCAAGGCGTCTACCTCGGAATTGACATGATGCAAAACGGCCTGGTAAGCCGCCGTGGCGTCGATACCGGCATTATTGACAATAATTGACATCCCGCCCGGATGAAGGTGGCCGAACTCGGTCAAATCGTAGACCTTGCCGTTTATCACCGCCCAGTAACCTTTAGCCGGGTTATTATGCTCGACGACCTCCGAGACATTGATAAAGTTCTGGTTCCGAAAAGTCGGGCTGTAAGTGGTAAAAACATCCTGCAGGTAACGCCGGTCGGCCACCAACCGGTAAAAACGCTCGCGGGCGCTATTGGGGTCGGGGGAGAAGCGCAAAATAATCTTATTCAGGGTGTCCATTACCTGCCGGGCGAACCCGGTCTGGCCGCAGATGTAAAAAATGGCGTCCTGCCCGCCTTCCCGGCGAGTTTTTAGCAAGTCCCAGAGGGCGCGGGCATTTTCTTCTTCCAGCATCAAATCCTGGATATGGGCTTTGGTCCCTTTTTCAAGCACCAGGTGTTCGCCGTCGAACTTCAGGCGGTGGTCGCTGGCGGAAAAAGCCACCCGTAGTTGGAGCTTACCGGCTTTGACCAGGGTTTCAAATTCGGGCTGGTAGAAAACCTGGCTGGGGTTGCGGGTCGTAAAAAAGAGCCAGTTATTCCCCGGCTGGTTGGCGCGGGCCTGCAAGAACCCCGAAAAGGGCGCGATACCCGAACCGGCGGCAAACATCACAATCGGGCGGCGCGGATCGGTGGGGAGGCTGAAACTGGTAGCGGTAACCAGTTTGAGAGGGATAGTGTTTTGCTGGGGCTTATCGGCGTTGGAGATTTTCTCCAAAAAGTTGGAGCCGGTCCCAAACCGCTGTTCGGCGTGGGTGACCGGGGAAGCCGGGGTCAGGTACTTCAAACCACCTACAATTAAACTGAGACGATTACCCGGCTGTCCGGGGTTAGAAGAATCATTCGGACTGGAGGCAATCGAATAAAGCCGGAAGGCTTCGGGCGGCACAATCCGGCAAATACTTTCGGCCTCGCCCGGCCCGGCTTTCCAGAAGCGCCGGGTATCATAGCCCCCTTTGCGCAGTTCCTCGAGCAAATCCCAGAGTTCCCACTGGTCTTCGGCCCGTTCGTTCAAAATCTTCTTGAGGAAATTTGAGGCCGTCAGGGTATAAAGTTGCTTAGCTACCGGGCGAGTTAGCGGGCGAATACTACCGTATTTAATCAGGGTCCGCAGCGTTTGAGTCGGCGCATAATTGAAGGATAGGCGTTGCAGGGCAATCCGCCAGGCCCGGTTTAACTCAACCTCCTCATCCCCGGTAGCCTGTAAAGCCCGCAGGGTTTTTTCGACTAACTCCGGGCTGTTTTCGGGAAAGATACCGATCCGGTCCCCTGGCCGGTAGCGCAGGCCGGTATTAGTCAGGTCAAGCTGGATAAAGTTGATTTTGTTCTGGGTCTGAGGGTCGGTATAGGTAGCGCCCTGGAGTAACCTGGCCGAATAGCTATGGTGGGCCAGCACGTTATAGCGTTCGTCACGGGTTAATTCCAGTTCCCGGTCGATTTTAGTCCAGGTTTTGCTGCGAAAAAGACCGCTAAACCCCTTCATCATGGTCACTGAGCGCCCGGCCTTGAAGGCTGTTTCCAGGAAACCCAGCACTTTAAGGCGGTGAACTCCAAGATAGCCCTTATCCCCGGCAAAAGCTTCCATGACCTGGTAAAACAGGCCGCGCAGGCTGCGGTAATCGTAGCGGTGAATGTAATCCAGCACCGAGGTTTTACCGACGGCCCGGATAAACTCCTGCCAGGCCGGGGGAGATAAAACGCTCAGGCGGTCGGACTCCTGGCCCAGCACCGTGTCAAAATCGCGGCGACTGAAAAAGGCATCCATCAGGTGAAAGACCGGGGCAGCGGTGCCGCTGGGCGAGGGATGGTCGGGGTTTATGGCGACGCCAAAAGGAGCCACCGTCTTGGCCCAGAGCACCTGGTCAACCGAGGTGCGGGCGTGCGGATTGGGGTCAATTTTCTGGAAGGTGTAGTGGGATATGTGTTGTAGATTGTTGAGTATCACCAACAGTTCGCGTTCCAGGCTGGCCGGGTCGTCATTCAGGGCTGCTTCCTGGGCCTGGAGTATCGCGCCAATAATCGGGACAAACCGGTAGGCTATCTCGACCTGGGTCAGGTAAAATACCCGCTCCGTCTCGGTCCCTACCGTGGGAAAGAGCAAATCGAGATTTTCCAGGACCGGCGGTTGACCGGGGTCGCGCAACTTCCAGTTATACATTATAAGATCCATATAGGACATATACGGGTAAGGTTTGCCCAACCGGGCCGAGATTTCGGCCCAGGGCTGGCTGATACTGCGGGGAAGCTGGGACGGCGGAGTTAGCTCGACGCGCTGGTAGGCATGGGCCAGGATGCTTATCAGGCACGAGGCTCGCCACAAATACTTATCCGGCAAACTGGCCGCATCGGTGGGCAGCAGTGGTAGGCGGTCCGCTTCCTTGCGAAAAGAAAGGTTGCTAAAAAGTTGAGGCAGGTTGCCAGCCAGGATGTCCCAGGCCCGGTATTGCTCCGGCAGATGGAGCAGGGGCGGCGGGTCGGGCAGAAAGCCGCTTCTGGCCGAAAGGGGACCGCCGTTCTCGTGGCCGTTGGCCTGGTTGGCGGCTTCGATTTTTTCAAGGACCAGGCGGGATTGAGGTTTTCTTTGCACTTTTAACCGCGATTTCTATTATAGATTACGGCCCGGCATATATCCGCCCGTGAAATTGAACCGACCAATTTGTTATTATCCACGACCGGCAGGCGTCGGATTTGTTTCTGGACCATAATGGTGGCAACTTCGGCCACCTCGTCCGTGGTCTTAACACTGATAGCGTCCCGAATAAGTAGGTGTCCAATCGGGTCGGCGGCCAGTTGGTTTCCTTTTTGGACAAACAACTGGAAGGCATGGCTCAAAGTGCCGCCCACCGCCAGGATTTCATCCATATCCGGCAGCATGCGACGCAATAAATCGCCCTCGGAAAGCACCCCGATAAAGTTGAATTGCTTATCCACGACCATAATATCGCTAACCTCGGCCAAACTGATGACCTCGGCGGCGTGGTGGATAGTGGCATCTTCGTAGATGTAAACCGGGTAGACCGTCATTAACTCTCGTACTAACATAGGGTTTTACCATCACCTGCTTACAAATTGTAATTTGAGTTCTAATATTCTGTTTTGGATAGATTAAAAAGGGTTGGGACAATAAAATAGGCCCGGTTTGGGGCTACTTCGGCGATTGGAATAGGCTTAAAAATTTTTTAATCGAGCTTATTCTAAACATGATTTTCCAAAAATTCAAGTTTATTTCATCTTAAAAGCATAAAAACCCTGCAAAGTTTAGTTCAAGGGTTATGTAAACCTGGGCTTTCAGGAAAGCCTGTTCTGGTTTTGGAGAAATTATAAACAGGTGGCCCGGCGAGGAAGAATAAAACCTCATCTCATACATCAAAACCGGGTAGAATTACAGTGAGCCCGGAAGGGAGCGAAGTTCCGGGCATAAGAATCCTGGGTTGGTTAAACCGGTTATTCCTGGCTAAAATTGATAAAAGCGACCGTTTCCAGGATATGGTTGGGCCGGTAGGGGAAGCGTTCGGCCTGCTGGCGGGTGGTTACCCCGGAAAGGACCAGCACCGTTTCCAGGCCGCTCTCGGTGCCCATTACAATATCGGTATCCATCCGGTCTCCAATCATAGCGCTTTCTTCGGAATGGACATCGAGTTGCCGCAGGGCTGTCCTGAGCATCAGGGGATTGGGTTTGCCCACGAAGTAGGGAGAAACGCCGGTCGCCTTTTCGATTAAGGCCGCCACCGACCCGGTAGCCGGGGTAATCCCGCCTTCTCCCGGTCCATTCGGGTCGGGATTGGTAGCAATAAAACGCGCCCCTGCCAGAATCAACCGGATAGCCCTGGTTATGCGGTCAAAACTGTAGGAAGAGGTTTCGCCCAGCACCACATAATCGGGGCTGTGGTCGCTCAGGATATAGCCCACCTCGTGCAGGGCCGTTGTAAGCCCGGCCTCACCGATGACGAACGCGCTCCCGTTGGGCCTCTGGCTTTCCAGGTAACGGGCCGTAGCGATAGCCGAGGTGTAAATTTTATCCTCGGTGACGTCAATCCCGATGTGTTGCAGGCGGTTAGCCAGGTCGCGAGGGGTGTAGATTGAGTTGTTGGTCAGGATGAGGAATTTGCGATTTTCTTCTTTGAGACGGCGGATAAATTCGGGAGCGCCTTCTACCGGCTGGCTGCCCCGGACGATGACCCCATCCATATCCATAATAAGGTGTTTGGCTTTAATCATAATTTCCTTATTCCCCAGAAGCGCCGGGCTCATTTTGTCTGGTATTTCTCTTTAATATTATTTCCTCTCCTATCATACAGTAAAAAGGCTGTTGCACAATACCGGGGAGCGGGGCGGATTTGGAATTTGGTGTAATTTTGAAACCCTGAGTCACGTTATAAAAAGGTATGGAGTAGTAAAACAAGCGCTCACGATGAAGAAAAAGGGAGATGTGTGATGATTAAACGACTTGCCTTAGCAATGCTGGTCATCCTGGGAGGGATAGCCCTACCCCTATCGGCTGGTTCTGCCTTGGCTCAGACCGGCGGTTCCCTGGCAAATACCAGTTGGGTGCTGGCGGAAACAGCGGTGCAACGGGCCGCCTTTGTCCCGGCTCTGGGCAACCCACCGCCAACGCTCGTCTTCAGCAACGATGGTAAAATTAGCGGAAACACCGTTTGTAACAGTTATGGGGGAGCCTACACCCAGGATGGTAACCAGTTAAATATCAGCGAAGTAATTTCGACCCTCCGGGCCTGCGTCGATGATAGCCTTAACAAGCAAGAACAGTTGATGCTTTCGGTGTTAAAAGGGCAGGTGGCTTTTACCCTCAGCGGCAACAAATTAAGCCTGAGCACGCCCGCCGGGGCCTTGAATTTCGTGCCTGCTGCGGGCTCCGGCGGTACGGGCGGCGCACCGGGGGTACCGGCGACCGGCAATCCTGGGCCGGAAAGCCCTGCTTCAGGCTTGCCTTTCCTCTTATTGGCCCTGACCCTGGTCACGACTCTGGCGGGATTCTTATTCGTCTATACCAGGCGCCGCACTCGCCCTGAAAAACAGTAGACAAATATAGGAAAACCGGCTTCACCCCTGATTTAGGGATATGAAGCCGGTTTTTGTTTTGAACGGGCCGGGTAATTTAAACCCTGGCAGCCAGTTCCTGTCTTACGAGAAACTGGTCCTCGGTCACGGTGAACTCGGCTTCAAAACCGACCCCGATAGCCGTAGGAGCATGGATTAAACCGTTGGCGTCAATTTCGGGCGCGCGCACGACCGGGTTGGTCTTGACCAGCGATTCATAATAGGTCGTGTTCGAAATAGCCATGCACAGGTGGCGATGCAACAACCCATCCCCGTGGACTTCCGCCCTTAACCGGTAGGCGTCGGCCAGGTGTGCAATCCGCATCGCCCCGGTAACCCCACCCCGCAACCCGGCGCTGGTCCGCACAAAAGAAGCGCAGCCCGCCGCGATAAAGTCGGCGGTATTCATGTGGGCGCCATCGGAAGTTTCGGCAATATTGAGAGGAATCGAGACTCTTTCGGCCAGGCGCTTGTAAGCCGTCACGTTGAACTCGCGCAACGGTTCCTCGTACCAGAGATAGCCGGCTTCCCCCAGGGCATGGCCCAGGTAGACGGCATCCGGCAAATCAAACCCGGCGGAGCCATCGTACATGAGGGGATAATCCGGTCCGACATGGTTGCGAAGGGCCTGGCCCAGTTTGGCGTCCTTTCGGGCATCACCCCAGGCGTGCAGTTTAATCGCCGGGTAACCCAGGGCAATACACTGGTCGGCCACATCGAGATATTCCTCGATGGTGCTAAAAGTTACGGTGCTGGCGTAGGCCGGAAGACTGGTGCGAAAACCGCCTAACAACTGGTAGAGAGGCAAATTGGCCGCTTTCGCTCCTAAATCCCACAGGGCTACATCGACCAGGCCCAGCACATAAATGGGGAATTCTTCGATCCGGTCGAGTTCCCACATACGGTGCCACAGCCATTCCCGCTGCAAGGGGTCTTGCCCGATCAACTCCTGACGGATGCGCCGGTCAATCAGGTCATCTAAAATGCGGCCCCGGTTGCAAAAGGCCCAACCTTCGAGCCCATCGTCGGTAACAAGACGTAACCGGGCACCTATCCCGCCCGGATCGGAACCTGGCAGCCCAAAACGCCACTTATAAGCAGTTTGTGGTGGATACTGGTACAGATCTACTTTGACCTCGGTTATTTTCAAGTTTTTAACTCCTCATCTTTTTGATTTGTGCTTAGGTTGAATACGATTTGTTAATCATAACGTTCGAGATAGCCTGTAAATAAGGGTTTGAACTGCTCGTGATATGTTCCTCAATCGTATTGACCGCCCCTTCCTCATCCCCATCTTTAATACAATCAAAGAGTTTTTGATGCTGTTCTACGGCCCTTTGCCACGAACCGACAGTTTCTCCAACCGCTATTTCAAGAATAATTTGCAGCAGGTGCCAGAGATTATTGTGACTCTGAATAAAAAAGATATTATGGGTCGATTCTGCTAAAACCCGGTGAAACATGCTATCGCCCTGGTGAAAGATTTCCCGGTTACCGGTTTCTGCACCCTGGCGGTGTATTTTTAACGCCTTTTCCAGCGACCTTAATTCCTTGACAGTAATTTTATGGACTGCTTGCCTTACGATTTCCTTCTCCATAAAACACCGGAACTCGAAAAGTTGGGCAACGGTTTCCGGTTTTATAGTTGCCGTAAAGACAAAAGGCAAGATATTGGCAGATTGCGTTTCATCGGCCAGGTATAACCCGCTTCCCTGGCGCGACCGTACCATCCCGTTGGAAGCCAAAGCTTTGATGGCCTCGCGGACAACCGTGCGGCTCACGCCAAACATCTCGGTCATTTCCTGCTCAGTAGGTAGTTTATCTCCGGGTTTTAGCCCAC
This sequence comes from Chloroflexi bacterium 54-19, assembly GCA_001898225.1. Taxonomy (GTDB): domain Bacteria; phylum Chloroflexota; class Chloroflexia; order Chloroheliales; family Chloroheliaceae; genus 54-19. The sequence goes on from MKTJ01000057.1 coordinate 40,322, forward strand.
GGCTGGCAACATATTTAACAATTTTGGCGGCTACCGTTTCATAACTCAAACGCGGTTGAATAGACAAACTTTCAGTGACTTTGTCATTTTCCACTTCCAAATTGGTTTACTCCCAACTGACTTTTTTTAATAATGGCTGCTTAAAATTTATAATCTCATATTATGTATTTCCTGTCAATAAACAAATTCATCATACAAATTTTTTAATTTATCCTAAAATAACCCTTAATTTAACCTTTTTTACCATGAAACACTCAAAGTTATCATACCTATCTAAAAAATACCTCTTGACTTGTCATACAAATTGGTGCAATAATGGGGACACCGTGTACTGCCTTAATTTCGCAAATTACTCTGTGGTTCTGGTTTTAATAAGTTTTATCCGGCCTTCAAGGCACAGCTAAATCCAACCGAATACACTTATTCAGGAGGTTCCGATGACGTTACTTTCCTCGACCCGATGGCGGTTTCATTTCCTGGCGCTTATTTCACTTTGCGCGGTTTTAGTGCTGGCAGCCTGTGGTGACAACACCCCTACTACCGCAAGTAGCGGCGGCTCAGCGACAACCGCCGGTGCCGCCGCCGGCGACCCCAATGCGACCATCACCGTTTGGGTCGATGATACTCGCAAACCCGCTATTACCCAGTTCCAGCAGAAGTTCCCCGACCAGGCTTCCAAGATTAAAATCGAGGTGGTTGACCGGGCGGCGTTCCCCGGCAAAGTGCTGCTCTTTAACAATACCGGCAAAGGCTGGCCGGATGTTGTATTTGCCGAGCCGAACATTGTGGCCCAGGTAGCAGACCAGGCCCACAATTACCCCATGGACCTGACCCCCTATGTTTCGGCTGATATTAAAAGCAAGTTCGCCGGGCTGGATGACTGCGTCTTCGATGGGAAACTGCTCTGCCTTCGCAACGACCTGGCCCAGAACGTCCTCTGGTATAACAAAAAGCTGATGGACCAGTTCGGCTACACTGTCCCTAAAACCTGGGAAGATTACCTCGCACTGGGGCTTAAAGTGGCCCAGGAACACCCCGGTTACGTGATTGGGGCGGTCGGCGACAACCAGGCAGTAAACATGTATTTTGGCGGAAGCAACTGCCCCCTCCAGCGCTCGTTGGGCAACAGCCAGGTCCTGATTAACACTGCCGACCCCAATTGCACCAGGGTCGCGGATATGCTCGATAAGTTGATTGCGGCCAAAGCTGTCAGTAATTTTGGACCGTTCGACCCCGATTTTGCCAAACTGGGGACCGACAACAAGATTTTGATGCTCCCGGCGGCTTCCTGGTACGGCCAGTACGTCTTCAAAGCCACCTACTACAAAGCCAATCCGACTGATGGTCAACTGGGTGTGGCCGAACCGCCCAAATGGGCCGCCGATAGCAAGACCTATACGGCTGCGCAGGGGGGTTCCGCCTGGACGGTCTTCCGCAACACCAAAAATCCCAAACTCGCCACTGATTTGGTGCTCTGGTTGACCACTTCTAACGATTACCAGGCGACTGCCCCGACTTACCCGGCGTACATCCCGGCTGCCGATGCCTGGCACGCCACCATCCAGAACGATAAGCTTTATGCTTTCGACCCCTACCCGGTCCTTAAAACCTCGGCCTCCTATCTCTATCCTGAGTGGTCCCAGGTCCGCTATGACGTGGCTACATCGTATGCCAAGATAGTGAACGCCGGGCTTAAGGATGGGAAAACTGTCGCATCTTTGATGGATCCTTTCCAGAAGGACCTGGTTCCCCTGGCCCAGGCCCAGGGCTATGAGGTCGTTACCAAAACACCTTAATTTTTAATCCGGTAAGGAGAGAAGGTTATTAAAGATTTCTCTCCTTACCGTTTTAACGTTCCGGTTTCTATGGATTCTGGTAATCGAAGGCCCTAACTGCTCTTTTCCGGCGGGGAAACCTTAAATGTTTCCCCGCCGGTTAAATTCCCATCAGACAGGAACCCTAGTTCAAAAAGGAAACCTTTATGGAAAAATCTGCCAAGTTTACCGGGGTTACCAAACCTGACGAGGTAACGCGGCCTCGCAAGAAAATCATTCGTTATCTGTCGGCCTACCTTTTCTCCCTGCCTTATCTCGTTTTATTGCTGGCGTTCGGGGTTGGTCCCGCCATCTACGCGCTGATAATCAGTTTTACCAGTTATAAAGAGGGTCAACCTCAATATTTTGCGGCAGGTCTGAGCAATTATTCGAAAGCCGTGAGCGATTTCAGGTTTGGCTCCGCGATTGGTAATATTGCCCAGTTTTTGATTATTTCAATCCCGGTTGGAATTTTCGGGGTAATTATCATAGCCCTGCTATTGCATGCCCGCCAGGGGTGGTATACCGATTTTCTGCGGACTTTATATTTTGTACCGGGTGCGGTGGCCGGTCCGACCGCCATTTTACTGGCAATTTTTATGTTCGACCCCCGGCTAAGTCCTTTTGCCCCCTTGCTAAAGGCTTTTGGTTACCAGACGATTTCGGACGTGGCAAAACTACAAAACCTGCCGGTAATGATCACCCTGATAGGCTTTTTTAGTGGGGCCGGTGGGTGGATTGCCATCTTTTACGGGGCTTTACAGGGTGTTTCAAAAGAACTATTGGAAGCAGCCCTGATTGACGGTTGCTCCGCGCTCCAACTGGCAATCCGTATCAAACTGCCCATGATTTACCGCTATGTTGTTTTCATGCTCATATTGACTTTTGCCGGGAATATCCAGTTGTTCGCCGAACCGTTGATTCTAAACGATATAAGTTCAGGCAATACAATTGCCGGGCCAACTTACTCGCCCAACATGCTAAGTTATTTCCTGGCCTTTAACGAAGGCAACTTTGGAACGGCAGCGGTCATTTCCCTGTTAATGGTCCTGGTCGGCTTACTGGGGGCATTTATCATCATTTACGGGACCAAATTTTACGATACTGATGCTACGGCAGCCTCATAACCGGGCAGGAGGGAATCAACAATGCGTACCATTTCTGGAACAGGCTTTGGGTCATGGTGGAAACAACAGCAGTTACATCGCCGCAGGAGCGGGCTTAGCCTGGGTGGCACCGTCATCCGTTTTGTCTTACTGCTTATTATTGCGCTTTTCTTCGGGCTACCTTTACTCTGGCTGGTGCTGGCTCCCACCAAAAACGAAGACCAGTTATATAACCTGGGTTCAATATCGTTCGGCTCCTGGGGTAGGATTGGGGAAGCCTGGGACCATTTGTTAGGTTTCAATAACGCGGCAATTCTTAGCTGGATTACCAACTCAATTTTTTATACGCTTAGCTCTGTAATTCTGAGCGTCATAATTGTGGTGCCGGTCGGGTATGTCCTGGCTACCATGCGATTTCCAGGCCGGGGGTTGATACTAACCCTGACCCTGATAACCATGATTGTCCCGGCTTCGGCCCTGGTGCTCCCTTTATTCCTGGAACTAAGCCTGGTTGGTCTGGTGGACACACCCTGGGCCGTAATTTTACCGGCGGCGTTTTTTCCTTTCGGGGTCTACCTGGCTTTTATCTATTACGCTTCGAGCCTTCCCACCGATTTATTATCAGCCGCCAAAGTGGATGGCTGCAACGAATGGCAACTGTTCCAGCAAATCGCGCTACCACTGGCCGTACCCCTGCTCGGACTGCTGGCCTTCCTCAGTTTTAACGCAAACTGGAACAATTTCTTTTTACCTTTCGTGATGCTCAACCAGGATACGATGTATAACTTGCCGGTCGGCTTGGCAACCCTGGCTGCCAATACCCCCGCTTTGCACCCGGCTTTCGCCCAGACCGATTCCCCGATGATCAAAGGCGACCTGGCCCTGGTCGGTTTGATTATGTCTATCCCGGTGGCCCTGGTCTTCATCTTCGCCCAGCGTTTTATCGTCAGCGGTTCTTTGGCCGGGAGTGTCAAGGAATAAATTTGGGGAGACTGATATATAAATTTAAATGGGTTAGTGCCAACCTGAACCGGCACTAACCCATTTTCACTCTCTTGACCAGTTAATAGGATTTTTTAACCAAAGAAGTTATAGGAGCCTATTTCCTTCAAAGTGGCCGTCATAGGCGGTTCTTCACAGCGCTCGCCTATCCGGGCGGTAAAATCTTTGAAGGCTGAGAGTGTGGTCAGCGGGTTGGGATTATTCTCGGTGTCATTAAAAGCGATATGGACAAAACTGACCCCGTCCTCAAGTTTGAAGGAAGCGTAGCGCAGGTGGTCCGGTTGCTCGCTTTTTAGTTGCTCGAAGACCTTTGTAATATAGCCTTCGTTCTCAGCGGCCCGGTCGGCTTTGACCTTGTAGCGTACCATTACAGACCTCATAAAGTTACCTCTTTCTGGTTCAAAATAAAAATTTAGATTTTGCCAATTTCAGCTTCTTGCATCACGTACCGAGCGTAGCGATAATCACGGATGAGTTCGACCTTGTCTTCCCGCCAGGATAGCAGGATAAAGTAATCCGGCTGAGACGAATCCACATAAGGCTGGAAAACCAGGATGGCAAGGTGGTTCTCGACGTAACCGGGCGCGCAACGCCAGTCGTGCAGCCTGGTGTAATTTGTAAAATAATCCTGGCTGAGCTCGGAAATCCCCTGCTTTTTAACCCGGTTGACTAATTCCAACCGGACATCCTCGGTCAACATGGCCTGCACCGCTTCAAAGTCCTGGGCATTGAAAAGCTCTATATAGCGGTTTAACCGGGCGCGCTCCTGTTCATCCGGAATGGAGATGGGACCATTTTCTTCCAGGTGAGCCGCAAGTTCACGCAGGCGAGTCCGGCCCCGGTGGAGGGCAGCCTTTATCTCCGGGACAGTTGCATTGAGCAATTCTGACATTTCGGCGAGAGAATAGCCCAGGACATCTTTGAGAATGACACAACTGCGCTGTTTGGGGGCAAGCTTGAGAAACACCGACAGAGCTACGGTTACGAGTTCTTTTTCCTCCAACGGCACATCCGGTTCGGCAAGCAAGGCATGTTCGTCCAGGCGTTCCATACTCTGGTAACCCGCCTGGCGGAGAAAATCAATAGCCTTGTTGTGAACAATCCGAAAGAGCCACCCCCGCAGGTTTGAATTGGAACTCAAAGAAGACAGGGAATTAAAAGCTTTGGCTAAAGCTTCCTGGACCACGTCTTCTCCATCCAGGACAGAACCGAGCATGCGGGCGGCGTAGCGGTGAAGTTGGGGCCGGGTCTCCTCAACCACTTTCTCAAACTCGGCCCTGGTATATGCGCCAGAAGCGGATGAACCGGGTTCCATAATTGTTTTACCTTTTGCTTTAATAAATAGATGAATAAGTTAAAACCCGAAAGCTGTCAGGATATAGCGATTAAGGGGCTTGCAGAACTGGCCTCGATGAAAGGCGCAACTTAAAAATAACGGCCAGGAAGGGTTCACCGGAGTAAACTGGTTTCAACAGTGAATTAATGGCCTACAGGGCGGAGGTGGGGTTCATATATAACAACGATATGAAAAGCAAAAAGGATACGGTTTTTGCAGGGAAATTAACTATTGAATTTTACCCAGGATTACTTATTTTCCAAAAGGTCTGCGTAAGAACCGGGTAATTCGCACAGTCCGAGTAGCCTGGAGCGCGCGCAGGTCTTTTTCGTAACGAGCCAGGCTTTTTTCCAAATGCTCTTTTGCGGTAAGGGCCTGTTCTAACCGGGCGGTTAAATCCAGATTCTTGCTCGCCAGTTCCTGATTTTGGAGTTGCAGGACTGAGTTGGCAACAGCTTTTTCTTCCAAAAGAGCGGAGGTTTTGCGATATTCCAAATCAAGATGGGCCAGGCGCTGCTGGGAATCCTGGTAAGCCGGTTCGAGGTTCTTGAGGTATTTCTGGGCATTCTCAAAAGCCGGTTCGAGACTCTTCAGATATGTCGTCAACTTTTTGATTTCCGTTTCAAGACTCTTGACGTATCTTTTAGCCTCGCTTTCGGTGTCTTGAAGGAGTAAAAGCTGCTCCTTTAATTTTATCAGTTCGAGACCGGCGCTGATTTGCAGGCTCTTGGTGACGAGGAATAATTCGGGCAGGCCGAAACTGTAGTTCGTCCGGGATATTTCTACAACCCTGAGGTCTTCAAATAAAACAGAAAGTCTTTCGACGCCCGCCTGGCGAACCCCCGGCAGTTGATGCTGGATACAGAGAAAAGCTTTTTCAAGCTCGAATTCAACACCCTCCTCGAAATAGGGGTTTCGAAGGTTGCGTGCGAAAGCTTTCTTGAACATGTCAGCCGACAGGCTTTGTAAAAAGTTGCGGGAAAACTCCACCAATTCGAACTGGGCGCGAGGCGCATTCAAGGGACCGCTCACATTACCGCCATCGGACCTAACTCGATATTTGATTAGCTTTTCGGGCAAGATGGGTAATTCGATAGTTCTGACCAGCTTCCCCCACATCCATAAATCGGGTACCTGGGCCGAGCTGGGGCGGAATAAGCCGTTGTCGAAGAAAAGCTGCCGTTCGGCCATACAACTGACGGTACAAAGATAATTCCCCTTAAAAAAGAACCAGTTAATCATCTCGGCCTGGTCCCGCTGAGGATGATTAAAAAAACCACGGGCGAAATGATTCCCTTCCAGGACCTGTCCGTCATCCCCAATAAATTCCGCCCAGGAAAAGACAATTTTGCCACCAGTTTCGCTCAGAAAATTATATTCACGCTCCAGGCGTTCCGGGCAGCAAATATCGTCCGCCGCGAAAAGGGCGACATACTTACCCCTGGCGGCCTCTAGCGCCCGGTTTGTGGCCTGGCTGCCACCCTGGTTTTCCTGGTAGATATAGGTTATCCGAGGGTCATTGAATTCTGCGACTATTTCGCCGGTCCGGTCCTTGGAACCGTCATCTACTACAATTATCTCGAAGTCCGTAAAGGTCTGGTCGAGGACACTCTGGATGGCCTGGGCAATGGTAGCCTGGCTGTTATAGGCTGGAATGGTTACACTGATCAGCGGTGTTTCAGTTGGCATCCTTTTAATTGTCCTTTCGAGAGGGCCGGAACAACCCGGCGGGCTAAAACTATTTCAAAACTGTCTCGAACCTTTATTGCTGGTCTGGGCGGTTAAATATACTCGGTAAGAACCCGCAACCGGGGCCGCAACATTTTTTCGTAACTATTGATTTCCTGGAAGCGGGCCTGACCACGCCGGGCTAAAAGAGCCAATTTCTCCGGCTCACAGAAATAATCCATAATTTTGCGGGCTATATCGTCCGGGTCGGGCGTAATAATGACAATTTCCTCGCCATCTTTGTAATCGAGGTTGTCGTTCAAAATATCGGTACAAAAAACAGCTACTCCGTTTATACCGGCTTCGGTACAAGCGCCGGTCGGAAACCCGTCAAAAGCGCCGGGAGCCAGTTTGAAAGGCAGGTTCGGGGAAAGAATCAGGTCCATATCCGCGTAAAATTGGGGGAAGAACGAAGTCGGTTGTGGTCCGTAAAAGGTAATATGATTTCCCAGGCTTTCCACGTCAATCTCCTCTCGGTCAAAATCCCCGACCACGTGAAACCGGATGTCCGGGTTGAACATACTCAGCTTTTTGGCGACCTTGATAAAGGTATCGTAACCTTTATCCACGCCAAGGGGGGTATATTTCAGGGCAACAAAGCAAATATCCAGGCTTGATTTATCTTCCCCGAAGACCCGCCGGGGAGCCATATTCTTTATATAATAATCGGTCGGGAAAACCGCGCCGGGGATAAACACAATTTTTTCCACCGGGCAAAAGTCGTTGTAAACAAGGTAATCGAAAGTGGCCTGCCGGGTGACAATTACTTTACGGAAAAACGGCGAGTTAAAAACCTTTAGCAGTTTGTAATCCGATTCGGGGTCATTGAGGCGGAATTCGCCCCCGGCGTAAAGGGTAAAGCAAAAAGGCACTTTTTCGCTCTCGATAAGCCTGAGCATCTTGTAAGTGTTGGCTAGAAAAACAGTATAAACAAGCGAGCCGTTGAGATCCTGTTCGGGTATAAAGCGTTTTACCCGGTCTTTGAACTGGGGATAAAGCTCGGCATATTCTTCCCAGTATTCCTCGAAATCGGGATTAAAGGAATAAATCTCACAGTTCAAACGCTGGAGATAATAATTAAATTCCTGGACGCGGAAGCTGGTGATTACGTTTGGAAAATAATCATCAACGATAATCAGTTTGGTGTCCTTTTCATATTCGGGTTTTGGTGCCGGCACTTCAACTTTCAACGAACGTTCAACCGGCGTTGGGTTTCTGCGCAAATACTGCCAGATTTCCGGGTCGAGATGCTTCCCAAAAGTTTCTATAAAAGGTTCCACCTCGGTAGAATAGAGCGGAAAAGCAGACAATAACTGCATGAAGTGGAGTTTGAAGGGTGTGGGCGCCGCCGGAAAAAATTCCTGGGCGAGGTAAAAAATGGTCTGCTCTATCAGGTCGGGCCGGTAAATCCTGGTCAGGTATGGCCCCAGGGTGGTCCGGTATAGATAAGCAAACTCAAGCATAAAGCGTTTGAAATCAACATTGTGAGAAACGTTAGACTGGTGGGTCCGGTAATAGGTCAGGCGTTCGGGCAGGTTTACAAACCGCATTTCGTTTACCCGGCCCCGTAACCACAAATCAAAATCCGGGCACAGGTGCAGGTCAGGATTGAGGCCACCCAGGCGGTCGTGGCTGGACTTACGGATAAGGACCGTGGAATGACAGAGGTGATTGAAGATGGCCCAGTTATCAATCGGGTCGAGGTCGAATTCCCGGTTTACCCATTTTTCGACTCGCCCAAGCACTTCTTCTCCGACCTCGTTTATCTGGATTATATAGGTGCCGGTAAAATCAATATCCGGGTGTTCTTCCATGTAGGCGACCTGTTTGGCTAACTTATCCGGCGCGAAATAATCGTCGGCGTCGACACTGCCAACATACTTGCCCCGGCAATGTTCGTAGGCCCGGTTATAGGCCCTGGAAGCGCCCTTGTTAGGGTTCTGGATATAGAGGCTTATGCGTGGGTCGTTAAAGGATTGGATAACCTCAACAGAATTATCTTTTGAGCAATCATCACAAATAACCAGTTCCCAGTTCTGGTAGGTTTGGTCGAGCATAGATTGGATTGTTTTACCGATGAAGCGGCCATAATTATAGGACATTATAATAATCGAAACCAGGGGTTCGAGCATACCGTTACGAGCCCTTTCTCAGGATTCTTTTACATTTTTTAATTTTTAAAAACAGCTTGTTTAATGAAGAACTCAATTATAGCAGGTTAAACAAAGTCTAGCTATTACCTATTTATATTCTTACTGGCAATAACCCTGCTTCTGACATCTCTGGCATTTTTAAGTATGCCATTTCTTCTAATTTCAGGTAGATTTTATTAAACCCGGTGGCAGCATTAATCAACCCCTAATTCACTTCAGGGCAGTTTGCCCTGATTTTCAATTGACTTTGGTTTCAATAAAAAAGGATAATGAGCTTTAGTTAGTCTGGTCGCAATTGAGGGACCTGGCATTTTACAACCGGGTAGCTGTGAACAAGATGTCTAAAAATAGAATTACAATCTGGCTTGGGGGCCTGGTAATCGTGGGGCTTGGGCTGGCCTTTTTATTCTTTTTCGTCCTGGCCCCGGCAAAACCCACTCCCACCCTACTCGCCCAGTCCCGGCCAAACCAGGCCAACACCGGTCAGACACTACCAACCCTGAACCTGGATCCAACCGCCGCTAGCCGAGTCGGGGATGAATACATGGCCCTGGGGGATTCCGTGGCCTTCGGGGTCGGGGCCTCTCCCCCCGAACAGAGCGGTTACGCGGCAGTCTTTTACTACCAGTATCTCAAACAAATTCGCCCGGAGGGTTTGACCTATCTCAACCTGGCGATACCGGGTGAGACCGCCGCTACTTTTATAAACCGCCCCAAAGCCAAAAGCCAGCTTGATAAAGCCCTGACCGAAATTGACGCGGCAGCCCAGGCCGGGAAAAGGGTCAGCCCTATCACGCTTACCATCGGGGGTAATGACGTGATAGGGGCGCGGGGGGCGAGTGACACGGTTAAAGAAGCCACCCTGCAACAGTTCGATACCAACTTTCAAAAAATTCTTGACCAACTTGTAGCCCATACCGGCGGCAAAAGCGACATCATTGTTACGACCTATTACAACCCCTTTGGTGACGGTCAAAGTCAGAGTTCGGATACCACCTGGGCGGTCCGTTTTAACTCTTTGATAAGCCAGCGCGCGACCGAACGCAACCTGAAAGTCGCTGATTTCTACCAGCCAGTCCTGGGCCGGGAGAAAGATTTGACCTGGATTGCCAGTGGCGACATCCATCCGAATATTGCCGGGCATGCCCTATTAGCCAACCAGGTCTGGCTGGCGTCCGGTTATGGCCGTAAATAACTTCATTTGAAACAGAAGCAACTTGAATAGATTCTTTTTTTATGTGAAATATGCCTGGCGTTCGGTCCTGCGTGGGGGCCAACTCTCTCTTTTTGCGATTGCCTGTATCGCGGTCGGGGTAGGTACCCTGGTCGGCCTCCAATCGCTCTCCGCCAGCATCCGGGAAACCCTTGTCGGCGACTTCCAGGTGCGAGCCGGGGGCGACGTGGTGGGAAACGTCAATTTTAGCAATTACTACCAGCGGACCCTGGCTCCCCAGGCCGCCCAACTCTTGAACGGCTTAAAAGAGTCCGGGCAAGTCCAGGATTGGACCGGCCTTAACACCCACTCGGTCCAGATTACCGGCTATTTCAATGTCCCGCCTACTGTTTATATAGTAGACCCGGCCCATTTTCCGCTTTTCGGCCAGATAAATATGCTTGAACCGGCGGGAGGCACTTTCCAGCAACTGCTGGCCGAACCCAACTCCATTATTATCAGCAAATCTATAATGCAGGCCAAAGGCTACCACCTCGGCGAGGAAATCGAGGTCAGCAGCCTGATTGACTTCACCCGGACCGGGGCTTCCACTACCCTAAAAATCGTGGGAGCGATTGACCCGGACCTGCCAGGGGTAAATTTCGACCCCGGCCTGTTTGTCGGTTTTGGCATGGTTTCACAACAGACCGCTCGCCAGTTCTTGCAGGAAGCCGAAGTCATCCCGACCACCTATTTTGTAAAGATGGCACCGGGTAAAAACCCGCAAAATGTTGTCGAGGCCCTGCAAAACTTTAACAGGGAAAAAGCGGGGCGCTACCCTTTTTTCAACCAGGTCCGCACTGCCTCGCAGGTCTTGAGCCAGAACAGCCAGAGTTTAGAGCCGGTTGACCAGGTGCTGACTTATATCGGGCTGGTCGCCATGCTTATCGGCGGCATCGGCAGCATTAACACCATGCTGGTGGTAGTCCGGCAGCGCACCGTTGAAATCGCCACTATCAAGGCGCTCGGTCTCAAACCGCGCCAGACCCTGCTTATTTTTACCTGGCAAATCGTCTTTATGGGGCTACTGGGGAGCCTGGCCGGGATTTTTATCGGTATCGGGCTGGGCTTTCTGATGCGTAGTATTGTCGAGCAACTTTTCCAGCGGTCCCTGGCCTGGTCGCTCTATCCGGGGCCACTCCTGACCGGTCTTTTTATCGGCACGATAGTAGCCGGGATGTTCGGGCTGCTACCGGCCTTTACGGCCTCCCGGATTCCACCCGCCGACGTTTTAAGGCAGCAAGGTGGTGCCCTGCCCCGTTTAGGCAACGGTCCGACCCTGCTGGCCGGGTTGCTTCTGACGCTCGGCCTGGGCCTGGTAGCGGGCATTCTCCTGGGGCAAATTGCCCTGGGGATTGGGCTGGCCTACCTGACGTTGGGCGGCCTGGTCGCCATAACCGGCGTAATGTACCTGGTGGTCTTTTTAACCGGAAAATTCCCTTTTTCTTTTTCTCCCAGTTTCAAACTGGCTATCCGCAACTTCCAAAGACAGCGCGGGCGCACCGCCGCTACCCTGACCGTGATTACGGTCAGCCTGTTCCTGGTCAGCCTGATTGGCATCGTGTCCGACACCATTCAGACAACCTTGCGCCAGACCCTCGATTACAATCTCGGTTTCAACGCTGGGGCAGTTAATGTCTATAGCCGCCGGGACGAAGACCTGAAAAACAGCTTTGAAAAAGATGTGCCAGGCATCCAGAAGATTTTTGTCAGCAATACGGTCGGGGCGAACCTGCAAAGCATCAATGGACGGCTGCCCGATACCAACCGGGCGGTAGCCGCCGGGACCTGCGGCCTCTTTTTGGACCAGGATTCCGCCGATAATATTTTTATTAAATCGTCTATCCAGGTGAGCGGGCGCAGCCTGGCCGGGACCGAGAGTATCAGCCCGAACGGTCCCCAGAAGGTCTTATCCGGGCGCAACTTCACCCCGGCGGACATGGACAAGAAAGTCATGCTGGTCTCCGAGGCCGAAGCTACCTGCTACGGCATCAAGGTCGGGGATACTGTGAATTTGCGACTCCGAGCGAACAATTTTGGAAACGGCAGCCGCAGCAGCGCCGTCAGCGTAAACGTTATCGGTATCGTCAGCAAGGGGACTGCCGGGACCAACTTCGAACAAGGCTTCGTGGTGCCGTTTGAAATCGTGAACCAGGCGGGGGCCCAGTTCAGCATCTTCTTCATGCAAATCGACCCGCCGCTGATTCAACCCGCCCTGACCCAGATTCAAAAGAGCCTTTACGGTAACTTTGTTTTTGACTTTACCGACCTGATTACCCGCTTTACCAACCTGGTCAATTCCATCCTGGCGCTACCCCTTTTGCTCAGTCTCCTGAGCCTGTTGGGAGGCTCAATCCTGATTGCCAATAATGTTGCTTTGAGCGTACTGGAACGGCGCAAGGAAGTGGGTGTACTCAAGGCGCTGGGGGCCAAACCCAGGCGGGTGCTGGGAATGCTGTTGTGGGAAAGCGGCATCCTGGGTTTGCTGGGGAGCGTACTGGGAATTGGCGGCGCCCTGGTAGTGATGAGCGTGGTCCAGATGCTGGTGAACCGCAGCACCGTTTATGCCAATTTAAGCATCACCTTCTCCCCGGTTACGCTGGGCCTGGTTACCGGGCTTGGTGTGGGGCTGGCCCTGATGGCGACCGTCCTGAGCGCCTGGCGGGCGGTCAAAGAAAAACCAATTGTGGTTCTCCGCTACGAGTAATAACCGGTCCATAGACTTTCGACTGTATTATTAGCCAGCTGCGCCTCTCAAAACCGCCTTAAGAGACCTTTATTTCCTTTGGAAAATTTTACATTCGTAAGGATTTGCAGACATGGGTCTGCTATACTGGTTTATAAGTACAGGTTTTTCGTTAACCGCCGTGATAATAGAGCGGTCCTGGGCATGCAAAAGGGTATAACAAGTCGATTTGTCTATGCAATATTTTCTGGTTAAATACCGCTTTTATATTTTAATTGCGCTGGGTTGTTTGATGCAGGCCGGGTTTTTAAGCTTAATCCTGCTCGGCAACCTGACCGACCACGCTGTCGAATATATCTGGTTTTACCTGTTTCTTTTTGGGCTGTACGGCCTGGCAACCTGGCTGGTGTTGCGAAAACCATATTATGTCAAGCCCAAAAAGGAAGCACCACAAGAAGCCGGGAATTTAACAGTCCGCAACCAAACAACGTCCTCTCCCCTGAAGAATTCTCTTTTAATTATCATCTTTTTCGCGGTAACGTTCAGGCTAAGCCTGGTCCTGGTTGCTCCGACCCTTTCAACCGACCAGTTCCGCTACACCTGGGAAGGGCGTCTGGTTACACAGGGGATCAGCCCCTACCGCTATGCTCCTGACGACCCGGCCCTGACGCCTTATCACAGTCCAATCTGGCCGCTGGTTCAACAGCGGGAAACGGCCTCGCCTTATCCGCCCCTTTCCCAGTTAATCGGGGCGGTTGAATATCTTTTGTTGCAGGATAATATCCTGGGACCAAAAATAGCCGCCGCCCTTTTCGATATTTTGAATTGCCTGGCTCTACTATGGCTATTAGGGCTGTATGGACTAGACCGGCGCAAAGTGATTCTGTATGCCTGGTGCCCCCTGCCCGCCATCGAGTTCGGGCAGAGCGGCCACAACGATGCCCCGATGCTGTTACTGCTGCTGGTGGCAATCGGGCTGGCCCGGCAAAAACGTCCTTACTGGTCCGCCCTGGCGTTGGGGCTGGCCTGTCTTGCCAAGTTCACCCCGCTTTTTGCCCTGCCGGTCTTCCTGGTTTGCTGGGCCGGTGTGAGCCTGGGAAAAACCGGACCCCGCTGGCAGGGCCTGCTAAAAGCTTACTGGCGGAACTGGCGCTACCCGGCCCTGACCCTGGCCGTGATAGTGGCAGGCTATGTCCCTTTTGTGGCGCTGGGTCAGGGGGCTATCGGCTCGATTTTTGAATATACCGGCTCCTGGCGGGATAACGAAAGCCTGCTTTACGGCTGGGCTGCCGACTTCTGGGGTAACTCGGTCGCCAAGGGGGTAAGCCTGCTTATTTTTGGGACAGGGCTTCTCCTGCTGTCTTTCTGGCCCCGGTTGGTTTACAGGCTGAGTTTACCCCGGCGGGTAACGCTGGTCCTGGGACTTACCCTGCTGGTAGCCTCGACCATTCACGTCTGGTATCTTAGCTGGCTGCTCGTCCTGTTACCGCTGGTCTGGGGCGAGAGCGAGTGGAAGCTGTGGGATGGGGCCTGGCTGATTTTTGCGATAACGGCGGAACTGCCCTACCTGACCTATTTCTATAACGGCGACACTCCGCTTTTTCAATGGATCAGGCCGCTCGAATTCTGGCCGCTAAACGGTCTTATTATCTACAACCTCTGGGAAATCTGGCGAAATCACCGGGCTAAACGATTAGTTACCGGGGAATTACCTTCAAGCGTCCTGGAATAAGCTTTTTCCGAAAGGTTCTATTAAGAAAATTTATATTTTGGTAAGGACTTGGGACGAGTTCTTTTTCTATAATCAATCCAGGTTGGCGGCGGGTTCGTACAAGAATTAGTAATTTCGGGAAGTGAGGTTCAAAATGGGCGAAATAATTGAGAACCTGGTCACGGTAGCAAAAAATGTCACCCAACTACCCCCGGCAGGTTATGCGGTCGGGATTGGCCTTACCAACGAATGTGACCTGAGTTGTGCCCACTGCTACCGTTCTCAGCTAAAACTCGACCGACTGAGCCTGGACGATGTGCGGCAAATTTGCGGAGCGGTCCCGGTCGGCTCGGTGAGCCTGGGCGTGGGAGAAAACGGGTTGCATCCCCAGTATCACGAAATCCTGGCCTGGCTCAACGAGCAAAAAATCCGGGTGGCGCTCACCTCAAACGGCTATAGTATTGAAGTTCTCTCTGACGAAGAACTGAGCCGGTTGCACAGCGTGGAGTTTTCCCTCGATTACCCGACCGAAGCGGAGCAGGACGCCTGGCGTGCCCCTGGAAACTGGCGCAAATGCTGGGATGGTATCGAACGCTGCCAGCGGCTGGGAGTACGGGTGGCCGTTATCGCCGTTATGATGAGTACCAATTACGACCGTTTGAGCGAATTGGCCGCGGTAACCGCCCGGCGCGGCCTCGATTTGCGCTTCAACATCTACCAGCCCGTGACCGGCGACAGATTTAGCATGTCCTACGAGCAATTCTGGGATGGTATCCTGGCTGTTATAACAAATTCCGAAATTGTGACTATCAGCGAACCCCTGGTAAACGCCCTGATTAAGTTCTCGCGGCCTACCGCCGGGTCGCCCTGCGGCAAGACCAGCCTGCGGACCTTACCCGACCGCCAGGTTTCACCCTGTACCTACTGGCCCTATGCTGGCGGCAAAAACCGCCTCAACCTGGAAAAATTGTTTGCAGAAGGTCCGGCAATATTGGCCGAAAGAGCTTTTACCGAAGCCCGGCACGTCCCGGCAGAATGCCAGGATTGCGCTTTTGTGGAACAATGCGGTGGCGGTTGCGCCAGTCGTCGGAAGTTACGCGGGCATCTCGACCGGGCCGACGAATATTGTCCTATCGCCCGGCAGGACCAGGCGATGCTGGCCCGTATTACAGAATTATCCTGGCAGGCTGCCACCTTCAAGGATCTACCAAAAGCCGGGAATGCCTGCACCTTTGTTGTTAAAGGCCGCGCCCCGGTTGCTGTTTAATCCTAAATTTCATTCCAGTCCGTTTACCAGTATTTTAACTATCAAAATTAAAATTATTACGATTTAGAGGCACACAATGGTGATGGATAGCAACCGGGGGATAGCCCAACCTTCTTCGCGGACCTGGCTCCTTTTAGTAATCGCGATAGTTCTGACCCTTTTCCGGCTGTGGATTGGCTATAACTGGTTTACTGAGCTGGGCTGGAAGGCGCCCTGGGCCGGGTCGGGCGGTTTTGGCTGCGATACCTACCATTTCGATGCCTCGCAGGGCAATTTACACGGTCTATGCGACTGGATGCAGCGGGAGGCCGACCACCCGGCAGTTGGTTTGTACGGCGATTTTGTGCGAAACCTGGTCATTCCGAACTTCTGGTTTTTCTCCTGGCTGACCATTCTGACCGAAGTCTTTATCACCTTTTCGCTCTTTTTTGGTTTCCTGACCCGGCTGGGCGGGATTATCGGAACGTTGTGGGGTGTCAGCCTGCTTATCGGGTTGGTCGGAGTACCGGGTGAAAGCTGGACAGTCTACGTTTTAGGTTTCATTTTGCCCAGCCTGGTCTTTGCGGTTATCGGGGCGCGGTTCCAGTTCTCGGTTGACGCGCTGCTGGCGAAAAGGTACGAAAAATGGGCCGGAAAAGGCAATTTCTGGGGGAAACTGGTGCGGCTGGCAACAGGGGCCCAACCGGGTAGCGCCGGGGTGATTTAGTGGAGCAGCCGACTACCGGGGCGGAATTACTGGCTTTAGCCCGTGGCTACCAACCGGCAGCCCTTTTAATCGGGCTGATCGAACTGGATATTTGTAGCGCCCTGGCCGCTGCCGGGGAAGAAGGACTTAGCGTAACCGAACTGGCCGGGCAATTAAACCTCCAGGCTCGACCGATGGCAGCTTTGCTGGAAGCGGCAGCAGCTTTTGGTCTGCTGGTAACAAAGGAAGGCCGCTTTCTTAATTCCGCGCTGACAGACAGATACCTGGTCCGGGGCAGGCCGGAATACCTGGGGAACCAGATAGCCAGCCAGGCCGACCAGTACCGGGGCTGGGCCGATTTACCCCTGGCGGTAAGGGAAGGTCGGACTGTTTTGCCCAATTTGCAAAACGGGGAGGAAGCTTCCGCCGACCCGGCCCTCCGGCGGCTTTTGACCGGTCTACACCGGGGCGGCCAGGGCTTACTGCCACACCTGACACCTTTGCTCGACCCTTATCTCAGGACCGCCCGGCAACTTCTGGATATAGGGAGCGGCCTGGGCACTTTTGGAGTAGGTTGGGCCGAGCAATATCCGCAACTTGAAGTGACTTTGCTCGACCGGCCCGGCGTCCTGGAAATGGCCCGTGAGTCGGCGGCGACCAGCCCGGCCCAGGAACGGATTCACTTTTTGCCGGGCGATTACCGGCGCCTCGATTTTGGCCGGGAACGCTTCGACCTGGCGCTTTTTTTCCAGGTCTTGCGGACGGAAGGGCCGGAAGCGGTCCGGCAGCTATTAAAAAAGGCAGCCCTGGCCCTGAAACCGGGTGGATATGTCGTTATTTATGACACCAGGCTGGAAGATAACCGGACCGGGCCGCTCGAAAATGTTTTGCAGAATTTGACCATGAGTTTGATGTACGAAGAAGGCGGAATTTTTACGGCTTCCGAACTGGAAACCTGGCTGGAAGGCACCGGTTTGAAACTGGTTGGAAGCTGGCCCGTAACTGCCACAGCCAGGCCGATGATACTTTATTTAGCTGCTCGAATTATATAGTCGCTCGCTGGAAAGAATTTCTTATAATGACTAATTTTACGGTTGCTCGCTCTATCGCATTGCCCCTTTTGAAGGCCCAACCGGCCAGCTATTACATTGAAGTTACCAAGAATTGCAACGAATTGTGCCAGATTTGCCCCCGTACCCACTACTGGCCGCATCGCCGGGATAACCTTTCGCTCGAACAATTCTACCGGATAGTTGACGGCATCGAGGATGTGCAGCGGGTGGTCCTGCACGGGCTTGGCGAACCGCTCTTAAACCTCGACCTTTTCGAGATGGTCCGCTATTTGAAAGCTCGGGGAGCCTACGTCCTGTTCAACTCGAATGCCCTGGCCCTTAACGAGCGGCGGCGACTGGCGATGCTGGAAAGCGGGCTGGACGAATACCGGGTTTCGTTCGATGCGGCCCAGCCTGACACATACAAAAAAATCCGAGGTATCGGCGGGCTGTCCAAGGTCAAGCTGAACCTGTTAGCCCTGACCGCCGCCATGCGAGAACAAAGGCGCGGACCAAAGGTCAGCCTCTGGTTTACAACCATGCACGAAAACGTGGCCGAACTGCCGGACGTGGTCCGCTTCGCTGCCGAGGCCGGTATCAGAGAGGTCTATGTCCAGCGGCTGGTCTATTTCGATAAAGGGCTGGCAGTCGAGGAACAATCCCTCTATAAAAAATTAGAGGAGCAGGCTCAGGCCGCCCTGGCCGAAGCTTTCCGGCTCTGCCAGGAACACGGTGTCCGGTTAGCCGCCAGTGGCGGTGAGCAAGTCCTTGCCAACGGCGAGATGCAGCACGAAGCCCTGGACGAAGAATATCCCTGGCGGGCCTGTACCCGGCCCTGGCGGCTGACCTATATCCAGGCCAACGGGGATGTATCGCCGTGCTGTTTCGCGCCCTTCACCGGGTTGGAGGGCGGCCCCATCCTGGGTAACGCCTTCAATCAGAAAATCGAAGACATCTGGCACGGCGAACCTTACCGGAAATTCCGGGAGAATTTTTTATCCAGCCAGCCAAACCAATGTTGTGAAGGCTGCGGGGCTAAATGGAGCGTTTAAGATGGACGAGAGCGAAGAAAAGGGCCAGGTCGAACCATACCGGACGGTCGAAAGCCGCTATCTTCTGAAAAGCCCCTGGCGGAACTTCCGGGAGGACCGGGTGGACATCGGCAACGGAAGGGAAATAACCTACAGCTATGTCGAAACGCCCCAGGCTGTCTTCGTGGTGCCGCTAACCACCAGGGGTGAGATTGTCCTTATCCGTCAATACCGTTACCCGGTGAGGGATTGGGTACTGGAGGTCCCGGCGGGATCGCGTTCGACACCTGATGAAGACCCGGCCCTGGCAGCCCAACGAGAAGTCCGCGAGGAAATTGGTGGAGACTACCGGGAACTGGTCCACCTGGGCCGTTTTTATAGCAGTTCCGCGCATCTCAACCTGTATAGCCATATCTTTCTGGCGGTAGGGGTGGAACTGAACCGGGAGCAAGATTTGGAGGAAACCGAACTGTTACAAAGGCTAGTCTTACCGGCGGGTGAGGTTTTAGACCTGGCCCACCGGGCCGGTATCAGCGAGGGGCAAAGCGCTTACGCCGTTTTGCTGGCTGAGCCGTTTATCCGGGAGCAGTTGGAAAAGCTCAAAATAGAAAAGGAACCGCAACCATGACCGCTTCCAAAGAAGCCCTAATTGTGGTAGTTGCCAAGGCACCCCAGGTGGGCAACGTCAAGACCCGGCTCTGCCCGCCCCTTACCCACGAACAGGCCGCCCGCCTCTATACCGGGTTTCTGCTCGATACGATTGAAATCGCCCTGGGCGTACCGGGCTGCGCCGTTAAAGCGGTCTGCCCCACTCCGCACGACGCCGGGCAGTTGGCCGGTCTTTTACCGACGGAGGTCGGCTATTTCGTCCAACCTGCTACCGGCCTTACAGCGGCCCTGTCCAGTTCCTTCGAGCAGGGGTTAACCGAAGGTTACAAAAAAATATTCTGTATCAGCAGCGATAACCCGACCCTACCCGCCCACTATCTTCAGGAAGCGGTCGAAACCCTGGACCGGCCCGGTATCGACCTCGTAATGGGACCGAGTGAGGATGGGGGTTACTATTTAATTGGCGCGAAAAAACTTTACCCCGAATTGTTCGCGGACATGGTGTGGAGTACTGACACGGTTTTGAGCGAAACGCTCGTCCGAGCCGAAAAACGGGGCTTGCGGCATCACCGGCTCCCGCTCTGGTATGACCTTGATACCGGCCAGGAACTGGCCCGATTTGCCCTTGAACTGGCCGCCGCGCCTGCCGTTTCGAACGGACACCGCGCCCCTGCGCCGCATACCCGCCCGTTACTTATCGAGCTAGAAATACTAAAAGATGCCCGGTAACTTCCTCACACCGCTCACTGTGAGCGTTATCATCCCGGTTTACAACGAAGTAACCAATATTGCCCGCGTTATAGGGGAAATCAAGGCTCTGCCGCCCGACCCTGCCTATACCCTGGAAATCCTGGTGGTAGATGGTGGGAGTAAGGACGGTACGGTTGAAGCGGCCCGGTCTGCCGGGGCCAGGGTATTACCGCAAAAAGAGCGGGGCTACGGCGCGGCCTGCTATACCGGCTTTGAAGCGAGTACCACCGAAATAGTGGTCTTCCTGGATGGTGATTACAGCGACCCGCCCGCCTCCCTGCCTGCTTTACTGGCCCCTTTGGTGGACAACCGGGCCGATCTTGTCCTCGGTACGAGGATAGGGTCGCTTACCGGGAGCGGAGCGGGCCGGGACGCTTTACCGGCCCAGGCGGTCTGGGGTAACCGGCTGGTAACAGGGCTAATCCGCCTTTTGTACGGTTATAAATTGAGCGATTTACCTTCTTTTAAGGCCATCCGGCGCAAAAAACTGGCCGCCTTTGGCATGCAGGAAATGACCTACGGCTGGACCACTGAAATGCTGGTTAAAGCGGTGCGCTCGAAATACCGGGTTGTCGAGGTACCGGTCGCCTACCGGCCCAGGGGCGGGGGCAAATCCAAGGTGAGTGGGACGGTTAGGGGAACCCTCAAGGCCGCTTATTTTTTATTAAGGACAACTTTTCGCTATACTCGCTGGCAACCGCTTGCCTGAGGTGGCTACGCTGCCATAACTATGGAGATTTTTACTTTATGCCTGATTTCGATTTTTCTGAACAGCCAGACAAACAAGCAATCCCTCTCCTGAAAAATAAAATCTATTCTGCTCCTTCAATATTCACCGTCGAAAATATGCTGCGAGAGGCCCGCCGCCAGAAGAATTTGCCGGATGGCCCGGTGCCCGCTGTTTGTCTCCTCGACCCGGATGGCGACCTGGTAGACTATCTTCAAACGACGGGACGAGCTAGAAGCCATCCCACCTGGGCGTGCTACCACACCAACATGGTAGTTTTCACTCACGAAGAGGTTGAATTTGGCATTGTAGGGCGGGTCGTGGGCGCACCTTTTGCGGTCCTGGTAGCAGAGGAACTTTTTGCTTCCGGTTGCCAGCTTTTAATCAGCCTGACCTCTGCCGGACAGATTTTGCCGGAAGGTAACCCCCCTTACGTGGTTTTAATCGAGCGGGCCCTTCGTGACGAAGGGACCAGCTATCATTACCTGCCACCCGCCCCCTACAGCTATCTCAATACGGAATGGAAAGAAGCTATTACGGCGGCCTGGGATGTCCCAACCCTACCGCTCCGGGTGGGCGCAAGCTGGTCCACCGATGCTCCTTTCCGGGAAACGCTCGAAGCTATCGAAGCGGCTAAAAAGGAGGGCATCCTTGCGGTTGAAATGGAAGCGGCAGCTCTATATGCCTTCGGTACGGCTAAAAACAAATCCATCATCTGTTATGCCCATGTTACAAACCAGATGGCCCTGAGTGAGGGTGACTTTGAAAAAGGCCAGGACATGGGAAGTCAGACCGGGCTGGCGATTTTAAGCCAGACAGTTCGGGCTCTGCTCGGTGCTAAATTCAGGTAACCTATCCACAACCGCCAAAGCCTGAAAGATATTCCAATTCAAATCTTTTTGTTTTAACCGGGCTATTTATTGGTACGACCGAGTCAGCCAGGGAAAGTTTACAGTAAAAACACCATATTAACCTTTGAATGGTAGAGGCCAAAGTGACACCTACCTTTTTTATTTATGTAAAGTGCAGGTTATTTAGAATAAAGATTCTTGAACAGACTCGGAGTTTTTGGGCACTTATGATAAAATTTGTTCATAGGACCCCTTTTGCTAGAAAGGCAGTTTCGGCTGACAGGTTGGAGCAGAAACAGCTAGAGCCAGTGATTTCGAAAGTAACCTGTTAAAGGTAATCAGTTATAAAACCAGTTCTAAATAATCCGCTAATAACAGGCAATCACCTGGAAAATATATTGCGGCAAAAGCTGGCAGAAACAGGCTGGTTTTGTAACTGGTCAGGCTTCACCAGGAATTTTGAGGGAGAACCAGGTTGGCAAGCACTAAAAAGACCGTAACCGAACCACAAACAATAGAAATCGACGAATCAGTTCAGCCCCAAACCAACATCAGTGAGGAGTCTAGCCCCCTTTCGGATGGCGCAAACGAGACCGAGAATAATAAACTTCAAAGGCTCCTCACGATTATGGAGTTGTTGGGCAAACTGGTTGAAAAAGATGCCCTTACAGGTCAAAACCAGGGCCAACCAGAACCCGCCAGGTCCGCTTCACCAAATTCCGGGGAGAATACGCGAGACATTGTCACTACCATCGCCGGTTTACTGGTAGAAGCCACCGACCTGGAGGCAATCAAAGAGCGGATTTCGCTGGACAATCCCCAGGCCGTCGAACTATTGGGGCAACTGGGAGAAATTCTAAAAATAGAAAATAAGCCGTCTAAAAAGAGGGGTAAGACCGGGGAAGCGGGTAAAACGAAGCGGGTCGGGGAAACCAAGCAACCCCTGTACAAGGCCTGGCGCGATGAAGATACCGGTCAGTCTGAGCCAAACCTGGCGAACCAACCAACCGGAAAAGACGAGCCGCTCCAATCTCTCTCCCCTGACCAGGGCGAAATCTCCATTATTGAAAAAAGGACTAAAAATGGGACCAGGAAGACCCGCACCCATACCGGCAAAGCCGCGACAGCCCACCAGTTAATCCTGGACATTGAACCGGGCCAGGATGGCGCACCCGCCGAAAAAGTAAAAACCGGCCCGGCCGAAACCGAAGAAGAATGGATCAATATTTTAAGCTCGGCTTTTTATCACGCCACCCGCGAAGCCCTCTCCCTCAACACCTTTGTAAAAAGTGATGGGTCACCCTGGCCCACGGCTCCCTTAAACCGGGGTGGCGCCAGCGGCCTGGCCCAACTTGTACCACCACTTATCCAGGACGAGCCTCTCATGCCCGCCGAAGATGTCGACCGCTGGGTGGAAATCATGTGGAAACAACGCGAGGAACTTTCGGACCTGGACGCCGACGCGCTGGACATGCTCTGCCATATCTGGCTCGAACAGGCCATCAAACCGGAAGACTCCGCCGTGGCCGAGATTGACCGCTTTCTCGAAATGCGCGGGCTGCAAAAGAAAAAGAGCGGCAACAATCGCCGGGGCGGCTTTACTCCCGAACAGAGGCGAGAAATTTTAAGAGCTTTATCTCACATCCAGAGCATCTGGCTCAAACTTGGGCAAATCGAAGTTTTTGAGGACCGCGACGAAGAAGATAGTTTTAGAAATAAGAAGAAAAGACAATCGGTAACCAAAGCCTTTGAAAGCAGGGCCTTTGTGGTGACCGACCGGATGGGCCAGTTAAAAATGGACGGCTACATGGATGTCGAGCGCTTCATCTACCAGCCGGGGAAACTTTTCGCGCAATTTTTATTTGGACCGGGACGGCAGACCGCCATTCTTTCGGCCAAAGCTATTCAATATGACCGCTACCGTCAGAAATGGGAAAAACGGCTGGCCCGGTATTTTAGCTGGCAGTGGCGCATCCAGGCCGCTAAAGGCGATTATACCCGGCCCTACCGGGTTAATACTCTGCTTAAAGCGGTTGGCGAGAACGTCGATGAACGACATCCCAATACTACGCGAGACCGCCTCGAAAAAGCCCTGGACCGGCTTCAAACCGATAAAGTGCTGGCAAGCTGGCAATACGACCGCTGGGAGGAAAAGGTTACCGAACAGCGCGGTTGGGTCGAACACTGGCTGCAAGCTACCGTTTTGCTGGAACCACCGGAGAGTATCCGTCAGACCTATAACAGCCTGGAACGCACCAACCTGGAAGCTACTCACCGGAGTCCCCGGCTGCAAACACCGGTCATTGAGGTTGACGAAACCCTGCAACTCGTAAGAGATTTGCGGAATAAACGGTTGGAAACAGGCATGTCCCAGACCGTTTGCGCCGAACAACTGGGGATTGCCCAGGGTGTTTTGAGCCGCCTGGAGAAGAACAAATTAAAACCATCGGTCCAACTCCAACTACGTATCCGTAAATGGCTTAAAACCCTCGAATAATTTTTGGATAAGGGCGACCTCCGACATTGGGGAATTGCCCTTTTTAACTTTTGCCTGTCTCTTTCCTTGTCTCCGGCGCCTGGCCCCAGATTTAAGCAATCCCGTTACCACGAAAAATATACCTAATTATACCCAGGAGTCGTGGTTATCTTTGCCAAAGTTAAACCTGGCTTATTCGAGCCCTAAAATAGGTATGCGCCTTTCTATCTGGAGCGGAAACCAACCTTTAGCGAGAAATATAGGTAGCTTTTTTGAGAGCCTGGCTTAAAACCATCCAGGAAGAAAGGTAAAAATTTGGGAGATTCCTTTATTCAGGTATAACTCTTTTAAGGTGAGGAGAATTTGCATTGGGGATGGATTTTATACCTAAATATACTCGGGAGTCGTGATTATCTTCTCCTGATTTAAACCCCTGTTCGCACCAATTATTCCAACTTATATCTTATAGTCGTGATTATCTCTGCCCTAAACCATGTTCATTCCTTTCAAAATTATGCATGAATATACCTGATTATACCTAAATGTCGTGATTATCTTTGCCAAATTCTCAACGCTTCAACTCATATTTTCCCCGGCATATCTGCTCTATTTCCGCCAACGCCACTGTACGAAACTATCCTCATAAGAAACCAGGGCCAACTATTGAACGAGTTTTAAAATTCATTCTTTAGCCCTGTGCCTGGAATACATTTTTGTCGTGATTATCTCTGCCATAACCGGGTTATTTTTGCCCGTTTTTAGCGGTTAGAGCAGCCATGTCGTGGTTATCTCTGCCCCATGTCGTGGTTATCTCCGCCTCATGTCGTGGTTATCTCTGCCAAAAATGAAAAATATTGAGGCTATTTCGGCAATATAAATAGCCTAACTAATTTAAACATGATAACCGCCTGGATATAAATCTTTCAGGTATAAGGCCCTCACTATAATCATGGAGATAAGTGGAGTAAGCAGTAAACAATCGCGGGATACGGGACAAAACGGAACGTTGGCGTCGGAAAAGAAAATTTCTCCGACCTGCCCGGTAGCGGTGGGGTTATACCTGATTTTATATACCCAACCGCTGCCAGGCACCTTCAATATAACTGGTTAGCATACCGGTACAGTACAAATATATGATTTCTACCGCAAAAAATAAACATACCACCACGATTTCACCTGACATTTCTTCCAACGGGGGTAACGTCGCTGGTAGCGAAACTTCGCCTTTTTTGGCGCCGGACGCTCCCCTGACAACGCCCACCCGGACCGGGTTTACGATGTGTCCCAACTGGATTTACGACTCCCTGCTTATAGAAGAAACCCCTTCGGTCATTAAAGTGGTCCTGTTTTTCAATCGCAACACCACCGGGCGAACGGATGGCAGGGGAGAACGTCTCGAATTCAAACAGGCTACCTATAATAATATAGCCAACCGGCTAAAAATGAGCGTGCGCGCTGTGGGTGAAGCCATGCGAACCGCCCTCGCCAGGGGGTACCTGGTCCAACGCCGGCCTGAAACCGGCGGTAGCGAGAAGGCCTTTTTTGAAGGTGATTTTTATGCCCTGAACTGGAACTGGCCGCTACGCTCTATTAACCCACATGGTAAAGAGAAGTCAGGCAGTTTGGATAATACCTCGGTGAGTGGCGAAAAAGCTTCTTTGCAAGAGTATAACAAAGATTTCACTGGCGCTTCTTTTTATTCATTAATTGAACAGGAACCGACCCCTTCTTTACTGCCCTTATCAGAAGAAGTTGAGCAGTTGGACTTACTTCCAACTGACGAACAAAATTCCGGGCAAGCCAGGCAAGAATTTCCTGGTATAGAGAGGCAAAACTTGCCTACATGTATAAATAAAGGGGTTTTAGAAAATAAAAAAATCGAATTAAAAGCTAATTCGACACCACAAGAATTAAATATTATTCCTTGTGAACCTGACGAGCGCGAACCTTCTCCAAAACGGCGTGGTTCCTCTGCAATCGGCAGACTTATCACAGATTTGACCAGGGAATTTGGTGACAACCCGGCCCTGGCCCTGCCCAACATTTCTAGAGCCTTGAATTTGTGGCACACCACCACTTTGAGTGAGCGAGCTTTTTTAGATTTGCTCTACCAGGCCCGCCGGAAGACCAGAGAATGTGTGGTTATTTCTCACCGCCGCAATTTCTCAACTACCGGTGCCACAGGCAGCCAGGCCAACCGCATGCCTTATTTTTTCAAGGTTTTAAGTGATAGTTTGTCGAATCTTACCACTCAAACTGGCAACAGTGGTTGTGCGCCCCTTTCAACTGAAAAGCGTCCCCAAATCTCGCTCCACCCTGCGGTCACGCCCCTGACCGGTGGTTTTTTGGATGGTGCCGCCACGGCTTCCTTTACTTCTAAAATAGAAAAAGAGTGCGAGGAAGGTGCGGATTCTTCCTGGACCGGTGACCTTACCTCCATCTGGCAAGCAGTCTGTGAGGCGCTCCGGGGGCGGTTTCAAAGCACCCAGCTTGCTGAAACCGCCCTGAAAATGAAACCGGGTTTTGGCGCCTCACAGGACCAACTTGTCCTCACCGCTCCCGGTTTACCCTGGTTGGCAAAAATGTTTACCAACTCGGATTTAGCTGTTTTAAGGCTGGCTTTAAGGCAGGTAGCCGGTAGAGGTTTCGAGCTTATCGTGGTCTAAACCTCATTCAGCTTATGATTAGTTAATAAGTGAATACTTGGGAGATGTCTATTAATTACCGGTCTGGATGTGCTGGTTTTGGAGCATAGAAGAGTTAACCTTTGCCTTTAACCTTTAAAAACTTCAGGCAGGCAGGTAATTCACCAGGTCAATGGTGCGGGTAGGATTAAAATAGTGCTGAAAGTTTTTAGAGGACGTATTTGCGGGAGCGCCCTTTACCAACCGCCCGGAGACTGCGCTGGTCTACCAGGGCGTCCAGGTCGCGCAGGGCTGTATTTTCGGAAACACCGGCCAGCAACCGGTACTGGTAATTCGTAATGGCGCCATGTTCCCGGACATAATTAAGGGCCAATTCCTGCCGCTGGATGCGGTTTAAGGTGGATGGGGCTACCAGCGGTTCTGGTCGGGGGTGTGAAGGTGTGGTTACCGGTGCTTCGGCTGGCGGTCTGAAATAGGTTGGCAATTCCGATTGGGACCTGGTTATATTCAAAGGTTCCTGGTTGATTTCCCGTTTGAAGAAAGTTACCACGAACTCACCACCCTGCTCTTTAAATTCAGGCAGGGGCAGTTCGAGAGCCTCGGACTGGTTGAGCATGAAGCGGATACCGCTCCCGATGCGCTCCATGTAGTGGCCCGGCATGTCGCGCATAACGCTGGCTATTATTTGATTGCGGGGCCGGGAACGAGTTAAGCCCTGCCGTAACATATCCAGGTCAATGCCCGGCGGTAGAGTCCCCGGACTGTGAATTTCAATCCGGTCGGTATAAAAAAAGACTCGCACCGCTTCGCCCTGTAGACTGTAATCCCGGTGGACCGCCGCGTTTACCAGCGCTTCCCGCAAAGCTTCCAGGGAATATTCAGGCTCCTCAATCCGTTTAAAACCTTCGATGCGGGCCCCTACCTGGATATGTTTCTGGAAAAAAGCCTCCGCCAGTTCTATCTGCTCCGGTAGCGTACCGGTGATTATCTGGCGATCGGTGTAGCGTTGGACCCCGCTGTTATCCCGGTAATAGGTCGCTACTATCTCCGCCCCGCTAAAGAAATCCCTGGGTGAAATACCAAAAAGGAGCAGCCCGGCATTGGTCGGCCTGAGTGAAGTCTCCACCGGACCGGGGGCGGTCTGTCCTGTTAGAGGTGCCAGGCACTGCATCTTGGTCAGGCGCTCCCATTTGTCGGGCAGCCTGTTGCGGTGACCGGTCAGCCGTTCGTACTGTTTGAGATATTCCTCGACCTTCGCTTCATCCAGGTCTTCCAGGGTTGACAGTAGATTGGGGCGGGCCTCCCAGTTTAGCTGGCCGGTTTTGTAAAGAAAGATTTCGACTTCCTCGACACTCATCGGGACCGTTTCGGTCCCTTTTCGGATTAAAAACGAACCCCCGGCCTGGTAGAGTTCGCCCCGGTTGCCCGGCACCTGGGCAATAACCACCTTTTTGCCCGCCAGGTCCAGGATTTGAGGATAGGCTTCTACCATCGGTACGGGCGGCTTGCACAAGCGGGCCGCTTTCAGGAGGGAGTCGACCGCCTCGGAGACATTTTTGACCCCGGTAATTTCCCATGTCCCGTTCTTGACCCCGATAATAACCATGCCGCCATGCGGGGTATTGGCGAAGCCACACAACCGCTCGGCGATTTCTCCGAGGCGCGGCGGCTGGATTTTAAACTCAACGGTTTGAGTTTCGCCACCCTCTAGCAGTTCCCTGAAAGTCTTAATATCGAGCAAAGATTACCTTGTTCTCTGAAATTTCCGGTGTGCTACTGTCTAATCCCGCCATTAATCCCCTCAATGGAGCGATTAATGGCGGGATTAAATTAACTTAGCCCTGAAATGGGTTCAACGTTCAGCATTACCGAAGTTTAGTTGAGGTTTTCCTGGGTGTTTCACGTGACACAGCCGAGCGGGCTAATTCTTCTTCCAGTTCCCCCAGTTGTCTTTTTAGTTCGCCTATTTCGTTCGCCAGTAAAGTCCGTTCTTCTTCTTTCAATTTGACCAGCCCCTGTCTGGTCCGGTCCAGGTAGTCCCTGAAGCGGTATACCGGTTTCAGGATACCACCCGTCATTTGTGAATTTTGTAACTTTTGTTCAGATTCTGAACGATTGTTACTTATTTCACTATCGTTTGGGGAAATAGTTGAGTCGTTAGAAGATACCTTTTCGTTAGGACCGGGGGATAAACGGCTGGACAAGCGGCTGACCCTTTCGCTGACATAGGCCGGGCTGCGATTGACCATCCGGGCAATCTCGCGGTAGGAATAGTTATAATCCTGGCTGAGCGTCTGGAAGTAATAGGCTTCATCGAGGGGGTCGAGGTCCAGGCGCTGCAAATTCTCGACCAGCGAAGTGAAACGGGCCTCAGTATCATTAAAGTTCTTGACTATAATCGGTACCTGGGTGAGACCGGCGGAAAGGGCTGCCCGGTAGCGCCGTTCCCCGGCCACAATCTGGTAAAGAGTGCCTTCGTCATCCTCACCCACCGCCCTGGCGATAATAGGCTCCAGAATGCCGCGCACCTGGATGTCGGCGGCAAGCTCGGCGTCCCGGCTGGCATCAAAGGTCTTGCGGGGTTGGTTCGGGTTCGGGCTGAGCCGGTTAATATTGAGCAGGCGCGCCTCTGAATTACTGCTTTCAAGCTGCTGGGCCGGGGCTTTAGACTTTATATTACCCCAGGTCTCTTTAAGGTCGCGCCTGATACCGGAACCCGGCAATTTCAAATTACCGGATAAAGAGCGGGTAGTGGTGGGTTGGCCCGGTTTGTCCGTATTTTCCGAACTACCGGTGGTCTTTTTCGTCATTTTCGATAATCTCCTTCGCAAGCTCGTTATAGGTAAAGGCTACTTCGTGCCGGGGGTCATAAGCCTGGATTGGCCCGCGGGTTGGCACTTCGGCCAGGGCGGTGCTGAACTTGATGACGGCATTGAAGACCTGTTCGCCCATAACCTCCCGGATTTCCTGGGCAATCGTACGGCTCATCCGGGTCCGCGCATCGTACATGGTAAGCAGGATACCCAGCAGGTGCAGTTCAGAGTTAAGCTCGCTTTGCACCAACTTCATGGTTTCAAGGAAATCGTTGAGACCAAAGGCCGCAAACTGCTGACATTGTAAGGGAATCAGCACCGAGTTGGCGGCGGTCAGGGCCATTAAGGTTAGGATACCCAGGGACGGAGAGCAGTCTACAATAACATAATCGTAGACGAGACCTTCCCGTTCGATTTCTTTTATCTTGTTGGCTAACTTGCGGTCCCGGTTGACCGCGCCTACCAGTTGCGCCTCGGCGGACGAAAGGGAGAGATTGGCGGGAATAATATCAAACCCGTAGGGGCTTTGAATAATAAGCCCGCTGGCCTTTACTTTGGGGTCTTTCAGACAATCGTAGATAGTTGGGTGTTCGAGCGGGTCGATGCCAGAAGCTACCGTGAGATTGGCCTGCGGGTCTAAATCTATAACCAGGACTTTCTTATTTTGCAGGACAAAACCAGCCGCAAGACATATGGCCGTGGTGGTTTTACCCGTTCCTCCCTTTTGCATACCAATAGCAATTGTCTTCATGTTACTTTTCTTTCGGGCACACAGTGAATTTTTAAGCCGGGGGCTTTGTTACTTTCTAACCGGCGCTAGCAAATAACTTGCGAAATTCCATTTTTCCATCTTCAGGAACTGATTTTTAGAAGCTAAGCAAAAGATATTTCGTTCGATTTACTCTTTTTATTTTCACATAACTGACCGATAAAAACAAGCTAAGCTTCACGATAGGAAAACCAAAACCTGGTTTGTTAAAACACCTAATTTCTCATGTTGAAAAGTTTCCTTATATATAAAGAGTCTAACTTGACATAAACAAAAGTTATTTGCTCTTGAGGCCCGTTTTTAAAGACTGTTGTTGTCAGCTAGAAAAAAGCAAAACGTACCCACATTGGGGTACGTTCAATTGGGCATAAACTATTACCAACAGGTTGTGTAAGAAATTTTCTAGACGGGCTGGAAGGTTCCGGTTATTTCCTGGTGCCCATTGTTAAGCTGGTAGCTTTCCTCGCGATACTTGTTTAAGGCTAGTAGGAGCGGTGTATCGTGCAGCGAAAATAGTATGGCCCGCTCATTCCCGCCCAGGTTGTGGTGTTCGTGCCAGGCCCAACTTGGTACTACGAAGAAATCGCCTTTCTCCCACCGGAAGCTAACCCCATTGATTATGGTTTCGCCGCTGCCCTCAAAAACGTGATAGACGCTGCTCCCCACCTGGCGGTGCGCCTGGGTGTGGATGCCGGGGCGCAACATCTGAATCCAGGCTGAGAAGGCGGGCATAACCGGCCCGCCGGTATGGGGGTTGGTATATTCGAGCGCAATATCGTCGTAGGGGCTGCTGGCGACCTGGGCCAGGTTGTCCAGGGCGCGTTCGGTATCAGTCCATTTGTAGGTGAAAATGGGCGAATATTCGACCGACCGTTTCTCCCAGGCCGGACGCATTTGTCCCACCCCATATTTCAGGACGGTGCCATTGAGGGCCTGGGTAACCGCCTGGGCTTCACCTTTGTAGGGTTCGAAAAAGCTGGCGTCAAGGTAATTGTTCAAAGGAATATCGAGACCATCCAGCCAGATAGCCCGTTCGTCCGATTTGCTGCCGTGGTCGTGCCAGAGCCAGGGTGGGGTCAGGACTAGGTCACCCCGTTCGAGAAAAACCCGGTCGCCTTCGACGGTACTCCACGAGCCATTACCCTCGATGATAAAGCGAATAGCCTGGGCGGTATGGCGGTGGGCCGGGGCGACCTCGTGGCCGTTGAGCCACTGGACCGCCGTCCAGAGGGTCGGGGTAGCGAAGGGTCTTCCTTCCAGGCCGGGGTTGCTCAGGGCAATCGCCCGGCGGTCGCCGCCTCGCTCGATGGGTACCAGCGCCCCGGCCCGTTCGGCAATATCGTAGAGAGTAGACCATTTCCAGAGCCAGGGTAGGGTCTGGGTCCGGGGCTGGCGGCTCATCAGGTTGGTTTCGATTTGCCACAGCGGTGTAAGGGAATTTCGCTGCATATCCCGGTTTAGCCGGGCTACCGCTTCCGGCCCGGTTAAATCCGGGGAAATTTCTTCTCTAACTTCGGCTTTAACTTCCGGCTCGATTGTATCCATTTTATCTACCTTCCAAAACGCTTCGTGATTATTCGGTATCGGGCAGGGCCTTTTCAGGTTCGAATTTGCCAATCCAGATTGTTTTCATGTTTAGAAATTCGAGCAACCCGGCCCGGCTCAACTCCCGACCAAAACCCGAATCCTTGACGCCGCCGAACGGCAAACGCGGGTCGGAGGCCACCATCCCGTTGATAAAGACCGCGCCCGCTTCCAGCCCTTCGACAAACTGTTGTTTCTCGGTTTCATCGTTGGTCCAGGCGCTGCTGCCAAGGCCGAAAGGACTGTCGTTGGCTACGGCAATCGCTTCCTCGATGTTTTTCACGCGGAAGACCTGGGCGACCGGGCCGAACAATTCCTCATAATAGCTCGGTGAACTCTTTGGTACATTGGTCAGGACGGTGGGGGCGTAATAGTTGCCCGCTCCAGCCAGTTTTTTGCCCCCGGTCAGGAGAGTAGCCCCGGCGGCAACGGCCTGTTCCACCTGGGCGTGTAATTCATCCCGGATAGTAGCGGTTGCCAGCGGTCCCACCTCGGTAGCCGCCTCGAAAGGGTCTCCCACCTTGAGCGAGGCCAGTCCGGCCACAAAAAGCCGCTCGAATTCGTCGGCGATAGACTCGGCCACGATAAAGCGTTTGGCCGCGATACAGGACTGGCCGTTATTGATGACCCTGGCCCTGACAGCGGTCCGGGCTGCTTCTTCCAGGTTGGCACTTGGCATGATGATAAAGGGGTCGCTGCCGCCCAGTTCAAGCACAACCTTTTTGAGATGCTTCCCGGCTTCGGTTGCCAGCGAACGCCCGGCGGGGTCGCTCCCGGTCAGGGTTGCCGCCTTCACCCGGCGGTCGGCTATAAGGTCCGGCACCCGGTCCGCGCCGACAAGCAGAGTCTGGAAACTGCCTTCGGGAAACCCGGCCCGCCGGAAAATATCCTCGATTGCCAGGGCGCATTGAGGCACGTTCGAAGAATGTTTCAATAATCCCACGTTCCCGGCCATGAGAGCAGGCGCGGCAAACCGGAAGACCTGCCAGTAAGGGAAGTTCCAGGGCATAACGGCCAGGACCGGTCCGATAGGTTCGTAGCGCACATAGCTGTGGCTGGCGTTAGTCGCAATATCCTGGGGCGCCATGAAGGTTTCGGCGTTTTCGGCGTAGTAGCGACAGGCCAGGGCACACTTGGCGACTTCTTCGACCGCCGCCTTGAAAGTTTTGCCCATTTCGGAAGTGGCGAGGCGGCCCAGGGCCTCTTTTTCGGTTTCGAGCAGGCAGGCCGCTTCAAGCATTTTCTCGGCGCGCCAGGCAAATGTGGTCTTCTTCAAAGCCTGGAAAGCCGCCTCGGCCTTTTGCAGTCTTTGCTCGATTTCGGCAGCGGTAAGCGGTTCGAAAGTTTTAAGGGTTTCGCCCGTGGCCGGATTGATAGTAGCGATTGCCATTTGAGAAAAAAATCCTTTCCATTCGGTGGGTCAGGGGTCAGGCCATGAAGTTACCACCGTTTACATCGAGGGTCGTGCCGGTCATAAAGGCCGAAAGGTTCGAGGCCAGGAACAGGCAGACCCCGGCCACCTCGGCGGTTGTTGCCGGGCGGCCCAGCGGGGTGTTATGGACGATAAAATCTACGTGCTCGGTCGAGTTTTCGGCCAGCATATCGGATACCGTTACCCCCGGCGCGACGGCGTTGACCCGGATATTCCAGCGGGCTACGGTCCGGGCGAGGGTCTGGGTAAACCCGATAACCCCGGCTTTGGCCGAAGCGTAATGCACATCCCCGAACATGCTACCACGTCTTCCGGCAATAGACGACAAGTTGACGATGCTCGCGCCGCCCCGGTCCTGCATAAGGGGGATAAATTCCTGGCACATGTTAAAAAGACCGGTCAGGTTGGTTTCAATAACCTTATGCCAGACTTCCCCTGTCAGGCCGAAAATGTCGTTGGTTAGGCTGACCCCTGCGTTATTGACCAGGATGTCGAGACCGCCAAATTCGGCCCGGACCTGTCCGGCCATTCGGACGACCTCTGACCGTTTGGCTACATTGGCCTGGAAAAGGACAGCTCGGCGGCCTATCCCGGTTATCTCGGCGGCGACTTCCTCGGCGGCGGTCCGGTTGCTCACGAAGTTAATGCCGATGTCGGCCCCCATCCGGGCGAACAGCAGGGCGGTGCTGCGGCCAATGCCCCGCGAAGCCCCGGTAATCAGGGCGATTTTTCCTTCCAGGCTGACCGGGTTTTCAGGGTAGTCCATTTTATTGACCTCTTTGGCGGGCTTTTTTCGCCAGGAAAGCCTTGCGCTGGCGTTCGATTACCCACCCTTCCAGCTCGAAAATCGGGCCGACCTTCAGGGCGTTAATATAGACCTCGGAGATTTTCTCGACCACCTCACATACGTGCAGGGCTTCGGCCAGGTCGTCTCCCAGGCCGATAACACCGTGGTTTGCCATCAGGGCAGCCTGCACATCTGTGAGGGCCCCGACCAGGTTCTGGGCCAGTTCGGGCGAACCGGGAAAACCGTATTCGGCCACCCTGACAGGGCCGCCCGTCACGTACATCAATTCGTCAATAAAGACCGGGATAGCGGTGCGGGTGACGGCCAGGGCGCAGGCGAAAGTGCTGTGGGTATGCACGACGCCCCGGCAATCGGGCCGGGCCTGGTAGGTGGCGGTGTGAATGGCAAGTTCGCTGGAAGGGCGCGGACTGCCTTCCAGCACCTGTCCCTGCCAATCCACAAAGCAGAGGTCCTCGGCGGTCAGCTTGCCATAGTTTTTCCCGCTCGGCGTAATCAGGAGGCCCCGGTTATCAGGCAGGCGGGCGCTGACATTCCCGGCCACCCCGTAGGCAAGACCCTTGGTTATCATCTCACGGGCGGTCTGGACGACCTGTTCCGCGATTGGGCGGTACTGTTCGAGTAAAGTCTTTTCCATGTTTCCTTATTTTGTGCGTTATATATGATTATATATCTGATTAATTGAAATAATCCTGGGTCAAATCCAGCCCGGCTAAACCCTTATAAGCTTCCAACCAGCGCCGGTAATATTGTTCGAGATTGGGCACGTTTTGCGGTACGAACTCTGACCCGGTTCGCGTCATGCTTTCTGCCGCCTCTTGTAACCCGGTGTACAAATTTTTTCCGGTAGCGGCGCAGATGGCCGCGCCCAATCCGCTTACCTCCGGTTGGGCGCTCACCGTGATGGTCCGCCCCAGCACGTCAGCAACCAGTTGCGGCCAGTAGCCCTGCGAAGCGCCCCCGCCCATCACCAGGGGTGTTTCCAGTGGGAGGACGCGCCCCAGCACCCGTTCGAGTTGTTCCAGGTTGGCCCTGACCGCGAAGGCGGCACTTTCCAGGGCCGCTCGGAGGACTGTCAAAGGTTCGTACTCGGCGAACGGTAACGGGAAAAACATCCCGCCCCAGGGAAGCACCGAACCCCGCCGCGAGTCCATGATGCTGGAACCGATACAGAAAGGCAGCCCGGTAAATGCATTCCCACTGTCGGCCAACCCCTGATTTAGCTTTACATAATCCAGATCAGGGGCAACCAGACTTTTGAGACGGGCAAAACTGAGGCCGGTAAACATGGCGTTACTTTCCAGCACCCAGCGATTTTCGAGCAGAAACGGCCCGGTGATGGTGCGGCGCTCGGTATCAAAAACAGGACTTTCCAGGCAGAGTTGTAAGGGTGCGGAAGTCCCGGCCACCAGGGCCATTTCGCCCGGCGTGACTACGCCACAGCCGAGCGTCCCACATTGAGTATCGGCTCCCCCGGACACTACCGGCAGACCGGGCCGCAACCCAAATTCACGGGCGATTTCTTCGCTCAACTCACCCAGGATGGTCCCGGCCCTTCGCAGGGGTGGCAAGTGGCGGCTTTCTAACCCGAAAGCCCCGATAGCTTCCGGCGACCACCGTCCTTCTTCGATATTGAAAAGACAACTTTCGGCGGCCTGGGTCGGCTCAATTGCGTTTTGCCCGCCCAACCGGTAGAGAATCCAGTCGCTAACCGGTAAAAAAAAGTGGATAGAGAGGTCGGCGGCCAGGCGTGGGGCGGTATGGACCGTGCCGGGCCAGCGCCCTACTTTCTCATATAGACGGTCGGCGGTGGCTTCGTCCAGGGGCGACCGGGTCGAACGGTCGAGATTAGGCCAGCCGATAATCTCCCTGCCCTCTTTATCAAACCCAACAAAACCCTGGCGCTGGCTGGTCGCGCTGAGGGCGACCACCTGGGCCGGGTCTACCTGGGCCAGGGCCGCCCGGCTTAGCCTGACCAGGGTTGTCCACCAGCCTGCCGGGTCAAAGACGTTCCGGCCACCCGGCGCGGTCTGATAGCGCCAGGGGGCGGCCTGTTTTACCACTAATTTACCCCGGCTATCGAAGATGAGGCAGCGGGCGCTCCCGGTCCCGGCGTCAAAGACCAGCAAAAGCGGTTCTTTTTTCAAGCCTGAATCTCCACTTTTACCCGGCGCAGTGGCTCTTGCCCTTTTACGAACCGCAAAACATCCTCGACAATCATTTCGGCGGCCCGGCGACCCATGTCACTCGAATACCCGGCGATATGAGGGGTCACCAGGACATTGGGCAGCTTCAAAATTGGATTGTCGGGCGAAACGGGCTCCTCCTGCAAGACATCGAGACCGGCCCCGCCCAGGCGGCCAGAAGCAAGCGCTTCCGCTAAAGCGTCTTCGTCAAGGAGGGCCCCACGGGCCGTATTGACCAGGATTGCGCCCGGTTTTATCTTTTCGAACTCGGCTTTTCCAAGTAAGGGGCTACCGTCCGGGTTGGGCCGGGCGTGTAAGGTCAGGTAGTCCGATTGGGCCAGCAGTTCTTCGAGCGAAACCGGGGTGGCCCCGCTTGCCGCGATAACTTCGGCGGGAAGATAGGGGTCGTGGGCCAGTATGCGCATATCGAAGCCTGTGGCCCGCCGGATAACCCGCCGCCCGATGTCACCCGCCCCGATAACGCCGAGGGTCCGCCCGCCCAGTTCGGGACCGAGTAGCCGAGTTTTCTGGTAAGTGTTGTCGTACCAGGCCCCGTTACGGACGAGTTTGGCCCCCGGCACCAAGCGCCGTCCTACGGCCAGCAGCAGGGCAAAGGTGAAATCGGCTACGGCGTCGGCGTTGCGGCCTGGGGCGAAAACAACCGGAATCCCTCTTTCGGTGGCGGCGGCGACATCGATGTTGACCGGCCCGCTCCGGCCTACCCCGATGAGTTTGAGGTCGGGCGCGTTTGCCAGCATGGCCTGGCTGACCGGACCCAGGTGGACCAGCAGAATGTCGGTGCCGGGCATTTCGGAAATAAGTTGTCCGGGCCGCCCGGCAAATTCGGCGATAGGAGGTTCGTCGCTCAGCCCGGCCTTACCGCCCCGGTCGAGCGTAACAGTCTGCAAATCCAGACCAAATTCGGCGGCTTTCCCGGTTAAAAGTTCGTGCATCAGCCGGGCGGTATCGGTGTTATCCAGAACGGTCAGGATACGATAGGGCATCAAAGGACTTTCGTTTTAGCTTAAATTAGCTTAGCTTAATTCTTCTTCGGCGTAAGGCATCATAATGGGCCGGGTCCGTTCCTGGCAGGCGCAGGGTTCGTCCACCCGCCAGTTTAGCATGGTATTCAGAATAACTTTAGCCACGCCGGGGGCGGCCTTTTTGTAGTTCTGGTACATCTTCTGGCGAGTTTCAGGGTCGGCTACATATCCCGCAGGGTTTACTACCAGGTATATCCCGGCATAACAGGCCCCGATTTCGCGGGCGAAGTTTATCTCAGGGACGGTACTCTGGGCCACTAAATCAGCCCCGGCCTGCCGCATAAAGGCCACGTGGGCCGGACTTTCGATATAGGGGCCGGTGCTGCACCCCATAATCCCGGTATGCTGGACCCGCCGGAATTCCCGTTCGGCCCGGTCAATCAGGATTTTCCGCCCGGTCGGGCAGTACGGCTCGACCATCGAAACCGAGTTGGGCCAGCGTTCGTCCAGGCTGCTCGGTCGCTGCTGGGTAAAATCGAGATAGTCGTCAGCCACGACAATATCGCCGCCCTGCAACATCTTGTTGATACCACCGACCCCGGCGTTCCCGGCAATCTTGCGGACCCCGGCCTGTTTCAGGACCCAGAAGACCTGGAGGGGGCCCTGGCTGGTAGCCCAGTTAAAACCCTTGCGCCAGCCGTGCATCCGTACTGCCAGGGCCCGGTGAGTTTGGCCGTCGGCGGTGTATGCGGCATCGAACTCAAGCAGTTTGAAAGCCGTGGTTACGCCATAAGGAGTCTCGAAAAATAGCTCCGGCTCTACGACCCTGACCCCCGGCACCTGGGCGTCTTCAGGCAACCGGCAGTTCGAGGTGGCCGACCCGCCCACGATGGCGTAATCGGCGGCTGGAATTGTATTGGTAAGTTGCGTCATCGAAACTCGTTATTCTCCTGTTAGTCGAAGACCGGGTGTGGCAATTTCTCGCCGGTAAACTATTCCCTGGGGACCTTCGGTTACAAATAAATGGCGATGGTCCGGCCCGCCAAAGGCCAGGTTGGTCGGCCCCTGGCCCGGCAAGGGTAGTTTCTCCACCACCACGCCATCATTTCCCACCACCCAGATGTGACCGCTCCCGAAGACCGCCACGTAAAGCCGTCCCACCGTATCGAGGGCCATGCCGTCCGGTTTGGGGTCGAGCCGGGCGAAAATTTCACGCGGGCCTAGCTGTCCCGGAGCCACTACGTTGTACCGCAGGATATGCCCGGTCCGGGTTTCGGCCACGTAGAGCGTTTGGCCGGTAGCGTCAAGGGCCAGCCCGTTGCTATAGGCGATACCCTCGTCCAGTAGAACAGGTTCCCCGTCCGGGCGCAGGTAAAAGAGGCGTCCGATAGAGCGGGGGTCGCTGACCGGGGGCGGGTCGGTAAAATAGAGACCGCCCTGCCGGTCGAAGCAGAGGTCGTTAGGGGCCTGGAATTTCTGCCCCTGGTAGCCGCCACAGACTTCCCGCACAAGACCGGTAGGCTCTATCGCCAGGATAGAATTCAACCCGCTATCGGCCACGTAAAGGTCGCCGCTGCCGGGCCGGAAGGCGCTACCGTTGGGTGCGCCCCCGGTGGTGGCGAAATGCTCGACCCGGCCATCCGGGTTTACCCGCGAGAGGTAGCCCCCGCGAAGGTTGACCAGGTAGAGCCGGCCTATCCGGTCAAAAGCAGGGCCTTCGGGGAACTCAAAACCTCTCGCGAAAATGGTAAACCCGGTCGGGTGTATTTCTGGTTGCGTTTCCACCCTAACTGACGGCGGCTCGTTCGGCTTGCAACTCGGCAATCGCCCGGCGGATATGCGCGTCCTCGATGTGATGCGCGCCTTCGGCTTCCCGCAAATCCTGGGCCCGTTTAATAATGACACCCTGCGGAATATCTTCCGGCGGTGGGGTAATCCAGGTCAGGAATTCCAGGGTGATGCCGTTAGGGTCGGGGAAATAGATTGAGCGTTCGTAGCCCCGGTCAATCGGCCCGCGATACTTAATACCGTTGGCGGGGAGATATTCGAGCGCTTCCTGGAAAACTTCGGGAGTTACGTCAAAGGCGAGATGTTTCATATAGCCGACCCGACCACCCTCGGCCATTTTCGTGTTGGGTGGGTAGCCCGCCGCCGGACCAAAGAAAGCGATAAAACAATTGCTCCCGGCGTCAAAAAAGATATGTTCCAGGCTGGGGTCATCCAGGTTGGGCTGGCGCAACACCATGGGCATGTGCATTATTTCGGTATAAAACTTGATTGTAGCCTCGGTATCACTGGCTACCAGCGCCGGGTGATTGATGCGTTGACTGAAAATCATTTCAAGCCTTCCTATCTAAATTTTCTCTCGAAATTCCTTCGAAGATTCGAAAACATAAATTTTTGAATAAAAAATTACTTCTTTCTATCGGAGGGTAGGAGTGACCCACCCGCCCCTCCGTCAATGGTGATAATCGCCCCGGTGATGGCGCTCGCCAGGTCCGAAGCCAGGAAGGTTGCCAGGGCCGCCACTTCTTCCGGCTGGACGAACCGGCCCAGCGGAATATTATCGGCGGCGTAGCGGTGCAAGGCTTCCAGGGGTGGCAGGTTGTAGCGGGCGGCCACTTTCTCGCCGATACCGCCCGGCGCGAGCAACCGGGACTCACTCCAGACCAGCCCCGGCGCAATCGTGTTGACCGTAATACCACTGGTCGCCAGTTCTCGCGCCAGCCCCCGGCTGTAATTATTTACCGCCGCCTTACTGACCGCGATAGGCGAGACCCCGGCGGGAGCATCACCCGAAACCGACGAGATATTGATAATCCGGCCAAATTTTTGCTCGCGCATCACCGGGATAACCAGTTCGGAGGTGTTGATAGTGCTGTAAAGGTACTGCTCTATGTGGGCCTGCCAGCCTTCGGGGGTGGTCCCGGCGGCCCCGCGCGGCGCTTCCCCGGCATTGTTGACAAGGATGTCGAGCCGCCCAAAAGTCTTGACCGTGTTCTCAACCAGCGTGGCTAAATCGGCCCGGTTGCTAACATCGGCGGTTATGACGAAAATCCGCTCCCGGCCCGCCTCGTTCCCGGCAGCGAGTTCGGCGGCGGCGGTTTCCAGGCCGGGCAGGCTGCGGGCGCACAATGCCACGGCGGCCCCACTGGTATACATCTCCCCGGCGATAGCCCGGCCAATCCCCCGGCTGGCCCCTGTAACCAGGGCGACCCGCCCGGCAAGGGAAATTTGCATCGGTTCTTTACTCCTTAATCAGTAGTCAGAAGCCAGAAAGGTTTGACAACCCTTAAAGTAGCGACTTTCGGCATCTCCGAAAGCAAGGGCACCTAGCACTTTTTAACCGGCACTTCGACCTTGAGCCCGTTCAAACGTTCGTAGCCGGTAGCCGTGACCACAATCTGGTCGCCGACGTGGACGCCCATTTTCAGGTCAGGTGTAGCTGCGCCCGGCTCCATACCCAGCACCATGCCTTCCTTTAAGACCTCTTTGCCGGGATAGTCGGGGATACCATAGGGTTTTTCCCAGCCGAGACACATGCCGTGGAAGAAGACTCCGGCGTAGAGGTCGAACCCGGCCTTTTGAATCGGCTCGAACATAATCCGGCACAGTTCGGCTACGGGCAGGCCCGGTTTGATGGCCTCAACCCCGGCCCAATATGATTGGAGGCTGGCGTCAAAAAGACGGTCGTATGGGTCGGGCGCTTCCCCCAGGATGAGCGGGCGCTGGGCGTGGGAGTAGTAGCCGCTATAGCGCGGGCTGTACTCGGTATCAATGACATCCCCTTTTTCGAGTTTCCGGCCCCGCGCAAAGGTCAGGCGAGTGGCCCGGTTGGGTTTCCCGGCGCCCCAAAGGAACATAATCGGGATTTCGCTGCCATACCGGACCAGCGTGTCGTGCATGGAGGCGACTACCTCGGCCTCGGTTACGCCGGGCCGGGCACATTCGTACATCGCTTCGGCGGCGTAGTCGCCAATCAGGGCGGCCCGGCGCAGAAATTCGATTTCCTCGGCGCTCTTAACATTGCGCTGGGTTTCCATCAGGTCGGTGGCGTTCTCGAAAGAAGCTTCCGGCAAAAGCTCCTGGATTTTGGAATAGGTGACGTAGGGAATATCCCCCTCGGCTTCAGTCCCTTCCAGCCCGACCACCCCCAGGCGGCCTTTGTGCAAACCCAACTCCTGGATTTCCTTCACGATGGATTTGGACCAGCTTGGCCGGGCGTAACGGGGCATCCGGCTGGAACGGTACTGGTGGACCCAACTGGTCCCGCTGGTCCATTCGGGGAGCATCATCATGGACCACAAAATGACGACCGGTTCGCCTTTTAAAGGAAAGACGCAGGTCGCCACCTCGCCGTTGCCGCCGACCTGGGTCAGGTAGCGTACGTTCGCCATTTTAGAATCCCACTTGCCGGTATCGCCCCAGACAATCAGGGCGTCCAGGCCCCGGTTTGCCATCTCGGCACGCACTTCCTGCCAGCGCCGGTCCCGTTCGGCCAGCGATAATTCCTGCTGGGGGAAATATTCCCGTTCGAGCGGTTGGCCCCACCAGCCACTTAAATTTTCTGTAAAATTATCAGACATAGATAAACCTTTTCTTTCTCAAGGCTCCCACCGGGTGCAAAAATCCGGGTGCCCTCTAAAGTGGCCCCAAAGTTTCGTTACTTAAACAGAGGATGACTTCGCTTGCCGCCGAAAGTTTTCCGGCTTTATCCGTTCAAGTCGCTTATCATTCTCCGCGAAGGACGCCAGCCCCAAAGGATAGATTTTGCTGGCCGCCGACCGCGTAAAGGAGCATCAGGACTTCTTCAAGCTCGGCCTCGCTGGCCCCGGCATCCCTGGCGCGCTGGGCCAGCAACCTGACCCCGTCGAGCGCACCCTTTGAGACATCGAGGGCGAAAGCGATTAAAAGCTTGGTCTTAACGTCCAGTGCCCCCGGCTCGTACATCACTTTTTGACGCAGTTCGACCGTAGCGTGGTAGAACTCCGGGTTATTTTTTTCAAAGACCTGCAAAAAGGGTGGGATAGAGACAGCCACTATTATCTCCTAAGAATTTTTGTTAAAAATTAGCCTTTGACCGCGCCCCCGGTCAGACCGCGCACCAGGAAGCGTTGCATCATCAGGGAGAAGGCCAGCACCGGCAGGATACTGACCACCGACACCGCTGAAATCTCGGCCCAGAGCGTCCCTTTGGCCGGGTCCACGAAACTGGCTACCAGGAGCGGCACCGGTTGAGTCTTATCGGTCTGGGTCAACAGCAAGGGCAGGAAAAACTCGTTCCAGGCCAGCACCGCCGCGAAGGTCGAGGTCGCCACGATACCGGGGGCCATCAGGGGCAACACGATACGCCGGAAAGCCCCCAACCGGGTGCAACCGTCAACCTGGCCCGCTTCTTCGAGTTCGATAGGCAGATCGTCGAAGAAGCCTTTCATCATCCAGACCACGTAGGGCAGTTGGATCAGTTGCATCGCCAGGATGATACCAACCAGGGTATTGAGCAGACCGAGCGTCTTCAAAATAATGAAAAGCGGTATCGCCAGGACCACCACCGGGAACATACGGAGGGCTAACAGACCCAGCGAGGCGGCCCGGCTTCCCCTGAACTTGAAGCGCGAGAAACTGTAGGAGGCCAGCAGCCCGATGACAATCGCCAGGACGGTCGAGCCAGCCGTTATCAGGATGCTGTTTAGCAGGTAATTTCCCGCGTTAAAATTGCCAAAAGCGTTGGTAAACCCGTCGAAACTTATCTCGGAAGGGATAATTTGGGGCGGGTCTGCCGTATAGTCACGGGGTAACTTGAAAGCGGTGCCGATTAACCAGAGGAGCGGGATAAGGGTCCAGGCCATGAAGAACAACACGCCCAGGTAGACCAGCGAGTTATAGCCAAACCGTTTCCAGCGTCCCCTGGTCAGCCCCAACCGGTTTTCTTTCGGGACCGTAGCAGAAGGCCGGATTTCTTGTGGTCTTGCTTCTTGTAACTTTAGCGCCATAACACCCAATTTCTAAGCTTGTTTTCGTTCGGCCTGGAGTATTTTCAGCAACACCAAACAGACCACCGCGATGATAAAGACCAGCACGTAAGAGATAAGGGCCGCGTAGCCCATATCGAACCGTTTGAAGCCCAGGACGTAAGCGTAATAGGAGATGGTTTCGGTAGCCGACCCCGGCCCGCCTTCCGTCAGCGAGTAAATCTGATCGAAAAGCTTGAAAGTGGTCAGGGTTCGCAGCAAAATCACTACCGTCAGCACCGGCATCAGGAGCGGCAGGGTCAGCCGGAAGAACATCTGGAACTTCCCGGCGCCGTCCACCTTGGCCGCGTCAAAGACCTCAACCGGCAGGTTTTTCAACCCGGCCAGGGTCAGCATCATGACAAAGGGGATGGTACACCACAACTCCATAATGACCGTGGCCCCAAACGCGCCGTCCGGGCTATCCAGCCAGTGCACCCGCTCGAACCACAACACCCGGCTCAGAAGCCAGTTAATAAGGCCGTCCTGGTAGTCGAACAGCATCCGAAAATTGAGGCCGACTACCAGGGGCATAACCATCATAGGTGTGATTGCCAGGGCCCGGAAAATCCGCATCCCTGGCAATTCGTGGTCTAGCAGCAAGGCCGCCAGCACCCCCAGCACCACCGATAACGGGACGCAGACCACCACGTAGCGGAACGAGTTAAACAGGGCAGTACGAAACCGCTCGTCCTGCAACATGGCATTGAAGTTAGCCAGGCCGCTAAATTTGTTTTGCTGGGGGCGGAGGACGTTATAGTCAAAGAAACTCAAGCCCAGGGCATATAACACCGGTATAAGGGCCAGGACCGCCAGCACCACAATCAGGGGCGTCAGGAACAGCCACCCGGTCAGGCCGCCGTCGGGCCGGTAGCGCAACTTAAACACGGAAAGTCTCAAATCAAAACCTCACTAACTCTTGTTCTGGACTTCGTATTTGGCATGACC
Organism: Chloroflexi bacterium 54-19; assembly: GCA_001898225.1. GTDB lineage: Bacteria > Chloroflexota > Chloroflexia > Chloroheliales > Chloroheliaceae > 54-19. Next base: position 84,695 of record MKTJ01000057.1, read on the forward strand.
GGCGGCATAGTAACCGGCTTTATCCAGGATTTGCTTCCAGCTATTGGCGACACTATCCAGGGCGTCTTTCGGCTTGGTCTGGCCGGAATAAGCCTCGGAGAGCTTCAGGTCAAGCGCCTCCTGTAAAGCCGCGAACTCAGGAATCGGGATTTGCTTGAGAATCTTCCCGGAGCCTTCGTCCATTGCCACTTTCCAGGAAGTTTTCCCGTCGCCCCACTTGGCCTGGAAGTCAGGGTTATTGTAGGCGGTCACCATGGTCGGTTCGACGCCGGTCCCGGCCACAGCCTGGGTTACGGCGGTCTCTTCACACGCCAGGTAACGGGCGCACAGGTAGGCCAGTTCTTGCTGTTTGGTGCTCTTGGTTACGGCCAGCGAAACCCCACCCGGCGAATACTGGCGCGACCCGCCCGGCCCGGCGGGCAACTTCATGACGCCAAACTTGTCAATCACCTTAGAGTTAGTCTTGTCGAACTGGGCCTTGGTGGCGGTGGTCGAGAACTGTTCGATAAACCCGACCTGCCCGGCCAGGAACATTTTGTCGAGGTCGGCAAACCCGATACTGACCGAGTTAGCCGGGCCGACACTCTTCAACTTGGCGGCATATTCGAGAGCGGCCACACCTGCCGCGCTGTTGATGGCCGGTTGCCAGTTCTCGTCAAACCAGTCCCCGCCAAAGGAAGCCAGTTTGGTCGCGAAGAACTGCCAAGTGCCGACGCGGCTCATGCGCGGGGCGAACCCGATAGCCTTGGTGCCGTTGCCGTCGAGGTCCTGGTTGTGCATCTTCTGGGCAATCGCGAAGACATCGTCCCAGGTCGCGGGTGGGTTGGCCGGGTCGCCGCCGACTTTCTTCAACCAGTCGGTGCGGTAGAACAGCATGTACTGGTCACCGTCGTAGGGGATACCATAGGAGCCGCCGTTGTACTTGCCGTACCACTTGAACATGTTGACAAGCTGGACTTCGTCAAAATTGTAAGTGGTGTTGAGCTGGGTCAGGTCGGTCAGGTACGGCGCGAAGGCCCCGAAATTACTACTCGTGACCGAGACCAGGTCGAAGTTCCCGGCGTCGCTGGTGAAGTTCAGGGTTAACTTTTCAAAAATCTCGTTAGGTGGGATGGCGGTGGTTTCCAGGGATACCCCGGTAGCTTTGGTCCATTCGTCAATTACCGCTTTGAGGGGCGGGCTGGTCCCCACGACCGAAAGGACTAACTTGGAGCCGCTGTATTTCTTGGCGGCATCCAGGATGGCCGCCTTGGTTTTCAGGGAAGTGCCGGTGCCGGTCGCAGCCGCAGTAGTAGCAGCGGCAGTGGTGGCCGCGCTGGAAGCAGTCGTTGCGGCGGCGGCAGTGGTAGCTGCTCCGGCGGCTGTAGTAGCCGGGGCTGCCGTGGTGGCCGCAGCGGTCGTGGCTGCTGCCGAGGTGGTGTTGGTAGTTGCCGGGGTAGCGGTGGCGTCACCACAGGCAGCCAGGATCCCGGTGCCGCCGATAGCAACACCCGCGACGGCTACACCCTTAAGAAAACGCCGTCGTGAAAACGAAGCAGGTTTACGCTCCCTCATGTTATCTCTCCCTCTTTGGATATAACGGTAAGTGCGAAAATAATCCCCAACCCTGGGGACGGCAGTTATTAACTTCGAGGGTACTCTCCAGTACCAGGTTTTTATTTAAGTATTGACACAGGGTTTAACTATGTGTATATTTCTAGCATAGCATCAGTCTAATGTCAATATGTCAGACATTAGACTTTTTAAAAAAGTTTTCAGGGATAATTCAAGACATGTGGGAGGTAGAATTTGGAATTTAAGCGTTTGAATAACGTCAAACGCTACGAAGAAGTAGTCGAGCAAATCAAAAAAGCAATCTATAACGGGACTTTTGGCATTGGCGCCAAGTTACCCTCCGAAAACGAGATGGTCGTGCAGTTCGGAGTCAGCCGCAGCGTTATCCGGGAGGCTTTGCGCAGCCTGGAACAGATGGGCCTGGTAACGGTGCGGCAGGGCGCGTCCGGCGGCACTTTTGTCGGCGACCTCAGCCTGGGGAAAATGGCCGAAGTCTTTACCGTTATGATGAACCTGGACCGTTTCAAGACCAGTCACGTTTACGAGGTGGCCCTGCTGCTCGAAACCACCGTTGCCGAACTGGCTGCCCGGAACGGGACACCCCAGGACCTCGAATTGCTGGAAGAAAACCTCCTCGACCATTATCACGCCGAATTTCCAGAGGAGGAAAGGGCAACTCTCGGCTTTCACGTGGCGCTGGCGCGAGCATCCGGCAACCCCTTAATGGAAACTCTTGTGACCGTCCTTATCAATTTAGTCCGGCGCAATCCCCAGTTGTATCCCTCCGGGCTGGATTTCCCCCACGAGTCCAACCAGGACCACGTGGCAATCCTGGAGGCGGTCAAACGAAAAGACGGCGGGGAAGCGCGCCGCCTGATGCGAGAACACCTGCTCAAAATCGAAAAAGCGGTCATGGGCCTGGAAACTGCCGAACCTGCTCAACTTTCCACGCCAAACGCCTAAACCAAGACAGGACAGAGAAAAGTGAACCGGGAAGAACTTTTTACCCACCTGGCCGGGCAAAGCAGCCCGACCATCGCCAACGCTATCGAACAATTTAAAGTCAGACCAGATGCCGAGGGCTTTACCGGGCCGCAGGTGCGCTGCCTGTTTCCCGACCTGCCCCCGGTCTGCGGTGAAGCCTTTACCATCACCATCCGGCGGGCCAGCCAGGCCGGGGCCGGGTACGGAATTTTCCCGGTCTACGAGGCCCTTTCCAAAATCGAGGGACCAAAGCTGGTCGTGCTAAAGGATTTGTCGGGTGGCGCGGCGGCTTTTGCCGGGGAGATTATGGCGGCGACTTTCCTCAAACTGGGGGTCCGGGCCATTATCACCGATGGCTTGGTACGCGACCTGGACGAGGTGCGCGAAATGGGACTGCACTATTTCGCCGCCGGGACGGTGGCCTCTCACGGCGACCTGACGATTGATAGTATCGGCCAGGTGGTCGAGATTGCCGGGTTAACAATCAAACCCGGTGATATTCTGCACGGCGATAAGCACGGCCTGGTGGCGCTGCCTGCGTCCGTTCTGGACGAGCTACCGGCGGTGATTGAACAAATTCTGGAAAAAGAACAAAAACGCCTGGCCCTGCTCGACGAACCGAATTTCTCGGTCGAGATGTTGCGGCCAAAAAAGTAAATACACTAACCAGCGACTAACAAATCAAACGGAAAATAAAATTATGACCCAGCCTGATGCTTTACAGACGGTGTTGTTTTCGAGCTTTCAGCGTTTCCCGGCCCTGCGCCCGGCGATGGCCGGTATTGAGAGTTTGCCGGGTGTACGCCTGGTCGGACCCTCCGAGCCGGGCCAGGCCGCTTTCGTACGCGCCGCCGCCGAGGCTTCGATTATCGTGGACCTGGCCGACCCGGTGGACCGCCACCTTTTGGAAAACGCCCCCAAATTAAAGGGGGTAGTCCGCTGGGGCAGCGGCTACGATTGGGTGGATGTGGAAGCCGCTCGCGAACGGGGCGTAGTGGTGGCGAACGTACCGGTTATGCCGGAGTCGGTGGCGGAGAGCGCCCTCTTATTAATCCTGGCGCTAGCCCGGCGGCTACCTCGCCAGCAAAACTTCGCCCGCACCGGCACCCCGGCCAACGATGCCCTGCGCGGGGTCATGCTCCGGCAGCGGACCCTGGGGATTGTCGGGTTGGGCCGGATTGGCCGGGCCCTGGCTGAAATGGCCTCGGCCCTGGGTATGCGGGTCAGCGGCTACGACCCCTACATAACGGGTCCGGTCCGGCTGGCGAACGGCCAGGAAGTGCCGCTGCTCGAACTGGACGAACTCCTGGCCCGCTCTCAATTCGTTTCCCTGCATTGTAACCTGACCCCGGAGACTCATCACCTGCTGGACGAGCGGCGGTTGAACCTGCTACCGGATGGAGCCTACCTGGTGAATACCGCCAGGGGTGGCCTGGTTGACGAGGTGGCCCTGGCGGCGGCCCTTCAAAAGGGGAAACTGGCCGGGGTGGCCCTGGACGTTTTCGAGGAAGAACCGGTCCGACCCGAAAACCCGCTCCTGGCGTTCGATAACGTAATTGGCACGCCCCACTTTATCGCCCAGACCGTCGAATCGCGGGAAGCCATTGCCGTGGAAGTGGCGGCCGCCGTCAAAGCAATCCTGAATGGCGAGTCACCCCGCTACCGGGTAAATTAGATGAAATCGAACCAGGGAAAAGAAAGCAATGGCCGAAATTAACCCGCAGGAAATCCCGCCTCGCACCCTCTACCGGCTGATGGTCAGCCTGGTGGTGCCCCGGCCTGTCGCTTTTACCACCAGCATGAGCGCCGAGGGAGTGGTGAACGCCGCCCCTTTCAGCTACTTTACGATGGCCGGGCACCGGCCTCCGCGCCTGGTGGTCTGTGTCCACGACCGGGCCGGACAGCCCAAAGATACAGCCCGCAACGCCGCCGAGACCGGCGAGTTCGTGGTGCATATCCTTGACGAAGACCAGGTCGAAACCGCCAACGCTTCTTCGGGCGACTACCCGGCCCAGGTGAGTGAGGTCGAATTGCTGGGGATGCCCCTGCTACCTTCGCAAATCGTAAAAGTGCCCCGGCTGGCTTTTTCTCCAGCGGCCTTCGAATGTAAGCTCGAACAACTCGTCCGGCTGGAAGGTTCGCCCGCCACCAACATGTTAATCGGCCAGGTGGTCTGGTTGCACCTGCGCGACGACCTGACCGGGAGCGACCGGGTTGATTTGGAAAAGTTGCGCCCGGTAGGCCGCCTGGGTGGCGACGACTTCCTGCTGGCGGCGACCGGCCAGGTTATCACCATGCCCCGCCCGATACTGGACCCTAATTCCGGCAACGGGGCGCGTTAACCGGACCTGCTTTTTATACCTGAAACCTGCTTTTATGGGTAATGAAACCTGAAGACTCGATGGGGAGGTTGTCCTTGAATACGAAATCCTTTTACCCGCTCCTGGTTGTCGGCGGGGGTATCGGTGGCCTGACGACAGCCCTGGCCCTGGCCCGGAAAGGTTTCCCGGTCCACCTGATAGAACGTGAAGCGGAATTTGGTGAAATCGGGGCCGGGATCCAGCTTGCCCCCAATGCCTCAAAGGTGCTCGACCGCCTGGGTGTCCTGGCCGAAATAAGCAAGTACGTGGTCTACCCTGAGGGGATTGTCTGGATGGACGCCGTTTCGGGAAAACACATTACCACGCTCGACCTGGGCGAGAATTTTGTAAAGAATTACCGGTATCGCTATTTCGTGATGCACCGCAGCGACCTGCTAACCTGCCTCTTGCAAGCCTGCCAGCAAAATCCCCTGATTACGCTCGAAACAAGCCGTCCCGTAGTCAGAGTCGAGGACCTGGGGGATGCGGCGCGGGTAACCTGTGCCAATGGAGAAATCTACGAAACCGAAGCCCTGGTCGCGGCGGACGGTCTTCATTCGGTCGTGCGGGCCCAGTTAATTGACGATAGCGCCCCGGTTTGCTCCGAATTCGTGGCCTACCGGGGAGCCATACCGATTGAAGAAATTTCCAATCACGCCGGGTTGAACAATGTCTTTTACTGGGTGGGACCGGATATGCACCTGGTCCAGTATCCGGTCCGGCGTGGCGAGCTTTATAACCAGGTGGCAGTCTTCAAAAGCAAGCGCTACCGGCCCGGCTCGGACGACTGGGGCACCGTAGACGAACTGGAAGAAAAGTTCAGCCAGGCCTGCGAAGGGGTCCGCACCGGCCTGGTTAAAATCAAACGTAACCGGCGCTGGCCGCTTTTCGACCGGCTACCCGCCGATAACTGGACCCGTAACCGGGTCACTTTGATAGGCGATGCCGCCCACCCGATGCTCCAATATATTGCCCAGGGAGCCTGCCAGGCCCTCGAAGATGCCATGTGCCTGGCCGATAAAATGGAAGAATTTGGCGGCGATATTCCAAAAACTTTCGCGGCTTACCAGGCCGAGCGGTTTCCCCGCACCGCCAGGGTCCAGACCAGCGCCCGCCAATTTGGCGAAATTGCTCATATTGACGGGATGGGCCTGATTTTGCGCAATGCCTATTTTGCCGGGCGCGTCAGTGACGATTTCACCTATACCGATTGGCTTTATGGTTACTAATTTAACCGCGATGACCGCGGGAAAGGCGAAATCGAACTACCTGTTTATCAGGTCAGGAAGGGGGAAATAGGGGTTTCAACCAGGACCGGGAGATTGACCAGGAAGAATTGGTTCGTCTCCCGGTAAAATTGGGACCGGGTGAAGGGAAACTCCTTCTTTGGCGAAGACCGGGCCACAAATCCTGGGAGGAGTAAGGGTTAAAGAAAGTTTGGCTCTTACCTGAAAAAATCTTCAATTAACAGGGGTTTGACCTTACAACATTTCCCTGCCGTTCCTTTACAACCTAAACCTACGAAACCGCCCCGCTCTAAAACCTGAAACCCTGTTTTTACCTCTTGCTCCGTTACCCGGTAGCCCATGGTGAGTAAGTCAATCACGACTTCATCGCTTCCTACCGGTTGGGGGTCTCCATTTCTGATAGATAATTCAAAGCGTTCCCTGGCCGCATCGTAGATTACCTGCAATAATTCTCCGCTTATTTCATTCATGGTAAACCCTCACCTTTCCCCGAAATTAAGGTGAAAAGGCCAATATAAACCTTTCTTCAAGAGACCCAAATAATGCTTAGGCCCCTCCCGGCTTTCCGGGTATTAATCTTGCCCTGGGCCATTAGTACCATCAACGCATAATTAAGGTGTTCCGTTTTAACATCTCCAAGCAACTGGGTTAACTCGTCCAGGCTGAGTGGATTCGATGGGGAAACCTGAAAATTTCGGGCTATTTTTATTATCTTGTTTACCAATTCCACCTGATTTTCCATACTTTTAAGTCAAGAAGATTCGAAATCCTTTTCAAATACCTTCTTATTTATCTTCCTTCACCGGCCTGGCATAGGCAAGGGCCATGCGACCCATTAAAAACCTGGGCCTTTTTTATAGATTTTCAGGAAAAATAGGAAGCTAAACAGGCCCTCGTTTCTCAGTACCCGGTCAGGTTTCGGAGGTAGTGGTTCGAGGTGGACCGGTTCATTTGGGATAAAGTTTGGTAAGAATCAAAAAAAAGCCCTGCTCAAATATGAAAATATCACAGCAGGGCTTTCTTTATTAACAATAAAATGTGATAGGAGGGTCGTGCTTGGAATATTACTCGCGGCCCTCCCGCTTTCAAGAATTTAGTGGGATTGCAGCCAACCTAGCAAACGCCGGTTAAACAACTCCGGTTCTTCAAGTTGGGGGGTGTGCCCGCTTTGCTCGTACATTTCAAAGGTCAGGTTGGGTAGCTTGGCTTGCTGGCTCTCGTCCATCAGGGTAAAAGGAACTACGTAGTCGTGCCGACCGAGCCCGTAATAGACCGGACCGGTGATTTTGCCCGGTCCCTGGTCGAGGTCGTAGTGGCCCAGAAGGGTGTTGTAGAGGTGCGCTGTAAAAGGCATGTTCGCCACCACCCCTTCCCAGCACCACGAACAATCGTAGCGAGGGTCATACCAGTATTTGGGGCTGCTATAGACATAGGTTTTAACCAACAACTCTTCGGGCGACAGACCGGGCGCAATCACGGCCAGTTTTTCAAGGTTCTCTTTGAGGATTTGCTTTCGCTCGGCGGACCCCTCGGTTTCCCAGAAAGCGTTTGATACCGGCGTCATCTGGGTTATTCCAACCGGCGGGGTATTGAGGATAACGGTATGCGAAACATTCTGAGGAAAGCGCCGGGTGTATTCGGCGGCCAGCAGACCGTGGATGGAATGACCTATTACAATAACCTTACCCAGTCCCAACTTTGTCCGGGCCGTTTCTATGTCCTGGGCTAAAGTGTCAAGGGTAACCGTGGTATCATCAAAACCGGGATTGGAAGGCGCGAAATCCCGCGCGTCAACAAAGATAAGTTGAAGGTTCTTTCTCAATTCCGGCGAAAAGGTCCGGGGATAATAAGTGGCCGAACCTATCACCAGGCAGGCCGGGCCTTCCCCTTCAATAACATAACTTAATTGCGCCCCCTCAACCTCGATTACTCCCTGGTTTGGGCGGGGCACGGCTGTTTCACTCATAAGTAATCTCCTACACTTAAAATAGCTCTCTCCAATTGGTTTTCAACATCTAAATTGTCCTGGGCAGGTGTCGTACCATGTTCTCGCAGCGCGCTCAAAAAAAGCCCTGCACTGTTTGATGGTTTTAGCGGGTACAGTATCCCATACGGCATGGTAAACCGCCAATCTACCGGGATAGTTGCCAGCGACGGGTGGACATCTTTCCAACCCTCTAAAGTGAGCAGCACCGCCCCACTTTCCTCACAGCGATTGAACACCTCAATATTATAATGAGGCAGGTGGTCTTTAAGCTGGATTTGGGGGTGTTCCTTTAACAAAAAGTCCCTTATATCATCAATTCGCGGGCTGATGTTCGGTTTTAGCATGACCAACCGCTCTCCATACAAATCGGTAACATCGAGTCTTTCCTTCCTGGCTAAAAGATGTTCCCTCGGAACAGTCACACAGAAACGATATTCCCCTAACTTGATCGCCTGAAAATAGTCGGAGTGGTCCGCTCTATCATAAGCCCCTACCATGACATCAAACTCTTTACCGATAGTCCGGGGGACATTGGACCAGGCTTCGGCGTCCTTATCAAAGGGAACTATCTTCATTTTGAACTGGGGATAGTTGGGACTGAGATTGTTCCATAAATCCAGGAGTTCTTTGCAGGGGTTCAGGATGGAATTTCCAATTCGGATGACATAAGGATTTTTGCTGGCGGCTTGTTTAGCCCGAACAATGGCATTCTGGGAATACTGCATCATAAACTTGGCATCAATATAAAAAGAAGTCCCGGCAGGCGTAGCGCTTACGCCGTGGTTCGTGCGGATTAAAAGTTGTACCCCAACCTGGGTTTCTAATGAATTCATCTGCTTCATCAGGGCGGTTGAGGATATATATAACTTCTCGGCGGCCTTTGAAAAGCTCCCGGAGTCAATTACCTGTACGAACGAGTTTAATAAGTCATTTACCATCATATAACTTCCTCTAAGCCTATTTTTGCATCAACCACAGGTTTATGCCATTCTAACTTTTCAATTCTTCCGGGTCAAGGAAGTGGCGAGTATACTTTCTCCTGGAAACAACAAATCACCACAACCCTGGTAATTTTCGTTGTGACCACTGTAGTAATTAAAAATGCAAGTAGGAGATATATATGCAGGACAAACCTGTCGCCCTGGTCACCGGGGCTAACCAGGGAATCGGTTTTCAAATTGCCAAAGACCTCGTGAGGCATGGCTTCACCGTGCTGGTCGGGTCACGCAATTTCGAGCGCGGCGAGACTGCGGCCAGGGAGATTGGGCCTGACGCTATCGCCCTCCAACTCGACATAACTGATAAGAATTCCATCGAGGCAGCGGCGGAACGTATCCGAAAGGAGTTTGGACGCCTTGATGTACTCATCAACAATGCCGCTATTTCGAATACGACTAAATTGCCCGGTATGTCCCTGGAGGAATACGCCAACCGCACCCGACCAAGCAACGTGTCCCTCGATGAGGTGCGGGCGGTCTGGGAGACCAATGTGTTCGGGGCCCTGGCCGTTTACCAGGCAATGCTCCCGCTTTTGCGTGAAGCCCCTGCTGCCCGCATCGTCAATGTATCGAGCGGGGTAGGCTCGCTTACGCGGACTTCGGACCCGACTTACGCTTACCGCTCGCATTTCAGTCCCGTCTACCCGGCGTCCAAGACCGCTCTCAACGCCATCACTCTTGCAATGGCGATTGAACTGGAGTCGACAGGGATCAAGGTCAACGCCGTTTCCCCAGGTTTTACCAGAACGAACCTCAACGGCTATGAGGGTGTGGAAACTGTTGAGGAAGGGGCCCAGGAAGCGGTGCGCATGGCTTTGCTCGGCCCGGATGGCCCTACCGGTACGTTCACCCACGCTACACTGGGCGTACTTCCCTGGTAAGCCTTCTTGAACGAATCATCGAACGGACCCATGTTGTAACGCTTCAGAGCGAAGTTGGGTCACAATTTCTGTTAATGAGAAAATAAAATAAGGAGTTAAAAATGGAAGTTAAGGATAAAGTAGTTATAGTTACCGGCGCATCGATGGGTATCGGTGAGGCGGTGGCCCATGTCTTTGCCGAGGCCGGGGCGAAACTGGTCCTGGCAGCCCGTTCCGCCGATAAACTGGATGCGGTCGCCCGGAGTTTGCCGTCCCAGGCCGAAGCGCTGACCGTGCCGACCGATATGACCGACCAGGCGCAAGTTAAAGACCTGGTAGTTAAAGCTTACGCGCGGTTTGGCCGGGTTGACATCTTAATAAATAATGCCGGGCAAGCGGTGGTCGGCCCGATAGCTACGGTTTCCCCTGAACTCTACCGTCAAATTATCGAGCTTAACCTGTTTGGGCCGCTCCACGCGATGCAGGCCGTTATACCCGTGATGAAGGAGCAGGGCGGGGGCCTGATTATAAATGTTAGTTCTAACGTAAGTAAAATGGCGATACCTGGCATCGGCACCTATGCTTCAACAAAATATGCCCTGAACGGCCTGAGCCTCACTGCGCGCAACGAACTGGCAGTGGAAAACATCCGGGTTGTACTTTTCTTACCGGGCCAGACGGCTACCAGTTTTGGTAAGAATGCCCTGGTCGAGGAAAGCATGCAGGGCTGGCGTCCGTCCGGCGGTGGAGCGGCGCCTGCACCTGACTCTGCGGAAGATGTCGCCCGCTCACTTCTGGAAGCCGCCATTACTGAGCCTGTCGAAATGGGCATGCCGGTGCGAGGCTAATCCCTGACCTGGCAAGGGTGTTCCGGCTTGAACGGGGCGCCCTTGTTGCCAGGTTCACCAACCAGGGAAATTCAAACGAGAAGGATTTGACATTTCCTTTCAGCGGTAGCACCCTCTTAGTGTACTAAGGATTAGGCTATAAACAAAAGCGATGGGATTTTGCCCTGGCTCACGCCCGTGGCAGGGGTGTGCCTGGTGTTGCTAATGCTCGGCGCGCTGGCGACTCATTTCCGCCGTCGAGAGAACCATATGCTAATCGCCAACCTGGTGCTCCTTGGGCTGGCGGTGGTGGTCGCTATGGGTCGTTTCGCCTGATTCTGATGGAGAGATTTTTAAAATCCTTATTCTATTTTAGAAAAACTACCAAGGGAATTTCCCCGGGACGGGTCAAAGCCGGTTAGCGTTTGGCCCGTACCCTGGGCAGGCTGATAGCCAGGGCAGTCAGACCCAGGCCCATTCCGACCGCTTCCATCTGGACCTTCCTGGCCTGTTTTTGTAGTTGCCGGACCACGGCGGTATCCTCGATGGTTTCCTCGCCGTTGTCCAAATCGCGGACGCCACGCGCCGCCAGTTTCACTCAGGTCTTTTCCCTGGCCTGGAAGATGCCGTATCCGGCCAGGGCGAAAGGTACGAAAAGGGCCAGGCGGAGCCAGCGCGAGAAACCGGGGAAGACCGACAGGGCCGTTCCCGCACCACCGAAACCCAGCATAACCAGCCCAAAATTGAGACGTTTGCGCCGTTGTTTGGGGCCGATATTTATCTGGCAGACTTCCTGGATTTCCTGGGACATTTCTACTCCTTGCGCTCTTTTTAATATAACCTTTTCTTCAAAAAGAACTACTTTCTTAAGACAGGCAGATTAGGTTTGGTTATCCAATAATGAGTTTATTAAATTTACCATTCAAAATCATCCTTGTAAAATTTTTGAGACATTCGAGTTGTGCCAATTAACTCAGGCTGCCTTTTCGGGCCAGCGTGGCGTTAGACCCAGGCTCGGCCTACGGCACCACTTCTGAGTCAAAAATCTGCCGGGTTTAATAGGGGCGCTAATCCAGGTACAGCACTGCCTTGCCGGTGAATTGTCGTTGCAGGAAGCGTTGTGCGACCTCACCGATGTTGTGCCAGGAACTCTCCACCTCGATAGGGGTCCGCAGTTTTTGCCCGGCTACCAATCGTACGAGCATTGCCAGGTCGTCCGCGCTCTCGCCCCAATCCACCGCGCAAAGGGTCGTACCCCCTTTTTGGATAAAATTAATGAGGTTGATGTTGGCAGTGCCTTCCGGTGTGGCCGACCAGCCCAGCGTGACACACGTTCCACCCCGGCCCAGGAGAGTTAAGGCAGTTTCCAGGGCTTTTCCACCAAGCGACTCGATTATCAAATCATAAGGTCCAAAGGCGCGGGCGGAAGAAATATCCTCACCTATAACCACCTCGTCTGCCCCGGCCTCGCGGACTAAAGCTTCGTGTCCCGCCTGTCGAGCCGTGCCGACCACATAGGCCCCGCTGAGCTTTGCGAACTGGTGGGCGAAGATTCCCACCCCACCCGTTGAACCGGTAATCAATATCCGTTTGTTGAGAAGGAACCCACCTTTTTCAACCGCATGGAGCGCGGTGAGCCCGGCAATAGGCAAGGTGGCGGCCTGGGCGAAGGTCACGCTGTCGGGAAGTTCGGCCATATAATTTGTGGGGATTGCCACCTGCTCGGCCCATGCCCCCTGGGCAGAAAGAGAACCAACCACCCGGCTGCCCACTTTTGGCCCGGCCCCATTTGCCGCCTGTTGGAGGACGGTACCGGCCAGGTCCCAACCGGGCCGCCAGCCCGCCGGGAAGTGCATGGCCCCCATCACATCACCCCGGTTCAAAGAAATGGCCTCAACTTTAACGAGGGCCTGGGAAGGTTCAGGTTGGGGTGCTTCAACCTCTTTGATTGCCAGCCGCCCTGGAACTTCAGGGTCAACCACGACCGCGCGTATTGTACTCATATTCTTTCCTTTCTCTGATAGCAAATTCATTTAGCGGGAACAGGGGAATCCTGGGTTGCCCAATTGCGAAACCACAGTGATGTCAGTTACTGACATAGAAAGTATAGTGTATAATAGAAGTGATGTCAATGACTGTCATGGGAGAAAGTAAAAAGGATGAGCAGGTGGGAACCCAATGCCAGGGGCCGTTTGGAGCAGGCTGCCCTGGACCTCTACCAGGAACGCGGATTTGAACAGACGACGGTGGCGGAGATAGCAGAACGGGCCGGTCTCACCGAGCGCACGTTTTTTCGCTATTTTGCGGACAAGCGCGAAGTATTGTTCTGGGGCCAGGGTAGATTGCATGAGATTGTGGTTAACGCTGTTGCCAGCCAGCCTGTTACAGCGAGTCCTTTCAATATTGTGGTGGCGGCTCTCGAAGCCATGGCTGCCGCCGTTCCCGACCGGCCAGAATTTCTCCAGCAGCGCCAGGCCGTGATTGCCCAGAACCCGGAGCTACAAGAACGCGAACTACTAAAAATGGCCTCCCTGATCGGTGTAATAACCGAGGCGTTGCAACAACGTGGTATCCCCGGTCCGACTGTGCGCCTGCTCGTGGAGACAGGTATTGCAGTCTATAGAGTTGCCTTCACTCGCTGGGTTGATGAAAAAGAAAAAGGCCCGCGCACGCTACCTCAGCTTTTACGTGAGGCCCTCGACGAACTCAAAGCCGTCCTTGCTTTTTAGGTATACCCAGGCTTTTGGTCTTGAATATTACAAAAATAACCTTAAAATATAGACAAATCCTTCCCTATTCTTTGAAAAAACTGAAAACACCGGTCATAAAGGATGAACCTATGAAATTCTTAGCGATTTTGGCCTTAATCCTTTGCATCTGTGGCTGTTTGTGGACTGCTTTTACAGGGTTTGTGGTGTTAGCGCTTGATAATTTGTCGGATTATCCGGCTGACGGTTCGACCTGGGCTTTTGCCCTGGCATTATGGGGCCTGGTTATAGTGGGAGCGGTTGGGGGATTTTTAATTTTCAAAGCGCCTGCTAAGGCCGCAACAATCTTGCTGGGGGTGGGATTGGTCTTGCTTTTTATCGGGCTCTGGAAAAGCAATTTTACGGTTTTAGGAAAGGCTTCCATCACCGTTCCATTTGGCCTGGCAGGGGTACTGGCCTGGTTTTATGCTAGGGCCTTGTCTGCCAAAAAGCGCCCTGGTTGAGCTCAGTCCCCAAGAACTACCCCTTCAAAAGTAAGTTATGTTTTGTTTTTAGATACGCTTGACGATGTTAAGACCAATGGTTCTAATCGCTCAGGAAGCTCTTTAATCACCCAGGTTATATAAAGGTAACTCAATATAAAAGGTCGTGCCTTCTCCAACCACGCTTGTATAGGTCAGGTTCCCTTTTAGCCTTTCCATAATAGCCCTGGATATACTCAAGCCAAGTCCGGTGCCGCCCTTCTGGCGGGTTGACGACGAATCGGCCTGGGCGAATTTCTGGAAAATCTGGCCCTGAAATTCCTCCGAAATGCCGCCACCCCTATCCGTTACCGAAATCAATGCCCTTTTGCCGTCGGCACAATCCAGCGCAACATTAACTATCCCTCCCGGTGGAGAAAACTTGGCGGCATTCGAGATAATATTGACCAGGACCTGGGTTAAACGGTCCCCATCGGTCAGAACCACGCAATTTCGGTCCCCCTTATCCAGCTCGATAACCACATTGTATTGGTCGGCGTAAGAACGGGTGGATGCTACAACCTGCTCTAGCAGGGGTGCCAGTTCAAGTTGTTTTTTATGGAGGGTCATCTTCCCGGCCTCTATTTTTTCAATATCGAGAATGTCGTTTATCAACTTTACCAGCCGGTCACTGTTTTTGTACGCCACTTCCAGCATACTGCGGGCAACGGGCGGGATTTCTCCGGCTACCCCGCCGATAAGCAGTCCCAAAGAACCGAATATAGAAGTTAAAGGAGTCCGCAATTCGTGACTGACTACCGAAACAAATTCCGATTTTAATTCGTCAACTTTTCTACGCTCCGTAACATCGTTTAATGTGCAAATGATGTTCGTCAGCTTACCGGTATTGTCAAGAAACGGTTCGGCGTTCACCAGGAGCCAGGCCCAGCTATCATTAAGGGGCCTGTGAACTCCCATCATTACATTTCGGACCGGCTTTTTGGTCCCAATAGCTTGCTGGACAGGGCGTAATTCTTCCGGGAAATCGGTCCCATCCTCATGGATACATTGCCAATCCGAGGCATAATAATTCTTACCTATTAACTGGATAAGGGGTAAGCCTAATAAATCCGCGGCTGCCTGGTTAGCCAGTTGAACCCTGGCAGCGGGGTCGTGCAAAGTAACCCCGACCGGCAGTTTTTCGATTAACAGGCGGAAGCGGTTTTCACTTTCTCGTTCGTTAGCGCGCGATTGTTCAAGGGCCGCCAGCATCTGGTTGGTAACCTGGGCCAGGGTAGCAATTTCGTCATTGCCTTTGACTGTTACCCGCGTGGTCAGGTTCCCGCTGATACCGACTCCTTTAACTTCCTTTTTAAGGTCCGAAATACGGCGAAGAAGCATTTTTTCCATCAAAAATAGGGTCAGGGCTCCAAAAATGACAAAAACCGCCACGATAAGGATACTCAGGTAATTAAGAGTGTTCTGCCCTTGCTTGTAAATTTGCCGGGGTACCTCCATTTGTATGAGCAAAGCCGGGCTCCCGCTTATATCCTTAAGGACCATGTAGCCCCGGTTAGTATCGTCATCAAGGGCCTCTATGTAAACCGGTAAACTGGCCGTTGTATTTATCGAGGCGCGCGCTTTCTGGAAATCGGCGGATAAGGTGGGGCTGTCGTAGGATTCTATTTGTAATGGAAAATGGAGGCGCGTCGAAAGATTTTGAAGCTCTGATTCATCCAGGGAGCGGACCATAATCAAAGTTCCGTGGGAAGGTCCCTGGTTATCGCTGGTCAGAATTGGGCTGGAAACAACGAGCAAGGGGTCGTCAAGCCGGGGTAAAAGGAAAATTCCACTCACAATATGGTTGGCAGCATTTGCCCCGGCCCCGGTTAATAACAGCCTGCCCGAAGATGAAGCTAAATAGGAAGTAAATTCGTCCGGTAAAGGGGAAATATTTTTGGTCCGGGGGTCGATACTGCGACCGAAAACAAGGGTATTATCCGGTTTTAGAAGTACAAAAAACCTCAGGTTTAGCCTGACAATGGTCGCGTCATTTAAATTGGCCTGGACGAAATCGTCATTGCCGTCACTGGCATATTTATAGGCATCATCCCAGTTGGCCCAATCCTGTTGAACCTGGGTAAGCGAAGCAATATCTTCATTTAGAAAGTCAGCAGCAAGCTTCAGGTCATTTTCGATGGTGGTTTGTTCCACCTGCGAAAACCCTTGCAGAAAAATGTTCGAGGTAGCAATAATAAGGACAATTAAGAGGCAAAGTAAAGAAAGAGTTAAAAAAACCAGGGTTTGCTTGCGAAGTGTCATACCTTTTACCCAAAAATTTATCTGCTTGTGGTTTAAGGTTGAGCAAATAAATTATATTCCCAAATCACTTTGTTTTTATATTTCAAAGAAATTTTATCAAAAAAGAAAATAAGAATATATTGCAAAATGGTACTATGGGTAAAAACATTTATTGTTGCTATGACTATCTTAAAACCTAACCCGCGATACCTTTTTTGGCAAGAAGGTCGGGCCGGACAACAATGATTTCTCCGAGCCAGGGTTTGGGCCGGAGTAGCCCCGGGACCAGGAACGCGAGTTAATGAAAAACGGTCAGCAGACCGGGGTTTGAAACTTCCCCTCCTAAAACCTGATAAATAAAATCATTTGACAAAATATATCAAAACTATTGACATTGTGATTTCGCGCTGTAAAATGGGATTTAGGCAGCAATTTCGCTCTTAAACTCTTCGAACGTAACGCGCCGTTCAAACACTTCGTTCAATGGATATTATCAAACCGGTCAGGTGGCCTTGCTTTTCCAGGTAACGCTTTTGGGCCTGTCCGCACTCATTTAAAGGTTGGATTTTACGCCCGGCGCTATAAATAGCTCGTTGGTAGACACAAGGAGGCGTCTATGCTCCCATGCTTGTGCGTTTTAACGGATTGGGGGTTTCCAGCCCCGGTTCCTCGCCATTTTACTAACTCTTTCTTCCTATCAAACCAAAAGTTTACCCGTCTATTCGCTAAAACTCCAGCCTTCCGGTAGAAGGTTTTAGTTTTGTTTCGGTTGGTCTGTCCTTTTGTTCCTGCACCACGCTTATCTTAAACGTCCCCCTGGATTACTACGGTTACCGGGTAATTGGCGGCACTTTTCTCACCGCTAGCGGGTTCGCCGACCCTTAACCGTAAATAGGGCCACCCGAACACGCTCGAAAAATATACCCTTGGTAGTCAACTTCGTCGTTTTCAGTCAAGCACAAGGAGAACTTAATGCTACACCTTAAATCAACGAGGATAGGGCTTGTGGTAATATTGCTGGGCATGCTGGTAATGAATGCCGGCGCCACCATTGCTTCAGCCGCTCCCCTGCCTCCCACCTCTCAACCCAATTTCGGTTCAAACGTACTGATTTTCGACCCGTCCATGCCTACTTCCCAGATTCAGGCTGCCGTTGACGCGGTCGCCGCGCAGCAGGTGCCCAACCAGTTTGGCACAGCACGTTACGCCCTGCTCTTTAAGCCCGGTACTTACGGTACGGCGGACGCTCCTCTCAATTTCCAGGTCGGCTATTACACCGAGGTAGCCGGTCTCGGTCTTTCGCCGAATGACGTGGTCATAAACGGTTCCATTTACGTCCGCAACCAGTGCGATAACGGCAACTGTATCGCCCTCAATAACTTCTGGCGTTCTTTGTCCAACCTGACCATCAACGTCACCACGCCGGATTTCGGCTGTTATAGCGGTGAGTTCTGGGCGGTATCGCAGGCGGCCCCAATGCGGCGCGTAAATGTCACGAATGGCAACGTCACCCTGATGGACTACTGCTCCGGCCCCTCCTATGCCAGTGGCGGTTTTATCGCCGACAGCAAAGCGGGTACTATTATCAACGGTTCTCAGCAGCAATTTATGGTGCGCAACAGTATCGTTAGTAACTGGACCAACGGGGTCTGGAACCAGGTCTTCTCCGGCGTCGTGGGCGCGCCTGCCGAATGTTTCCCCGCCGATGCTTCGTGCGGCGGTAACCCTTATACCACCCTGGCGAATAGCCCGGTGACAAGAGAGAAACCGTTCCTGTATATAGACTCGTCCAAGAAATACAACGTTTTTGTCCCGGCCCCCCAAACCAATTCAGTGGGTACGACCTGGGAAAATGGCCCTACACCCGGTAAATCCATCCCGCTAAGCGATTTCTTTATCGCAAGGCCCGGCAATTCGGCCCAGGAAATTAATCTAGCGCTCGACTTTGGCCGGAATATCCTGTTCACCCCGGGCGTTTACCACCTGAAAGACACTCTCAGGGTCAAGCGGCCCGACACCGTGGTATTGGGTCTTGGTTTTGCCACGCTTGTCCCCGATAGAGGCGCTGTTACGATGTCGGTTGCCAGCGTTAAGGGTGTCAAACTGGCCGGGCTGTTGTTTGATGCAGGGCCGTATAATTCGCCGGTCCTGTTACAGGTTGGCAATAACGGCAATGATAACCATGGTTATAATGCCGGGAACGACGACAACAATCATAATGGTTTCTTTGATAACAAAAAGAGCGACCCGGCAGACCCCACCCTGATTGCAGATGTTTTCTTCCGCATCGGCGGAGCGACTCTCGGCAAGGCCACGACCAGCCTGGTTATTAACAGCGACAACGTCATCATGGATGATATTTGGGCCTGGCGCGCCGACCACGGAAACGGCGTTGGCTGGAATTCCAACACCGCCGATACCGGGTTAATCGTGAACGGCGACAGCGTTACGGCCTATGGCCTCTTTGTCGAGCACTACCAGAAATACGAGACACTCTGGAATGGCAACAAAGGCACCGTCATCTTTTTCCAGAACGAAATGCCCTATGACGTGCCAAACCAGGCGGCCTGGATGGAATCCCGCAATGTCAAAGGTTTTCCTGCCTTCAAGGTTGCCAATAATGTAAAGAAGTTCAATGGATACGGCATGGGGAGTTATAGCTTCTTCAACCAGCATATGAATATATTTGCCGACCACGCTTTCGAGGCTCCCCAAACTCTCCCGGCGGGCAGTTTCCATGATTTGTTGACGATATTCCTTGATGCCACAAATGGCGATGGTGGAATCCTGCATGTTATCAATGATGCTGGCGGGTCGTCCACTATAGCCAACCCGGATGTCCCGGTTACGGTGGTGAACTATCCCTAGTTCACAAATTCCCGTATCACGGTAAACTGCCCGGCTGAGTAGTTTTCCCAATAATTCTTGCTTCAACGTGGCTGACCATCCCAGGGTGGCCAGTCACGTTGTTTTTCCGGCCTGTTAAAAAACCATAGGGTAGGTAAACCCCAAAGGTGCTACTTTTCATTTTTAATTGAAAGGGTTTATAAAGATGGGAATTGCCAACCCTAAATTTCCTATTTACAATTTTTTATAATTCTCTTATACCTGTTATCAGACACATCTTCCCTCTAACTTCTGAGAAAAGGGTAAATTCGAATTTCAGGTTGTCTACCGGAAGGAAATCTACTTTGAGAGAGTCACTGCCACCAGCCCCCCAAACCGAAGACAAATCCAGCGAAGTAGCTAAAGATGATTATGGGTCCACTCAAAGCTATTCCGGCGCCGAAGCTGGCTACTCTCAACCCCCGGACGGTGGGACTGGCAAAGAATCCGGCCACTTTAAAAAAGATCTGCTGGGCTTATCGCCCTCTCAAATTTTAGGCTTACAGCGGACAATGGGAAATAGAGCCATCCAGCGAATGGTCGAACGTACCAGGCTCCTAAAGAAGACCCTTCCTTCTTCCACCTCTTTTTCTTCCTCCTCACAAAATGCGGCTTCAGGTATATCCACCACTGTAAACCGGGCTACTCTCGACAAGCCCCTACAGGCCACCCCGTCCAGGGTTTCGGCTGGCGTGGTCCAACGGTTGCGCGAGGATGAGTTTGTGGCCGACCCGGAAGATTTCATGCAAAAAAACCTGGTCCTTTTTGAATACGGGAAAGGCTTTCAACTTAGGTTCCCGAAGACGGTAACTGCCGCTAAAGACAAGCTTTCCGAAACCCAGTTACTCTCAAATCTCAAAACTTTGATGATTGAGAACAAAGCTTCGCTGCCTTTTTATCTACAGGATACCAAAAACCCGGATAAAGGCGGCAAAAATGTTTACTTCTTGACCCCGGCTTTCGATAAGCTTGAACCGGATGTACTTAAAACCCTTTTCACGAAAAAAGACGGAAGCTTAGTAGACGATGCCGCTAAACTGGTTGGTATCGTGAGGGGAGAAACGGGGGACGAAACGGGGGTCATTACCGCCGCCTACGCTCCCTACTTTATTGACAACCCCAACCTTAAAAAAGATGGAACTGGGGCTAAAGACGCCGACTCCTGGGAGAATGTCGGGAAAACCGAAGTAGACCCAAGAGTAACAAACTTTGTCTTTACCGACTCGATGAACGGTTGTGCCTATGCTATCACCAAAGCGGAAGGCGATGACGTTAAATTTGAAGCCTGGCACTTTCAGAGCGAGACGGATAATTTTACCGAGGCCTCTCATTTCCGTGCTACAAAAGGGATTCGGGACTGGTTTGGCGTAAACGATTATTATATCGGGGATGGGAAATTCAATTCCGTAGCTACCAATATCATCTGGCACAAAGGCGGAGAAGAATGGAAAATGCTGAGCCAGAAGAACGTTATCCCTCTCGACGGCAAGGGTAAGGCTGAATTTAAGGAAAGCACCAGCCACGACCTGAATGTTTCCGCGCCGATGAGTGAGGAGCGCCTGGATGCTGTCCACGATAAGTTATTGAATGGGGCCAAAAGGTCCATCAAAGAATCGGATGTGTTAAAAATAAACCAGGCCCTGCAAGCCCTAGCCTATAATCCGGCGCTGGCGTCAAACACCAGGAGCCTGATTAAACCAAACGACGAATCCATGGATAAGGCCGAGGCAGCTGAGATTGATAGAATTTCTGGCCGGAGCGCGAATGATAACCTTAAACGGAGTTTTGAAGCCGACCTGACCCTCTTTGACGGGCTGTCGGCCTTAAAGGCGGAACTTACCGGTATAACATCAGTCGGGCGGTTCTGGAATTCTTATGACACAGCTAAAACCAAACCTCTAAAAATGAAATTTGACTTTGAGGTTGTTAAAGTTTCCGAAAAAATTAAGACCAATTTTGCCGATGCCAAAGGAGCGACTATTACAACAGCCGTGGGTGAAAAAGATAGTGACGAGGCTTTACGTATTAAGATTACGAACGCCCAATTTTTCTGTGATGTCTGGGAGGATTTTTCAGAATACAACAAATTAAAGAACGCCGGGGATTTGTTAAAAAGCCTGATTAATAAAAAGAGAGGGCTCGTGACAAAACGGGAAGCCCTGGCGGCTGAAAAAGAGGAGCTTTTTCCCTCCGACGCTTAGTTTTCGGGATAAAAATAGAGGGTTTCACCGGGGCCGTGCCGCTTTAATGGGCACGGCCTTGGTCTTTTAAGCCGGTTTTTAACATATTATATTCCAGCCAAAAATATTCGATTCCAGGTAGCAAAAATGTACCTGCATCGCTTATAATTTATTCAAATCAAGGCCGAGCTGGCTTTTTTAATGTTCATCATTATGATTATATTTGAAGGAAGACTACCGATGCATGTACCGCAAAGTGGTATTTTCGCCCTGGGAACCAGTTCACATTCCTACCTTGAATTCGATTTGAATAAAGATGCCGACCCTCTCAACCTTGTCCAACTGGTTGCCAGTTTGCAAGAGCCTCGGATGACAACCGGAGGTGTAAACCTGGTGGTCGGGTTCAGGCCATCGTTGTGGCGTAAGATAGCTCCCGAACTGATTCCGGAAGATGTAAAAGATTTCGAGCAGCCTTTGGAAGGGGTAGACGGCTACAGTATGCCCGCCACCCAGCATGATTTGTGGTTCTGGGTGGCGGGCTCGGCCTACAACGTTGTTTTCGATGTGACCAAGGCGGCGATAACTGCGCTCGCGCCGCTGGCAACCCTGGCCTCCGAAGTGGCGGGTTGGAGTTACAAGGAAAGCCGCGACCTCACCGGGTTTATTGACGGCACCGAGAATCCGAGCCTGGCTGAGGCTCCAGAGGTGACGCTGGTTCCCGAAGGCTTGCCGGGTGCGGGCGGAAGCGTGTTACTGGTGCAGCAATGGACCCACCAGGCAGCAGCCTTCGAGGCTTTACCGGTCGAGGCCCAGGAAAAAGTTATAGGCCGTACCAAGCTAAACAGCACCGAACTGGCCGAGGAAGTGCGCGGCCCGGCTTCGCACGTCTCACGTAACGTAATCGAGGTGGATGGCGTCGAGCAACACATTTTCCGGCGCAACAGTCCTTATGGGACCGCCACCGAGCATGGCACCATGTTTATCGGTTTCAGTTGTGAGCAGAGTCGCCTGGCCCGGATGCTTTCTCGAATGGCCGGGGCGGAAGATGGTATCCGCGATGCCCTGACTTTTTACACGACGGCAGTCACCGGGGCCTACTATTTTGTCCCCTCGGTTGAGGCGCTAAATCAGTTTGCCATCAGTGAAGAGGAATAGCCTGCGTATCATGGGTGTGCCCTTTTCCAACTTCACATTCACCAAATAAACACAGTAGATTTCAAAGTCGGGCTGGATAAAGGCGCAAAGTCGCGTCTTTTACCCAAAACCTGACAAACTATTCCGGCATTGCCGGTTTTCCTGCTGCCTGTTGGGAACGAATTTTTATCATTGGCCGGTTAGTCTTATAATACCCCTGGTATTCGAAAAACTGCTCACAAATTTTACTTTTACTGCTCGGTTTAAATAGCGCTGAGACTGCTTACACCTGGCGATTTTTATCTGGTTTGTTTTAGCGTTTTGATGGAGATTAAAAATGAAGATTGAGGGAATTGAGAAACGCGTAGACCCCGACCTGTTACCTATTTTCGCGACCATGACCGAATCTTATGAGTTCCCCGCCGATTTACCTGCCGCCCGCAAGGCCCAGAAAGAGGCCATGGGCGCTTTATCCAGGGCCGGTTCGTCGCCGGATGTCCAGATTGAAGAGCGCAATCTGCCCGGTGCTGACGGAACGCACGAGTTTATGGTCCGCATATACTCACCCAATCCAAAACCGGCCTCGGCCCTCCCGGTAATAATCTGGGCGCATGGTGGCGGTTTTGTGGTGGGACACCCGGTTGAACACGATAACATTGCTATCAACCTCGTCCGGGTGGCCGGTTGCGTGGTCGTATCGGTTGATTACCGCCTGGCCCCGGAGAATCCTTTCCCTGCCGGGTTGGAGGATTGCTATTCCGCGTTGCAATGGGTGGCGGCAAACGGGGCTGATTTAGGTTTTGACCCTGGCCGGGTAGCCGTTGGCGGCTATAGCGCCGGGGGGTCGCTGGCGGGCGGGTTGGCTCTGCTGGCCCGTGACCGGGGCGGTCCGGCCCTGGTCTTTCAGATGCTGCTATGTTCCTCCCTGGACGACCGGATGACAACGGCATCTTCCAAAGAACCTACCGATGGCCGGATGTTAACCCGCGAAATCCTGGAAAGCGCCTGGAACAATTATCTGCCGGGGGTCAACCGGGCCGAAACCTCGCTATATGCTTCCCCGGCGCGGGCCACCGATTTGACCGGTCTGCCGCCCGCCTACTTCGGGGTCGGTGAGCTTGATTTACTGCGGGACGAGGGTTTTGAATATGCCAGCCGCCTGGCGCAGGCCGGAATCGGGGTGGAGTACCATATTTTCCCGGGGGCGTTTCACGGGTTTGAGCTTTTCCAGCCGGATTCTGAACTCGGTCAGCGAGCCCTAAACGAATACGGGGCCGTCCTCAAACGCGCTTTCAGGTTAAGCCACAAAAGCTAGACCAGCGGCGTTTACGCTCCCCTGCAGACATGTAGATTAAGGGGCCTTACAAAAAGAACCTGGCTGAAAATTGCCTGGGCTGCTAAAAGTAAGGCCCTACAGTTTTCTTACCTGTGACTGTACCTGGCGCGGTAAACCTTACCGCTCATTCCGTAGTGGCTTTTGAAGCAGCGGGCAAAATAGTTCTGGTCGGCCCAGCCCACTTCCCTGGCTATTTCGGCGATGGATTTCTGGGTCTCAACGAGTAGATTTGCCGCCCGTTCAGCTCGCTGGTGGTTCAAATATGCTATCGGCGATAGCCCGGTATGCTTTTTAAAAAGGCGCACGAAATAGGCCGGGTTGAGATGCAGCAACTCCGCCAATTCCAGCAGAGTCCAGTCGCGGGCAACATCAGCCTCCAGCATGTTCGCGCCTTTTAGCACCACGTCAGGAATGGCGGAGGCCTGGTCGAGGTCGTCAGCTAAACTTTCGATATTAGCCCTGGTAGATAGCTCGGAGAGAACCACCAGCAGCAGCCCCAGGAGGGCGGCCTTTTGTTGTTCCGGCTTTGCCGACAGGATACCCTCAATTTTTGAAAGATACTCCCGGCAGTATTCGATGGCACTTTTTGAGAGGGTAAATTTGAGGATGCCGGGAGCCTGGGAATTGAGCGGACCCCGCCACAGTAAATAATTTATGCCTGGAATCTGTCTTACCCAGGCCAGTTCCTGCAAAAGCAGTTCGGCCCCAAAGCAGCAGTTATAAACCTTCAAATCGCGGCAATCCTGGAAGGAATGCCAGGCCCCCGGCCTTAAAACAAAAACATCGCCTACTACAATTTGCTGTCTTCCCATAGAAGAAAAATGAAAGCCGGTGCCCTCCGTAATTATGGCGATTTCCATAAATTGATGACTGTGAGCTTCGACATCTTCTCTTACCTCGATTTCCTCAACCATCATTGGTATATAGCCGGATTTGAAAATAAGCTCCCTGGAATACTGGAGCGGACTTACATTTTTTTCCATATCTTCAGGCAAATTTTGCGAAAAATATCAATTTTGTGCTAGTAACGAGTCAATTATAGCCTATGCTGTCCAGCCCTTGCTTTTATATAATAAATCAACTTACCCGGAGATTTAATATGGAACAGAGGAGGAGTTGAAGATGACCCTTACCGGTAGCCAGTATCTTACCACCAGCCAGGATGTTACCGACGAAATGGTGGCGCAGTATCGAAAGCAGGGCTTTATCAAACTGCCCGGTGTTATTTCAAAGGCCGAAGCCGCCCATTATTATGATGCCGCCCTGAATGTCTCTAACAACATGGAGATCTTTAATAAAGGGGAGAAAGTCTTTACCCAACTGGTGAACGTCTGGCGTGAAGACCCCGCTATGAAAGAATTGACGCTCCACCCCAACCTGGCGGGACTGGCCGAACGCCTGGCCGGGGTAGCGTTGCGCATCTGGCACGACCATATATTAATCAAACAGCCCCACAACGAAAAGGCCACCGAATTTCACCAGGACCAGCCCTACTGGCCGCACAATGATGCCGAGGGGAGGCATTGTCTCTCCGCCTGGGTAGCCCTGTGTGATGTTCCGGTAGAAAAAGGCTGTATGACCTTTATCGAAGGCTCCCACCAATATTCGGGTTTACGGCCTCAAGATTTGCTCAACCCCAAAGATTTGTTGACCCTCTGCCCCGATTTGAACTATTATCCGCGGGTGACCCTCCCTTTGAAGGCGGGAGACTGTACCTTTCATAACTCCTGGACCGCCCATATGGCGACCCCGAACTTTACCGATGACCCCAGGGTGGCCCACATAATTATCTATATGGATGCCGACACAACTTTTTCGGGTAAACCCCACCCCGTAACCGACCCCTTAAAACTGGAACCAGGGGTGTTACTGGATGGCGAGGTATTCCCGGAAGTTTAATTAACTCTTGGTTTGCAACCTTACCAGGCAAGAAGGTGCTAAAGCCGGTTAAATTGCCCTTTAGGTTCGGCCTAACAGGGCCTGGCTAAAATTTAAAAGTATTGGAAAATGCCGTTTCCCTGTTTATCTTTCCTGGGAAACGGCATTTTTAGCTTAAAAGGGTTCTTTGACCTCTAATTTCCCGGCTTTTTCGGCCCGCGCCAGGCACCGTTCCTGGTCTCCTGGCCGGTTTAACCCGGCGTAACGGGCCGCCGCTTCCTCGAAAAGGGCCCCGGCCTGCTGGATATTCCCCTGGACCTGGCGGAGAAGACCTCGCACTTCCCAGACCGCCGCCACCCACGGCCCGCCATTCCACATCCCGGCCACTCTTTCGGTTTCCTCCAGGCGGCGTTTGGCTTTTTCAAGTTCCCCGTTCTCTATTAACGCTATGGTTGAGGCGATTCTAAAGGACATCGAACAGGGTTGGCACATATTCCCCCTGGCAAGCCAGCTATCCCCCTGCCTGACGGCTTCTTCGGTTTTCTCCCTGGTCCCGGCCATCTGGATAACCAGCCCCTGTAATCTCATCAAAAAATGGGGGGAGAGCCAGTTTATTTCCGCAATCCTCAGACACTGCTGGATTAACCGCCCGGCCCGGTATTTTTGACCACGGGCCAGGCCAATTTCGGCCAGGCGGAGCAAGGTTAGAATCCGCCCCGTGTCCGACCTGACGCCGGCATAAAGCTCCATGGAGTCGGTGAGAAGCTGCTCGGCCTGGTCAAGGTGCCCTGAAAAAAATTCGGCCTCTCCCAGAATCAGCAGGGCCAGCGCTCGCCCGCTGGTAGAGCCGGTTTCATCCGTAAAGGTGAGAAATTCCCGGGCAATCTCGGCCACCTGGTTGTGCCCGCCCACGCCGTACATGGAAAACTCCGCAAAACAAAGATGCCCATCAAGGACATTCAGGGTAACGCTGGGTTCCCGCCGGGTCCATTCCATAAACTCGGCATTAAACATTTCCAACCAGCGTCCCTGGTAATGCGCGACAATGCCATAAAGCGCGCTGGCCTCACCCATTTCACGGGGAAGCCCGGCCTCAATTGCTAACTGGCGGGCCTCTTTGGCCAGGTGTTCGGCCTTCGGGAAGTCGCCGCTCTGTAAGGAGACGATACCCCAGGCCAGAAGACTTCGCACCCGGTCAGCGACACTGGCAGGATCCGATTTTTCGGCTGCGAGAGCTTTTTCATAAATGGCGATGGTTGCCGCTGCCGGTCCCACTCCGAGGTCGGTCCGTAACCGTTCGCGCAGCCGTTGAAACTGCCGGATAACCTCTCCCCGGTTCCCGGCGTCCAGCGCGGCCTGCATAAGGGCGCACTGGGCCTCCTCGTCGGTAGGGTCGAGCGCCAGCAATTTATCCCAGAGGTGAGCGGCCCTCAATAACCTGGCATATAGCTGGCGTAACTGCTCGCGCCGTTCGTCCACCCATTCTACATAGATGTCATCGGGGAGGAGTTCACCCCGGTAATAGCCCGCAACCTGAGCGCATCTCACCGGGTTACCATGGCGCAAAGCTTCGGTGGCGGCAGTATCGAACATCTCCACGTCAATTTGTAGCTCGTGGCCGGGCGCCAGCAAAATAATGTCATTTTTCAAAGTAAGCAGGTCGTGTTCGCCGAGGGCGCGCCTGGCGAAATGAAGGGCTTTTCGGAGGTTGGTGGAAGCTGTATCTAGAAGGCTATCCGGCCAGAACAGGTCAATCGCTTTTTCACGGTGAATGCGGTGGCCGGGAGAGAGGGCCAGTAGTTTGATCAGAGCGGCGCTTTTTTCACGCCGCCATTCGTTAGCAGAAATTTCCCGCCCGTCTAAGGTAACGCGGAATTGACCAAGCAAATCAATCTGTACGCGCATTATAAAACCTCACTTAAGTTTTGGGGAACCGGTCACAGGGGCGGATTTTGGAAACCGCACCGGCACCGGAAGTGGTCTGCCGGGGAACGTTTGGGGAACACTTATGTTTTATAGTGATGCCAGGTCTTGCGAATAAGCAACAAGCTATCTTGAGAAGATTATAAGTTCCCTTTGAGAAAAAAACAATATATTCAACCTGACAGGAGGTTTTGGCAATGACTTTAGAAATTTCTGTTATCGAAGCGGACCGGGCCCGCATAAAGGCTACCTGGTCCTCCGGGGATTTTAGCAAAATCGCCGAGTCTATCGAGACTCACGCCGAGGATTTTGTAGCCCGGCTCCGGGTTAAACCCGGCACACTGGTGCTGGATTTAGCTTGCGGTACGGGCAATATCGCGGTTGAGGTTGCCAAACAGCACGCGATTGTCAGTGGACTTGATATAGCCCCCAACCTGGTGGCAATCGCCAGGGAACGGGCGGCGAGCAGCGGCCTGCCAATTGAATTTGAGGAAGGGGACGTGGAAATGTTGCCCTATCCGGCGGCTTCATTTGATATGGTCGTAAGCATGTATGGCGTGATGTTCGCAGCTCACCCCGATATAGCGGCAGCCGAAATGCTCCGAGTTTGCGCTTCCGGCGGGACTATCGCCCTGGCAAACTGGACTCCTACCGGGTTTATCGGCCAGATGCTAAAGACTATCGGGGCCCATGTCCCACCGCCACCTGGCAGTATCTCCCCGATTTTGTGGGGGACCGAGGCTGTGGTGCGGGAACGGCTCGGTGACGCCACCTCCGCTATCCGGTGTACCCCGCGAAAGGTAGTTTTTGAATACCCGTTCAGTCCGGCTGAGTCCGTCAATTTATACCTGACCTACTACGGTCCCACCTTAAGGGCCTATGCGAATTGCAGCCCTGAAAAACAGGCTCTGTTGCGGCGCGACCTCGAAAAGCTCTGGTCAGACCATAACCAGGCCACCGACGGCACCACTCGTGTCATCAGCGAATATCTCGAAGTGATTGCCATCCGGGCTTAACCTCGAAGTATTGTCACCGGGCATTTTAACCATAACCTAAATCCGGTTTTCTCCTGTCACCTGTGTTTTTCATAGAAAATGTGCCCATCTCCAGGGCGGGCAGGTTTATAGACCCGCCTTACTAAATGAAAGAGGGTGAGAAATGGATACTATTGCCTATCTACAAAAGCAATTTGCCAATCTGAACAATGGCTTGCACGGGCTTGCGAACGATTTGACCGCCGACGAATGGATGGCACGCCCTATCCCCGGCCAGAACCTTATCGGTTTCCTGGCCTGGCACCTGCCGCGCACCCAGGACATGTTTGTCCAGACCTGGATTCGCGGCGAGACAGAGGTGGCTCACACCGACCGCTGGCAGGGTTGGAAGCCGCTAAAAGAGTTTGGGATTGGCGCGGGCGTAACCCTGGAGGAAGCAGACGCGATTGCCCACACGGTCAGTAAAGCCGAAGTGCTGGAATATGCCGACGAAGTGTACCAGACCATTTCGGATTGGTTGGGAGAATGTGGGAAGGACGCTTTAGAGCAGTGCTTTGATTATCACCAGCGGCTGGCGGTTTTCCCGGAATACCAGACCCCCGGCTTTACCAGAGAGGTAAAACACCTCTTTAATCGCCCGGTCTGGGACATACTGATGCGGCCCTGCACGACCCATATCTATCGCCACCAGGGCGAGATTGAGGTTGTGAAAGAGATGTTGCGTAGACCCCGCTGAAAATACAGGCTTGTATTTATTGATTACAGCTAATTGCATGATGTTGGATTTTCAAGAGTGGTTTTGAAAGGTGGTTAAATTATGGCTAAACGAGCGATTTTGCTGGCAGAACGGATTGAGGAAGGGAGCCGGACCCTGGCAACCTTCGCCGAAAGCCTGACCGATGCTGAATGGCAGACCTTTGTACCGGGAGAAGAACGCACCGTAGGCGTCCTGGTGCATCACGTAGCCAGTGTCTATCCGCTTGAACTCGACCTGGCTCTCCGAATTGCGGAAGGCCAACCCATCGCAGGGGTAAGCTGGGCTGAGGTTGACCATATGAACGCGCAACATGCCCGCGACCACGCGGAAGCGGGCAAACCGGAAACCCTGGCCCTGCTGCGGCAAAACAGCAAGATGGCGGCAGACCGGGTCCGGGAGTTTACGGACGCTGAACTTGACACGGCAGCAAGGGTATCGCTCGACGCTGACGCGCCTCTGACAGCCCAGTTTATCATCGAAGACCACGCGTTGCGGCATAGTTTTCACCACCTGGCTTTAATCCGGGCAGTCCTCCAAAAATAACTGTTCCCCTGGTTTCAATTATGATATCTGACCGAATTAGCCGGGTGCTATCTTCAATACTTAATGGATTTAACAGGGAAAACCAGATAAGGACCGGTTTTCCCACTTAGACTTTTTGAAGTATTAGCCCGGGCCGCCTGGAAGGTTACTGGAAAGGTGCTAAAAATTCGCCAACAACGTCTAATATATGAGCAAAGTAGTATCTTTACCGGTACGGGTCAGAAAGGATAAATTTGTAATGAGTAAAATTCTGGCAACTATTTACGCGGCTGTCACTTATCTGCTTTTTTTAGGCGCCTTTTTGTATTCAATCGGGTTTGTGGGTAATTACCTGGTCCAGAAATCAATTGATAGTGGCAAGGAAGGTGATTTTGTAACATCTATCATCATAGACGCTTTTTTACTGGGACTTTTTGCAGTCCAGCACAGCCTGATGGCCCGGCCATTTTTCAAAAGGTGGTGGCTCAGGATTGTCCCTCCGGCTATTGAGCGGAGTACCTATGTTTTATTTGCCAGCCTGCTGCTGATTCTACTTTTCTGGCAGTGGCAACCTTTAACGGGGATTATATGGAGTGTGACCTGGCAGCCGGGCAGTCTTATTTTGCAGGTGATTTCCCTGATAGGGTGGTTAATTGTGCTAACCTCCACTTTTATGATCAATCATTTTGACCTTTTTGGGTTGCGCCAGGCTTATCTTTATCTAAAAGGGGAGCCTTATCACCACCTACCGTTTACTATCCGGTATCTTTATCATTTTGTCAGGCATCCAATTATGCTCGGTTTTATCATTGCCTTCTGGGCCACCCCCCAGATGACGGTCGGGCATCTACTTTTTGCCCTTGCTACGACCATTTACATTCTTGTCGGAATCCAGTTGGAAGAAAGAGACATGCTGGTCTTTCACCGGGAAGAATACAGCCAGTACCGGCAAAAGGTTTCGATGCTGGTGCCTTTACCGGGTAAATCCCAATCAATCACTCCACCTTCTGTTGGAAAGACCACTACACGGTAAGTTTTAACGCGAAAAGAAAGTTTTTACTTAAATTCAAAACCCCGGTTTTTGGGACCGGGGTTTTGTTTAGGGTTATAAGCCCTTAATCACTTTAGGAGGTTACCTCGTCTGTCTCGAAGGGGTAAGTAAGCTCCTTGTTACGAGAAAGTGCCCTTGAGTAACCCTGGATGTTTCAGGGCTTTTCGGAAAGGATATTCTGGCAGGTTTGAAAACAGGTAGCGGTTTTTCCATTTACCGGCCAGGCTTAAATCCAGCACCATCACGCCTTCAAACCCGCCGGGGAGCGCCACTTCAAGGTCACGCAGATGGACCGGGTTAGCGCCCGGCACTCTTACGACCTCTTTGGTAGTTCCCAGGTCCTTGCCGGACAGGTCTTTTAGCGAGCTTACCAGTTCTCCCTCTATTTCTCCGTTATCGCTGGAAGCCCAGAGGGAAACCCGCAAAGGAGCGTCCTTTGAGAGTATGGGGCTATCGTAGCGGGCCGTAATCGTAACCGGTTGGTAGCCTTTTTTGACTCCGTGGTAGGCCAGTTTGGGGCGGCCAGAGTATTGGACCGCCGAAGTGCAGGTGACGGTCGGCCAGGGCTCGTTGAATTGCCACAGGTAAATACCTGCCGATTGCGGCCAGCGGCGGCGCGTTTCTTCGACATAGTAGCGTAACCCCTCGGCCTGTAACCACTGGCTGGCTAAAATTGCCAGTTTATCACCGGTCACCGGGCCGAAAAAGGCCTCCACTATCTCGCCGTGTTCCCACCAGGCCCCATCGTGATGCCGCCGGGCCGGGTTGGAAGCGGCGCGTGACCGGAACCGCCTGGATAAAAACCGCTTCTGGTCGGCCAGCCTGGTTTCGCCCGGCAGACCTAACTCGGAATGAAGTAAGGGTTTAATACTGTTAAATAGTTTGTATTCGGGGCCGGGCGGGTCGGTCCGGTATGTCCAGGGGCCATGTACGTCCCATTGCTCGGTGTCATCGGGGGCGGGATCGAATTTTGCCCCCAGCGGAGAACTGGGCCGGAAGTCCCGGTCGGGGTCGATTTCCCGGATTAACCTGTCCATAAGTTGGGGCAAAGGATGCTCCATGGTCAGGGGTTTGTTCTCGCTATAGGTTAGCTCGTTGCCGCCACCCCACAGAGCCAGGCTGGGATGGTTGCGCCGGGCCTTGATTACCCGTTCAAGGTATGGGGTCAACCTGGCAAAATAGTCTTTGTCATCGGGCGGAAGATTACTGATACCACCTGATGAAAGGGGCATTTCCTGCCAGACCAGCAAGCCCAGGCGGTCACATTCCGCGTAAAACTCTGGGCTTTCCGGGTCGCCGCCGCCCCAGGCCCGTAAAATGTTGACTCCGGCGTGGCGGGCCAGTTCAACCAGGTGTTTCATTTTCCGGTCGGCCCTGGGTCCACCCATGGCGTCGGCGGGCACCCAGTTCCAGCCCCGCTGAAAAACCGCCTTGCCGTTTACGACCAGGGTCATGGGCCATTCGTACCCGGCGTTTTGGGGCTGTCTCTGCCAGGAGATTTCGCGCAGGCCAAAAGAGGTTTCAAGGCTGTCGGAACCGTCCGCGCAACTTACCCTGGCAGCATAGAGGGGTTGGTCGCCCATCCTGGCGGGCCACCAGAGTTGCGGGTCCGGCAAGGCAAGGCTGGCGCGGGCATAGCCGTCCGCCTCTCCAACCGCAGAGACCTCCCCTACCTTTTCATTATTTAGGGCGATTTCGAATAAAAGGTCTGCGCCAACCGGGCCGTCTACCTTAACTTCCAGTTGGACTTCGGCCTGGCGGGTTTGAAGATCAAGTTTAGGGCGGCACCAGAAATCTTTGAGATGATGCTCCCCGGTAAACCGCAGGCTTACTTCACCCAGGAGCCCAACCCTGACCAGGCGCGGGGCAAAGTCCCAGCCATAACCCATGCGCCCGCGTAGCCCGCGGGTCCGCTCGGTCCAGCCAACCTGGGGGTCTTCCGGGGTTGGGGTCGGGATGAGGACTTGAAGCTGGGGCGTTTCCTGGTCGTATAAATATCGGGTGATTTCAAGCTCAAACGGCACCCCGGCACCATCGTGGGAACCTATCGGGGCGCCGTTAAGAAAAAGCTCGCATTTTTCCGAGATGCCCTCGAATTCAAGGAAGACCCGTTTGGCCCCATCTTTCAAAAATGGATTGAGTTCTAAATTTTTCCCATAGATCCAGTCGCGGTGTTCAATCCACTGGGCCGCCCGGCTATTGAGATTGTGGTAGGGGTGTTTTATTTCACCGCTTTTCCACAAAGCTTCGTGGACCGAACCCGGCACCTTGACCTGTCTCCATCGCTCGAAATCGAGTTTTTTGGCGTAATGCTTTAATAACCCCCATTCGTTAGGGTTTTCGTCCCATAAAGCCCAATCGCCGCTTAATAACTGCCTGTTATTTTTTACTGTCTGCATTGAAGTTATACCAGGTTTCTATATTTTGCTTCGTTGTCAATAATATTATGTTTCTGGTTGTTGTCTGAATTGAAATCTGACCGTCCTTAGCCCAGGCTTACTGGTGGTGTATTATAGACTCACCGCCCGTTTACGGCCAATGACATAGCCAATGTCGTGGGTAAGATATGGGGTGCCAATACTAAGCGGCCAGGCCGGTTAGAGTTAAATGTCTTCGAACCTGAACCTGAAATGCCCGGTGATTTCCGGGTTAGCGGCGGTAGAACGCCAATCCAGCCAAACCCGGTAGACCGTAATAAGGTCGCCGTCTTTGGCAAGGGCCTGGACCGCCTCAACCCTGGCCGAGAATTTTCCGGGGTCAAAGGAAAGCGCCAGCCTACCCTGGCGACCCTGCCAGCTAATTTTTTCAGGACCTAAAACGGGTTGGATAAGACTGATAAACGCTTCACCGAGAGAATTTTCCTCGCCCGAAAAAGTAAAGCGGTCGGTCAGCTCAAGCCCGGCCTGGTTTTCACCCGGTTGCACCCTCCACTCGAACCGGCGGATAAATTTTTCTAACCTCGCCTCCGCCGGGTAAGCCTCGGTCAGGTCAAGCTCAAAAACCAGGCCGTTTTCGAACTCACGCTCCTCTAAAACCGTGGCAAAGTGCGCTGCCCCGACCTCCTGCGCCTGCCCGTTAATCACCGGAACCGAATGGCCCAGCGAGGACGGGTGCAAATAGGTATAGCGGTTTTCCCGGAAATAGTCGCGGGTGTAAAGACCGGAGCCAAGCTCGCAAAGCAGACTTTCATCCCCGGCAAAGAGCAGGAATTGGCCCAAATCGTTATGGTTGTGCGGTTCGTTGTTATGTCCGCCTTTGGCCGAGAAAGCGATTAACTTCGAGCCGAAATAGTGGCGGCTTATCACCCACTGTATATTCGGCAGGTAAAAAGTGCCCGGCGGGGTAGGCTGTTGGAGTAAGGTGGGGTCGGTCCAGGCCAGGTTGCGGGTGAGATGGACCCAGCGAAACCGGGGATGGTCCCTCGACTTTTCGAGACCGGGAATGGTTTCTAGGGCCGGGGCGGCAATCCCCAACCGTTCGACCAGTCGTGAGACCAGGCCGGTTTCGAGCACCAACTGAGCCGGGGCGTCCGAGTAGTTGACCCAGTTGGTGTGACCCAGGCTTATTGTGTTTGGAAAGTTGGCGATATTTTTGACCCTGGGGCTTTCCAATAAATCGAGCTGGCCGGAGGTGAAATCGCGCAGGGCTTCGGCGAAATAGACGAAATAGCCAAAGCCGTAGGTCCAGTAGTTGATGCCTTCCGGGCAGCCGCCATCCTCGCCAAAGCCTTCAAGGAAACTTTCCATGGTCCTCGCAATTCGCTCGACCATTCCCGCCAGCCGTTCCCGGTCGGTTTCGAGTGAGAGAGCGGCGAGGCCGACCGCCCCGCTACAGACCGCCGCCCAGTTCATTGTGCTGGACTCCCACCAGAAATGATGGGGGTCATAGAAAAGGGGCCGGTAAAAGCGCTGTTCGATTTCCTCGCGCACCCGGTAATCCAACCAGGGGTTAAGCCTGTTTCCCAGCCAGTTTAACGTTTCCGCTAACTGGTGGGCGGTCTCGGCGGCAAATAAATCCACGGTCTGCCGGGGTGAAACCCTGGCCGAACGGCTTTCTTCTACACCTACCGGGAGGTGGGCCGGTAAAGCCCAGGAGTATTCCAGGCAAATTTCCCAGATTTCGTTTTCGAGGGCTGGCAGATAAGCGGCGGTCTCATCCAGCAAAGTGGCAAGGGTAAGGACAGCCAGCCGGGAGCGCCGGGCGAAATAGGGGGTCTCGAATTCCAGGCGGGTACCCTGGGTTTCAAACAGTTGGAAAAGTGAGAAAGGGAGGTCGGGCGTGGGGGTGCCCGCCGCACTCTCAGCTTCGGCGCGGATTTCCTTGATTAGGGTTTGCAGATGCGGCGCTCTAGCCAGCCCTTTGAAATCCGGCTCTACCGGCTTTTGCCCCGGCGCTACGCTTACCAGGGCTTCCCTGATTTGCCTGAAACTGTACATCCTTTATGGACCCTCTCTTTAGCCTTGTTTACCGTTTACCTGCCTGGTTTGATTGTCCGCAGACTATCCCCCAACCGCACCATGAATTCGCCCGGCTTTTCCTTGGATTGTTCCATGGTGGGAGGTTCTTCCCAGGAAGCCGCATTGGTAGTCTCGCCCGGCAAGCCAAGCACCGCTGTCGTAAGCCAATGCTCTCCGGGCGTTAGTTCCTGAGCCAATATCGGCAGACTGGTCCGGGACGCCACCAGGTTTGTATTCGGATGCGGAAAGGTCACTTCCCCCCGGCGTTGGCTGCTATTGCCCGCGTTTAGCAGGTCATAAATCCCGCTGAGCCCGGTCGGATAGCTGGCAACGGCAAATCCCCTACCCTTGCCCAGCCCGGTCTGGTTGCCATACGGCACAGTTGGCGGCAGACCAATCGCAAAACCGCTTTCGGCGGTATAGAGGGACCGGGCCGTCTTTATCCGGTGAAGCCGGACATGCCAGGGCAAAAGTGGTGTCAACCAGGTTTCGATTTCGACATCTTGCCAGGGCTGCCAGCGGCTATAGAGGACATCTCCTTCCAGGTGGCATTCCAGGCTTTCCTCGCGCACCCGGTAATGCCGCCCGTCTTTACTCAGGGCCAGGGCGCTATCGTAGCCGACATCGAAAAGTCCATAACTGGAGCCGGGCACGCTGAACCCGAACTCGGTCGAATAGGCAAATTTAGCATACCTGGCTTCACCGTGGCGGGCCCAGTGATGAAATTGCTTGCCACTGAGGGCGAAGACGTGTTTGCGCTCCCGGTCGCCGCACAGAATCAGACCCGGTTCGGCCTGGGGTTGGACTGCCGGGAGGTCTGGCATAGGCAATTCCTCGGCCTGCCAGAATGGGTGTTCTCCGGGCAGGGCCAGGGGCAGAAAGAATTTCAAGGCCCAATAGGGAGAGCCGGGCGAGTTGTATTGCTCGGCCATATTCAAATTGGGGTAAGTATAGCCAATCGAGAGGGTACCGTCATTGTTAAAAATGGGCTGACGGCACCACCAGCGCAAGTGCCGCAGGGCCAATCCCTTGATGACACCCCAGGGCAGGGCTTCGACCCCGGCATAGGCCAGCGCTCCCCAGAAACCGCCCTGGGCAAAGCGATAGGTCAGGCTGCGGCCAAAAGGTAAGGCCGCGCCGTCTGCCTGGAACCAGTGAACGAATTGTTGGGCGAATTGCGCAGCCCTATCTTTGAACCTGGCGGCCCGCGCCGGGTCGGTGTCAGCGGCCAGGACAGCATAAATCAGCCCGTAATAATGGAAAGCGAAGGGGATATAGTAATCCAGTTGCTTGACCGGGCCATCGGTGTACCAGCCGTTCCCCTGGTAAAATTCTTCCAGGCGGTTCAGGGCAGCCTGCATCGCTTTTTCGTCCCAGGGGCCGCCCGCTTTCTTCAGCCCCAGGTTGACCAGCACCCGGAAGAATAACCAGTTGCTATCCACGATTTCGACCTGATTTATGGTCAGGAGCCAGTTAGCCAGGTTTTCGCGTTCCTGCTGGCTGAAAGGTTCCCAGACTTTTTCAGGAGTGAGGGCCAGGGCCAGCCCTATCGCGGCCATTTCGACCAGGCGCTGGTCGCGAGGTTGGGGCTTTCCCCAGTATTCGGGATGGGCCGGGTTGGTCCCGTTTTTCAGGCCCTGCTGGAAATATTCCCAATGAGAAAAGCTGCCGCCCCCCTTTTCCAGCGGGACCACGCCCCATAAAGGCCGGGCGAAACCTTCCAATTCGGCAGATGTCGCCTCGAAAATAAAGCCGGTGTGGCCCAATTTTACCCTGGACCTGCCGGGACTGTAATACGGTTTGAGCGGTTCCCATAATTCAAAGACCGCTTTTTGAAAATCCTGGCGGGTTTTCAGGGGATTTTGGGCGATTGGATTAGTCATTTTTGGTTTTTTAGGCTTTGGTCGTAAAAAATATAGAAAATCAACAACTTGCCCTAATAAAATAACGGATAGCGCGGTAAGTGTCCAGACCCAGGGACGTTATCCATTTTGGCTGTTTGGGGGAATATTTGTCAAAATCCTGGGATAATAAATCTCTCGCAATAATTGACTTTAGTCTTTCCCCAAAATATACTTCTGACCTGCCTTAAAAACTAGCGGGGACCGCCCAACCGGAAACCGTTACCGATAACACTGGTATATCGCCAACAAGAAAGGTTTAGAAAGTATGCTCAAACCTGGGTCTTTCAATATCCTCTATTTGATGACCGACCAGCACCGGGTTGATAGCCTGGGTACCTATGGCAACCCGATCTGCAAGACTCCCGCCCTGGATGAACTGGCGGCCCAGGGGACCCGCTTTGACCAGTGTTATACGGCTACCTCGATTTGTACCCCCGCCCGCGCTACCCTTTTGACCGGGTTACTCCCTTTCCGGCACGCCCTGGTTGCCAACTACGAGCGCAACGTGGCTTACCGGGAAGAACTCGACCCTGCTATTATCCCTTTCTCACGCTATTTACTGGACGAGGGCTACCGGGTTGGCCTGGTCGGTAAGTGGCACGTTGGCAAGGAAAAAGGGCCGGAGGATTATGGCTTCGAGGGGATACACTATCCCGGTTGGGGCAACCCGGTCAAACACCCCGATTACCTGGCTTATTTGCAGGAAAAAGGTTTGCCACCTTTCCAGCTTTTGAACGAAGTGCGGGGCAATTTCCCGAACGGCCAGCCCGGTAATCTCCTGGCCGGTAGATTAAACCAACCGGTAGAAGCCACTTTTGAATATTACCTGGCCGAACGCACCATCGAGCGGCTGCGTGAATATGCCGCTAACTTCCGCGAAACCGGCCAGCCTTTCTACCTGGCCTGCCACTGGTTCGGGCCGCACCTGCCCTATTTGTTACCGGAGAAATACTATAACCTCTACGACCCGGCCCAGGTCGAGTTGCCGCTCTCTTTCGCCGAGACTTTTGCCGGGAAACCGACCGTCCAGAAGAATTACTCGGCCCACTGGACTTTCGATAGTTTCAGCCGGGAGGACTGGCGCAAGATAATCGCTCTCTCCTGGGGCTACGTCACCATGATTGACGAGCAAGTGGGCCGGATTATGGCGGTCGTCCGCGAACTGGGTCTGCTCGACAGCACAGCTATTATGTTCAGTGCCGACCACGGGGCTTTTGTGGGGTCGCACCGCCTGGAAGACAAAGGCCCTGCCATGTACGACGACACCTACCGCATCCCGTTTATTCTAAAAGTGCCCGGCGCTAAACCGGGCCATGTTGAGCAGAGTTTCGTCAGCCTGACCGATTTTATGCCGACCTTTCTTGACCTGGCGGGTTTAGAAAAACCGTCTCAGGCCGAGGGCGAAAGCGTTCGACCCTTTACAAGTGGAGAAATCCCTGACAACTGGCGGCAGGAGATTGTAGCCGAGTTTCACGGCCATCATTTCCCCTATCCCCAGCGCATGATTCGGACCGAACGTTATAAACTTGTTGTCAATCCGGGCGATGTGAACGAGCTTTACGACCTGGAAGCGGACCCCCACGAACTCCTGAACCAGTACGAACATCCCGAATTGAAGGAAGTCCGGCGCGACCTGATGACCCGGCTTTACCAGACCTTACGGGCCAGGGGCGACAACTTCTACCACTGGATGACAACCATGTACGATGTCGGCCAGAAGACCTATGACACCTCT
Organism: Chloroflexi bacterium 54-19; assembly: GCA_001898225.1. Taxonomy (GTDB): domain Bacteria; phylum Chloroflexota; class Chloroflexia; order Chloroheliales; family Chloroheliaceae; genus 54-19. The sequence goes on from MKTJ01000057.1 coordinate 123,740, forward strand.
TTAAGCCAGTTCGACAGCAAATAAAGCCGTCTGACTAATTTAGTAAGAAAATCTGACCGGGTCCATAAAGGTCACCCCCAGAAAGCGTTGAGCAAACCTGGAGCATACATAGATTTGAGATTACCCGGTTGCGTCAGTTCTTTCGATGGGCCGGTTGGGGTTGGTGCCCCATTCTTCCCAGGAGGCATCATAAAGCCCAAGGTTGCGGAACCCGGCCAGATAGAGCGAAAAAAGACCCAGTGAAGCCGAGATGCCGACCCCGCAATATGTAATAACCCGCTGGGAAGGTTTTAACCCGGCGGCAGCGGCTTTCGAGTGGAGGTTGTTTGGAGTAAGAAAAGTCCAGTCAGCCGGGTCCAAATTGGTCGAAGACGTAATATTAACCGCCCCCGGAATGTGTCCCGCCCGCATCGGCTGGCGCGCCCCGATTTCAACTTTATCGCTATCCCGCCCAAGGTAGTGACTGCCGGGTGGAGTCCAGACCGCCTGCCCGGCGTATTGTTCAGGTGGCCGGGTATCTACCAGCCTGACCCCTTTGTCGTTTAACCCACCCAGGATTTCACTTTCGGTAGCCAGCCAACCCGGTTGGGGTCTACAGGTAAAGGTTTTGGCCGGGTCTAGGGCCGGGATTTCCAGGGAAACAGGGCGGCCTTCGGCCAGCCATTTGTTCCAGCCTCCATTCAAAACCGCTACCCGCGCGTGGCCGTAGTAATTCAAGGCCCACCATAGGCGGGTTGCCCCCGAATAGTCAAAATCGGCATAAACAACCACCCATGTATCGTTTCCTATACCGGCTCCTTCCATCAAAGCCGCAAATTGAGTGGGTGGTAGGAGCATATAGCGTAACCCGGCCTGGTCGGTATAGGCTAAATCACTCTCCCAATCGAGGTGAACCGCCCCCGGTATATGCCCGGCCTGGTAAAGTTGCAGCCCGGTCGCGCTATCGTCACCGCGCCAGCGGGCGTCCACAATTGCCAGGTCGGGGTTATCCAGTTGCCCGGCCAGCCAGTCTGTTTCCACAAGGGGAAGATTTTCGAGCAAATCCATGCGGCTTGTCCCATTTCCAGTTTAAAAAAATCCCTGTTTTCGGATGTCGCCACATTATACCTGTCTTTGTGAAACCGGTTAACTTAACAGCTTTTCTCGACCTGTTTGCGAAATTTATAAGGCGTCATGTTCATGCGTTTCTGGAAACTGCGGTGAAAGTTGGAATAATCTTGAAAACCGCTCTGCATCCCGACTTCGCGCACCGAAAGACTGGAATGGCTGAGCAGGGAGACGGCGGTGCGGATTCGCGCTTCCAGTACAAGCTCGGTCAGGGTAACCCCATAGATTTCTTTAACGGCGTGGCGCAGGCGGCTTTCGCTCAGGCAGAGCCGATTTGCCAGTTCGGTCATGTTGAAAGGCTCGGTGTGGTGATTATGGATAAAGCGGCGGATTTCCAGGCGGCGGGTTGCCAGCAGTTCCTGGGTCTGGTCGCTATCACGAGGGAAAGCCAATTCCTGGGAACGGGGTTCGGAAAAATATTTCCTGGCTTCGGCCAGCCAGATTTGCAGCCGGGCGGCAAGCTGGCGCAAACTTTCCAGGATTAAAGTTGCCTCGTCATCTTCGACCGGGGGCGGCATTTTGGTTTCAGGGGTCCAGGGTGAAATCCGGGGCGCGCGAGAGGTATCGCGCTGGTGTTTGGTAAGGTGGGGGGAGGCGGTCCGCTGTCCCGCAAACAGTATCCAGATAAGCTTGCCGTCCTGCAAGCCCGGAACGACCCATTCCACCAGCCCGGCGTGGCAGAGATGAATCCGGCCATCGGGCTGGTGGAGAATTTCCCAGCGTAGGCGGTGGATTTCAAGGTTGTGGCAGTTCTCGGCGGAGGGGCTGGCCTTGACCGCCCTGCAGAGTGGTTGGCCGTGCTGGAAATATTCGGGGGCCAGGAAAGGCCGTAAGCTGCCCGAAAAATCATGAATTGTTACATTTAACCTGGTTACTCTTTCGAAAGTTGAAATTGCCTGCATTGGCACTTCAAAAATATCCAAAGTAGAGCCTTACCTCTCCTAATCAAATCCCATCTCTGAATCTTCTTTGAATTTATACCTGCCAGAAATAACTGGCTTAAAGGGCTATTGTTAAAAGTTTGCCCGGATTTTAAATTTGAATTATTGGCAAAAGCATGATAAAACGCTATATCTAATGCGTATTATCATGTTTATACCACGCTTTGGAGGTTTGTCAATAAATAGATTTGGGGCAAATTAGTTGTGTGAAAAGCTGTTTCTAAGCCAAAAGTAGATTTAATAGCCGGATTTGCAACTTTTTTAACCCGCAAAACCTATTAAAATTCCCCTGGCAAAATATAATTAATCCAGAAGAATTCTATATCTAAAAAACTAAGGAGGTCTTTATGGAATTTACTCCCCTGACCGCTGCGCAACGGACCCAGTTCGAGGAGCAGGGCTACCTGGTTGTGCCGGGCGTGCTGGACCAGCCGCTGATTGACCGGTTAGTCGCCGCCGGGGACCGGCTGATAGCCTCGGACTTGCAGGAAAACCGCCAGGCTACCAAAGACGGTTTGTATGATGGGTTTAGAAACGTGATTGCCCTGGACCCGGCCTTCAAATCGCTCCTGACCTTTTCGGCAACGGTCCCTCTCATTGTCCAGTTGCTCAGCCCTCGAATTCATCTCGTTACCAGCCATTTAATTTACAAGCATCCCGATTTGCCAGGGACACCGCCTTCTCGCCGCGACCCCGACTGGCACCGCGACATTCTGAATACACCCGAGGATTTAGGCCACGATAAACTGCCTCGCATGGAAATAAAATGCGCCTATTACCTGAGTGACCTCAGTGTTCCCCAGAAAGGCGCGACTCTTTTCTCACCGGGCAGCAATAATTTGAAACAGAAGTTGGAAATACCCGCCGGGCAGGCCGACCCTCCAAATGTTTTCGAGCCACTGCTAAAACCGGGTGACGCGGTGCTTTTCGAGAACCGGACCTATCACGCCGGGGGGGTGAATCTATCCAACGAAACCCGCAAAGTGGTAATGTTTGGCTATGGCTACCAGTGGTTGAAGCCGTTCGATTATTTCATCCAGCCCCCCGAAGTCTGGGAAGGACTGGACGATATTGGCAAACAACTGCTGGGCGCCCTGAAAGATAAGAACGGCCATTTTGTGTCGGGGGGCATCAATAAGCCCCTGACCGACTGGTACGCAGCGAATACACGCACCCCTGCCCTGGCTTAAACCTGAAATTTGTAAACTGGAATTGGAGAGCCGGTGAGCCTGACCAAATTCGGCCCGGCTTTCGGTTTTGTACCGGTTAATTAATTGTGCCGGAGACGGAATTCCCTGGGGCTGCACCCGCAGACATTCTTGAACTGGCGGCTAAAAAGGTATAAATCGGAATAACCCAGTTCCGCAGCTACCCGGGTGATGGATTTGCGGGTGGTAACCAGTTCAACGCTCGCCAGCCGCATTTTCTCCTGGACCAGCCAGGTGCGCGGAATGACCCCATAGGTCTGTTTGAATTGCCGGGCGAAATAGTCGGGCGATAGATTTACGACCCCGGCCAAATCCTGGGGTGTCACCCGGTTCTTGAGATGGGTCAGGAGAAAATTCTGGATAGCTTCGCGCTGTTTAGGATTCAGTTGCGGTTGGGCATCTGGCTGGCCGCTCTGCGAATAATAATGCCGGAAGATTCTTGAGAAAAACAAGACCAGGTATCCGCGTAAACATTCCTGGTGATAACGGTCGTTCTCCTGTAGCTCGGTAAAAAACTGCTCGAACCAGGGTAGTAAGTGCGTTACCTGCCTCAGGTGAAAGAAATCCCGTTCGGTCCGGCAGGGTTCGCCCGAATCGAGCCGGGCTGCAAGGCGCATGTAAAACAGGGTCAGGGGCGTCCCTTTAACTAACAGTGAGAAATCGTGGCGGACCTGGGGTGCAACCCAGAACAATTCGCCCGGCCCGATGGTGACTTCCTCCCGTGCCGTTTGGGATGACCCGGTGTTATAAAAAAGGGCCCGGATTCCCCCTTTTATCACGAAATAGATGATATGGGCGTCCACGGTTCGGTTCAAATAACCCCAGTCTTCCTCGACGGTGCCATAACCTCGAATCAGCACTTCAATTGAAACCTTGTGGCTAGAAACAGCCTTGACCCAATCATCTTTCGGGACAATTTTGTACCCGGTGGGGTATGGTTTTTCCGGTCGCAAGTATAAATCCTCGTTCAAAGTATCCCGGTTCATCACAAGTTTTACCGGTCTGGGGTATTTTATCCGGCCTGGCTTTTTTTATAATGAATTAACCTTTGAGGTAAGTCAAACAGAAAGGATTTTTATGAGTTATAAACTAAGCCGGGCCGAAATCGACCAGTTCCATCTCCAGGGCTATCTCGGCCCCTATACTGCCATGTCGCCTGAAGAAATAAAACCGGTTGACGAATACCTGCACAATCACGTTTTTAAGACCCCCGGACCTAACCCGAAGGACAATACCCACTCACGCCACCTCGACACCCCCGAACTTTACGACATAGTGTCGCACCCGGCTATCGTCGAGCGCCTGGCCTCTTTGCTGGGCGAAGACCTGATAATCTGGACGGGCGGGTTTTTTATAAAAGAGCCGCACGGGGTAGGCCGGGCCACTCCCATGCACCAGGACATCAACTACTGGCCGCTCGAACCCCAGGTTAACATAACTGCCTGGATAGCCCTGGAAGATGTAACCGAAGAAAACGCGCCTCTCCGGATTATTCCCGGCTCACACCAGAAGATGTTACGCCATACTGCCGCGCCCGACTCACTTTTTGGCGAAGAAGCCGACCCTTTCCAGGTTGATATGTCCAGGGCTATCACTCTGCCGATGCGCGCCGGGCAGTTTATCATCTTCTCGGAGCGATTGGTGCATGGTGCGGACGCCAACTTATCGGGCACCCGGCGCTGTGGCATGGCCGCCCGTTACACCGTACCTTTCACCAGGGTTTTCCCCGACCGCAACCCGATAAATTTCCCGGCTCACCATACCATCGTGGTTAGCGGCACCGATAAGTTTGGTTTTAACCGGGTTGGCGCCCCCCCGGCCAGTAAAGTTACTTCTCCGGTCCAGCCCTGGCCAGTTATAGCCGAATAATCCATTTTTTTCTATTGACAGGGTTTTAAAAGTGTTTATAATTTTGATAAAGCGCAATATCAAATGGGCTTTATCATTTACGCTTTATCACTGTCAATTTTTATCTATGGAGCCGTTCGCATGAAGCGAAGACCGACCCAGCTTGACGTTGCTACGCTGGCCGGGGTTTCACCTGGCATTGTTTCGACCATAATCAATAACCGGACGAACGGCAACATCCGTATCAGTGAGGCTACCCAGCAGCGGGTTCTTGACGCCATCAAGGAACTCGGTTATGTCCCGAACCCGGTAGCGCGCAGCCTGGCCGGGGGCCAGAACCGCTTATTGGGGGTCTTTACCTATGAGGCGCTCTTTCCGCTCGAATATCGAAACTTCTATTACGAATTTTTGATTGGGATTGAGAAAGAAGCTGAAATCCAGGATTACAACCTGCTTTTCTTCACGCGCAGGCAGGGCACCCAAAAACGGGTGATTTACCAGAATGGTGTCAACAGTCTGCAACTGGCCGATGGGGCTATTTTGCTGGGGTTGGGGACCGACCGTGAGGAATTGGCCCGGCTTAATAACGAAGGTTATCCTTTTGTTTTTATCGGGCGCCGGGAAATAAAAAACGGCCAGATTTCCTATGTAGCCGCCGATTACAAACGGGCTACCAGGGAAATTGTTGAATATACCATCAACAAAGGGCACCGCCGCCTGGCGTTGGTGCAGGGTAGCTTGCGGGCCGAACCCCAGCTTGATAAACAGGCCGGGTACTGTGATGCTACCGCTCTCAATGGCTTAAACGAATCTCTCGCCGAGATTCATTACAAAGAAAACGACCAGATAACGGTCGAATGGCTAAAAATGCTTTTTGATAAGGGGGTTACTGCTTTTATTGTAGAAAGCACTTCCGAGGCCAAAAGGTTAGCCGCGGTTGCTGCTCAACTCGGCAAACACGCCCCCGCCGACTTTTCATACGCAATCCTGGGCGACCCCATGAACCTGGAAGAAATTATACCGGATGCGACCACTTATAGGACGCCCCGGCAGGAGATGGGGGCGCAGGCGGTCCGGTTGCTCTGTGAAATTCTTACGGCGGGAGGTGAAATTGAACCTCGCCAGGTTATATTACCCTGCCATTTTCAGCCGGGGAATACGGTCGGCGCACCATCCCACCCGGCTTGAACGGAAGTTTGGTAGTACGCAACTCAGGAAACACGGTTTGTTTGATTAGCATAGAGGCTTTCAAAAATTCTGCCAGAATCGTTAGTTCAAATTATTTAACCGGCACTTCGCAAATTAAATAAACTCCTTGCCCTCCAGGGATTGTCCCGGTCGAGACCCGCCTTTTTTCAACTCGGCCAGGAGAGTTTGCTATTGCCTGAAATTTAATGCGCGCTAAATTGTTTTGGTGAGAGAAGACAAAGAGGTAAAAGATGCAAAAAAGGCAACTTCGCTTAAGACTATCCCTATTTTTCGTCCTGATCGCGACGCTGCTTGCAGCCTGCGGCGATAACACGGCAACCACGACCAGTGCCACTACCGCACCCGCCTCGGCCACAACCGCGGCAGGTGCCGCCACGACTGCGTCAGGTGCCGCGACCACAGCGGCGGGTGCGGCTACTACGGCTGCCGGGACCGCGACCACTGCCGCTGCTTCGACCGGCGGGACGGGCACTATCAAAGTCTGGTTCCCGGGTAACTCCCAGGCTGAGATGGATGTCGTAACCAAGAAACTGGCCCCCGCTTTCGAGCAGGCTAACCCCGGTGTCAAGGTTAACATAGAATTCGTGGATTGGGGCAATATCTCGACCAAACTCAATACCGCCTTCGCCGGGGGCACCGCCCCGGATGTCTTCGGTCACGGTGTGGCTGCTACCGCCGGGTTTGCTTCGAACGACCGCCTGTTGCCCATTGACAATTACCTCCAAAAATGGGACCCCAAGATGATTTCCGATTTCGGGACGCTCCTGGACCAGGGCAAATACAACGGCAAACACTACAGCGTGCCGATCCGGGGCGATGCCCGTTTGATTGCCTACCGGACCGACTTATTCACGGAAGTTGGCCTCGACCCGGCCAAACCGCCGACCAACTGGCAGGAATTTACCGCCGCCGCCCAGAAGTTGACCAAGAAAAGCGGCAGCCGCATTGACCGCTCCGGTTTCCTCTTTTCGACCACGGCCGACCAGGGCCTGCAACAGGTCTTTTTGACCTTCCTGACTGAAGCGGGCGGCTCCCAGATGAACGCCGACCTGACCAAGCTTACCTGGAACAGCCCGGAAGGCGTCAAAGCCTTGCAATATATGATTGACACTTATAATGGCCCGAACGCGGTCGCCACGGGGCTCGGTGAAAATTATGGCAGCCTTGCTCCCAATCAGCAACCCCTTGTTACCGGACGGACCGCCATGGCAATTGTTGATCCCGGCACGCTTGGCGCCATCCGGACCGCGTCTCCTGACATCTATAGTAAAATCGCGGTAATGCCGCCCCTTAAAGATGTCAAGCAGACTGCTTTCGGCGGGGCCGGTACGGTGCTGTTTATCAATAAGGACACCAAGAACCCCGATTTAGCCTGGAAGTTCATTGACTTTATGAACCAGGACTCGACCCTCGAAGATTATCTTCCGGCCAACGGCGGTTTCCCGATGCGAACTTCGCTGTTAAATAGCGAACTGGTCACGACTAAAGTGCCCTACTTCAAGCCTTTTGTGCAAGATATCCCCTATTACGTGGGGAATCCAAATATCCCGACCTGGACCCAGGTCCGTGACGTGTTAGTCCGCTATCTGGATAAAGCCATGCACGGCACCCTGAGCGCCAAAGACGCTCTCGACCAGGCCACGGCAGAAGGCCAGGCCATTATTGACAAAAAATAGGGAAACTATTTTATGCTGGTAAAAGAAGTAACTACCTCGCGGCGCTTTACGGCGCAGCGGGGTAGCAAATTGCATCGAAAGATAGCCCTGGCCGGGTTCCTGTTTGTCCTCCCGGCCTCGCTTTTCATAATCGTCTTCAACGTCATCCCCCTGATTTACGCTTTCTACCTGAGTCTGACCAGTTACGACCCCCTGGACCGGGGCGGTCCCAGGTGGCAAGGGTTGGAAGGTTATGGCGATGTGCTGGGCTCAGAGCAGTTCTGGAGCGCCCTGAAGATTACCGCCCAGTACACCTTTGAAATCATTCCCCTGGCGATAATTTTCGCGCTCGGACTGGCTTTACTGGCAAACCGGCGCATCCCCGGTATCGGCTTCCTGCGCGGTATATTTTATCTGCCGAGGATTGTTTCGCTTACGGCGGTCAGCCTTATCTGGTTGTGGCTTTACTCGCGGGACGGCCTTTTTAATTATATCGGCACTTTCTTTGGCGGTGGCGATACTCCCTGGCTGACCTCGCCTGACCTGGCTATTCATTCGCTGGTGATTATGCGGGTCTGGAAAGCCCTGGGCGGTAACATGGTGCTGTTTTTGGCCGGGTTACAAAATATCCCGGTCGAACTGTACGAAGCGGCCAAGATTGACGGAGCCAACAGTTGGAACCTATTTCGCTACATCACCCTGCCGGGGTTGCGGGCGGTGGCTATTTTTGTGGTCACGACCAATATTATCTACCTGTTCCAGTCGTTCTCCGAGATTTACGTCCTGACCAACGGTGGCCCGCTCGAAAGCACCATGACGGTAAACATGCTTATCTACCGCGAGGCTTTCCAGTATAACCGGATGGGCCAGGCCTGTGTCATAGCCTTTTTGCTCTTCGCGGTAATCTTTGTCTTTGCCTATTTCAATTTGCGGCTGATGAGCGGGAGAGGAGGCAAACGGTGAGCGCGACCAGTTTACCAAAAAATACCCGGCAATTTAACCCTCGCAGGGTGAGCTCTCGCAAAATCTGGCAGGCTTCTTTCAGGTATGTCATCCTGGTAATAATAGGGCTAATAGTCAGCATGCCGTTTATCTGGATGGTTTCGCTGGCATTTAAGGACCCGACCGAGGCTTTCGCCTGGCCGCCGACCCTATTTCCCCAGAACCCGACCCTTGATAACTTTACCAATGTTCTTAGCCAGACAATCCTACCAACCGCCTTTCTCAACAGCACTATTGTATCGCTGGTCAGTGTCGTGACCAATCTCGGCCTGGCGACCCTGGCCGGGTACGCTTTTGCCCGGTTGCGCTTCCCGTTTCGGGATGTCCTTTTCTTTGTATTGATTTCGACCACGATGATTCCGGCGGCGGTATCCCTGATTCCACTTTTCCTGATGACCAAGGGCTTTCCGCTGGCCGGGGGCAACGATTTGTTCGGGCATGGTGGGATTGGACTGCTCGATTCGCTGCCGGGCCTGATATTACCGCACGTGGTTGGAGCCTTAAATATCTTCCTGTCCCGCCAGTTTTTCCTCGAATTACCGGACGAACTGGCCGAAGCGGCCCGGATTGACGGAGCCCGCGAGTTCAGTATTTTCTGGCGGGTCTATTTGCCGTTAGCCCAACCTTTGATTGCGACCATCGCTATTTTCAGTTTTACGGGAGCCTGGGAAGATTTCCTCTGGCCCCTGGTGGTCACTTCCAGCACCGATAAATATACCATCCAACTGGCCCTTAACTCGTTCCAGTCGGGCGGAAATATCCAGTGGGGCTATATGATGGCGGCAGCAGTCCTGGCAACCCTGCCTTTATTCCTGGTCTTCCTCTTTTTCCAGAAATATTTTGTGGCAGGCCTGGCGTCGGGCAGCGTGAAAGGCTAAATCAGCGCAATAAAAACAAATTATCCGGTAGGAAACAGCCCAGGGCCACATTTCGAAGCCTGGGGTGAATTTCCTCGACCCTAAATCACTTGGAAAGGTATGAGCATGAACGAACGACAGACCGATATTTTAATTGTAGGTGGTGGACTTGGTGGTGTGGCGGGAGCTTTGGCGGCTTTACGGCTTGGCCGGAGCGTGATTTTGACCGAGGAAACTGACTGGCTGGGCGGCCAGATGACCGTCCAAGCGGTCCCGCCGGACGAGCATCCCTGGATTGAAACGCTGGGCTGCACAGCCAGTTACCGGCGCTTACGCAACGGTATCCGTGACTATTACCGCCGTAATTACCCACTTCTTTCCTCGGTCCGGGAAGACCCGACTTTTAATCCCGGTTCCGCCGGGGTCAGCCGGATTTGTCACGAGCCGCGCGTTTCCCTGGCTGTAATGGAGGAAATGCTGGCCCCTTACCGGGCCAGTAAAAAGCTGGAAGTCCTTCTGCGCCACCGCCCCGTCAGGGCTGAAACGGACGGCGACCGGGTCAAGGCGGTCACCCTTTTGGATGAAACGACCGGGCAGGAAACAACCATCAGCGCGTCCTATGTGCTGGATGCCACGGAGTTGGGAGATTTGCTCGAACTGGCCGGGGTCGAGCATGTTATCGGGGCCGAAAGCCAGGCGGAACACGGCGAAAAACACGCCCTGCCCGAGGCGAACCCGCTCGACCAGCAATCCATCACCTGGTGTTTTGTCATTGACTACCTGCCGGACGAAGACCATACAATTGAAAAACCGGCTGATTACGATTTCTGGCGCAATTACCAGGCTGATTTCTGGCCGAACAAGCACCTTAGCTGGTATCACAGCAACCCGATTACCCTCGAAACCGAACACCGCATGCTCTTTCATGGTCCCAGCGACGAGCCTAAAGGGCGCGATTTCTGGCATTTCCGGCGGATTTTCTACCGCAAGCATTACCCGGACGGTCTCTATCCGAGCGATATTGTGCTGGTCAACTGGTGGCAGAACGATTACTGGCTGGGGCCGCTCCTGGGAGTGAGCGAGGAAGAAAAACAAAAGAACCTGCGCTCGGCCCGGCAACTCAGCCTGTCGCTGGTCTACTGGATGCAGACCGAGGCCGAACGGCACGATGGCGGGTATGGTTATCGCGGTCTACGGCTGCGGCCCGATATTGCCGGGACCGAGGACGGCCTGGCGAAGGGCATCTACATCCGTGAAAGTCGCCGGATAAAAGCCGAGTTCACCGTGACCGAAAATCATGTCGGGGTAGAGGCGCGAGGGGATTTGCAGGGGGCCGAAATTTTCCCGGATACGGTAGGTATTGGCAGTTACCGGATAGACCTCCACCCCAGCACGGCCAACCGCAACTCGGTGGATGTTTCGACCTGGCCTTTCCAGGTTCCGCTGGGGGCTTTGCTACCGCAGCGGGTCGAGAACTTGCTTCCCGCCTGTAAGAACCTGGGCGTGACCCACATTACCAATGGCTGTTACCGCCTTCACCCGGTGGAATGGAATATCGGGGAAGCTGCCGGGGCGCTGGCTGCTTATTGCCTTGAAAAAGGGCTGGCTCCCCGGCAGGTCCGCAACAATCCGGCCCACCTGGCCGATTTCCAGCGCCTGCTCCAGGACGGTCTCGGTTTTGAACTGGCCTGGCCGGATGATGTCCGGTTTGTCCAGAAATATTATTAATCTCAACTTTCTCCACTGACCTGTCAACAACAAAATCTCGTCATTGTTAGTCAAGTCTCTCTTGAGTGAGGGAGACTTGACCTTATTTTGAGCGTGCCTGTAATTTGAAAGGATTCTTAGCCGTGCGAAAATTAAAAGTAGGGGTAATCGGCCTGGGTGAAGTGGCCCAGATTATCCATCTGCCTATCCTGCAAATTCTTTCCGAAAAATTTGAGATAGCCGCCCTGTGTGATATTTCTCCCGGCCTGCTCCAGACGATGGGCCGTCTCTATAACGTGCCCAATCTCTACGCCGAAGCGGGGGAACTGGTGACCCAACCGGACCTCGACGCGGTTTTTGTCCTCAATAGCGACGAGTATCACGCCGAGTGCGCCATTGCGGCGGCCCGGAACAAAAAGCATGTTTTGATTGAAAAACCGATGTGCCTGACCTTTTCCGAGGCCGAAGCTATTGTTCAGGCCAGGGACGCCGCCGGGGTCAAGATAATGGTCGGTTATATGCGGCGGTTCGCCCCGGCTTTTACCGAGGCGGTCCGGCAGGTCAAAGCTTTAGGCAGGATAAATTATGCCAGGGTGCGCGATTTAATCGGCCAGAACGGCTTTTTTATCGAGCAATCCACCGTCGTCCAGCGTTTTAACGATTTCCCTGCCTGGGCGGGACCAGACCGGGCCGAGCGCGCCAACCGGCTCTTAAAGGAAGCTATCGGGGAGGTTTCACCGGAATATAAACGGGTCTACCGGCTGTTGTGCGGTCTGAGCAGTCACGATTTGTCGGCCATGCGTGAGCTAATCGGAATGCCGGAGCGGGTAAAAGCGGCCAGCACCTGGAACGGAGGCCAGTTTATTACCGCCATCTTCGAGTACCCCGGCTTTAACGTCACTTTCGAGACCGGGATTGATAAAATCCGCCGGTTTGATGCCCACCTTGAGGTCTATGGCGAGGAAAAGTCTATCCGGGTCCAGTACAACACCCCTTATATCCGCCATCTGCCGACCCGTTTATTCACCGGGGAAACGAATGGTGAAACCTATATCGAAACCGAACTCAGGCCCACTTATAAAGACCCCTATACGGTCGAACTGGAACATTTCTATGAGATAGTCGTAAACGGAGTTGAGCCTAAAACCCCGCCGGAAGATTTTGTAGAAGACCTCAAAATCTTTCAGATGATAATGCAAGCCCTCTAAAGTTTAAGAAAATTTGCCGGTCGGAAATTTTTCCGACCGGCACTTTTATTTTAAATAAAATTATGTTCTTGTTTACCGTGCCAAAAGGCCAGATAAAACCTGGTTAAGTTGTAGCGGTTAGAATTTTCTAACAAATAGCGTAATTCTTGACATTATCCTGGGGCTGGCTCAAACTAATTCCGCTTGAGGACTTTTCCTGGAGAGAATATTTTTAGAAACGATTTTGCTATTTGATAAACGACGACTACTGCTATACCACAAACCGACAGGAGAACAATTTTGGCCGACCCTAATTTTGCTACCAACCGTACCCTGCAAGCCCTCGTAGACCGCATCATCCCTGCCGACGATTATCCTTCCGGTTGGCAGGCCGGGGTTGGTGATTTTATTGCCCGGATACTTACGACCGACCTCGCCGCTTCCGCCAGTTTTATTGAAGCCGGATTGGCGCTGGTTGAGCAGGAATGCCGGGTCCGCTTTGGCGGAATCGCCTACGAGGACCTGCCACCCAAAGCCCAGGATGAAATGTTTGCAGCCCTCCTGGCCGGGACGCCCGTGTCTGAATGGAGTGGGGTAGACCCGGCCCAATTCGCCCGGACCCTCATTCTCCTATCCCAGGAAGGTTTTTATAGCGACCCGGAAAACGGCGGTAACCGCGAAGGCATTTCCTGGCAGATGATTGATTACCGGGTCTTACCGCCCGGCATTGAATGGCCCCAGGTAAATTTAACCCCGGAGCGCCTGGCCGGTTGGGATAACCTCTCCGGTTATTATGACGCAATAGTAGTCGGGGCGGGAGCGGGCGGTGGGGTCGCCGCCTGCGTCCTGGCTGAAGGTGGACAGCGCGTGTTGCTGGTTGAACGGGGCGAATGGCTTACAACCCACGACCTGCGCCAGGACCATTTACGCAACCACCGCCTGGCGGCGGGCTTCGATTTTCCTGCCGGTCCGACCACCGAGGGTAATCCACGCGTTTTTTCTACTGCGAACGGTGAGGTCGTGGTGCCGCCAACCGACCCTCGCTGGCATAATAACGCCATGACCGTCGGCGGTGGCACCAGGGTCTACGGGGCCCAGGGCTGGCGTTTTTGTCCCGAAGATTTCCAGATGGCGAGTATCTATGGGGTGCCGGAAGGGAGTTCGCTGGCCGACTGGCCCATTTCTTATGAAGACCTCGAACCGGACTATGACCGCGCCGAGTGGGAACTTGGTATCGCGGGCGACCCGGCGGGTAACAAATTTGCCGGGCCGCGCAAGCGAGGTTACCCCATGCCGCCTATGCCACAGACCCCGGCCCAGCAAATCCTTAAAAAAGGTGCGGAAACAATCGGGATAAACACCTCCCCTGTTCCCCTTTTGATAAATTCGGTGCCCTACAATGGCCGGGGCGCGTGCATGCATTGTGGGGCCTGTGTGGGTCTGGGTTGTCCCGGCGAGTTCAAGACGGACACCCGCAACACGGTTATCCCGCGAGCTATCGCCACCGGGCGTTGTGATGTGCTGGTCAATACCCAGGCCGAGCGGATAATCACCGATGAGATGGGCAAAGTAACCGGGGTCGCCCTGGTAACCGAGCAGGACGGTGTCATAAAACGCCAGGTGGTTGAGGCCGGTCACGTGCTGCTCGGCGCGGGAGCCATCGAAACGGCCCGTCTTCTCCTGAATAGCCGCACCGACCAGGAACCGGACGGCCTGGGTAACAACGGCGACCTGGTTGGCCGGAACCTGCAAGGCCATCTCTATCCCGGCACCCTGGCCCTGTTCGCGGATAAGGTTCAGTTTAGCGTCGGACCCGGACCTCGTATCGCCACCAACGATTTTCGCCACCACAATGAGGGTATTATCGGTGGGGGTATGCTTGCCAACGACTTCGTGCCGATGCCGCTCTACACCCTGAACAGGCTCGTCAGGACGGGAGCTATCCCGGCGTGGGGGCAGGCCAGTAAAGAGGGGATGCGCCGGTTCTACTCGCGCGCCCAACTGATTATGGGTCCGGTCCAGGAAATCCCGACCCCGGAGGCGCGGGTTACGGTGGATGACCAGGTGCGGGACAGGTTTGGTATCCCGGTGGCCCGGTTGAGCGGTAAGGTCCACCCGGATAATCTCAAGACTTCCCTTTTCATGCAAGAAAAAGCCATCGAGTGGGCGCGGGCCAGTGGGGCGAAACAAACCCTGCCTATGATGCAATCGCTTCCGGAAGGCCCCAGCGCGGGCCAGCACCAGGCGGGCACCTGTCGGATGGGTAGCGACCCGGCTACTTCGGTGACCGATAAGTGGGGCACCGTCTGGGGTCACGACAATTTGCACCTGGTGGACGGGTCATTGCACGTGACCAACGGCGGGGTGAACCCGGTTTTGACGATAATGGCCCTGGCCTACCGGGTCAGCCAGCATGTCGTGGATACCGTTTCAAACCCTGCGTCTTGATAGTGAATAAACCGGGTGGCAGCAAGAAAGCGCCACCCGGTCAATTCTGCCCTTAAACTCCCGGTTCTTTTGGCGGTAACTTTTTTTCTATTGATGGTCCAGGGTGGCACCGTTATTTCCTTTTTAATTTAATAAAACCTGTTTTGCCCGGCCTTGTGATTTCTTTCGGCCTCCTGTTATTATACGTGCCAGGCTTCACTCTACTAAAATCCTTTATTAAAATTGGTGGGAAATGAAAGAACTACCGGGCCAGTTTTACGACCTCCTGGCAATAAAAAATAATAGCGTACTGCTCGAAACATCTCTCGGTGATGCCACCAACCGCTTTTCCTACCTTTTTACCGACCCGGTAGAAATTCTCGAATTACACACCCCTGGCAACTTGAATGACTACCTGTTGAAAATAGAAAACCTGCTTGAGCAAGGCTATTTTGTAGCGGGATTTTTTGGTTACGAGTGCGGTTACTTTATCGAAAAGCTGGGAGTTGACCCAACCCTGAATTTTGAACAACCTTTAGCCTGGTTCGGGGTCTACCGGAAACCGCTTATTTTTGATCATTTTAGCGGGGTTACTACTTTCCCGGAAAGCCTTAGAGAAGAGGATTTTCTTTCTACTCCCACCCGCAAAAGCGATTTCCTGCTAAAAGATTTGAATTATGACCTTACCGAAGCTGATTACGCCGGGAAAATTGCCAGAATTAAAGAGTATATCCGGGCCGGGGATACTTACCAGATAAATTTCACCGGGCGTTATAAATTTAAGTTCGCGGGTTCTCCCCTGGTCCTGTACCGGGCGCTAAAGAAAAACCAGGAAGTATCCTTCGGCGCCTACATTCAAAACGGCACCCGGACGTTTCTAAGTTTCTCGCCTGAATTATTTTTTCGCATTGAAGGTAACATGATAATTACAAAACCGATGAAAGGCACGATTGCGCGAGGTCAGACGGAAGCCGAAGATTTGGAAAAGGGCCTCTGGTTACATCACGACGAAAAGAACCGGGCTGAAAATGTCATGATTGTCGACTTGTTGCGCAATGATATTGGGCAGCTATGCGAGCCCGGTTCTGTAAACGTCCCGGAATTATTTAATATCGAAAAATATAAAACCCTATTTCAAATGACCTCGACCGTCGAAGGAACTTTAAGAAAAGAGGTTAGCCTGACCGAGATTTTTAAAAGTTTGTTCCCAAGCGGTTCGATTACCGGCGCGCCTAAAATCAGATCAATGCAAATCATCAGAGAGCTTGAAACGCAGCCTCGCGGGATTTATACCGGGTCCATCGGTTATTTCGCCCCTACCCTGAAAAGCCGCTCCCAGACCGGAATTTCTGGGCAATTTAGAAATGCGGAATTTAACGTAGCCATTCGCACCCTTGCCTTAACCGCGTCTGAGGGTGAAATGGGGGTTGGCAGCGGAATTGTTTACGACTCGTCCGCTAAAGCTGAATTTGAAGAATGTAGAGTAAAGGCAAAATTCCTGACAAACCTTGAGACGGATTTTTCGCTCCTGGAAGCTATTTTGTGGGATAAAGAATTTGTGCGGCTGCCTAAACACCTGACCCGGCTTTTACAGTCCGCTAACTATTTCGGTTTCACCTGTGACCCGGCTTATATCGAAGCTCTTTTAAAGGAATCTTTAGAAACTTTCCCAAAAGACCGGAAATACAAGGTCCGAATTCAGCTTGAGAAAGATGGTAGGGCTGTCGTGAGCGTAACAGAGGTTGCTGCCCTGGTCGTTAATCAACCCCTATTTATAAAGGTCAGCGATGAAAGGATTGATTCAACTAACCCTTTTATTTATCACAAGACTACCCGGCGCGAACTGTATGACCGGAGCTTTAATGAAGCGACCCTACAAAACTTTGCCGACGTGATTTTTCTAAACGAAAGGCAGGAAATAACGGAAGGGGCTATCAGTAACGTTTTGATTCAAAAAGATGGGCAATTACTGACCCCGCCCCTGACCTGTGGCTTGCTAAACGGCATCTATCGAGACTATTTGCTTGAAGAAAAGTTTGCCCAGGAAAAGGTCCTTTTCCTGGATGACCTGAAAACCGCCGATAAAATCTTTATCTGTAACTCTGTCCGGGGTATGCGCGAGGTTTTCTTGGGATAATTTTTGTACGAAGATTTCTAAACCAGTCGTGTTGGCGGCGAGCCTGGAAACAAAAAAGAAACGACCTGAGTTTTCCCAGGCCGTTTCTTTATTTCAGGTTACTTTAAATTAACCCAAGTTTATTTAAGGAACCCGGCGGCCTTGATAGCCGATTTCGAATCCTCGACATATTTCGAGAAATTCAGGCCGCTCAAACCATCTGTAAAGGCTTTCCAGTTCGCGTCATTTATCGGTTTTTGGCCGAGCGCGAATTGGATCAGGCCCTCACTGATGTACCGGTTGAGGTCGGAAGCGTTCGCCGGAGGTGGGATAATCGAAGCGGCAGTGGCATCAACATAAGGCGAGCTGTTGGTGAACTTATAGTAGACTCCTGCCGGGTCCATACTGCGACCTTTGGAGGTTTTATAAGGACCATACCGGGCCTGAAGTTCCTGGTCGGTGCCGCGATAGGCCAGCCACTTGAGTTGAAGAATCCGCTGCGACTGTTTGGAGTCCCAGGCGTTATCGGCGGTAATTCCGTCCTTGATAAAATTACCGTTGGCGTCCTGGTTGTAGTTCACACCTTTAACCCCAAAGCCGAGGGCGTAATACCCTTCGTCACTCTGGGCCCATTCCAGGAACTTGGCAATCACCGGCAGTTTGCCTGCATCGGCGGCTTTCTTGGAAACAACCAGGTTGGTGCCACTACCGGCGGTGAAGGTACCGACGGCGCTTTTGCCATCAGGGCCAACCGGCGGGGCAATCGGAGTAAAGACACCGTCAGGGTTGGTCTGGTCGAAAGCCGAGTAGTTCGAGCCGCAGGACAGGGCGCAGAAGTCCTCGACCACGATACCGTACTTGCCCTGTTTCCAGCGAGCGCGGAAGTCATCGTTTTTCATAGTTGACCAGTCCGGGTCAATTACTTTAGCCTGGACCAGTTGGTTGACGAACTCAACCCCTTTGCGGTAATTCGGGTTTGTTACGGTAGCAGTCAGGTTAGACGGGTCGCTGAAATCCCAGGCACCGGGCAGCCCGAAGGCGCCAAAGAACGGATCTAACTCACCGCCTAGCCCAAAACCGCCGTCTACATAAACCCCGAAGCCGTAGGTGTCATTTTTACCGTCACCGTCAGGGTCTTTTTCGGTGAAGGCTTTGGCAACGGCCAGGTATTCGTCCAGGGTCTTAGGGGCCTTGAGGCCAAGTTTATCCAGCCAGTCCTGGCGGATAAAGACACCCGTGCGTTTGAACAGGCCCGGTTTGGCGCTATCCTGCAAGCCGTAGAGCTTGCCGTTAACCGTATCGAGTTTTTTGAGGTTATCGTCGCTATACCGGGCGGCAGTACGGTTCGGCATCATCGGCAAAAGGCTTTCCACCGGAGAGAGCAAACCCTGCTTGACGTACTGGAACAGGAGGGTGCGGTTGCCGGTCGAAAGCTGGAACAGGTCGGGCAGGCTGTTGGAGGCCGCCAGGGCGTTCAACTTGGTGGTGCCGTCCGGCCCTACCGGGGTCATGGTAAATTTCAGGTTGATGTTGAGTTTGTCCTTGATGGTCTTATAGCCGACCCAATCATCGGGGGGCGGACCGCTCTCGGACGAAGCGGGATCAAGCCAGACCACCAGGTCTGTGGGTGCCCCGGAATTGCCTGACGCCCCGGAGTTGCTGGTTGCACCGGGGGTGGAACCACTGGCCGCAGGGGCCGTAGTGTTGTCACCACAGGCCGCCAGGATTGCCGCCAGCATCAACCCCACCAGGGGTAGCGCAATCCAGCGTTTTATCGCCAATTTGTTAATATTCATAAGCTGCCTCCTTACAGCAATGACATATGTTGTTCTTTCGAACTAAGCTGACTAACACTAAACTAAAACCGAAATGAAAATCCTGTTGCGAAAATGCCATACCCAAAGAATTTCAGGGTCAGGGGAGGCCGGTTAGCCTGGTCTGAGTCGACCCGGCCTCATTGCCGAATATTGACCTGTAGCCCTGCGCTCTCAGGCCGGGAGTTTTATAAAGTCCATCCAACCGGTATAGCCGACCTGGCCCGGTTCGAGTGGCAGACTGACGGCCTGCCCGGTCTCGGCGGAAAGATAGATAGCCGTGACCAGTTCGATAGAGTTACGAGCGTCCTGTAAGGTTACCGGCAATGTCCCCCCCGTTTGAAGGGCCTGGTAAAACCGGTAAAATTCCCCGGCGTAACTTTCAGGTAGCTCCTTGAAACCGGCCAGCGTTGTTTCAATCTGACTGGACGCTTCCGGGGTGTCGCCCGTGAAGACCCAGGGGTCGCCGCTGTTGGTGTAGGGCCGGGTGTTGCTTTCGGCGGAAAGGTTGCGGAAGGTAAAACGGTGCCGGGTGATTTCTTCGCTCGAACCCAGGGTGACCGAAAGGGCGGCCAGGGCTCCATTTTGCATTTCGAGGGAAATCGCCGCGCAATCTTCGACCTCAATATCGTTGACGCGGGTGGCGACCCTGGCGAAAACGCTCTTGATGGGGCCAAAAATATAGGTGAGCATGTCGTGGGCGTGGATGGCATGACCAAGCACCGCCCCGCCCATTTCGGTCTTCCATTTACCGCGCCAGGGCACTTCGTAATAAGCCTCCCGGCGTCGCCAGGCCGTGTCCACGTTCGCCACGTAGGGCTGCCCGGTGACATTCTGGTCGAGCAACAGCTTTAATTTTTGGAGACCGTGCCCGAAGCGATACTGAAAAATCGGCATCATCCGCCAGCCGGTCTGGTTTTCCAGGCGAATAAGCTCGTCAATCTGGGCCACCGATTCGACCAGCGGTTTTTCGCAGATGGCATGTTTTCCGGCGTTCAGGACCGCCTTAATCATGGAATAGTGCAGGTAAGGCGGGGTGCAAATATCAATAATATCCAGTTCGGGCCGGGTCAACAGCTCGTCGAAGTTGTAGCAGGTGTTGGGAATTTGATACTCGGCAGCCACCTTCTGGGCTTTGGCCTGGTCAATATCGCAAATTGTGTCAATCTCGAACAGGTCGGGTAGTTCCCGGTACCCTTTGATATGAGAAACCCCAATCCCGCCGCCTACAATCGCTACCTTTAGTTTTTTGTCTGACATTGTTTTATCCTAATCTAATTGCCTGGGCTTCGGCCTTGAGGGCCAGTTCGGAGGCCAGGAAACAGTGGGCCTGGGTCATGGCCGTTTCGGTCCGGTTGAGAATGTCGTTTACCAGTTGGGAGCCGTAGGGCAGAAATACCTCGTTGCAATCAATATATTCGGTCCCTTTTTGGTCCACCACGAACAGGTGGTTGCCGCCGGGTTTTCCGGCAATATCGACATACTTGCGCAACTCGATGTATCCCTCGGTGCCGAGAATGGTCAGACGGCCATCCCCCCAGGTGCTGAGACCGTCCGGGGTGTACCAATCTACTCGGACATAGCCGTTCCCGCCGTTGCCGTGCAGGGTTACCTGTCCAAAATCTTCGAGTTCAGGGTACTGGGGATGTTTGTAATTCCCTACGCTCGACGATACGACCTCGGCTTCGGTCGAGCCGGTGAAAAAGAGAAATTGTTCGCATTGGTGAGAGCCGATGTCTGTCAGGATGCCGCCGTACTGCTCTTTGACAAAGAACCAGGCGGGCCGGGTCGGCAGGTTGGTCCGGTGGGGACCGAGGCCAAGGGTTTGCACGACTTTACCGATGCGACCCTGAGCGACAAGTTCGCCCGCCTTGACGGTAGATTGGTTTTCAAAGTGTTCGCTGTAACAAATCGAGTAGATACGGCCGGTTTCTTTTTGGACTTTGCGGGCTTCGGCCAGTTGGGCCAGCGAGGTGAATCCGGGCTTGTCGCTCATATAATCTTTGCCATGTTGCATCGCCTTGATGCCAAGCGGGGCTCTTTCATTGGCGATACCCGCGCTGACCACCAGTTGAATGGAGGGGTCTTCGAGAATCTGGCGGGGGTCGGCAACCACCTGGGCCTGGGGGAAAGCTTTGGAAAAAGCTTCCAGCAGGTCGGGCTCTTTGGCGTAGACCGCCACGAACTCGGCCCCGGCCCGGAGTAGTAAATTTACCTGCCCATAGATATGGCCGTGGTTTATCCCGATGACGGCAAAGCGTACCGTTCCTTGTTTATCAGTCATAATTTCTTACCGGTTTCTTTCATTTTGCATTTTAGGCCAGGGCACTTGACCTTAATAATTGAAAAATAGCAAACAAAGGTCGCAAAGGGACCTGATTGAAGGCAAGCAAAAGATACCTAACAAATTTTTAGCAACGTGAATTCAGCCTGCTGAAACGTTTCTGAGGCGAGTTATCTGACATAGACTGGCCGCGCTACTTTGCCCGGTAAGGTATACAAAGGTATTTAAGGTCGGTTTTTATCAATATTTATTAAGAACCAGCCACAAGACAGTGAAATAATGATAAATCTAACTTAAAACCAAAGATTATTAGGACAGGTGGGTTTTTGAGCCTGGAGCGCAGTTTTCTAAGAAATCTGAAATTTCTAGGTAAAACGTTTCGTTGTGAATATAGCACGATTCAAAATGGCTGTCAAGAGTATATTAACAAATTTTCAGCAGAGAATTTTTTATCAGAGGATTTCTTTTATGGTGAACATAGTATTGATTTTATCGGTTAATACCAACATTTCAGATAAACGTTTCACTTAATTAGCCGTTTTTTTCACAATCGAACTCAGAAACATTGGAAGGTTTAACAAAATAAACGGGTTTGAGAGAAATTTCTCAAATAGTTTTGCCGGATATTAAAATTTACAGGCGAGGCCGGCCAGCGTTTATAAAGAGTGATCAGTGCTGCCTGGAGTGTTCATCCAGCTTAAACGAACCTTATTTGAGCCTAAGGAACCAGTTTTGAATTCTTTGGCCTAAATTTTGTGAAAGAAAGTCAACCAAATTTGTGACCTGGCATGTTTATTACCTTATGACCGGATAGTATTGGCCCATTGATAATTTCTAAGACCCTATTGACAAAAAAAAAGCCCTTTGATAATATGAGTGAAACGTTTTGCCAATTTCGTTAGAAAGAACAACCCAAAATGCCAAAAGAGGTCGTTACAATCAAGGACGTTGCGAAACGGGCCGGGGTGGCAATCAGCACGGTATCGAGTGTAACCAACGGTCATAACAAGCACGTCGGCCAGGCCACCCGCGAAAAGGTGTTGCAGGCAATAAAAGAACTTGATTATCGCCCTAATGCGATTGCGCGAAGCATGGTCAAGGGTACGTCAACTACCGTTGGCCTGGTTTTATCCGAAGTCAGCCCGCTGTTCGACCCGGTCGGTACCGGGGTTGAACAGGTCTTGACCGCCGAAGGTTTCCAGGTTTTTATGGCCCATGCCCAGGATTATGAAGACGAGGAAAGGGCCATCGAAACTTTCCGCTCGAAACAGGTCAATGGCTTTATCTTCATGCACCGTTCGCGCAAGGCTTCTTACGATAACCTCCAGGCCCTCAAAGAGGATAACGTGCCTTTTGTGGTGATTAACCAGGGGTTGGAAGATAGCGAAATTAACCAGGTTATGTGTGACGATTTCGGGGCCGGGCGCATGGGCGTGCAACACCTGGTCAGCCTGGGGCATACCCGGATTGCCACCTTTTGCGGCCCAATGAGCGACCCTTTGCCCTGGCATTCGGCCCTGGAAAGGCACCGGGGCTGGCGGCAAACCATGCTCGAAAATAACCTGCCGGTCCGGGAAGACTGGATTATCCGCTCACCTTACAGTTACGAGGGCGGTTACGCGGCGGGCCTGGAATTTTTGCGGACGATAAAAGACGAGCAGGAACGCCCCACCGCCATCTTCATAGCAAATGACACCATGGCGGTTGGGGCCCTCAAGGCTCTGCTTGAAGCGGGGTTACGTCTTCCGCAGGATATGGCGTTAGTAGCGGTGGGCGACCCGCCCCACATGGCTTTTACTTACCCGGGCCTGACCGCGCTCGAATTGCCGATAATGGAGGCGGGACGGGTGGCGGCCCGTATCCTGGTGAACTGGATCCGCAAGGGTAAACCGGAATATGCCCAGCGGGTGTTGTTAAACTGTAAGTTGAAGGTTCGTGAGTCCTGCGGGGCCTATCTCCTGAAAGGCCAGGAGGCCGAGGGCGATGAAGCAAAACTCCGGTCGGCCTGACCGCTAGCAGCAAGTCACTCGTAGTCGACAACTCGTAGTCGATAGGGTTGACCGGTAGTCCGTAAAAGCGGGCCAAAAATCGTTTTTCTTTTCTTTCGCTAAAAATTGCTCAGTTTTCAGTTTTGAAGTAACAAACCACATACCTACCCAACCGTAAGGGCAGATTCTTAATACTCTTTACCAAAAAGGTGTCATTGACAGACCGGGGGTCTGCAAGCTTACTTTCTTTTGGCTTTTTCCAGGTTTTATCAGAGATAACCAGAACCTGGTGTCTTTAAGCTCAAATATCGCTGGCGCACAGTAGCCCGGCGGTTCCAGCCTTAAACGAAATTTTCGGGGCGTGAGCATGCAAGAATTAAAGTGGCAGTAGGCGTGCAATTGGATTCGATTTTGTTCAGCTAGGAGGCCGTTTAACCGGGCCTGGGGCTGCACCCCGTTTAGCTGAACTGCTGCCAGGTTATTTTCTCAAGGAGGAGTATGATTACAAAAACAGTCACTGCCCCCAGGACTGAAGCTATCGAAAAGCCTGACGCTACCCCGCGCCGTCCTTTTCGAAGAGTCTGGCAGCATCGCGTAATTTATTTGATGCTCTTGCCTGGGCTGCTCTATTTCGCCATCTTCCGTTATGGCCCACTCTATCTTGCGCAAATTGCTTTTAAGGATTTCCAACCGCTTCTGGGGGTGGAGGGCAGCCCCTGGATAGGCTTTGACAATTTTACTTCTTTTATCAACTCCTATTACTTCAGCCAGCTAATGTTCAACACGATTTTTATCAGCGTGTTGAAGCTGGTCCTGGGTATTCCCTTCGCGATTATCCTGGCGATTGCCCTTAGCGAAACCCGGTTTATCAAGTTCAGCCGGTTTGTCCAGACCGTGACTTATCTGCCCCACTTCCTTTCCTGGGTAGTTATGTTTGGGGTCTTGCTGGCCTTACTCTCCCCATCTGACGGCCTTGTGAACGGGGTAATCAGCAGCACGGGCGGTCAGCCCATCAACTTCCTGGCCGACCCCGATTGGTTCCGGGTGGTTATCATCGGCTCGGACATCTGGAAAGAAAGCGGCTGGGGAGCGATTATTTACCTGGCGGCGCTCCTGGCGATTGACCCGACCCTGCACGAGGCGGCCTCGATAGATGGCGCCTCTCGTCTCCAACGTATCTGGCATATCTCACTACCGGCTATCAAGGATGTAATAGTCCTGGTAACCCTGTTGCGGTTGGGCAACATTCTCGATGCCGGGTTCAGCCAGATTTTCGTCCTCTATTCTCTGCCTGTCTACAGCGTGGCCGACGTCATTGATACCTGGGTTTACCGCCAGGGCATTATCAATTTCCAGTTTGGTCTGGCAACCGCGGTCGGCATTTTCAAAGGTGTAATCGGCCTGGTCTTACTGGTGGTAGCTAATAAAGCCGCTAAAAGATTTGCCGGTAGCAGTTTGTACTAGAAAGGCGGGGAAACAATGGCTACTACAACTATTTCGCGGTCAAGCAAAATTAAAAAAGATTGGCTTTTCGACCTGCCGGTGAACCTGGTGCTGGTACTGGTAGTGCTTGTTATCCTGGTTCCCCTCTGGTTCGTGCTGGTAGTTTCTCTCACGCCGCTCAGCCAGAGTCAGACGGGCTATAATTTCTTCCTGTCGCCGACCAACTGGTCCTTCGAAGCTTACCGCCAACTCCTTACGGATAACGCCTTTGTCCGGGCGCTGGTGAACAGTCTCATTATTACGGTCATGGGGGTCACTATCAATATCGTGTTCACGGTCCTGACCGCCTATGCGCTTTCGGTAAAGACTTTGCCGGGGCGCAACATTTTCATGATCCTAATCCTGTTCACCTTCCTGTTTAATGTAGGGCTGGTACCGAACTATCTGCTGGTCAAAAACCTCGGTTTGATTGACAACTACCTGGCGGTAATTTTACCCGGCGCTATCAGCGTCTACAACCTGTTCGTGATGAAGACCTTCTTTCAAAACATCCCGGAAGGCTTGAAAGAAGCCGCCACGATTGACGGGGCCAGCCAGTTCCAGGTGCTCTGGCGGATTGTCCTGCCCCTGTCGGTACCTATCCTGCTCACGATAGGCCTGTTCTACGGGGTGACCCACTGGAACGAGTTCTTCCTGCCGATTCTGTATTTCAACAACCAGGACATGCAACCGCTCCCCGTGCTGTTACGGAATATCCTGACCGCCGCCAATATGAATGAGTATGTTGACTATAACGCGGTTGCCTCGGCTCCCCAGCAGGCGCTCAAAATGGCCGCCGTGTTGCTAACGATGATACCGATGCTAATAGTTTATCCCTGGATTCAGAAGCACTTCACCAAAGGCGTGCTGGTAGGCGGCATAAAAGAATAAAGGACGGCTTCCCGATTATTTCTCCAACTTATTCAAAGAGGCTACCTGAATCACCAAGAATTCAGGTAGCCTCTTCATCTTTTGGAGGTTCTTAATCCCTTACCATGGACCCTGGCGAAGCGGTAAGGGGTCGGCGGTCCGAGCTTCGCTGTCGGTCATACGCATGAGCATTTCGAACATAACTTCCCGGTAAGCCGGGTCACCCCAGCGATTAAACCTTTCGAGCGGGTCTTCCTGCAAGTCGTAAAGTTCGCCCATATTCAGCCCGTGAAAATTTACCAGCTTGTAGCGGTCGCTCCGTACCATGGTGCCGTAAGGGGTGGGATTTTTGTGCCAGATGGCCGAATTAAAGAATTCACAGTAAACATCGGCGTGCCCGTAACGCTCTGTCATTCCGGTCAGAGAAGGCCAGAGCGATTTTCCTTGCATCCCGGCGTACACCGGCAACCCGGCAGCCTCTAAAAGGGTCGGTGCCAGGTCCACCAGTTCGATAAGCTCGTTGTAACGCTGCCCGGCCTCGATTACACCCGGCCAGGCCATCACAAACGGCAGTTTGATAGCCGGTTCGTAGAAAAAAGGTCCCTTCAGGTAGACGCCGTGGTCACCCAGCATCTCGCCGTGGTCGGTCATAAAGATAACCAGGGTGTTTTCGGCCTGACCCGTTTCTTCAAGGAGCCTGAAAAGCCGCCCGACCTGGTCGTCTACAAGTTCGACCATGGCCCAGTAAGCCGCCTTGAGCAACCGGTGGTCGTAATCGGTCATGCTGACGAATGGAAAATTCTTGGGGTTGTTAAGGGTGCCCAGGTGGTCCTTCTGCTGGAAAATGGGCTTGTTATCGAGTTCGCCTTCGAGGTAGTTTGGTAGCGGTAACTCGCCAAGGGTGGGCAAAAAGCGCTCCAGGTACTCCGGTGGTGGGCTGAAAGGGTGGTGTGGGTCGAAGACATTAAGGGAAAAAAGCCAGTTATCCTCTTTTTCGGTGGCATCCTTTATAAATTCAATGGCCCGGTCTACGCACCATTTCGTCTGGGAAAACTCGGCGGGCAGGGCCGTCTGGACATAAGGCGACCCTCGGAAAGGCGTACGCTTGAGAGACAGCCCCTGCTCGGCCAACCAGTTGGAATACTGGTTGGTCGGCCAATCAGCGTCGGGTGAGGCCGACCAGTAAAAAGCCTCGTAGCCGTCTTCAATCCGCCGCTCGGTTTCGGGCGAAATCTTCGGGTGACAGGCCGAAAGATGGAGTTTGCCTGCAAGACCGCAGCGATACCCGGCGTCCGCCAGTAGCTTTGTCACCGGAACTTCGTCCGGCGGGATGGACTGGCCGTTCTGGCGGGTGCGGGTGGTGCGGGGATAGCGCCCGGTCAGAAAGCTGGCCCGGCTGGGGGTACAGACCGGGTTCTGGGCAAAACAGTTGTCAAAGACCATCCCGCGGGCGGCCAGCCAGTCGAGATTGGGCGTTTTTACAAATTGGTTACCGTAAAAACCGAGCGTATCCTGCCGTTGCTGGTCAGTACAAATCCACAGAATGTTAGGACGTTTCATTTCTGGCTATACCTTGAAATATTGTTCCAGGTTGACAATTTTACGCTGCCCGGCCTTGCGCGGTTCGGCATTCTCGATTTTGGGCTCGGCTTCCCCCGCTTCGACCATTTTGCGGATAAGTTTTTCCTTCAGGCTGTCGGCGATGTCCCGGTAGCTTTCTAGACCGGCCAGGTTGGTCAGTTCGTGCGGGTCGGCCATGAGGTCGTAAAGCATTTCTTCCCGGTAAAGCGGAGCATCCGGCACATCAAACCCGCCCAGGTCTGGTGCAGCGACGATATACTTAAAGCGTTTGGTACGGAGGGCCCGGCCCACCTGCGACTCGCTGACCTGTACCAGCACTTCTTCCGGCCAATCTTCCATCAAATCGCGTTTGAGCGGGGTCACGGCCCGGCCCGGCATTCCTTCAGGGATGGGCAGCCCGGCGGCATTCAGGAGGGTAGGCAAAATATCAATATGGCTGACCATCTGCTGGACCTGGCCGCCACCTGTAAAGCCCGGCCCGGTGAGGGCCGCCGGGATACGAATTGAGCTTTCGTGGCCGGAGCGTTTGTATTCCCAGTTACGGGTCTTGAAGTGATTGCCGTGGTCGGAGGTAAAAAGGACAATCGTATTATCCAGGATTCCCAGGCTTTTGAGGGCATCGAGCATCCGGCCAAGCGCTTCGTCCAGCCGTTTGACCATCCCAAAGTAGCCGCCGATATTGCCGTAAAGACTGCTACCCCCTAAAGCCGCCAGATCGGCAGGCACCCAGCGCCCTTCGTAGCGTTCCCGGTAGCCTTCAGGGGCCGGGTAGTCGTCCTGGTTGTTCTGGTGGTGCGGTTCGAGAAAAGACAGGTAGAGGAAAAACGGTTTCTGGCGGTGATTGGTGATATAGCGGATAGCCGAGTCCATGACTGCATCTACCCGGTAGCCAGGCAGACTGACCGGTTGATTTTCGTTATCGAACATGACGGTGTGGTAGGGTTGGGACGTAAATTCAAGAATGTTGGAAGCCAGCCAGTATTCGTAACCGCCTCGCTCGTTTTCCGGGACCGGTCCTTCACCGTTGACCATATCGGCGGCCAGGTGCCATTTGCCGATATAAGCGGTCTGATAGCCACCCTGTTTGAAATAGTGGGCCAGGGTTTGGCGGTCTTCGGGCAATTTGATGGCATTTTTCCAGACCCCGATGGTGGTCGGGTATTGCCCGGTCTGGATACTGGCGCGGGCCGGGCCGCAGACCGGTTGGTTGGTAAAGGTCAGGTTCAGGTGGGTGCCGCGTATTGCCATCCGGTCGAAATTGGGCATCAAATCGAGCGGGTTGCCGTATAGACCGCTGGTATCCCAGCGTTGCTGGTCGGTAAAAAAGACAATGACATTCGGAGACCGTTGCGATGACTTTAGATTTGCCAATTTGCTACGCTTTCTTTTTCAGGATTCTAAAATTATATTATGCCTCAATTATCCCGGCTTGATGGGGCCGGATTGCCAGAATTTGAGGTGGCAACCGGAGGCTATACCCGGCGGTTAGCCGCTATTTTAAGCCGGTCAGGGCGATACCTTCCACAAAATACCGCTGAGTAAACAGGAACAAAAGCAGAATTGGGATGAAAAGGACCGTCGAACCGGCGGCCATATACTGCCACTGGTTATAATACTCCTGGTTGAAAAGGGTCAACCCGGTGGTCATGGTCCGCATCTCGGTGGTATTGACCACAATTAGCGGCCACAAAAATTCGTCCCAGTGGGTCACGAAGGTGAAAAGACCCAGGGTTGCCAGGGCCGGTTTTATCTGCGGCAGGATAATCCGGGCGTAAATGCCAAACTCGCTGCTGCCATCAATCCGGGCCGCGTCAATCAACTCGAAAGGTAAGGGCTGGATAAACTGCCGCATCAGAAAGATGCCGTAAGCGCTCATCAGGAAGGGCGTGATAAGGCCCTGGTAGGTGTTGAGCCAGCCGAACCCGGCCATCATGCTGTAGAGCGGTATCATCCTGACGAAAAAAGGTATCATGAGCGTCCCCAGGATGAGCAGGAAGAAGACATTCTTAAAACGGAACTGGAACTTGGCAAAGACGTACCCGGCCAGCGGGTCGAAAAAGAGGTGCGACAGGGTGATGACCCCGGCCACGATAGCACTATTCAGGAAGAAACGGGCAAAAGGAGCTTTCTGCCAGATGTCGAGATAGTTGCCAAACTGGGGGTCGCTCGGAATAAGGACCGGGTCACCAGCAAAAGTTTCGGCCTCGGTCTGTAACGAAAGAAGCACCATATATATAAAAGGCATGATCGCCAGCAGCGCCAGGATACCCAATATCAGGTAGGTTAGCGGTTTTGCACCGGGAAAAAGACTTTCCTTAAACATTTAATACTCCACCCCATTTCGGTTTACCCTTAACTGGATAAAGGTCAGCACCAGGATTGCCAGGAACATCAGGAAGGTCAGGGCGGAAGCATAGGCGAACTTGCCCTCGCTAAAGGCGACATTGAAGACGTGAAAAACATAGAACCGGGTCGATTCCGCCGGGCCGCCGTTCGTGATAATGAAAGCCTGGGCAAAAGCCTGCAAACTGCTAATCACACTGATAATCGAAACAAAAAGAGTGGTCGGAGCGAGTAGAGGGATGGTTATGTGCCGGAAACGGCCCCAGGCGTTTGCGCCATCAATCTTGGCGGCCTCCTGGTAGAGGGTGGGAATCCCCTGCAACCCGGCCAGAAACAAGACCATGTTATAACCCATCGCCTGCCAGACCGTAATGCCTACTAAAGCCCACAAAGCCTCTTTATAATTGCTCAACCAGTCCTGGGTCGGCAAGCCCACTGCAATCAGGACTTTATTCAGAATACCTACCAGAGGGTCGAGAATATTGCGCCACATCAGCCCTACAATAACGGCGCTGGTCATGTAGGGAATCAGCAGAATGGTCCGCAAAATGGTCCGGCCCCGGAAAGATTGGTTGAGCAGGAGGGCCAGGAAAAGGCCAAAAACCATGCTGAGGATGGTCACGCTGATTGCAAAGACAAGGGTCAAGACGAAAGAATTGATGGAGCGTTGGTCCTCAAACGCTTTGACATAATTATCAAACCAGACAAAAGCGTTGCCTGTATCATCGCTGTGCAGGCTCGACCAGAATTCTATGACGATAGGGACAAAGAAAAAAACCGTAAAGTAAATGAACGCCGGGAAAAGAAAGATATAGGCGATGAGGGCCTGGCGACTAGCCAGACCCATTGGCACCCTCCTTACCGCCCCGGTATTGTCTTGCGACACGACTACTTTCATCAGAATTCGCCTCCCGGACTGGTAATGGACTTCCTACTGACCGGCCAGAATCTTGTTACCGTTGGTAACGAACTCTTTCAAAGCGTCGCTGGCCGGGGTATTTTTGTAAATCACGTCCTGGTACATCTTATTGTACAGGGGTTGAATCTGGGTCAGTTTGCCGGTCAGACCCAGTTCGCTCGAAGCATCCTTGGCATAGGATAACCCCTTGGCAAAGCCCGCGATGGTCGGGTTAGACTGGACATCGGCGTTCTGGCCCCAGGTGATGCGCGGCATAGTCATGTTGGCTTCTTTGGTGGTCGCCAGTTCCACATCCAGGGCCGTCACTCGCTTCATGAATTCCCAGGCCATATCGGCGTTTTTGGCTCCCTTGGGAATGAACATCGAAGTACCCGCCGCCGAGGTAGACTGGGTCTTACGGGTCAGGGCCTGGCCGATACCAAGATTTATATCCGGGCTACCGTCTTTGATGGGTTTGAGGTCCCAGGGTCCGGTCAGAATCATGGCCGCCCGTTTGGCTGAGAATAGCTTCTGCGGCCCTTCGTAGGAGACCGCCGCCACAGGAATCGGGGCTACTTTGCTCTTGTAAATCAGGTCGGCCTGGAACTGCATCGCCTCAATCGCTTCGGGGCTGTCCATTACCAGGATTTTCTTGTCGGGGTCGTACCAGTGCGCGCCGTTTTGCAGGAACCAGGGCCAGGCATAGCTCGAATCCTGGTTAAGGGCGAAGCCAAAGGTCGAACCCTGGGTGGTGGCTTTCGCCACGGTCAGGAATTCGTCCCAGTTGGTCGGCGGGTTCTGGAACCCGGCCTTACTCAACATATCTTTGTTATAGAAAAGCAAAATATTGGTCAGGTGAAGCTGGACCCCGTAGACCACACCGTTGAGGGTGAGCCGGTTGACCGTGAAAGGCTGCCAATCGTCCGGGAAGCCCATAGCCTTGCCATCTTTTTGAATGTAGGAGGTCAGGGGCAGGATTTTGTCCTGCAAGCCGAATTCGGGTATCCACCCGCCCGGTTCTTCTACCAGGTCTGGCACATTCCCGGCGGCGTAGTTAGCCAGCAGTTTGGTGTGCATATCGGCCTGCTGGTACAACTCCCACTGGATTTTCCAGCCAGGGAAATCCTTTTCGAACTGGTTCCTTACCGCTTCGTAGGACTTATAGTTGTGGCCGGTGCCCCAGTAAACCAGGAGGGTGCCGCCCCCGGACGAGGAGGACGCGTTGGAAGCCCCAGCGGCGGTTGTAGCACTTC
>MKTJ01000057.1:155550-250076 GCA_001898225.1 Chloroflexi bacterium 54-19
CGCCCCGGCAGCCGGAGCAGTCGTACTGGCCGGGGCGGTAGTGGCGGTCGCGTCGCCGCAGGCCGCCAGGATTGGCGCAGCCACAGCGGCGGTAGCGATAGTCCCGCCGATTTTTAGCAAAGTGCGGCGGGTTAGCGATTTTTGCAACGACAGGGTTTCGGCAGTCTGGTCGGCAGCATCGGAATTGACCGGTGACTTCTGGTCGCTCATTGAAAACTCCTTTGTTTTAAACTTAGCTCGCTATTTATCTCTTAAAAAGCGATGGCTTAACTCATCTCTCCACTTAATGCTGGATACAACTCCTCAGGATATTGACCGGCAGGGTCTATCCTAAGCGGAACGGCGTGGTATCACCTCCCAGCGGACCAGGTGTTTGCGGCCTGCCAGGGAAGGGTCTTGCATACGGCTGAAAAGCAGATTGGCTACCTCGGTAAAGTCCATTGAAACCGGGCCAACGGTCGTCAGGGGTGGGCTGGTGTACTGACTTTCGGGCACATTACCGACCCCGATAACGGCCACGTCCTCCGGCACGCGCAGCCCGGCATCCCGGATGGCCCAGATAGCACTGATAGCGGCCCGGTCGGCGGCGGCAAAGATGGCGGTAGGCCGGTCAGGGTGTTGCAGCAACTTTTTGGCACTGATATAGGCGTCCTGACTGCTGGTGGCGCCGGTGAGAATAATACTTTCATCAACCGGCAACCCGTGTTCGGCCAGGGTTTGCCGGTAGCTATTCAGGCGGGTGTCAGGGCGGGTATTATTGTTGTAGTGGACAATCGCCCCAATCCGGCGATGGCCTTTCTCAATGAGGTAGCGGACCCCGTCAGCGGAGGCTTCCGCTTCGTTGGTCTGCACCACGTCAAAACCGTCTGGAGTCAGGTCGTTACTAAAAATAACCAGGGGAATCTGACCTTTGACGAGGTTCTGGACTTCAGCCTGCTCGATTTTCTCCACCTTTATGATGGCCCCATCAGCCAGGCGGCTGTGTAATTGTTTTAGGACCTGGGCCTGTCGTTCGGGGTTATCGCCGGTAATGATGATTAAAGAGTTGTTGTGTTCGTCTGCGACCTTTTGTATATCCTGGACCAGTTTGTTGTCGTAGGGACGGCCAATGTCCATGAGGTAAAGGCAAACTCTTTCGGTCAGTTTACGGCGGAGGTGGCGTCCGGCCAGGTTAGGTACATAGTTTAACTCCGCCATGGCTTCCAGGACCCGGCTCTGGGTTGCAGGGCTGATTTTGGGACTACCTTCAAGATGCTGGTTGATAACATAAGAGACAGTCGCTGGAGAAACTCCTGCCAACCTGGCAACGTCTTTGGTCGTGGCTATGGTTTTGGTTTTATTCATTTTCCTGGCCCTCAGTGTTTTAAACCTTTTAACTGATTCGATTCAATAAATTTATAAGGCTTATTGATTCGATTCAATAATAAATAGCACAAAGATTGTTTATTGATTCGATTCAATAAATTAGGCTTTTAAAATTGCTCTCCCAGAAAGCGGTAACTTTTGAAAAATTTGGATGGGCAGTTTGGAAAAGGTACGTTTTGGATTTATTTAATCCATTCAATAACTACTCTAGCATACAAAATGGCTAAAATCAATAACTATTTTCGAAAAAATTTATCCAATCGGTTTTGGCTGAAAAATTGGGGCGCTAATAACGAAATAAACCGGCGCTTTAAAACTGGTTTCTTTTTAAGTTTCTGCTATAATATTTCCAGTCCAATTCTGGCGTATCACTTTTTATTTTTGAGATGACACAAAGTTCGCGTGGCTACACCGTTGGTTTCGCGCATTAGACTATCTTTAACTTCGCCTATGCCCGATAAACCGGGCAAACCTT
This sequence comes from Chloroflexi bacterium 54-19, assembly GCA_001898225.1. Lineage (GTDB taxonomy): Bacteria > Chloroflexota > Chloroflexia > Chloroheliales > Chloroheliaceae > 54-19. The sequence goes on from MKTJ01000057.1 coordinate 157,391, forward strand.
AACCTGGAGCCTTACCAGGGTAAGATAAGGCGAAATTTAATCCTGGAGCCTTACCAGGGTTTGATAGTTGAATTGAGCAAATTTAATCCTGGAGCCTTACCGGGGTTAATTTAGACCAGCGAAAATAATCACTTGATTTGACCCACCCCTGCGGTTGCAAGGGGTGGTTAACTGCACTTCAAAAAATAAAACGCCAGCAAATCCCACACAAATTTAATAGGAATACCTGCGTTGAGCAAAAACCTTGTCATTATTGGTTCGGGCGGGGATGCCAGGGAGACCCTTGAGGCAGTCGAAGCGGCTAACCAGGCCGGAACTGCCGATTACAAGGTCCTTGGATTCATTGTTGAAGCCAGGTACGGCACCCCCGGCGCTCTCGTTAGCGGTTTACCCATCCTGGGCGATTTCGATTGGTTTGCGGGTCGGGCGGGTGAGGTTGTGGCGGTGGGAGCGGTTGGCTCACCGGTCTTGCGCTACCGGTTGGTGGAAAGAGCGGCCCGCTACAATATTGAATTTGGTAATGTAATTCATCCAGGTGCGGTAATCTCCTCCTCGGTGCGGTTAGGATGGGGAGTTATTGTCGAGGCGGGATGTGTTCTTACCAGCCAGGTCCGATTGGGCGACCATACCCATGTCAATTTAGCTTGCAGCATATCCCACGATACAGTTTTGGATGATTTTGCCACCCTTTCACCGGGAGTACACCTGGCCGGAAGGGTCCGTTTGGGGGAAGGTTGTTTTATGGGAATTGGAAGTGTGGTTATCGAAGGAAAACAGGTTGGAAAATGGTCTGTTATTGGAGCGGGCAGCGTGGTTATCCGGGATATTCCTGACCGAGTAACCGCGGTCGGGGTCCCGACCAAAATAATATCATCTCAACCTCCGGCGAATTGGATAACGCAATCTGGCGAAAAGTAAAAATAAATAGCGACTGGTAAAAAAATGACAAATCTACAAAATATTGAAACCGTCCGTTTTGATACGCCTATCTACGTCACACGCCCGGTCTTACCACCCCTGGAAAGGGTAACCGAAAAGCTCAAAGAAATCTGGGATTTGCAATGGCTTACCAATAATGGGCCACAACTTTTAAGCCTGGAAGGCAGGCTGCTTGAAACCCTCAAAGTCCCGGCGCTTTCCCTGTTTAATAACGGGACAACCGCTCTCATGGCCGCTTTTAAGGCCCTTCAACTTGAGGGAGAAGTGATTACCACCCCTTTTACCTTCCCCGCCACTACCCACGTGGCGGCCATGGCCGGGTTGACCCCGGTCTTTGCCGATATTGACCCCCTGACCTTAAACCTCGACCCGGCCCGAATTGAGGCCGCAATTACTTCCCGGACCAGGGCTATCCTGGGTGTCCACGTTTTCGGAACCCCCTGTGATGTATTTGCTATCCAGGAAATCGCCCGAAAATATGAGTTAAAGGTTATCTACGATGCCGCCCACGCTTTTGGGGTCGAGATTGACGGGACAAGTATCGGCTCTTTTGGCGATTTTTCGATGTTCAGTTTTCACGCCACCAAACTTTTCCATACGGTCGAAGGCGGGGCGTTGGTCTATCCTGACAGGAATTACAGGCAAAAAGTTGAACTTTTCCGCAATTTCGGAATAAAAAATGAAGAAGAAGTGGTTGGACAGGGGATAAATGGTAAGCTGAACGAGCTTCAAGCCGCCCTGGGGCTGCTGGTACTGGATTACCTGGAAGAAGAACGTCGCAAACGGTGGGCTATCCGGGACATCTATTATGCCGGGCTGGGCGATGTTCCGGGTCTGACCTTACAACAGGACTTGCCGGGGGCACGGCCCAGTCTGCAATATTTTACCATCCGGATAGACGAAAACCTGTACGGGCTTTCGCGGGATGATTTATATCTCGAACTTAAGAGACACAACGTATATACCCGCAAATATTTTTACCCTTTGTGTAGCAGCTATCCCGATTATAAAAATTTGCCTTCGGCGGATTTATCGAATTTGCCGATAGCCAACCGGGTAGTCCAGGAGGTTTTGTGCCTGCCCTTCTTTGGCGGATTGGAGTTGGAACAGGCCGCCATTATCTGTGACTTAATCAGGTCCAAGAGTCGTCCCAGGCGCTATCTGCCGCCTACCCTGGCTAACCCGAATTAGTGCGCCTTGTCCGGTTTTTCCTGGCAGGCTATCTGTCAGGTTAGTCAACCGGTTCGATGGGATTGACCGAAAGTAAAGGCAGACCCAGGTCACGCACTTTTTTAAGGAGACCATGCAGGGCTGCCTGGTCACCTAACGGGCCGGTCAACAACGTATCGCCGTTATCTTCCAGGGTGATGTTCAAACCGTCAAACCGGTCTTTCCATTGTAAACCAAGGTGTCCTTTAATCCTGATTTGGTAGATTACCGGCAGACCCATCTCGGCTTGCCGGTTTTGTGTATTTGCCATAATCTGAAATCCTTTCGCTAATTGCCCCACACTTAATACGGGGACAACCGCCAGCTCTGACGCCTGTCCCCGTATAATTCAAACAAGCTTACTCGGTTACGGCCTGGCGAGTTTGGGTGGTTCCCTGGTCGATAACCGGGCTAGTCGCGTGAGTGCGCCGTTCCAGCCAGACCGCGAGGCCCATCCAGGCCAGCGCAAGCCCAACCGGTACTGCCGCGTACCGCTGATACTGGTGCGGGAGCATGGCCGCCAGGGGTGTCAAAGTAGCTGCGACGGCCAGCAGGATACCCGACCAGCGGGGCAGGATTCTAGCTCGCACCGTGGCGACCCCCAAAAGCAACCCGCCGAGCATATAGAATATCCCCATGACCGAATAAATGGTCGGGAGAGCGCCGAGGCTAACCTCACCCTCGATGGCCCGCCCGCTGATGAAGGCCAGTAACCCGTCCACAAACTGCGGCGCGGTCCTGGCCAGGGGTGGAAAGATAAAGGTCTCAGCAAAGACGAAAGCGGTCTGGAGCCACCAGGAAAGGCTGAGCAGGAGAAATCCTACCAGGCCAAGCCACCCGGCCCGGTTGATTTGGCGGGCATAAATTCCACCGATGCCGAGCAGGAACAGAAAACACATGGCGGTCTTCAAAGTGGTAATGATGGCCCAGGCGGTGGTGTTGACCGACGAAACCATGTCGGCGGGATGGATTGGCTGAATACCGATGAAGATTACCCCGGCCACCACAGCGGCTAACCCGGTCCCCCGGAGAAAATTCGCGGCAATGTTTGGGTTCGCGGGCTTTTCGTTACCGCATGTAATCTGGTTGAGGCTGCTCATCTTTTTATCTCCTTTTGTAAAAGTAACTTTAATTGTTATTTTCAGACCATTCAAGGTTTCGGTTTACCGTTGAATGGGTGGTTGTTGTCCTCGATAACACAATAACAGCCGGCATGGTGAGCAGGCATCACCAGACATGGTGATTGGTATGGTGATTTGTTGCTTGAGAAATTTACTTAGGGGAAACAAAAGTCCCGGTAGGTTTTGGTGGGGCTTTCCGGGGCTGGTGGGAAAATTTCTTGTTACAGGAGGTGGAGTTCTCTGGCCCGGTGGACGGCGGTCCGGCGATTATTGACCTCAAGTTTGGTATAGATATTCTTTATATGGGTGTTTAAGGTATTCAGCGAAACTATCAGGTGGCGGGCTATTTCCGGGCCGCTCAAGTCACTGCCAAGCAGTCGCAAGACCTGCAATTCGCGTTCTGAAAGCGGTTCGATTAAATCCTGTTTAACAGGGGCGGTGTCCTCCGGGGATCCCATATTTGAAAGCAGGTGCCTGGCAAAGGTCGCGGTTGGACCTGGCCTCGATTTGGCGGTTTCCTGTAGCAATTGCATCATCGGAAGACCTTCGTCCACAAAGATACGCACGTAACCCTCCGGTTCGGCCAGGGTAAGGGCCTGTTCAAGGTCCACCAGGGCAGTTTTGAGGTCACCCTGTTGCTGGCGGGCCAGGGCCAGGAGCAACAGGGTTTCTATGATGCTACCGGTCCTGTCCCCGGCCTGGGCCGTTTTCAGGAGACGGCCCAAAAGTCCCACTGCCTCAAGAAGGGACTGTTTTTCCGAGGTATCACTGCGATACCGGGCCAGGAGCAGCCGGGCCAGGGTGATGTATTCAAACTCCCGTAAATAGCTCAGTTCGTTCCCGACAGCCAGTTCCTGGGCATTGGCCCAGTTGGCGGCTTCACCTAATTTTCCCTGCCGAATCCATAGCCGGGCAATAACAGAGTGTACGGGGCGCACATTTGGGAAAAGGTCGCCGGTAAAGAGCCGTTCGGCTTCGGTCAGCAGGTCGAGCGATCCCGCCAGGTCGCCCTGGGCCTCCCGAATCCGGGCCATCGCCACACACCAGCGCGAACGGTTATACGGCAAACCCCTCGGCTCATTCAGTTCCTTGCTCTGGTGTAAGAGTTGGTTAGCCGCCTCCAATTCGTTATATTCCCGCTTTAGTTCGCTCATTCCGACATAAAGATCGGCCATTCCCTGTAAGATGGTTTCGCCTTGCTCCCTTGAAAGTTGTAAACCCTGCTCGTAGATTTGCATTGCTTCGTGGAGACGCCCCTGGGCAATCCGAATATCCGCGCGGGCGATAGCCCCGCTAATTGTGTCAGATATATTCCCGGCTGCCTGTACCCTCACCATACCCTCGGCATAGGTCCGGTAGGCTTTTTCTAATTCGCCGCTCGTCCAGTAGGCCAGCCCCAGCAGCCCGGTGGCCGCGCCCTGGAGCAGATGGTCTTCCTCGGCTGAAAGTTCGAGCGCCTGGCGGGCGTATTTTATCGTTCCGGCTACCTCTCCCCGCGCCTGGGACATTGCCGCCCGGTAGATAGCTATCGCGCCCGGTACTCTTAGAAGTTCGGCCTGGTCCATTACGACAATTTTCCGATTTTGTCCCAGTGAGGCTTCAGCCGCCGGGGTATCTGGCCCTTCCTCTGCCGGGGATAGCAGTTGTTCGGCCTCATGCAATTGGGCTTCCACCTTATCAAGTTCGCCGCAAGATAGTAAGGCCCAGGCATATCCAACCTTTAGCACCGGCCTGTCCCGCAACACCTCGTCAGGAAGGGCCTTGAGCCAGCCCAGCATGGTGGTTGCCTGTCTGCTGCTCCGCATCACCACTAAGGCTCGTTCGGCCAGGTCTGCCACTCGCGCGTAATCGCTGGCTGCCAGGGCATGCCGGATTGCCTCGGCGGTGAAACCGTTTTGTTCGAACCATTCGCTGGCGCGCCGGTGCAGACCGGCTACCTGGTCGGGGAATTCGGCCCTTAAATGAGTATAGAGGACCTCGGCAAAGAGATGGTGGTAGCGATACCACTGGCGTTTGTCGTCCAGCCCAACGATAAAAAAATTACCGCGTTCGAGGGCTTCCAACCGAGCACTCCCTTCCGCTTGGCCGGTGACAGCCTCGCACAGCGAACCGTTTAACCGAGTTAGAATAGAGGTTTGGAGTAAAAAAATGCGGACGTGTGGAGGCAGATGCTGCAAAACTTCTTCCATCAGGTAGTCTACGATATAGCGGTGGTCTCCCGCGAAAGCCCGGATGAACCCGGCCACATCCTGCTGGCCCTGCATGGAAAGGGCTGCTAACTGCAACCCGGCAATCCAGCCTTCGGTGCGGTCTTCCAGGGTAGCGAGATTTTCGGCGGAGAGGTCCAGGCCCATCACCTCGTTTAGAAATTCAGCGGCTTCGTTGATAGAAAAACGCAAATCAATAGCCCGGACCTCGACCAACTGGCCTCGCACCCTTAAACGGGGCAGCGGTAGCTGAGGGTCTTCTCGCGTGGTGATGATGAGATGCATCTGTGGTGGGAGGTGGTCGAGCAAAAAGGTGAGGGCCTTATCCACCTCGCTGCCCTCGATAACATGGTAATCGTCAAGGACCAGGAAGAATTTTTCCGGGAGACCGCTGATTTCATTGAGGAGGCCGGTCAAAACCGTTTCAACGGGCGGCGGTTGGGAGGATTGGAGCACCTCCATCACCCCTTCCCCGATTTTGGGAGCCACCCTTTGCAAAGCGGCCACCAGGTAAACCAGGAAACGGATTGGGTCGCTATCCCCTTCATCCAGCGAGAGCCAGGCGCTCGGACGCCCACAAACGGCCAGCCATTCGGTAACGAGGGTAGTTTTGCCGGAACCCGCCTGGGCCGAGACAAGAGTTAACCTGGCATTACGTTGCAAACCCTGGTTTAGCCGCTCAATCAGGCGGGGCCGGGACACCGCTTTGATAGGCTGAGGCGGGATATAAAGTTTGGTGGCTAAAATGGGTATGGACATGGCTTGCTCTTAAACTGAATATAGTTTGCAGTATAACCCCAATTATAACAAAATCCCAACCACCCTTACTCTTATGTTCCCGACCAGATTTAGCCAAAAAATAGTAACCTGAAACGTTTTTCCAATTTGAAGGTGCTTATAAACCAAAAATACCCAGGCCAATAACCGGGGTATTTTTGGTTTTGAGGGTTTTAAAACCTGACCCTTGGTTTATTCAGGGTTGAAATTCACCATAAGTTTAGTTTCGCCGCTCTTGGCGGCGGGCGTGCAAGATGATGCCGCCTCCGATAAGACTGACACCACCAACCAGGGCGGCGAAACTGCCCAGCGTCAGAGCGTCAGGCGCAATGATAGATTGACCTCGCAGGGCTTGCCAGGTAAAGAGCGCAATTAACCCGCCATAACCAAGCCCGGCCAACCAGACCAGAGCGACCCGGTGAGCCTTGCTAAACCCGGTGCGGGTGTACCGCAGGATAAACCAACCCAGCAGGGGTATTATTTGGAGGGCATGTAAACCGATAAAATGGGGTATCCGCAAGTCGCCCCCGACCGTGCTCCAACCCAGGAAGGGTAACCCCGGACCGCCATCGTTTACCCCAATGCTGTGCCCGCCGTTTGAGGTTAATTTCTGGTGAAGGTCCAGCGCGAGTTGCTGTTCGGGTGTATGTTGCGTCGTCATCAGGAAACCCAGGGCCGCACCGGCCAGGGTCAGAATAAGAGCCAGCCGCAACGACCAGGCAAAAGCCGGGTCATCAAAGGGCTGGAAAAGCAGATAAATTGCCGCCACGAAATTGGCAAACCAGAAAACCATGATAAACATACCCATCATGCCGAACATGGCGCCGTCAAAAGAGGTGGCGACATTAAAATGGCTGCTTACTCCCCGAATTACCTGGATAATAATGATAACCATTTCAGCCAGGAAAGCCACGCTGGTAATTGTCGAAACTACGGCAATTATCCTGGGATGACCCTTCAAGTAGCTGAGAATCCAGATTAAAGAGAAACCATACAGGGCCAGCGAGATACTGAATTTGATAGGTTTATCCCAGATTGGTACTCCTAAAAGGGTTCGGTGGTCAATTAGCAGACCTGTGATGCTGGCCCCCAACGAAATTATCATCATTAGCCCAAACAGGGTAAGGAGACGGTTGGTCCTGAAAGATTGTTTGAGAAGCTTAAGAAGGCTAAAGCGCATCCTGGTCTCGGTTGTTAGCTTCAGGGGAAGGACGGGACTGACGGGTTTAGTTTCTAACATTATTTTTAATCCTTTCCAAATTTTGGGAACAAGAAATTTACCATTTCATAAAAACATGGCCTGGAACCTAAAAAATTTGTTGAACGGGAGTGGAGGGCGAAACTTAAATAAAAGAACTGCTAAACCCTCTTTAGCCTGGGGCCTTTAACCTACCTCCTGACGGTTAACCGGGTCTATGCTTTTGACAACACAGGCTAAAGTTTTGTTTCATATAAAATTAAAAAAGCCCCTTTTTAAGGATTTATCTCAAAAGGAGCTTTTTAAATACCTGTTAATCCGGTAACAAAGCGTCACGTTGTTGTTGTGAAGCGATTAATTGAGCGTAAACTCCACCCTTTGCTAACAACTCACCGTGGGTACCGCTTTCAGCCACGCGCCCATCTTTCAGTACCACAATCCGGTCGGCGGACCGAATGGTTGAAAGGCGGTGGGCAATCAGCAGGGTCGTGCGCCCTTTGAGCAGTTGGGCCAGACCTACCTGGAAGGCCCGTTCGCTTTCGGTATCGAGGTTGGACACGGCTTCGTCCATAACCAGAATCGGGGCATTCTTCAGGAGGGCGCGGGCAATCGCGATGCGCTGGCGTTGGCCGCCACTCAATTGGATGGCCCGCTCACCGCAGATTGTATCGTAACCCTGGGGCAGGGCCGCGATAAAGTCGTGAGCCTGGGCGGTCCGGGCCGCTTTTTCGACATCTTCGTCGGTGGCAGATGGCTGGCCCAGCCTGATGTTATCGCGGACCGACATGTTGAAAAGGTAGATGTCCTGGGGCATCAGGGCCATCCGGTTTCGCAGGTCGGACTGGGGAAAATCGCGCAAGTCGTGACCACCCAGGGTAATCCGGCCTTCGGTTACGTCCCAGAAACGGAACAATAAATTGATACAGGTCGATTTCCCGGCCCCGCTATGCCCGACCAGGGCCACCGTTTCACCTTCGGCGATTTCAAAAGAAAGGTCCTCCAGGGCGTTAGGCAGGTCCGGCCCGTAGTGAAAACCGACCTGCTCGAAGCGGATAGCCGGTTCAATTACCCCTGTTGGAGCATGGTCAACCCGGTCTACGGTGAGGGATGGCTCGTCCAGGATGGTAAAGACGCGCCGGACGGCGGCCTTGACCAGCCCGAAATTGCGGGCCGTATCGGTCAGGCCCAGCACCGGGGCAAACGAGGCCCCGGCCAGGACCACCGCTACCGGGTAGAGCGACCGCGAGAGACTTCCTTGCGCGACCAGCCACGCCGCCAGCGCTAACACACTGACGCTGCCAAGGGCGGTCAGGGCAATCGTAGCGGCGGCTTCTAACCCTGAACGTTGCCCGTAACTGATTTGGGCTTTCTGAAATTGCCGGGCGTGTAAGCCTAGTTTGTTTACCTGGGCCTTCTGTTGTCCGAAGACCACGATTTCTCTCAATCCCTGGATACTATCAACCAGTTCAGCGGCGAGTTCGCCCAGTTTACCCCGGACCACCTGCCCCTGTTGTTCGGCTCGTTTACCCAGCCACATAGGAATCAAGGCAACCAGTACCACCCAGGGCAGCAACACAAGCGGTAGGAGAGGATGGACCAGGGCCATGCCGACCAGCGCTCCAAATGGCACCACCAGGGCCACTACCATCGGGCTGGCTGTGTGCGCGAAAAACAGTTCCAACACTTCCACGTCATCCATGGTCGAGGCGGCGATGTCACCCGAACGGCGCCCGCCCAGGTAGCCAGGGGCCAAACGTTCCAGCGCCCGGTACATTTTCAAACGCATTTCACCCAGGATTGAGAAAGCCACGATATGGGAATAAAGGTTTTCCAGCCAGGCGGCGACGGTCCGCCCGATTACCAGGGCTATCAACCACCAGAAATCCGGCCAGAGGTCGTTGACCGGGGTGCCCGTAGCGGCCTTACCGACCATATAAGCCCCCAGCACCGCCGAGCCGATGGACATGGCATGGTTGGCCAGCCCGCAAAACAGGGTGAAAATCAGGCCGCCCCAGTGAGAGCGCATATCACCTATCAACCGCCACATCCCGGCCTGAGGGGTTGTTCCGGGATGCTGGTGGGAATGAATTTCTTCAAACTCACTATGAGAATGGGTGGGCGCGTGACTATGTGTATGTTGCATAGCTAGACCATCTCCTGTTGGGCCGCGACCAGGCGGGCATAGGCGTTGCGCCGGTCGAGTAGTTCGCTGTGGCGACCGGTTTCCACGGCGGCTCCATTCTCCAAAACCACAATCCGGTCAGCCTTGATGACGGTCGAAAGCCGGTGGGCGATTAAAATAGTGGTGCGCCCTGCTATCAGGCGTTCGAGGGCTTGTTGAATGGCCGCTTCGCTGGCCCCATCTACGCTCGATGTAGCTTCATCAAGTATCAGGACCGGGGCATTTTTGAGCAGGGCGCGGGCAATTGCCAGACGCTGTCTCTCCCCACCGGAAAGCTTGGCCCCGCGCTCACCAATCATGGTGTTATAGCCTTCAGACCGGGCCATTATAAAGTCGTGGGCGTTGGCGGCGCGGGCGGCGGTTTCGAGTTCGGACTGGGTCGCGTCGGGTTTAGCCATCCGTAGATTGTCAGCGATAGTGCCGTAGAACAGGTAGGTGTCCTGGGCCACGACCGTCAACATCGAACGCAGGGTTGCCAGGTCGTAATCTTTGATGCTCTTACCGCCCAGGGTAATTTCGCCGGATTGCGGGTCGAAGAAACGGAGTAGCAGGGAAACAACGGTACTCTTTCCGGCCCCGCTCCGTCCTACCAGGGCCACGGTTTCGCCCGGCCCCACCTCGAAGGACAAATTTTGCAAGGCCGTCCGGTGACCGCCCTGGTAGCTAAAACGCACCTGTTTGAAAGAGATTTCGGGCTGGCCCGGTAAAGACTGGGGCACCACGGGCGCGATACCCGGATTGACATCGGGCGCGGTTCCCATAAATTCCTGAATACTGTCGTAAGCAGCCGCCGCCGAATAGCTGGCGTGCCAGTAGCGGGCGAGGTCGGTCACGGGCCGGAAGGCTTCGCTACTGAGGAATAAAATTATCATAAGCTGGGAGAGCGCCAGTTGCCCGGCAGCCAGGTGGAGCGCCCCAATGCCGATTACCAGGGCGGTGCCGCCGCTAATAGCCAGCCCCATAATGCTGCTGCCCCAGGTCGAGACGGTCAGGTTGCTGATGGTGGCTTTGTATAGGCGGTGGGATTTCTTCTTTAGAAATTCGCCCTGCTGCTGGCTGGCCCCAAAGGCTTTAAGGGTTGTCATGCCCTGGATATTGTCTATAAAATCGCCCTTGAGTGAACCAAAAGCGGCAAAGACAGCCCGGCCTTTTTCTCCCTGGACCAGTTTAGACCAGTTTTGAGAGAGCAAAACCACTGGCATGAAGGCGAAAACCACCAGCCCCACCAGCCAGTCAATGGTCAGCAAATAGACTCCAATGGCAAGGGAACCAAGCAGGGTGATAAAGACCTGGGGCAGGTAACTCGCCAGGTAACCGTCCAGGGCTTCGATTTTATCCACCAGCACCGGCTGAACCTCGCCGGTCCGGTTTCCCTGCATGTAGCCGGGACCGAGGTCGAGCAGATGCGCGAATACCTCCTGGCGCACGGCTGCCTTGATATTTTCGACCATAGTTTTGGAGGCGACCTCCCGTAGCCAGACCAACCCGGCCCGCACCGCAATCAGCACCAGGATTAGCACAAGCGGCACCATGACGCCTCCCCAATCCTGGCCGTTCAGGATGGTGGTCAAAACCTGGGCGACGAGCAGGGCCTGGGCCACATAGGTAGTTGTTACCAGTAGACCCAGCACGACTAGCCCGGCGATTTGGAGACGGTAGCCCCTGGTTAGCTTCAGCAAAGGACTATTAAACATTTCTGATTTTCTCCTTGTAAAGGAAAGTAAAACCTTTTCCAATCAGAAAAAGGTCAGGAGAGTTATTTTTTAATTTTATTGGATAATTTATATTCAGACAAGCCTGGTTGGTGATTATCAGCCAATCTTAGTATATGCTAACCATTCAAATTAGTCAATACAAAATCGTCCTTGATTCGGCGGAGATGCAAGTTATAAATAAACCTCTTGCTAATTCTCGGTAAGCTCAAAAGCGATTACCTGGGCCAGGGGCTGTGTCTTCCCCTGGTGCCAGCATTTTTCGAAGGTAGTTTCATCCAGGCTTTCGCGGGCCGCCCGAACCACCTCATTGTAACGGCTTTCCTCGGTGGTCGGGATTCGCATCTCAAGGTTCTCGCGTAGGGCTGCGGCGCTACCTAACAATAGGACGGCCTGTTTCGCTTCTCCTTCTGCTAGAGCGACCTGGGCCAGCCCTTCGAGACAGCGTGGCAGGGTCGAGCGATTGTCAATCTCCCACATAATCCGCAGACTACGTTTCAGCCAGGATTTTGCGCTTGAAAAATCCTTCTGATATAAGGCAATTTCCCCGATATTAAACGAGCAGAATCCCAGCCCATCCCGGTCGCCCAGTTCGGTGAAAAGGGCCATCGCTTCTTCGTAGAGCGGCAAAGCTTGCTCGTAAGCCCCTTTTAGTACCAGTACGAACCCCAGGTTTATCAAAGAGCGGGCTATCCCCAGGGTATAACCGACCTCGCGTTTGAGGGTCAGGCTGCGGTTATAGAGGTCCGTGGCTTGTTCGTAATCCTTTTGTTCGAGGGCAACGGTGCCGAGATTGTTAAAAGCGATGGCCATTCCCGCCGTATTTCCAAGTTTGCGGTTGCGTTCCAGGCTTTCGCTGTAAAAAGTAAAAGCCCGCTCATACTCACCCTGTTCTTTGGCGATATTGCCCAGATTGTTGAGCGCAAGAGCAATCCCGGCGTCATCGTTGAGGTCGCGCCAGAGCCCTAGGGCTGTTTGAGATTGTTTTTTCGCCCGGTTGTAGTCACCCTGCATGGAAAACATCGCTCCCAGGTGGTGAAAGGCGCGGGCCCGGAGAGCCGGGGAAGCTTCGGAGTGGGCCTGTGCGGTCGCGGTCAGGGTGGCGTCGAGCCAGTGTTGTCCCTCGGTCAAATGGTTGTGGAGCAACCAGAACCGCCCTAACCCCACGCTCAGGCGCAAGGCTTGCTCAGAATTGGCAGGTTCCTTCAGAAGCCAGGTCAGGGCAGCCCGGATGTCGGCCTGCTCGGTTTCGAGCCGTTCGTACCAGGCGACCGCGTTGGGGCCGCCCTGTTCGCGCTCAACGATTTCGGCCAGTTCGGTGTAGTAGGCGGCATGACGCTGCCGGACCAGGGTTTCCTCGCCGGTTTCGGCCATTTTTTCGCGGGCGAATTCTTTGATTGTTTCGAGATAGACAAACCGTTCTTCGAGATGCTGAGAGGCCCGCCGTAAAAGACTGTGGTCGAGCAGGGCGGCCAATCCATCTAGTATCGAAACCGCCGATAGAGTTGTTTCGTCGGTGAGGACTGCCTCGACGGTATCCACCCGGAAAGGGGTCTCGAAAACGCTCAACTGGCGGAAAAGTTTCCGGTCGGCATCTTCGAGTGCCTGATAACTCCATTCAATCGTGTTGCGAATAGTCCGGTGCCGCTCTGAGGTATCCACCGTGCCACGGGTCAAGAGTTGGAGACTGGTGGTCTGGCCGTCCGTACCTTTGAGGCGGGCCAGCAAAGCCTGGGCGGTGAGCAGTTTCAGACGCGGGACCGCCAGTTCGATTGCCAGGGGCATCCCGTCAAGACGGGTACAGATTTCTGTGATAGCAGCGCTGTTTTCGGGCAATAATTCGAAATCTGGCCGGACCGCCTGGGCCCGCTGGACAAAAAAGGAAATGGCTTCGCTCCGGGCAATCTTTTGGAAGTTCCCGGCGTCCTCCTGGCCGGGCAGGCTGAGAGGTGGCACGTCAAATTCGTGTTCGCCGCGCAGCCGCAGCACCTGGCGGCTCGTCACCAATAGACGGAGTTGGCGAGCCTTTTCCATCAGGCTTTTCAGGACCTGGGTTGCGCCCATCACCTGTTCAAAATTATCCAGGACAAGCAAGCTTTGTTTATCACGCAGGTATTCGGCCACGGTCTGGACCAGGGGGCGGGTATTGCCGTGTGGCTCTTGCAGTTCGAGGGTATCCATCAGGGCGCGAGGAACCAGGGTCGGGTCGGTTATGGGGGCCAGGTCTACCCACCAGACGCCATCCTTAAAGACGGTTTGTAATTCGTAGGCTAACTGCAAAGCCAACCTGCTTTTGCCAATACCGCCCGGCCCGGTCAGGGTCACCAGCCGAACCCCCTCTTGCCTAAGCAGCTTTTGGAGATTGGTTAGGTGGCTTTTGCGCCCGACCAGCGCTGAATCCTGCATCGGTAAATTACTGGCGGGCGGTCCGGGTGCGATGGGCGTGACTACAGGCTCTTTAGCCGCCTCTACTGGTAGGGTGTTGCCTTGAATCGGCCTGGACTCTTCGAGTTTGTTTAAGGGTGCCCTGTGCCATTCGGTCGGGTTAAGACTTGCCGCGGAAAGACCGCCGAGCGCCAGTAGTTCGGTCGCTTCGGCCATCGTAGTAAGGGCCTGCCACTCCGCGAGAGTCAGCACGATTAGCTTTATTTCGGGGTTAGTCAGGTAAGCATCATTGGTGCCATTTAATTTGTTACTCAGCACGACCGGGTGGAGCCCCAGGTTGGCGGCCAGTTCGTTCTGGTTATGCCCGGCCTGTTTGCGATAATCACGGACCTTTTTTCGAAAAACGGCTAAACTGGCGGGTTCATTTAGGCCCTGGTTTGTACCTTGGTTTAGACCCTGGGCAGAGGCTGCGTTGTTATGTTGCATGCGCTAATTCTTTAGAAAAACAAATCGTTATAAAGCAGTTAAAAAAGCCTTAACAAAACCTTATATTTTTTATTGGCGCAAATTTAATTCTTTGTTACCTATTATAACGTGATATGTCGAGTGTTAGTCACCGGATTGAAACCCGGCAGGAGCGAAAATAATGACCCAGCAACAGCAAGACCCCCACCAATCGAATTATGGGCAACCTAATCAGAACAACGGTTATGGCGGCCAATCCCCTTACCAGGATAATGGTTACGGGCAAACCCAGAACGGCTACGGGCAACCGCCCTACCAGAACACCGGTACCCCTTACCAGCAACCGGGCCAGGGGTATTCCCAGCAGCCGAATTACCCGCCGCAGGGCTACCCTCAGCAACCGGGTTATTATCCCCCGGCGCAACCGGTCAAAAAAAGTGGTTTTCCGGTCTGGGCTATCTTTTTACTGGCTATTCCGATTGTGGCTGTTGCCGGGTGCCTTATCATATCTTTAATTGTTTCGTCGTTAGCTTCTCATGCGATTGATTCGGCGGCAACGGCGGTTTCGGATGGTTCTGGGACCATCGGCGCTATCAGCGGCCAGAGCGGTACTGTCGGTACATCCGAACAGGTTAAACCGATTCAACTTGATTTAGCGACTACGCCGGTCCGCAGTTTTAATTATGCAGGGCTAAAAATAACCGTCAAAAAAGGTCAAATTTCTAACCAGGTTCTGTCGAACCCGCCGCGCTACCGGGCCGACGCTGCCCACCTTGATTTAACATTGACTTTTACCAACCCTTCCTCGCGGGACATTTCAATAAATTCGGTCCTTTTGCAAATAACCCTGGCCGACGGCTCGGTCTATAAGAATCCCTTCGATTTTGGGGTGAAACAACAAGATACCCAGGACCAGACCTACACCTTTAATAATATCCCGGCTAACGCCACCTGGAGTAAGGCCCAGCTTACTCTCAGTCAGGTTGGAAAAGAACCCGTAACCATCCCCCTTGACGGTGCGGTTCCGGCAGCGGCTTATCCCAGGAATTTGAGTGCTACCGGCATCCTCAATCTCAAAAACCCGGATGTTGACTACACTCTCAAAGACGCCAAACTTGACCTCGACGCGCATGGTAACCGCGCCCCGACCGGCCAGCGCTACCTTATTATGACCATTACCATAACCTCGCACGCTCCTAATGGGGCTTACATAGGGGATGACAACTTCCGGTTAATAATTGATGGTACGCCCCAGGCTCCCGATACCACCGATATACCCCTTCAAACTGGTTACCTCGATAAGACTACCGATAGCACTATTATCTTTCTGATACCGGATAGTGCCCAGGCAGCCACCTTGCAACTGGGTGAAAAGAGCCAAATTGCCACTATCCCGGTGAACCTGACCGCGGTCAAGTAAGTCCGAGCGCCGTTCCCAGGCGGACGATTATCCAGAGGAGCGCCTTATGCGAGCATCACCACGCAGCCTTGCCGCTTTTAAGGCGCAACAGCAGGACGCCTGGGATAAAGCTGTCCGGGGTTGGCAGGAGTGGTGGCCGGTCTTTGAGCAGGGCGCCCAACCCCTTACCGACCGCCTGCTCGACCTGGCGGGGGTGATGGCAGGAAACAGGGTGCTCGATATTGCGACAGGGGTCGGTGAACCGGCAGTCAGCGCCGCTCTCCGGGTGGGTCTGGAGGGTGAGGTGGTGGGTATTGACCGGTCCGGCGGGATGCTGGAAGTTGCGCGAGACCGGGCCGAACGGCTGGGTCTCCGCAACACCACCTTTTTGCAAGTGGCTGCCGAGGACCTCAATTTTCCTGAAAACAGTTTCGATGCCGGTCTGTGCCGCTGGGGTTTAATGTTCGTGGACAACATGGTCGGGGTGCTAGAAAGGGTCCACTGCTACCTTCGACCCGGGGCCTGGCTGGCGGTTGCGGTCTGGGCGGCTTCGCCAAAAGTCCCGCTCATCAGTTTACCCCTGGCAGTTATAGCCCGGACCTTGCGCCTGCCCCCCCAACCGGATGATGCCTCGTTTACCCTTGCCAACCGTCATGCCCTGGTTCACGCTTTCGGGCAGGCGGGATTTACCAAAATCCATAGCGAAACCATCACCCTGACCACCACCTTTGCCGATGCCCCAACCTACACCCGCTACCTGCAAGCGGTCTCCCCGAACCTGACCACAAAGTTAGCCTCCCTGTCACCCGACCAGCAAAATTGTCTCTGGCAGGCTGTCGAGGAAACGGCCCGCCAGCGTTATATTTCACCGGATGGCCTGTTGCGCTTGCCCGGCGAAGCGATTTGTATCGCCGGGCAAAAATCCTGGTGAGGCTTGCACCCGACATATCCTCATCATACAGGAGAAAAATTGCGCTTTCACAAAAAAACCTTCACAATATAAAAATGCTCATTTTTGTTGGGTGGTACTCTTGCTACCTGGGATATTGGAGATATTAGAATAAGAGGCTAATTTAATATAATGATTGTAAAGAGTCTGGAAATAAGCCCCCGGGAACTGCTCGACCAAACCGGTTGGGAGCTAAAGCCGCAGGGCGCTTGTAAAGGTGATGTTTGTATTCCCCTACCGGAAGACATTTATACCCACCAGGGCCAGGTAAAGGTAGAACTACTGGCCCGGCGTCTTAACATGCCGCTGGTCCGGGCCGGGGAGAATAATTTGTGGGCGTTGGGTCCACAGGGCGGTGGCAAAGCTCTCGCCACCGCATATGCTCCTGATTTTCTGTTGCCCGACCTTGTCAACAACCGCGATTTTCAACTTTCCGAATTGCGCGGGCAAAAAGTCCTGCTGGTGGCCTGGGCCTCCTGGTGAGGGTGCCGTTTTGACCTGCCCGTGTGGCAGCAATTGCGTGAAGAACTCCATCCCCAGGGCCTGGAAATTGTTACGGTAGCCCTCGATACCGGGGGTGTGGCCGCAGCCCGTCCCTTTATTGAAGCCGCTAACTCGACCCATCCCTCGCTGCTTGACCAGGCCCATCAACTGGACGAACTTTTTGGCATCGTGAACGTGCCAAGCGGGGTCTGGATAAACGAGGAAGGCCAGATTGTCCGTCCACCCGAAACAGCTTATCCAAGACGGCCCTCTTTTCTCGACCGGGAAATTCCTGCCGACACCCCGCCGGAATTAGCCGCCAGGATGCGCCTGCCAAAACAAATTCGCATAGAAGCGGAAAAATATATAGCAGCCTTGCGCGACTGGGTCAGCAAGGGCGCGGCAAGCCGCTATGCCTTAAGCCCGGATGAAGTGATTGAGCGGAGCCGTCCCCGGCCCTTAGAGGAAGCCCAGGCTGCCGCCCATTTTGAACTGGGGCAATATCTCTACCGCGAAGACAGGGTAGAAGAAGCCATCATCCAGTTCCGGGAAGCTCACCGCTTGCAGCCCGCCAACTGGACCTACAAACGACAAGCCTGGAGTTTGAATGACCCCACCCAGGGACCGAATTCGGTTTATGAGGGAGATTGGGCCAGCGATGTCATAAAAATTGGGGCAGAGAATTACTACGAAAAGTTAGATATGTGAAGTAATTGTGTTTCCAAATTAATTCTTAACTTAGTCACAACCTCTTTTAATTAAATTGTTGAAAAAGGTTGACTATTGGTTATTTTGGGGTTATATTCAAAATGACCCGGTATTTTTATCACGCAAAATTCATTTTAACAAGTGGTTTCTAAACCTGCCTGGTGTTAGAATTTTTTCTAAAATCCCAGGTCTTTCGGCAAATTTCAAGCTATTCAACTAAATCCCGACCCCTGTTTACCCGGCTAAACCGGGGTTTCTTTGCTATATGATGCCGGATTGGCTGTTTAACACCCGGTTTAAAATGGTTGAGAGGGGTAAAACCTGGCTAAACTACTCGTGAAAAAGTTCCAAATCTCCGTTCACTTTATTGCAACCGGACAATTCCTTATAGGGTTCCAATCCGGTTATCTCGCCGGTCAAGGTTTCAAATAAAATAAAAAGTTCTCGTTAAAAGGACAGGCTTAACCCCTCCTGGTAGGTTTGTTGGAGGTTGAAAATGTTTGAGCAGGCCGACCAATACCTTAAAGATTGGGTAGGTAAAATTCTACCCGGCACCAGTATTGAGTTGGCTGCACCCCAGGAAGGTGGCACTGGCCAGGGCGTTAGCCTCTACCTGATGAGCCTGGAACAGAAACCCCCAACCTACGACAACATCAAACAGGGATTGCAAATCGGCCTGAACTACCTGGTAACGACCTGGGCCGGCGACCCCGAAACCGCCCACCGGTTACTGGGTGACCTGGTTTTTGCTGCCCTGGAAAATTCCGAGTTTGAAGTTGAACTGGGAAAATTACCGGCGGAAACCTGGGCCGGTTACCGGTTGGTCCCCCGTCCCTATTTCGTTCTTAAAATCCCGGTCCGCAAACCCCGCCAGGGTCCGGTGGCGAAGTACGTAACCCAACCGCTTTCAGTAAAAGACGCCGCCGTAACAAAACTTTACGGGCAGGTGCTTGGGCCGGGTGATGTCCCACTAAGCGGGGCCCAGGTGACCATACCCGCCTTAGGTCAGGTCCACTATACCGACCCCAGAGGCCGCTTTATCTTACCCCTGGTCCCAGGGTCTTCAAATTTCAGGACAATCCAGGTCAAATTTAAGAATCAGGTGCTTGAGGTTACCCCCAGCGCCGGCCAGCCAAACTCGGAAACGACCCCTCTAGTGTTACGGTTCGATCTGCCGGAGGAATAATATGCCAACTTATATGACACCGGGTATTTATGTTGAAGAAATTCCGGGAGGAGCCAGACCTATCCAGGCGGTAGGTACTAGCACCGCCGGGTTTGTCGGGGTTGCACCCGACCCGACCGCACACCTCAACGAAATTGTAGCCATAAATAACTGGTCACAATTTTTAAGGGAATTTGTCCCGGAGAACGGCACCAGCACCCCTCTTTCCCACGGGGTTTTTGGTTTCTTTCTGAATGGCGGCACCCGCTGTTATGTCGTCAATACCGGGTTAAACAAACCAATTACCGGGACCGGGCGTAACCGCCAGGGGATTGACCTGTTCGAGGAGGTGGACGAGATAGCTATCGTGGCCGCGCCCGGCTTTACCGACCCGGCTTCCTACGAGGCCCTCCTGGCCCATTGTGAAAAACTCAAGGACCGGGTGGCAATCCTGGAAGCGCCGGGTAAGGTCACTAATATAGACCTTTTGACCAAAGTGGCGACCGCGCCCACGCCGGATTCCGGTGGCTCTTCAGGGGGTGGAGGTGCCCCGGCCAGCCAGGGCCTCAAACCCCGGCAATCCGACAACGGCTTTGGCGCGTTTTATTTCCCCAATATCATTGTCCGCGACCCTCTTTCGAATGACCTGGTGGAAGCGCCTGTTTCCGGTCATATCGCCGGAATCTGGGCCAGGAGCGATGCCACCAGAGGTGTGCATAAAGCTCCCGCCAACGAACCGGTGCGGGGTGCGTTGAATTTAACTTACCGCCTGACCTCGGAGGAACAGGGCGAACTGAATCAGAACGGGGTGAACTGTCTCCGGCTTTTCGCCCGCGAAGGCATCCGGGTCTGGGGAGCCCGGACCCTGGCGGCGGGGGCCAGCGAGTGGCGCTACCTGAATGTCCGGCGTCTTTTTAACATGATAGAAGAATCAATCGCGGTCAGCACCCGCTGGATTGTCTTTGAGCCGAACGACCGGACCCTGTGGAAATCCATCCGGCGAGATGTGAGCGCCTTCCTCACCCGAATCTGGCGTGATGGCGGCCTGATGGGTACCACCCCGGAGGAAGCCTTTTTTGTCCTTTGCGACGAGGAAACCAACCCGCCGGAAGTTATTGACGCCGGACAGGTGGTAACCCTTATCGGTATTGCCCCGGTCAAACCGGCTGAATTTATCATTTTCCGAATCACTCAAACGAGCAGCGGTGCTGAAATCGAGGCACAGGGAGGGACCAATGGCTAATAACCCCGGCGTATTTACCGACCCCTACCGGGCCTACAATTTCAAACTGGTCATCCAGGGCGTAACCGAGGGTCATTTTACTGAATGTAGCGGCCTCGGCATCAGGGTCCAGGCCATTAAGTACCGGGAGGGCGGGATTAACCAGGTCGTTCACGCTATCCCCGGTTTCGTGGAATATTCCGATGTGACGTTAAAATACGGCCTCACCAACTCGGCGGAACTGTGGAACTGGTTCATGACGGTTGTGAAAGGAAAGGTTACTCGCAAGAACGTTTCTATCCTACTTTTGGATAGCGATGGCGCGACCGAGGTAATGCGCTGGGACCTGATTAACGCCTGGCCCTCCGAATGGCGCGGTGTCCCACTCGATGCCATGCACCGCGAGGTTGCTCTAGAGACCCTGACATTGGTCTTCGAGACACTCGAAAGGGCGTAAAACCTATGGCCGGGCGTAATTTGACACTAACTGCCCTTCGGGCGCTCGACACCCGGTTACAACACCTGGCCGGGTTTGTCCACCGGCAGGTCCAGCAATTAGAAAACCGGGCCGCGCCCACCCCTCCTCCTGTCTTAGAACCGTCAGACCCTGACCCTTTCCAAGCCAGACCTGAGGGACCACCGGCCCACTGGTTGGAAAGGGTCCGGAAGGCCGCGTCCGGTTATCTCGACCCGGCGACTTCGGAGCAGGCGCCGGTCCAGCCTTTTGGGTTCAGGGCAGGGGATGGGTCCGAAGAAGTTGTAAATCCTTTGGCAAATCCAGATTGGACCGGGGAAGAAAACCCGGTCGAAACTAAACCAGTTCCATTCGATATTAAGAGTCTTTCCGGACAGGCCCCAAAATTTAGTTTCAGGCCCGCTCAACAGGTAAACGGGGCGGAAAAGGCCCCGTCTTATTATGCAAAGGGTAGCGAAGAAAGCCGGGAAGGTGAAGGTGAGCAAGGTAATGGCCCACCCCCTTCGAAGCGGGCCATTTCCCAGCGGGCAAGGATTGTGTTCTCTGGTTATGGACCGCAACAAGCCGCCAAAAACCCTCAGCTGCCGGAAGAAACGGGTAGCCCTGGCGCATCGGCTGTTCCGCCCTCATCTGGCGGAGTTACTTATTCTGCCAGTTTACAATACGGGGAAAGAAGGCAAAACCGGCCAACAACAGGGAAAGACACCGAACCGAACAACCATAATTTAACCGGTCACGCGAGCGGTTTGCAGCCGGAAAATCTTAAAAGCCCGAAATACGATATTGGAGAAGACCCAAAGTCAACCGGGCAAAACTCGCAAAATAAGCCAGTTCTGAATTATTCGAGCGACCGCAAAAGTCCGTCTTCGCAACCAGGGAATTCGCTTTTTAAAGCCACTTCTACCCCAGGAGTGAACTATCAGACCTCAGGGCAGGGTAAAAACCCTAAAGTTAATTTCTTGCCAGCGAATCAACTGCAAAACTCGCCAGGGCCAACCTCATTTGAGACCGTTGAAAACAATTGGCCCACCAAAAAGGTAAATAATGGGACGCTCTCAGGTGAATTTCTAACAAAAGCGCCTGAATATTGGAACGGTGGAAAGGATAAAGAAACTCTTTCCGGTCGAATAAGCCGGAACATTAGCCCATTTCAAAACCAGGTTGACATAAATAAAAGAGTTAAGGACTACTGGCCCTGGCCGGAATTGCCGGAAGAAACCCCGGTCGGGGCTGAAGCTGATAACTGGCAACTGGTCCGGCGCAAATTGGAGCATCTCAGGCGGCTAGACGAGGAGCAGCGAGGAAGTTATGGAGCGGGCAGCCTTTTTAATTGAAAGTAGCGGCGAACGGATTGGCTGCCTGCTAAACCCGGAGTCGGTGGTGCGGCGGCGGCGGGCCGGGATATTACCGCGACAGTCTTCCGGGGGTCGGCTTACCGGCTCGAACCTGGCCGATGACCCCCTCCTTTACACCGGGGGCGGCCAGACCGAGCTTTGCCTGGAACTCCTTTTTGACGTAAACGTGGCCGGGTCAACCATTCCAACAGAAAATGTCCAGGATCTGACCCGCCCGCTCTGGCAACTGGCCGAAAACAGCGAAGACTTTTACGGCCTGGGAGAGTTGCCGCTGGTCCGTTTCGTCTGGGGCAAATCATTTAACATGCCGGGGGTAATAGTGGCCGTAGCCGAACGGCTGGAACAGTTCGGGTTGGGTGGAGCGCCCCAGCGCTCCTGGCTCAGTCTGCGGTTGCTGCGGGTTAGCGAACCGGTTGAACGGATCAGTCCCTTTGCCGGGATTGAAACGCTGGCTTTTTCACCCGAAGACCTCTATCGCCAGCAGGGAGGCCGCTCGAACCGGGTCCGTCGCTACGAGACGCACCAGGGCGGGGCAGAACTGAACTTTGCCGACCGCCTGGACGTGCTGGCTTATACCTACCTGGGCGCGGCCAGTCTCTGGCGGGTGCTGGCCTCTCTTAACAACATTGACGACCCGGTCCATCTTTCGGCGGGAATTACTCTTGAAATTCCTACCGCTAACCCGCCGGAGAGTTCGGAATGAAGCGCATTGAAGGCTTGCCCCAGGTTTTGCTATTTGCGGAAGGTGTCCCTTTACCGGGCGACTTTTTAAGTTCACTAAGCGAGGTCAGGGTCCAGCAACGGCTTTCGCTCCCGGCCATGTGCGAATTGACCTTTTGCGACCCGCCTGCCGCCCTGACCGCTGCCACCCTCGTGGCGGTTGGGGTTAAACTCAGGGTCGAGATTTTAGGGCAACTGGTCCCTCTCTTTTCCGGCCAGGTAACGGCCATGGAATTTGTCTACGGCCCCGCCGGGCAACGCGAGTTGCGGGTGAGGTCCTACGACGCCTTACACACCCTGCGTAAACGCCAGACCGTCAAAGCCCACGTCCAGGTTACGCCTCGTGAACTGGCCCAGGAGTTGGTAGCGGACCTCGGCCTGACCGTGGAAGCTGCCGGAGATGGCCCCCTGTGGCCGCGTCTTATCCAGCACCGCCAGACCGACCTCGAATTGTTGCAGCAGGTCACCGGGCGCTGCGGTTTTTACCTGGCGGTGCGCGAGGATACCCTGCACCTGCTGACCCTGGAAGGCCTGGGCTTTCCCCTGCCGCTGGTCCTGGGGGATTCCTTGCTTGAGGCCAGGATTGAGCTAAACGCCGACGCCAGTTTTAGCTCGGTGGAGGCCAGCGGGTGGGACCCTTCGCGGGTCGAAATCCACCGGGGCCGCGCCACCGAACCCAGGGTGGGCCGGGTGACCCTGGCCGAAACCCTTTCCTCTACCCTGGGAGGGGAAGGCCAGCGCGAGTTGGTCGGTGAGAACGCCCAGGACGATAACCACGCTGAAGGGCTGGCCCAGGCCGATTTAGACCGGCGGGTGGCCCAGGAAGTGACCCTACAAGGGGTCGCCCAGGGCAATCCGGGGTTGCGACCGGGGACCAAAGTGGCCGTAGCCGGGGTGGCGGTTTCGGTGGCCGGGCTCTACGTCCTTACCTCGGTCAACCATATCATTGACCAGCGCACCGGTTTTATCTCGGAAATATCGACCCTGCCGCCCCGTCCCTCCGAACTAAACCCGGCCACCGGAGCGGCCATGGGCACGGTCACCCGGCTTGATGACCCGGATGGACTGGGGCGAGTCTGCGTGTCCCTGCCGGGTTACCAGGATGTTGAAACGGGCTGGCTGGGCGTGGTTACTATCGGTGGTGGGCCGGGCAAGGGGTTGGTAGCTTTGCCCGACGTGGGAGACCAGGTGCTGGTTATGCTCAGCCAGGGCGACCCGGCCCAGGGGATTGTCCTGGGCGGTCTTTATGGGACCAACCAACCGCCGGATACCGGTATCGAAGAGGGCGCGGTCAGGCGCTACACCTGGCAAACACCGGGTGGACAGCGTCTGACCCTGGACGACAATAAAAAGATTATCCGGCTGGAAAATAGCGAACACAGTTATATTGAACTCAACCCGGATAAAACCCTGGTCCATTCCGAGGCCGACCTCGAACTTGAGGCTCCCGGTCACCGGGTGGTCGTGCGCGGTCAGAAGATTGACTTCGAAAGGGCTTAAAAGATGTTGTGGCTGACCGATGAGGCTTTGCTGGTCTGTAAACACGAACTTGGTACGGTCAAAAATAAGCCCACCCAGGACCTGGTTTCGGTGGAAAAGCGGCCTGTCCTGGTAGAAAACGACCCTGAAGGTTGTTCAATCTCCCATTGTCCGAACATCGGGGCCACCATAAAACCATGCACCCAGACTTACAAAGTGGATGAAGGTTATTCGGACTTTATCCGTATTGATGGGAAAAGAGTATGCCTTGACACCGTCACCGGCCTGACCAATGGCACTCCACCCGGTATCGTCAAATATCTCGTCCGCAAGCCGGGGCAAGACCTCGTGGAAGAATTGAAATGACAACAAAAGCGCGTTACCGGGCCTGGCGTTTCTGGCACCCGGACATTGAGCCGCGCGACCAGTTCGCCGGTCTTGAACTGAACTCAAAGGGCGGTATCGGGATGGTCGAGGAAGCCGATTCCATCCGGCAGGCCATTTTCATCCTGATTACGACCATTCCGGGTGAACGGGTGATGCGGCCCGACTACGGTTGTTTGCTGCACCGCCTGGTCTTTTCACCCAACGACGACACGACTGCCGGGCTGGGTATCCATTATGTCCGGCAGGCCCTGGAAAAATGG
The DNA here is from genome assembly GCA_001898225.1 of Chloroflexi bacterium 54-19. Taxonomy (GTDB): domain Bacteria; phylum Chloroflexota; class Chloroflexia; order Chloroheliales; family Chloroheliaceae; genus 54-19. The sequence goes on from MKTJ01000057.1 coordinate 182,188, forward strand.
GAGCCCCGGATTGACATAATCCGGTTGGACGCCGGGAAAAACCCCGACTTGCCTGAAATGCTCGATGTAGTTCTTGAATACCGGGTCCGGGCGACCCAGCAATTCGATAGCTTAAATTTTTCAGTCAATTTAGCAGGAGCGCCAAGCTAATGCCAATCGTTTCACCTAACCTGGACGACCGGGATTTTCAACAACTGCTGGATGAAGCCCGCCGCCAAATAGTTCAAGCCTGCCCAGACTGGAACGACCTGAGCCCCAGCGACCCCGGCATGATTCTGCTGGAGCTTTTCGCCCACTTGACCGAAACGATGATTTACCGGCTCAACCGGCTGCCCCAGAAGGTTTATATCGAACTGTTGCGCCTTATTGGGGTCCAGTTGCAACCCCCGGCCAGCGCCCGGACCGAACTTGTCTTTAGCCGGGCCAAACCAGGTGATACTATCCTTGAAATCCCCCGCGGTACGCGGGTGTCGGTGAACCGGAGCGGCGTGGGCACCGAACCGCCGGTCTTTATTACTTCCCAGGCCGTTACGCTTGGGGCGAGTCAGACCGAAGGCCGGGTTTTAGCCTTCCATGCCGACCAGGTCGAAGGAGAGTTGATGGGCCTTTCCACCGGAGTTGCCGGCCAGTCCTTTACCGTAAAGAGGCCGCCGATTATCGCACCAACCGGAGATGACCTCGACCTTATTGTAGCAGTCGAAACGCCCGTTAAGGAGCTTGGCAACCGGGCCCCGGCCATCCAGTTCGGAGGGAAATCCTTCCGCATCTGGCGGGAAGTAACCAATTTCAGCTACCCCGGCCCTGATGCCTTTGTTTTCCAGGTTGACAGGCTGGCCGGGACCATCGTTTTCGCCCCGGCGACCCGATTGAACACTCCCGGCGCGGGATTGGCCGATGCTCCCCAGGCCCTGGCGGAAATTCCCCCGGCCAACCGGGAAATCAGGGTGACTTACCGGCGGGGCGGCGGTCAGGAAGGAAATCTCCCGGCGAACAGTCTGAACGTCCTCAAAGATGCTATCGCCGGGGTGCTGGTAACCAATCCCCGCCCCGCCACCGGGGGTCGCGCCGCCGAAACGCTGGAAAATGCCCTGGTGCGTGGTCCCCAGCAACTCCATTCCCTGGAAAGAGCCGTGACCGCCAGGGACTTTGAACTGGTGGCCCGGAACAGTTCGGTAGCAGTGGCGCGGGCTAAAGCGATAACCCAGGCGGCGCTCTGGCGGTACGCCCGGCCCGGTACCGTGGGGGTGCTGCTGGTCCCTTATCTGCCAGAAACCGAAAAAGTCAACGGGCAGGTCACCGCCGAAAAGTTGCGCGATTACGAAACCAACGAGGCGCTGGTCCAGATTCAACAGGCCCTGGATGAAAGACGGCCCCTCGGTACCACCTGCCTGGTCAGTTGGGCCCATTATAAAGCCGTCAGCGTCAACGCCAGGGTGGTGGTCCGGCGCGAGGAAGACCCCGCCGCCATTCGCCAGCGCGTTATAGACCGTCTCAACCAGACCATCAGCCCCTTGCCAAGCTCACTGAACCCGAACGGCTGGCCTTTTGGCGAAACACTCCGCAGCTCTAACGTTTACGATAACGCCCTGGCCGAGCCCGGCGTGCGCTGGGTGGACCGGGTTAGCCTGGTGGTGGACGAAGTGCCGGATAAAAACGTCACGACCCTTAGCGCCGACCCGGTCCAGCCCCGGACCTGGTATGCCGGGAGCGGCGAACTCCTTTTCCGCTCCCTGAATGACGGGGAGGGCTGGGAAACGACCCGCCGCTTTCCGGGCGAGCAGATTTACCTGGTTAAACCTGACCCGGACCAGGCGGGGCTGCTGGCGGTGCTGACAAACCAGTCCGGCCAGCCCGGCTCCCGCCTTTACATCTCTCACGATAATGGCGAAACCTGGGACGATATACCTATTAACACCGCTTTCAGGATTTACGACCTGGGTTGGGCGGCTCGTGATACATATCCCTTGCTGCTCCTGGCGGCGGACGGCGGCCTTTACGAATTATCGCTAAAACCGGGTGGTACGCCGGTCCAACTTCAGGTTGATGATAAAAATCCCAACCAGGGTTTTTACGCCGTGGCGGTCAGCACCGATGTGCGGGGCGCGGTCAGTGTAGCGGTAGCGGCCCAGAAACTGGGAGGAATTTATTTGTCCAGCCAGGGAGGGCGGACCCGAACCTTTCGCCTGATAAATTTGCAGGGAGAAGATATTCGCGAGTTAGCCGTGATGTATAACGGACCGCAGGCATTTTTGTGGGCTGCCGCTGCCGCCCCGGGTGGCGACGACCCCGGCCACGGCTGTTTTCGCTGGCAATTGCGCGGCGACGAAGACCCCCCGGACGGCTGGCAAAACTTTAGCAAGGGCTGGAATGGTGGCACCTGTTATTCAATTGCTTTTCAAAATAACCGGGTGTTAGCGTCCAGCCATAAAAGCGGAGTGTTACGGCTGGATTTAAATAATACCGGGGCGGGCTGGCAGACCCCCGATGTTCGGTGCGGTTTACCCTTGCGCGACCAGGGCCGTTTTCACACGGTCCAGACTGCCGCCGCCGACCCCCAGGGGCGCCTCCTTCTGGCAGGTGGGGTGGAAGGGGTTTTCGCCAGCGATGATAACGGCATCAGCTATGATTTTACTTCAAAGCGGGAGTTTACCGACAAAGTGACCTTGCCCGAAACCTGGCTTTTTGTCTCGAAAGAACACAATATTACGGTGGTGAGCGAGGATGAAGCAAACTGAGATTCAACAGTTACTGCCCGAAATCTTCCAGCGAGCGGTCCATCCCGGCAACCCGCTTTTCGCCGTCCTCTCCGTAATGGAATCCTTACAAGCACCCTCCGAAAACATCCTGCAAAATCTCGAAATCCATTATGACCCGCGCCGCAGCCCCGACCGCTTCGTGGCTTACCTGGCAAGCTGGGTCAACCTGGACAGGCTGTTATCAACCGCCCCGGTCTCCGCTTCGGCGCGACCAGAAGTGGCAACCTCCGCCACTTTCCCTACCGGTCTGGGCCGGTTACGCGAACTGGTAGCCGCCGCCCCCTACCTGTCCCGGTGGCGCGGTACCGCCAGGGGTTTAATGACTTTCCTTGAAATCGCCACGGGTCTGCGAGGTTTCGTGATTGAGGAACAACCACCTGGCCCGGATGGGTTGCCCCGGCCCTTTCACTTGCGCATCCAGGCCCCGGCGATGGACCCCGCCATGCGCCAATTGGTGGTAAATATCATCGAACTTGAAAAACCGGCCTACGTCACCTACGACCTGGTTTTTCCCGGTGAGGATAAACCCGTTTCCCCTGCGGTCGCACCGACGGTCGAACCGACGGTCGCACCGGCACCCCAACCTGACGCTACCTCTCCGGTGGGTGGGCCCGGCCCTGTCACCGTTTCACCCGGTCCTACCGGCCAACCCACTGTTACAGGTAGTCCACCGGTAGCCGCCCCGGTCTTCCGGCCCCGCCTGGAAGTGGTTTCGACCGGGCTTCAAATTTTCATTCCGCCCGGACCGGTGCTGGTCGGGCGCAACGACCCGGCCAACGCCGTCAAGGTCCAAATTGACCTGAATGATATTGATACAACTAAAACTATCTCTCGCCGCCACGCCCTGATAACTTTCGACCAGGGAAATTTTTACCTGACCGAGCAAATCAATGTTGCCAACGGCACCTACCTGAACGGGCAGCGCCTGACGGCCCAGGTGCCGGTAAAGCTTTCCGAGGGGGACCGGGTGAAATTTGGGCAGTTTGAGGTTATTTTTCGCATATCATAAATCTATATTTGGCCTTTTTATATACACCTTAGCCCTGTCCGGTCCCTAAAACTGTTAAAGAAATCGTTTATATACGGTAGAAACCTACCAGGGGATTATTTATTAAAGCTCCAATTTTGCGTGATTAAAATCATTCAGGTAAATTAATAAATAATTTAATGTGTAAATGACCAGAGAAACGGTACGCATACTTAACCAGAGATAAGACCCTCGAACTCTCGGAAGGCACCGGGGTTTCAGGTTTAACCAGTTGAAGCTTTTTCGCCAGAAAGCTTCATTCCACCAGAGATAACAGGCCGCCCGGCCCCAATCCTTAAATTTTATCGAACATCCTCAGGAAAATAGTCAGGTTAGTGTAGTAAACCAACCGGTACAAAATTAGTAGGTGTAAGACAATGATTGAAGAATATTTCCCCAAACAGGTCCGGTATTTCCTCGGAATATTTGCCGGTAGCGCCCTATTTATTGGCATTATTGGGGCCGCTTTACGCAAAGATAGCGCCGCTAACATTTTTCTTAGCGGCCTGGAAGCCGCCATTTTAGCTGCATTCGGCGGCTTTATCGCCCGGTCGTTCATCCGGTTCCTTTTGAAATTGGGCAACGACTCGCCCAACGCCGCCCTGGTCATCGGCTGGGGCTTCTTTCTCTGGCCCGGCCTGATTGACACGGTGGCCCGCCTTTTTGGTAAACAATATGCCACGCGCCCGGCAATCCTTCTCTGGATTGCGGTTTCGGTCGGCTCGTTTTCCGGAATGATGGACGGCATGTGGCAGACCCATAACTGGGTCGGGCCGGGTGTGCCTGCCTTTGTGCTGGACGAAACATGGGGCCTGGCCGGGACAACCAACGGCGACCTTTTGCACCTGGTCAACTTTATCGGCGGCGACCACGCTGTCGGCGAAACACGCACCGATGCCCACCGTTACAACAAAGGCTTTGCCGTAAAATCCGGCTTTGCTTTTACCCAGGGCGCTGTTATGAGCAGTAACGATAATGACAAAACGACCGCCCTTTTCGCCCACGAAAATACCCACGTCTGGCAAAACCGGCTGGTCGGCCCCCTCTATACCCTGAGTTACATCGGTTGGATGTTGCTCCTACTTTTACCGGGATTTATTTACGGGCTTGCCACCAAACAGGACGCCATTACACCCTGGAGTTATTTCAACAATCCGTGGGAAGCCATGGGCTACGATGTGGGAGAAAGTCACGGGGCCAGCCCCCGCACTGCCTTTGGTAACCTTATCTGGTCCGATACGGCGGTATATATAGCTGGCGGAATCTACTTTGCCCTGGTTCTGGCCCTGGCAGTCTATATTGTCTACCGGGTCTGGTTCAAACAAAGTGCCAACCGTCCTATGGTGGCTGCCGGATATTATTGAGAGGAGATACCACAATGCCTAATCCATTTGCCGTTTCGGCCCTGACCAGCACCGTTAAGTTGGACTCCAACCGGCAGGGTGAAGCTTCTTTCTCGGTGACTAACAACAGCGGTCACCAGGTCCGGGCCGGGGCCAGGTTGGAACTGGCCCCGGTCGCCGGGGGGCAGGTCAGCCCCCCGGTAACGCCAGGAGGTCCGGCGGGAGGTGGTCCGGCAACGGCTACTGTCCCGGCCCCGGCTACCGCGGAAACCATCAAATGGTTGAGTTTCGTCGAGGAAGGCCAGCCGCCCGCTCCTTCGGCTAACCCCCAATATACCGAACGGGATTTTAATATCGGTGGCACCCAGCAGTTCCGGGTGCGAATTGTCGTCCCGCAGAACGCGCCTGGCGGACTCCAGAATTTTTACGTCCACTTCACCGATGTGCAGTTGCCGGACGAGGAATTCACGGATAGCCCCATAGTAAGCTTTGAAGTCCCCGCCCCGGCTCCGAAAAAGGGGTTCCCCTGGTGGATTCCCGTGGCGGCGGCTGTCGCCCTCGTCCTGGTAATCGTGGCCGTTATATTACTTGTACTTCCTCCGCCAACCCCCACTCCTACTCCCGTGGCCACCACCGCGCCAACCACTCCCCCGGCAACCACGGCGGCGGCAGGCTCTAACCTGGTCGGGACCTGGCTGAATGTCGAAAACATAAACGGGTTGTCGAGACTCGATATTACGGCCCAGGGCTCCTTCGTGAAGGTCCATGCCCTCGCAACAGGTGCCCCACCCCTGGATTGGGGGACCAATGGGGCCGACTTCACGACTTCACCTTTCAATATTACCTTTGACCTGGGTTCGGGAGGGAAACATTCTTTAAAATTGACCGAGTTTGAAAACGCGGACGGAAAACGGATGCTGGTTGAAGATAGCCTAAACGGGGCCGCTGCCAAATCTTTTGTTTTCCGAAACCAGACCTGCACCCGGCCTATCTGTTTCGTTAAACCTAATCTCCCGGATTTAGGCAAATTTATCGGTAGAGATTTAGTCGGAGTCACGCCGACTAAATAATTATCACAAAGGCTTTCCGGCGTGGTTTAAGGCTGAAAAGCCTCTGTTAAAGTGAAAAGGGAAGGTTTATGCAGGGAACTGCCCCCAAAATACTCGTAGTGGCTTTGGTAGTGCTGGCTCTCCTTTTTGTCGGCACCCTGTTTATGGGGAATGGTCAAAATTCGGGCAGCGCTAGTGACCTCAGTCCGGGTTGGATTCAAGGGATTCAACAGTCACTTGCCAGACCCCAGCTCCTTGATTTCAGTGAAATAACCGCCACCACCCCCACGGGCTGTTTGCGGTCCAGCACCAAAACCCTGGTTGTAGCGGTTAACCAGACCTGCGCCTTTACCCTTGCCGAGTCTTCAACCAACATCCGAAGGCTAGTTTTCAAAATTTCTCCCACCGGGGTCGCTAAATTGACTCTTTCACAGAAAATACAGGGGAAGGATGCTATTGAAGCCCGCCAGATCCTACCCCTATCACGCGGGGATAGCGATAATCCCGACCATCTCGACCTGTACCAGGCTGGCGGCATTTTAAAGGTCACTTGCCTGCCCGGCCCTGGAGTGAGCCAGTGTATTCTTGGGCAATAACAAATAAAGAGCAGACCGGGGAAATAGCAGCCAGTTATGGACACTTTACGAAAACCTTTTTTCTTTGTAGCGCTCGGCCTGATATTGCTGGTGGTCCTGGTTGAACTGGGGTCGGTCCCGGTGCTGGGCTGGGTGAGTGAAAATATTACCAGGGTGCGGAGTACCACTACCGGAATCCTACCACCCGGCCAGGGCGGGGGAGACTCCCAGGTAAGTTCGACCCTGACAAAGCTGGATAGTGACCAGCGTGCCCAGTTCGACAACCTGGCTTCGGTCCGGCCACCGGGCCTGGGTATTCCTTACATGGCTTTGTTGGATGCGGTGGTCCTTTTTACCATCGGCCTGATGGGGCTGGGACTGCTTATCCCTGAACGGATTCAAGGCCGGGGCCAGGGATGCCTTACCTTTATTTTTGGCCTGCTTTTAATCCTGGGGGCAATCATCCTGATTTTTATCGCCCTGGCGCTGGTCTTACTGATGGTGTCACTGTTGCTGGCGGTCCCTTTTGGCACCATCGCCTACCTGGCCCTCTTTGGCTCCTTTGATAAAGGGGGCGCGGCGGCAGTATTGAGCCTGATAATGGCTATCAAGCTTGGATTTGTAGTCTGCCTCTTTTTAGCTCAGCAAAAGTTTTTGCAAAACAAGGGTTTGGTATTGCTGGTTTTAACTTCTTTGCTGGCAAATATCATCCTGAGTTTTTTGCATGGTCTGGTGCCGAGTTTCCTGGTCAGTATCACCGATGGTATCGGGGCGCTCTTGATGGGTATCCTGGCGGTGATTTGGGCCCTGGTTTTACTTATCGGGTCGTTGTTCGGGATTGTGAAAGCCATCCAGCTAAAAGTGTAAATCTGTTTAATAAGGAATAAATCTGATTAGAAATTTGAAGAAGCTTTACAGATTACATATCCCTCCAATCACCCCATAAGCAGTTAGATAAAGAAAAATTAGAATAATATAAGGTATTTCACCTAAAAAAGTTACCAAAGGGGTGTCGGAATTTCAAGGCGCGATAATAGCCTTATGAAAAATATTGCCAGGAAATTACATGTCAGCAAAAAACCGGATATACGGTTCAGCCCAGTTCCTAAAATCCCCTGGTCTGCTATGCCAGGCATGACCGGGCCGGTGAAAATATTCCCATATCAGGGAAGCGTCATTTAGCATGTAGAGTTGTAATCTATCCCGGTAACCCGGCCTTAATGGGCTCACTTCCCTGTAAGACCTGACAAACTCGCCTGGTATGGCGGGATTTTCACCGCTCTCTATCCAGTTGAAAACCTGTCTCACTAAATCGGCATCTCCATCCCCAAAGAACCCTTCCATCAGGTCAAAGACCCCGCTTACCACCCAACCGTCCCTTTCCCTGGTGACGACCGCATTAGCTTCGCGGTAATCGTGGTGTATATAACAGGGCTCGAAAGGGACTTCAAGGGACCCTGACCACTGCAAAAGTTTTTCTTCTAACCACTCTTCATCAGCGACAGTGGTAACCTGGGAATAGCCGCGTGCTTTTGCCAGGTTCCGGCGCACCTGGGATTTAACCCAATCTCCGAAACTTGAAGGAAAAGGCTGGATTGTTCTACTGGCTAAGCTGTAAGTACCTGAAAACTCCCATTTTACCTGGTGCATCTGGGCCAGGTTTTGGCCTAATACCCTGGCAATTTCAAGGCGGTCCTCAAAACTTAACCCGTCCCTGGTAGCCGGGTCTGCGGCGTTCAGACCGGGTAATTTTGGCATAAGGGCAAATTGCCAGCCAAATATTTTTGTGTCATTACAGATTAAATAGGGGTAAGGGGCTTTAACCCCCTTGGAGTGTAGCAACCCTGCAAAAAATTGCTCGGCAGGAAATTGCCAGTCGTAGTGAGGTGCCCCGCGCAGGACATAATCCCCGGTGGTGCCGAATAAAAATACATTTTGCCCGAATAGGCCCGCCGGAACCGGTTCCGCCCGTCTAAGCTTTCCCAGATCGAAATAATCGAGCGCTGCCTGGAGTTGTTCAGCTTTAATTTCACCTAGCCGGTTAGAAAACACCTGTGAAAATCCCATCCCAATCCTCAAATTAAATACCTGGATGAATATAACCCTTTAGGGCCAAAAGAGGCTAAAGGTTAAAACCATAACTGATTAGCTGGTCATAGTATATTTTGAGTAGAAAGGTTTGTCAATAAAATTTCCAGGTTTAAAAAGATTACAAAAATACGGCAAAGAGAAATTTCCACCTTTTCACCAACGGACCCTTTTTAGAAAACAATGTTTAATCTCAATTTTTCGTGTGAAACCCATTTGCCTCTAACTGACCCTGAAGGTAGAGTACTAATTATAAGGTAGTTAGTTTTACAGACCCAGGATAGCTTTCAAGTCGGGCGGGGCTTCCAGTTCCACCCGGTTATTATAATCATTAAGCTGGTGGGTAAGCATGTTCGTGTCGGGAAAATAGGTGAATTCAACGGTATTGTGGTCGGGCAACTCGAACCCAAAGTAAACACCTGTATTCGAGTAAGGATAGTCATTCATATTCCTAATTACTTTCAGCGGTTGGTCAAAAGCCTTCACCAGCCGGTTGAATTTATCGCTTCCCGCCGGTTCGCTGCCAACCAGGGGAGGGTTTTGCGCAGGCGCCTTGATAAAAACTTTTAGAGCTTTATCCAGGCCGTAATATTTGGTCGGTTGAAGGGTCTGACCCGCCCTGGCGTAAGGAGTGGGTGGGGGTGGCAAAGGTGTCGGTGTTGGCTCGATGGCCGGGTCTTTTATAACCGCTTTGAGCCATTCGATGGTAAAAACGGTCGAAGTGTGCTGGGAAACCCATTTTGTCCCACCCGGCGGATTGGTCCGGTAAATTTGCCAGACAGTTCGGGTATTCATGGGCTTATCCGAGGTGTCACGGCGCAAATTTTCTTCATCTCCCAGGAAAAATATAATATTATCGCCCGTTTTTGGGAAATAGTTGTAATTCCCCTGCATGATGGAGCCGGGTGCCCCGCTTAACCACAAAACAAGTTTGCTGCCCGGCGCAAGTTGCCCCTTGTAAAGTTCTTTTACGGTTATTTCAACCGGAGAATACTGGAAATAGTCCGCTCTGCAAGGTTCAGGAGGGGATTGCCCGTCAGCCGTATTCCATTCTATGGCACCGATATTCGCCACCTGGGCCTGCACAATATCCGGGGCCTGTTGAATTTGTTGCGAAAGGGTCAGGTAGGGGTAATCAGCTACAAAAAAACAGCCGGTGCCGGCCTGTCCGGTGATTGGGTCTGAGGTTATATTCGGTTGAAACTCCTCCGGTAAAGGTGTGATGTAGGGAGTTGAGCCAGGGTTCGTACCGGTTGCAGATGTTGCCGGGGTGCCAGGGATGGCGGCGGTTGAAGTGGTTTGTGGTGGCGCAGGGGTCCAGGTAGACGGTGCTTTAACGGTTGGAGCGGCAGCCGGTTGGATGGTTGGGTTCTCATTCGAACCACATGCCACCAGTAAACCGGGCAACCCCAGACAAATAACCAGAAACAAGCCGGTGAAGGCAAACCTGTTTGGCCGCATATATTCCTCCCGCTACAATTTCTCAAAGTACTTAAATATTGTAACGCTCGCATCTAACCTGAAATTACTATATTAAGAAAAATTCCTTTGAAATTGCCCGATTAAGTTGTAACTTTAAATAGTATTATTGAATTATAGTATATAGGACAATAAATTTCGCTCCAGTTTTTCTACTATCAACTTTACGGCAAGCCCTTGAAATCTGCCCTGTGCAAAAGGAGCGCCTCTGTTGAGAAAAAAACAAGCTGTTTCAACGAATAATCCTGTTACCCACTTTAAAGCCTTTACTCTATTGTTTTTGGCTGGCATCTTACTTCTTGGGTTAGGGGCGATTGTTGGTGGTGGTGCCTGGTGGGTGGTGGGAAATTCTGCTCCTTCTCAGGCCCTTACCGGTGCAACAAGTTTCCCTGACGCGAGCTATCCCGACGCCTCAATGCCCACCTGCCGCGACCACCCTGCCAGCGATTGCCTGCTTTCGGTAAATCCCTTTTATACAAAACTTAAGGTGAATAACGGCCAATCCCTGGCTCAAAAGCAAACCCTGGCGAATATCACTCTCCGCCTGGATTGGGTCTATGCCGATAACAACTATATTTTGGTGGCCTATTCCCTTTTTCGCCCCGAAGGATACAGGCTTTATACGGGCCCTGGCGCCTCGACCCTTGCTTTTGAAAACCAGCCGCTTCAAAATAGCCTGGGTCCCAGCACCGCCGGGGGAAATGACAACGCCCTTGCAATTATTGAAACCTTTGATACCTCAACCCTACCCTTGACCGCCGGGGGATTAAAACTGCGGTTTACACTACCCGGAGTTACCCTGGAAAAGATTCCTCCTACACCCCTTCCATCCCAGGTAACACCTCAACCGACACCTCCTGGCGAGTTGGTAGCCCCGGTCCCGACCAGCACACCTGGGCCTGCCGATACCCTTACGGCTCAAACAGTGACAGCCGAAAAAGCCGGGCAGACCATAACCGGACCCTTCAGTCTCGAATTTACGGCAAAGCTGGCCCCTGTGCGAATTCTCGAACCAAAGCAAACTGTAAAAGCCTCTGGTGGAACTGCCACCCTGGAAAAGATTGTCATAACGCCTATGACCGAACGCCTCTTTATTAGCGGGTTTAATCACGAACCAGACCTAAGGTTACAACTGGTTGCCGGGGACGCTGTATATAACCCCGGTGCCCTCCCGGAAAATCAAACCTCCTGTGGGAAGGAACCAAACGGTTGGGTTTCGTGCAACCTCGAACCGGGAACTCTGGAAAAACAGGCGGATTGGCAAATTGTCCTCAGGCGTGGGGCAGATATACCTTTCCCAACCCCGCAACCCTGCCCGGAATGTGCGCCACCGGCAACTTTACCAACTCCCGAATTTTCGCCAACCCCGCTTGGGCCGGGCGGTCCCTGGATTTTTAGAATAAAGCTTTAATGAGCTAGACCTGTTGTATGAAAGTTTTATATCAAAAGAACCTTGAAAATTATGGAGGTGCAAGATGGAATTTGCGAATGGAAATGGAAAAGTAGACCCGGCAACCAACGACCCGGACAAAAATAAAGCGACCGGATTAGAAGCAGCCTACCGCGAGCTTGCTCTTCGGCTCGCCATCTGGCCGGGAGACCCTCGTAGTAACAACCCCCAAATATATATCGGAAAACTCCCGCCCGAACTGCCCACCGAGTTTCCCCTACCTACGTCCACGCGTTTACTCGGTAGCCTGGTTCGGAGCGCCCAGCACATTGACCTTTACCTGGATACCTCACTAACCACCGAGCAGGTTATCGAGTTTTATACCTTGCGGCTAACCGGGGCAGGGTGGCAGAAAGTGGACCCTTCAATGTTTCCTGGTAACTTTGGCGGATTTATAGGTGGTAACCGCCCTATGCAACATATCGAGTTTTGCCAGGGTAACCAGGGCCCCAGCCTGACCCTTCAGACCAACCCTAATTCATCAGGTGACGTAAGAATAAACGTGAACCTTGATACTGCCAATAGCCCCTGTGACCCGGTCCGCCAGAAGCGCATGCGGGAGAGACCCATGATGGTTAATCTTATCCCTAACCTTATGCCGCCACCCGGGAATATCCAGAATTTTGACGGTGGTGGTAGCGGTGGCAGCCAGAATAGCTGGTTTTCCTCGGCTACCCTCGATACCGGCCTGGACCTGGAGGCTCTTGCTTTCCATTACAATGCCCAGCTAGAAAAAGCCGGGTGGCACCTTTCCGGCCAGGGATTGAATGGGCCTATAGCCTGGAGTCAGTGGACCCTCCAGGATAAGGATGGTGAGGACTGGCAGGGCCGCTTTTTGATTTACCGGAATTTTTCCAACCCGCGCAACTATTTTCTTCAGGCCAATGTCACCCGCAACCAACCCGGCCCAGGTAATCAAGGGCAGTATTCGACCCAATTAAGGTTTTGATATAGTAATGGGGTCTCAGGCATTCTATTGGTAAAGTACCCTGATGTGAGCATAGGAAAGGAATTCAAAAAGGAGAGTCACGAATAAATGAAGGCAAAACCGGTTATTTTGTTGTTTATGGCAGCGCTTCTATTTGGGTTTATTAACCGTTTCCTGGGTGACAGTTTCCATACTTTTGTATTTCAAGAGCCGTTAACCCTGCTGATTGTCGGGGTATTAACCACAATTGGGTTCAACCTCTTTTGCAGCCTGAAACCCTGGTTGAGCGGGCTTCTGGTGGGAGGCTGGTTTTTGTTAATCTGGTTTGGTTATACCGCAGAAGGTCTGGTCCACAATTATTTCCAACCTGACGAGCCTTACGATGTTTTCAGGTCTTCCAGTTTTATGAGTATGAATTTCTTTGTTACTTATTGGGGCCTGGCGACCCTCGCTTTTGTTTTTGGCTTCGTGGTAGGTGTGGTAATTCCGCTACTGATTATCCGCAAAAAGAGGCGGGTTATCATTCATTAAAAAATTGGATATTTTCCAATGCTAAAAAATACAAAAATGGTTGATTATTTATTTTGAAAGGGAATATTATTAAGCTAAAAGGATTGTTTTCCAGGCCCCTCACCGGGAAAAAAGTAGCTCGGCTGGGAATTTTACTGGTGATTTTCATTATACTTGGCTACTGCGCCATTTCAATTTTTTATGCTCTTTTCTATACTACGGTATTAAATAGAAGCCTCGGTCAGGAGAGCCCGGCCAGTTACGGGTTACCTTTTGAAGAAGTCACCTTCCCTTCGGATGCCCCTGACAACCTTGTTTTGCGGGGATGGTGGGTCCCAAATCCAGAGGCCAGGCAAGCTTTAATTATGGTTCACGGCCAGAACCAGAACCGGACTTCTCTCCTGCCCCTTGCTAAAGGTTTATGGGCCAGCGGGTACAGTCTGCTGTTTTTCGACCTGCGCGGGCACGGTTTATCCGGCGGCGACCATCACACTTTCGGGTACTTTGAACAGTGGGATGTGGTGGGGGCGGCTGACTTTGTCAGGGGCAAAGGTTTTGGGGCTAGTTCAATCGGAGCCATCGGGTGGAGCATGGGTGGACCGACCACCATTATGGCAATGAGCCAGAGCAATAATATTAAAGCGGCAGTGAGCGATTCCGGTTATGCTAATTTGCGTCCTTTGCACCATCACGAATTGTTATACCCCGGAATTTTGCTTGCCAGTCGTTTGTTCCGGGGGTATGACCCCGAACAAATTCAACCGGGCCAGGCCATAACAAAACTGGGTTCCCGCCACCTGTTTCTGATCCATGGCGAACAGGACACCCTTATCCCGGTAAGTGAATTTGAAGAACTAAAAAAGCTGGGTGGCTCAAACGTAACCGAGAGTTGGCTGGTGGCCGGGGCAGGCCACATCAGCAGTTTTAATAAAGACCCTGAAGAATATTTACGCCGGGTGAGAGCATTCTTCAGGGTCGAGTTACAATAAAGCAGGCCGTTATTTTTAAGAAATCTGGTTATTAGTAAGGGTGCGCGGTGCCGTCCCACAGCCGTTTGGTTGTAAAGTAAGCCTGCTGGTAAGGGTATTTTTTGGCCGCTTCTTCGTCAATATCCACACCCAATCCCGGTTTTTCCTGGGGGTAAACCAGGCCATCCTCGAAATAACACAGACCGGATACCACCTCCCGGGTCTGGTCGCCAAACTCAACCCATTCCTGGACTCCCAGGTTGGGAATACTGAGGCCAACATGGACGGCGGCGGCCTGTCCAATCGGGCCCAGGTCGTGCGCCCCGTGGAAAGCCGTCCTTACGAAATAGGAATCGGCCAGGATACAGATTTTGCGGATTTCGGTAATCCCCCCTACATGGATAGGAGCGGTCCGAATGAAGTCAACCCAGTGGTTCTGGAAAAGCTCCAGGGCATCCCAGCGTGAGGTGATGATTTCCCCGATAGCCAGCGGCGTGGTCGTACTTTGCCGGAGCATGCCAAAATATGCTTTCTGCTCGGGACGCAAAGCATCTTCCAGGAAGAACAGTCTGTAAGGCTCCAAACTCCTGGCAAGCTGGGCTGCTTCAATCGGAGTCAACTGTTCGTGAACATCGTGGAGTAAATTTATTTCAAAGCCGAGCTTGGAGCGCAAATGGTCGAACATGGCCGGGACAGTCCGGGTATAAGGCACGAAATTGTAAAAATCGGTGCCTTTGTGGCCGGGTACCGTCGAATCTTCGTGCTTGACCACCCCGCCCCCGCCATAGCTGCCAAAACTGCCGCTTAGCTGGGCCCGGACAAATTTATACCCCTTTTCCATCAATGCCCGCACCGAGTCTTCAACAGCCTCAATACTTGGTCCCTGCCCGTGGGTATAGACCGGTACCCCTTGGCGGCTGCGCCCGCCAAGCAACTGGTAAACCGGCAGCCCGGCTACCTTACCCTTTATATCCCAGAGGGCGAAATCTATGGCGGCAATAGCGGTCATAAAAACAGGGCCACCCCGCCAGTACCCGCTGAAATACAGGGTATGCCAGATGTCTTCAATCTGGGCCGGGTCGCGCCCGATAATAAGTTGCGAAAGATGCTCGACAGCTTTGGCTACAATCGGCTCACTGTTATTAAGCGTTCCCTCCCCGATACCATAAATACCCGGCTCATCGGTCATAATTTTAACAAACAGGTGATTCCGGCCAGGGCAGGTTAGAATTACTCTAACTTCGGTAATCTTCATTTAAGAAATCTCCTTTTAACCGGCTAAATAATAGTTTTAGCCAGACTGCGTTGTCCTTTTGCGCTAAGCGTTAAAATCTTTGGGAGCAAATCCGGTGACTTCAGGATTGATTGTAAAGGATTATTTACCTGATTGGAAAGCACAAAGATGTTTTGAAACTCGGTGCACCCTTTGTTAGAAATGAAGATTCCCAAAAGAATCGGAGACTTTCGTAACAAGTTTCCCCGGTAAAAATCGTTTTTTCAACTCTCAAAAAACAGGTGCATCCTGATTTTGAGGTTGCACCTGTTTTATGCTAGAGACCAAAACGAAATAGTTTCTGGGAGAACCCCCAGGTTAAAGCTTTCTAGCTCGCTTCTCCTTTTTACTTAATATAACCAGGCCCGTTAAACTACCCAGGCCACTTAGCGCGAAAACAATGAAACCTCCGACCAAAAGCGGGCTCTGGTTACCTGACGCCGATTCTCCACCTACCCCGGTGCTGGGGGCGTTCGAAGGCACAGGAGCCGATTTTTTGGAGATACTCTTATCCGTTATAACCAGTTTTTTAATTTTGCCCCCCTCTAAGGTTGCCTGGACATCCGTTTCAATAACGAAGTCACGAATTGCCAGTTGCATGGGACCACTAAAGGAGCTATCGGTGGTTTTGAAATTGGTGGACCAGATGGTAAAACCGTTGGTAAAATTTATCGAGAAGAAGTTAGCCACCTCAGATTGAGCCCCCTGTTTTCCCGTGTAGGTGAGAGTATCCTTGGTCAGGGTGCCAGTCGCTAAATCTGACGGGTTCACCACCAGGACCATGGCGTCATCGGTCATCAGGGCCAGGCAGGCGTTTAAATCCATGTTATTAAAAGCTGTTTTCAGGGTATCAACTACTTTATCGGCAACCGTCTGCTTCACCGGCCCGGCATGCACAAACTGTGGGTTGGCTAGAAGACATCCTAAACCTAAAAGTGCTACAAAAAGAAGCCTGGCTGCGGCGGCTTTTAGCGGTAAAAAATTCCCCATTGGACACACTCCCTTTAAATAATCAATGGCCTGATTTCTATAGAAAAACGGTTACACCTTACAAACTACTAACCCTGGGTTGCTACAAAATAAAAACTGCTCCAATTATTGTTGAAGGTTATAGGTTATAAAGGCAGGTGAGTTACCCCCTTTTAGGACGAAAACCTGCCGTTCGCCCTCCTTAAAGTTCAAGCTCAATACCGCGCCTGCGCCCAAACTTACCTGCTCCACCACCCTGGCCTGGTCAATTGACCAGACTTGCATTTCACCATCCTGGTTTCCGGCGGCTACCAGGTTGCTATTTTGGCTGAACCTTAAAGCGGTGAGGGGCGTTTTTAGACCCTGTGAAATAGGTGTATTTACTACCCTGGCCCCACCCGTTAAACTTACCCGGTAAACATTCAGGGCTTTCTGGCTGCCAACCGCCAGGTAATTATCATTCGGACTCCACTCCAGGGCGGTTACAGGATTTGAACCATTAGTCTGACCGGGTAAGATTGCCAGGATTAGTTTTAAGGTCGCTCTGTCCCAGACCAGAACCCGCCCATCACTCAGACCGGCGGCCAGGTAGCCTTTATCCGGGGAGAAACTTATGGCCGAAACCTGGCTATCCTTCCCCAAGGAATAGTCAGGGCCTTTAGCCTTACCGGCGATGGTTTGAGTATGGACCGTATCTGTGCCGGGATAGGTTACCAGCAGGTTATCGGGTGAGATAGTTACCGCCTGGGGTAAAACATCGTCGGACAGGGCAAAGAGTTCCTGCTCACCACTATCGCTATTTTTACCATCGCCCGGTGAAAACGTGAATACCCTTACATAGCGGTCTGTCCACCCCGAAACAATATAATGACCGTCATTGCTCCAACTTAAGGCAACCGGCGCCCCGGCCCTGGCCCCATCTTTGGGAGTAAGGGTCAATACTATTTTGTTTGTGGCGGCATCCCAGACTTTGATTGCCTGGTCCTGGGTGCCGGTAGCAAAATAGCGTCCGTCATTCGACCAACTGGCCGTGGTAACCGGGCCGATTTGGCCTGATAGAGGCTGGGTGGTAAACGGAGCCTGGGCTGTTTGGGTTGTTGTTGCACCCGGAGTGGGGCTGGCTAGATCTATAGTTACGGTTACACCGGCTACAGGAGTACCGGGCGAATCGGGCGTTTTTTCTGCCCCTAAAACAGCGGTGGGCCTGGCCTGGCTATCATCTGTCGCTACCGGGGTATTCGTTGGCTGGCTAATTATCGGCTTTGGGCTACCTGACCCTGGTGTTGGTGAGGTTTGATTGGCGGCGGTGGCTGTAACAGGAGCTAACCCCTGCGTTGAAACGGCAGCGACTGTATTGGAACCCTGGGAATTACTTAAAGAATTTGAGGTATTGCTAAAAAGTACCAAAACTAAAATGAGGAGGCCAATTATTAAGATAGCTGCTCCTGCCAGCGCCATAAATAATAAATTACCCCTTTTTGGCATAGCCGTAGAACCAGCTTCACCCTTATCTACCTCATAAAGTGGGGTTATCTCCGATTTTTGAGGTTCCATGTCCGGGATTGTGGTATAAACAGGCTCGCTTTCGTTTGTTTGTCCAATAGGGCCGGATTGTCCGGGCAAATTGGTTGCAAGAATCTCAGGCCCTGGGTTTTCTTTTTTCAATTCTTCTGAAGTTTTTTCAGGGCTGACTGAACCAGGATTCCCCGGGCTGCTTTCAGCGACTATCGCTTCAACTGTTTCTTCGGTTGGCTTTTTTTCAGGATGCGATTTTTCCAGGGGGGATTCCACCGGGCTAACTTCGCGGGCTTTTCCAGAAGGCTCCGCCGTTCGGTCTACCGGCTCTTTTAGTGGAGATTCAACCGGGCTGCCGCTGTTATAGGGCCTGGTTTTAATCCGTTCCGTTACTTCTTCGTCGCTGCTATCAGGGTCATAACTATTCGAACCGTTGGTATACGGGTAAATCTGGCTCCCCTTGGGTTTGGTTTCAGGCTCTGGTTTTTTGGAAACGGGTTCTTCAGGTTTGATAATTTTTAAGTTACTAAATTTAAGAGTACTTTCAAGTAGGTTTTCCTCAAATAAATCTTCTTCAGAAGTTTGAGCTTGATGGGTTGGGAGTGGTATTTCCGCAACCTGGCTGTTGGCGTTGTCCTGCCTCTTTTTTGGCTGTTCGGGTGCTGGGGTCCTGGTCGGCGGTTTGCCGTCGCCGTCGTCAGTGGCACCATTTCTCTCTTTAGGAGAGGTTGCCAGGAGCGCCCGGCCATATTCCTGGTAAAAGACGGGATTAAAAGGTTCAAGCCATTTTACCGGCGCTAATAAAGCTGGTGGCATTTTTAATTGAAGGGCTATATTGAATAAATCAATGGCCTCCTCATCTTTTCTTAACCCGACCGCCATCATTCCTTTCCAGAAGAAAGCTCCCGCTTCTTCTGGTAGAAGGTTGCAGGCAGTATCTAACTCTTTATAACTTTGTTTGAAATCCCCTTGAATCACGTTCAGAGTGGCCCGGCATAAATAAGCAATATAGTGCTGGGGGTCTTGCTCTTCCAGGCGTCTTAACCTTTCCTCGATTTTCAGGGAAAAGGAAAAGCCTTTTTTGCACATCCTGGTCCATTCGGCCATCCACCCGTTCATCAGGTTAGCCGGGTTTAATTTATAGCTGTATTCAAAGTCTGCGCAGGCCTCATCAATATAACCGGCCCAGAGATTGGGATAAGCTCTCCGCTCATAGACCCAGCCGAGTTGGGGATTTAAGGCTAGCACCTGGTTATAATCGTTAATTGCTTTGCGGTAATTCTTCAGGGCCCGGTAAGTTTCCGCCCGGTTACCTAAAACCCAGGTGTTGGCAGGGTCAAGGGCTAAAGCCTGGTTGTAATCATTTATGGAATTATTGAACTGGTGGAGAAGGCGGTAAATGGTACCCCGCCGTCCCAGAGCAACCACGTTACCGGGGTCCAATTTGATAGCCTGGGTCAAATCATTTAGAGCGACTTCATTTCTTTTAGCCAGGCGGTAGATTTCTCCCCGTTGAACGTAAGCTTCAGCATTTTGGGGGGCTAAATGAATAGCCCGGTTCAAGTCCAAAAGGGCTGACCTGTAATCTCCTTGCTGCTGGTATACCCCGGCCCTGGTAAGATAGACTTCTGCAAAATCAGGTTTTTGGGAGACGCAGTAATTTAAGGTCTGAAGGCTCTGATTAAATTGGCCCTGGCTATTTAGCGCTTTGGCTTCACTTAGAAGGGCTAAAATCTTCCTGGTAGAAATTGAACCGCTACCTATCCCCAATTCTTTAAAGTGGTCCGCTTTTTTATTGTCTAAGTCAGGTTTGTCCAAAATAGTCCTCTTCAAGCGGTGTTACAAAACCGGGGAGATTGTCCCACTTTTTTGTGATGTACCGAGCTAGGCTCGGCTGATTAGGTCAATTAAAGGAATTAAATATCACGAGAACCCCAGGGGTCTTAAGGGTACCGTACTTCACAGACTTACCCGAAAGCCCTGCCATAGAATAAATTATTCCCTACTTGGTATAAACAGCTTTTTGTTAGAAATTTTATGGTTTGCTAAAGAACCTTAATCAATATGGTGTGGCGATTGTGTGGCGAGAGTTTTGACAAAAAACTTATTGCGATAAAGGTCTTATTTTAAGCTTAAAACAAAGAATGAAGTCACCGAGTCCAGGAAACGGAATTAAACGAGCCACTCCAAAAGGGGCCTATTTACCTTGAACAATAAAAAATTTAACCGGGCAAAATAAAAAAGAAGGGACACTAACCTGAAATTATTTTAGCACAGGTTAACAAAAAATACCATAGTCGTTGCGGCGAGTCAAAAAATGAAAAGTAACCTTAAAATCTGGCCGGACCAACCCGGCGCGCTACCCGATATGGTTTGTTATTATATACTATAAAACAAAACACGAACACTCTAAAATCTATTAAGAATATATGACAGCTTTATGAACTATAGCTGTTAATTTTCTGGATTATTAAGCCCTTTCTTAAAAAATTCGGCGGTAAGTCAGTAAAAATTGAAAAGAACAAAGGAAAACGGATGACCCTGGAAAACTTTGAAATTAGTAACGAAGCATCTGTAAACTATCTTTATCATTCGGGCACAAAACTAGGGGTTTTTGAACCCTTTTCCCACGACAACCTCGAAATTACCGATACGTTTACAGCATTGAAGCCGGGCTTCTTTGAATGGCAAAGAGAGTTCAAAGCAATCAGCCCGGTTTCCGGTGTTCGCCTCACCCTGGATTTCTCGGTTTTCCACCGGATGGATTACGGTCAAATTCCGGCTGTTTCTTACAACGGTAATCTCTGGGGTCCGGGGAATGAAATAAAAGGTTTCTCACGGCAAGGAAAACCCTGGACCCTGGCTTATCACCGGGTAGCGGTTTGTGGTGCCACTTATTCCGAAAGCGCTGATTGGTCGGTGGCTTTATGGGCCAGGGAAGGTTTCAAAGGTTCGTGTGCTTTGATGCCGGGTGAAAGTGGCGTGACGCACCGCCTGGTCGCCCCTGAGGAAGAAACTCCCCAGGTCTATATTTTACGCGATAAGTTCACCGAAGCTTTTGAGTCCAGGCTTGACCTTGAGAAAGGCGCGAGCTTCACCATTATGGCCTATTTAATGGTCCGTCCTAACCGCCAACTCCATTTTGGCTGGAGTGAAATGCTGGATGAAGCCTGGCACCAGCATAAATATGCACACCAGCCTCGCCATTCGGGTGAAAACCTCTGGCACTGGGGTATAGACTACGCAAAGAACGGACTATGGTCGGAAGAAGGATTTTTCAAAGGCTTCTGTATCGGGATGCAATGGTCGACTGAACAGGAAAAATGGATCACAAATCAAAATATCTATGAGATTGGCTGGTGTGGGCAAAACGCTTCCCTGGCAAACGCCCTGTTAGCCGATTACTTTAGAAACGGCAGCCGGGACTCTCTCGAAAGGGGCCTGGCCGTCCTGGATGTCTGGGCCGAATATGCCCCTCTATCAAATGGTCTCTTTCGCTGCCATTTCAACCGTATCTTACGCCCGGCGGCAACGGCCCTGGAGGTGCAGGACGGGTGTAACCTGGGAGCAGCCGCTACTTATTTTTTTGAGGCCGTTCGCTTAACAAAGGAGTGTGGTGTTGAACGCCCAGGTTACCGTCAAATCGCCCTGGCAATTTGTGATTTCTTCGTCCGCAGCCAGTTCCCCGATGGCAATCTCGGTCGCGCCTGGTCCAATACGGGGGAATGTGTCGCGAGGGACGGTCAAACCGGCGGTTTCCTGGTACCGCCATTGTTAGAGGCTTACCAGGAGACCGGGGAAGCTAAATACCTTGAAACGGCCAGGAAGGCCTTTAAGTTTTATTTCCAGAATCTTAGCGAAAACGGTTATACCGCAGCCGGGGCCCTCGACACTCATTGTATTGATAAAGAGTCGGCCATTCCTCTATTAAAAGGGAGTTTACTACTTTACACTATTACCGGAGAGCCCCAATATCTCGAAAAAGCCGAACAGGCGGCTTATTATCTTTCAACCTGGCAATGGCACCACACGGTAAGATACGATGAGAATACAGCCTTAAATAAGCTCAATTACGACACTTTTGGCGGCACCTCCGTTTCTACCCAGCACCATCACCAGGACCCCTACGGGTTGGTGTACGTGGTTGATTTGTTAAAATTAGCTACTCTGACAAATAATCCTATTTGGAAAGAACGGGCCCAGGCTTTGTGGGCTAACGGGATGATTGGCGTATCGGACGGGCAGCTTGAAGTTATGGGTAAACTCCGTCCCACCGGCAGCCAGGACGAAGGTTTTTATCATACCCGGTGGGGTCATTGGCCTTTTAATACCTCGCAATGGCTGGTAGCGTGGCCGACCGCTTTCAGGCTGGAAGTTTTGCGGAGTCTATCCGATTGGTCAGATATAGAATAATTGATTCTTTTGTAAAACTTCCCCCTTTCACTAATCCAAACCTCTTTACCTGGGAGTGGTTTTTAAGTGTAGGAAGGCCCTACCCTACAAAGACCGGTTGTTATGTGCTGCTTTGTGATTAACTTACCGCTCCCCACCTTAAGAAATATATTACATCTCTTAAAGAAATTATATATAGGAAGAAAAATAGTACTAAAGAAGACTCAAAATTAGCCATATCGGGTTTAAAAAAGAGCAAACGTAACTCTCGCAATTACTGTTAAACCGATTAGCACCAGGTATTACAGAAATTTCGTAATGTCTGTCAGGTTATAACACAGATGAAAAGAGTGTTCGGCTCTATCGGCTTATAACTCCTGTTGCTTTAGCAGTTATTTTCGTTACGGCGAGTTTTACAACATTCATACAAAATGGAGATGTACAATGCCAAATAAAAAGCTTTGGGGGTTTGGTCTTGCTTTTAGCATGGCTTCGGTCCTGGCTTTAGTTGCCCTTTTAGCAGTTCCGCTTTTAACCATGGCTTCGGGCAATCGAATTTACTATACCCCGGTGGAAAGCAGTTTCACCCCGGCAGGTTCTTTCGGTAGTATGACTGCGGAAGGTTATGGTAAAGGTATCAACAAACTGGTTATTAATGCCGGTCCGACTGCCTATACCGTTAATTTTACAATTAACAACACCAACAACGGCACTATAGGCACCACTTATTATCAAACCCGTAAAGGCCCCGGCAACAACGACCTTTCTCCTAACGTAAAATTATCTCCGGATGGTGATTTTACCAACGCTACCAATTACACTTCCCTCAACTTTACAGATGCTACGACCGACGTCAACCTGTATGTCCAGGTCGAGGTACCACCCTGCACCAGCGGTAATGTCGGGACTTTCCGCATCCAGGCCCACCCTGGTGGGACGGCAAACCAGGGCAACGGCCCCGGAGTCGTCGTTTACATCAATTGCACCGGTTACACTGTCCCGGAAGAAACTCCGCCACCTGGCACCTGCTATGACTACTATGGTAACCCTATCGTTTGCCTGCCACCCGACCAATAGGGTTCTATCTTTAAGGTAACAATCAAGGTCTATGAGCCGGAACCCGGAGGATAAGAAATAGTCATTCTCACGGCCCGGCCATAGCCCATTACAAGGATCGGCGGCGCGTGCTTACCCAAAACCCTCAAGAAGATATCCTCCAAACCGAAAATCTCTCCATCTCAGATTCTGACTTGCTTACACAAAAAGTTGGAAGTTTTCGTTTTGTAAAACAAAATTGGCCCCTTATTTTATTAACTGTGCTGGCTTACCTGGGTCGCTTAGCCACTGTGCCGGATTTTATCGAGTCAAGGGACGGCCTCCTTTTCTTGCGTGGTATCGAGCATTATTCGGTGGTTGAGCTTCGTCCCCAATGGCCTGGTTACCCGGTTTATATCTGGGCGGGGAAACTGTTCGGGTTACTTTATAACAACCCCATCCTAGCCCTTCACATGGTCAGTATTTTGGCCTCCACCCTGACCCTCTGGCCCATCGCAAAACTGGCTTTACTGTGGTACCGCTTTTTAAAGCCGGGCGAGAGTTCCCATGCTAATTGGGTTGGCTTAACTGCCGCCCTGGCCTGGGTTTTATTACCACTCTCCTGGTTGGGAGGCAGCGAGATTTTCAGCGACCCGCTGGGACTTTTAATTGGCCTGACTTTTTTCTGGCTTGCCTGCCGTTCTATCGAAAACCGTCCCGGAAGTGCCCTTTACCTGCCGGTGGCGGGCCTGCTGGCGGGTCTGATGCTTGGCACCCGCTTATCTTATCTGGTTTTACTGCTACCACTCGTCTATGCGGTCTGGATTAACCGGAGCCAACCGGTCTTTGGCTGGAAAAAGGGACCACTTTTATTACCCCTGGCTGTTGCTTTATGCTTTGGACTGGCGGTAACCCTCTGGTTGGGCTGGCAACTTCTGATGGACGGTTGGAAGTATTTTCAAGCCGGTGATACGCACCTGGTCGGACATTACACCGAATGGGGCGGAAGCGTCTCTACCGACAAAAATATACTTACCCGGCCTTTACGAATGTTTGAAACCCTGGCAGTCTACGGGTTGGGGAGTTGGTGGCCCGGTCTTTCGTTTACACGTTTACCAACTACGTTCGGCTTACTGGCCTTACTGGTTTCTGGAACCGCCACTTTAGCCCGCCGCAAGTTGAGTCCTCCTCTTTTAATGGCTTTGCTCTGGGTAGGACCCTATTTTGCCTGGATTCTTCTGGGTAATGATGTGGATTTAGCCCGGTATGAGTTTCCCCTGGTTGCTTTGCTGTGCATCCTGGTAGGTCTGGGCTTACCTTCGAGAAAATGGGTTAAAATCCTGGCAATCCCTGTTATTAGTTTGTGCATGGCATTGGTAACCGTTCCCCAGGCCCTCGAACACCATACCCACCCACCCGTTGGAGAACAACTGGCAACCTATGCCTCCCAAAATTCTGGGGATGCTGCCTTTATTGTTAACGACGACACCTCGCCTTTAATCTTCTTCCTGGTCGATGAAGCCCCAGAAAGTTACAGTTTACGTGTTGCGACACCTGATTTAGAAAAGGAAACCGCTAATTTGGAAAAGTCCGGCCATACGGTCTATGTTACGGCCTTACCCGGTACCGCTTTGCCTGGGAATAATTGGGTTCCGGTAGCCCGGTTTTGCCGGGGCAAGTTTATGGAGTCACGCGGACCGTTAGAGGTCTGGTTATACCAGCATAACCCGGCAGCGACTGCCAGCCTGGCTCCTTTGCAATGTGAGCCTTACCAGGCCGGTTAAAAATGTTTGCAAGCAAGGATAATTAAGGTGTTCAAAGCCTTTACCAATTTTTCGAGGCCAGGCCCGGTCAGGGGCTGTCTTCTCAAAACCCCGGCCCTGTCCCGCCCAAAGAATTACAAGCGAGTTTTTTTACGTGTGCTTATTACAGTCATTTTGGTTGGACTGCTTTCCCGCTTGAATTTGGACTGGCAGCAAATAGGCGCTGACCTCTCTCATGCTAACTTGTGGCTGGCATTAGGGTCGGTTGGGTTAATCTTTCCCATAATCGGCCTGAAAGCCTGGCGCTGGAAATTTATTCTCGGTAATTACCGGATAAAAATTTTGCTGAAAGAAGCTACCGGCCTCTATGGTCTCGGTTTGTCGGCGGGAAGCGTTACACCAGGTCAGGTCGGCGATTTTATAAAGGCACTTTCCTTGCAGGATAAAGGTTACTCCCTGGCGAAAGGTATGGCATCGACCCTGGTAGACCGCCTCTTTGATATGTTTGTACTCGTTTTGTTAGCGCTCTGGGGATTATTACAGCTTGGCAGCGGTTTTTATGGCGATTTGCCCCTCCTCCTGGGTTTCCTGGCCCTGACCGGTCTGGGCCTCCTGGTACTGGTGGTACCGCGCCTTTCGACTTTTATTTTCAACGACCTTTTAGGAAAAGTCCTTGACCGGAAATCCCGTAAAGGCAATGGCATAGTCCAATTGGAAGAATCTTTAGAAAACCCGGCCTCTCCTTACCGGCAATTGGGCCTGGCATGTATCGGAACCTCCTTCTTTTTGACCCTGGCAACGGCGGGCCTGGCGGTTGGCCGGACCTGGCTCCTGGCTCTGGCGCTTGGGGCAAATATTTCATTTATGAATGTCCTGGCAATAAGCACCCTGGCGACTATCGCCAGCCTGGTGCCGTTTACCATTGGTGGAATAGGTGTGCGCGACCTGGCCCTGGTAACCATAATGACACAGTTGGGTTATCCGGGCTATTTGGCGGTTAGTCTTTCAACGTTGCTCTTGCTGGTTAATTTGCTTAATTTCCCGGCGGGTTATATTGTCTGGTTCTCTTTCAAGTCCTCAAATGGCTTAAAATCGGGTGCAAATCTCAAATAAAAACTTGTTCGAAATGAGTAAAGTATTTATTGCGGAAAGACTATCCGTAACTTGAACTATTTTTGTGGCGGCCTGTAAAATTCCTTTCAATTCAACATAAGCCAGGGCATTGAGGGGGCTGGTGCCGGTAGCCCTTGCAATCTTGCTTAATTACCCTATGTATTCCTTAAATTGGGCTTAATTTAACGGTTCCTGCTACCAGGGGCCCTGCCGCAGTGGCAAAGGGTCAACCGTTTTAGCCTGGCTATCTGCCAGCAGCCTGAACATTTCAAGTTGAACCCCCAGGTAGGAAGGGTCGTTCCAGAGATTGTTTCTTTCAAGAGGGTCCGTTTCCAGGTCGTAAAGCTCACCCATGTTTAACCCGTGAAAGTTGACCAGTTTGTAACGGTTGCTCCTTACCATGGTCGCGAAAGGAAGGGGGTCTTTATGCCAGGGCATCGCATTATAGTATTCCGAATAAACATAATCGCGGGAAGCCTGTCCATCCTCCTGTCCGGTCAGGGTAGGCCAGAGCGAAACACCTTGCATCCCCTCGTATACCGGCAAACCCACGGCTTCTAGCAGCGTCGGTGCTATGTCTACCAGTTCAACCAGGTTATCGTGGCGGCCACCCTGCCGGATTACACCGGGCCAGGAGATAACCAGGGGCAGATGAATGGCCGGTTCGTAAAAATAGGGACCTTTAAGATAAATACCGTGGTCGCCCAGCATTTCGCCGTGGTCGGTCATAAAAATAACCAGGGTATTTTCAAGCTGGCCGGTTTTTTCAAGAAGGGTTATCAAGCGGCCCACCTGCTCATCAATCAAATCGACCATGGCCCAGTAAGCCGCTTTAATCAGCCGGTGATCCTGCTCATTCATCTGGTCGAAAGGGTACAGACTGGGTTGGTTGTAGGCCCCGCGATGGTCCATTTGTTGAAAGATAGGCTTATTGGCTAATTCACCTTCGGCGTAATTTGGTAATGGCAGTTCATCAAGCACCGGCAGATAGCGTTCCAGGTAATCCTGGGGTGGGCTAAAGGGGTGGTGCGGGTCGTAAACATTTAGCGAGAAGAGCCAGTTTTCCCCGGCCTGGCTGGCTTCTTTGATAAAGTCCAAAGCCCGGTCCACGCACCAGGTGGTCTGGTGATACTCGGCGGGCAGGCTGGTCTGGACAAACTGGGAGCCCCTGTAAGGGGTGCGTTTGAAGGTTAGACCCTGCTCGGCCAGCCAGTTGGTATACTGGTTGGTCGGCCAATCCGCGTCAGGGTGATGGGACCAGTAAAAGGTTTCGTAGCCGTCATCAATTCTCCGCTCGGTAGCCAGGGAAACTTTAGGGTTACAGGCTGAAAGATGAAGTTTGCCGGAGAGCCCACACCTGTACCCGGCCTCGGCCAGGAGTTTTGTCACCAGCACTTCGTCTGGTGGGATAGATTGGCCGTTCTGGCGGGTGCGGGTAGTCCTCGGATAACGACCGGTCAGGAAACTGGCCCGGCTGGGTGTACAGACCGGGCTCTGCCCAAAACAGTTCTCAAAAAGAACACCGCTCTGGGCCAGCCGGTCAATATTTGGCGTTTTTACGTAAGGATTTCCGTACACTCCCAGTGTATCCAGGCGTTGCTGGTCGGTGCAAATCCACAAAATATTCGGTCGTTTCATTCTTTTTATATTTTCCCCAAAACTAACTCTAAATTCTCCCTGGCAAGGGCCCGAAATAACTTCGTAAAAAGGATTTTGAACCCGTAAGGCTATCCAGGCATATGAATTTTTGTAACTTTAGCCGGTCCAGAAAGCGCAGATTGAATTTTCAGGTCCACTTAGCTTATTGAGTATAACCGTTTTTCTCGAACCTTTCAAAGCTCAGCCTGAGGTTTAGCCCCTGGTTTTGATTACTACCTTTGTCCAATCGTTAACCGAGGCTAGATTCATTTATGCCTTTATTTTTACCTTAAAGTATTAAAATTGGATAAGGAGCGAAAACTTGCGGTTATCCGAATAAAATTCCTTTTAGAAAGGTGGTAACCAAAGTTAAGCTAAACTGTAAGGCAGAAACGAGGGGTAACTATGATTACAGAGAAGAATGCCCCCAGGCTTTTAGGTATAGCCTTTTTGTTTGTGTTTATTGTAAGTTTGGTTAGCGGGATGTTGTTTAAGGCTGCGGCTGGCACAGATGCTAATATAAATGATATTCTCAATCACATTTCAAATAACTCTGGCCTACTCCAGACAAGCGTCCTGTTTGGCGTTATCAACAGCAGTGGAATTGTGGTACTAGCGCTGCTTTTATATACTGTCTTAAACAAACAAAACAAAGTTTTAGCTCTTTTTGCCCTGGGATGGTGGCTGGCAGAAGCCTTTATCTATGCCGCAAGTACCATAGCAGCCTTTAGCCTGTTACCTTTAAGCCAGGATTATGTCCAGGCCGGGATACCCCAGAATTCTTTTTATCAAACCCTGGGTGAGTTTCTTTACAACGGATTTTACACTTTTGGAAGCGGCACAATTCACATGTGGTTCTACTGCATCGGTGGAATTGCATGGTATTCTTTATTTTACCAGTCCAGGTATATACCGCGGGTAATATCACTGTGGGGCCTTATCGTGGTGCTGGTGGGATTGATTGGAATTGTGTTTGAATTCTTTGGGTTTGAAGTACCGATTTATGTTTATCTTCCAATTGCCCCGTTTGAAATTACCCTTGGGTTATGGTTATTGATTAAGGGCATTAAGGATAAACCAGAAACATTTCAAATTACTAAGCACTTAAACGTGAAATTATCGAATTAGTAGCCTGACATAGGCTCAAAAATATCCTGTCCGGGGTTTGGCAGTCCCCATTAATTACTTGCTCGAAGGTATCCTGACACGACCTTGCCAATCTACTTTTTATTACCTCAATTTTGGCGTCGTAATAAAAGGCGAAACCACCTTGCCCACCAGGTATTAACAGGCAATCTCTAGAACCTGCCCATATAATTTTGCATCCTACAAGTGGTAAAAATAAACACCTGTTATAAAGTTGAGTAAAGAAATTTGAAACTATTTTCGGACTTTCCGCGTCATTCAAGAAACCGGGGAGATTACCGGGTTGGTTGAGTTAAGGTAACCATATAAATTGTTCGCCGGTCGGTTAATATCATGGCAATGTTTAGAGAAGACCAAAAACAGGATATTCCCCCTCCGCCAACCGGTGAAATTGAACTGGTCCAGTCCGCCTCAAAAGGCGAGTTCGAGTCGTTTGAAAAACTTGTCGAAATCTACCTGGATGGGCTCTGGCGATATGCCCTGCGCATCCTGGGTAACGAAGAAGACGCTAAAGACGCGGTCCAGCAGACCCTAATCCAGGCCCATCAATCAATTGCTGGTTTGCGACAACCTGAAAAGTTCCGCTCCTGGCTTTTTAAAATTAACCGCAATAAGTGTTTTGATATTTTAAGGAAAACAGGGGATAGGTCTGGCTCAGAAATAAGCCTGACCCAGGAGATGGATGCCGGTAGTTTAACCGACCTGACCAGTCACGCTCCTTTGCCGGGCGAAATCATTGAACGCCAGGAGACCCGCCAGGTAATCCGCCAGGGGATAAATGCTTTGCCGTCCAAACAGCGCCAGGTGGCGGCTATGCGCTATGCCACCGACCTGACTTTTCAAGAGATTGGAGAAGTGCTTGGCCTTAACGAAAATACGGTTAAAACCTTATTCCAACGGGCCAAAGCGGGGTTGCGGTTTTATTTGCGCAGACATCTTTAAAGCCCAGGTTTGCTGTCTGGATAAACCCGGTCACTCTATATACTTGAAAAATAAGTATTAAAATTATTCAGGATAATCTAATGAAACCAGGTAAAACTTTCGGCCCTGAAACCCCGTCGAATGAGGATGATATTGAACAAATTTTTGAACTCAGCCGCTCTGAAGAAAAAGCTAATTGGGCCGACTTCAGACCGACCCTTGACAGGTTACGCCTTAATTCCGGGCAAACCTCACTACACCGGAGGGCAAAATTCTTTAGCTTGCCGCGCCTGGTAATGGCCGGAATGGCCGCCGTAATTGTGGTTCTGGCGCTTGGGCTGGTAACCATCACACTGCTTACCCCCAAAGAGGTGACCCCCACTCCTGTCGCGAATCAGCCCGTCCCACCTGCCAGTACCACTACACCCTTGCCCGCCAATGTGATTACCTTACCCCCTACCATCTCGACCGCCCAGGCCCCGGTAACCGCAAATGGTCCGGTCAGTCAGGCTACTAACCCGACCCTAACTCCCGACGGCTCGACCAATCCCACCCAAGCTGCCGCCGTCCCGACGAAACTGGCGATTCAAACCCCAATTGGAGCGGTTGCGAATACGCCGGTATCCAGCACCGGTTCACCTGTGACGATTTTTGGCACCTTATTATCCTTAAGCGGAAACGGCAATAATACGGTCCTGAATGTCAGGACTACCGAGGGGGTGGTGGTGGTCAAAGTAACCAGCGCCACCAGTTTTGACAATCCTGATGCGGCTAAAGGTAGCGATTTGTCTTCCCTGGTGGCAGGCACGACCCTTTCCGCCACCGGCACCTTTAATGCCCAGGGCCAACTTGAAGCAACCACCCTGACCCTTAATCCCCAGGATAGGCCACCCCTGGTTACGCCCGGTTTCCCGGATGATACCAAGTAACAAACAAAACCCCTGCCAGGAAATTTCCTTAACAGGGGTTTTGATTTTGGAAGCCGAACTAACCGCCCGGCCTCTTTTTAACCGGTAATTATGGCTTCACTACATCTGCTTCACGCCCTGGGGCACCGTCCCGGTACATCAGGAGCAAGCCGGAAGCGTCACCGTTAGCGGCTCCATTGTCCACGAACTGGACCTGGGTCCCACCAACCGGGACTGCCATTGATAGACCGTCCGCGCTTAAAGTCCCGGCGTTTGTCCAGGGTAACGCTTTTAAGACAAAGCGGGGCGACCCCACTTTGACTTTAGTGAACCCGGACGCAGGTAGAGAATCTTTGGTTTCACCCGTGAAGTAGAGGTCCACGGCCTCGACCCTGACCCCGATGGTTTTGCCATTGGTGATACCGAGGGCTGATTTCGGTACGGTCAAAATCATGTTGGCCGAATTGTAAGTGACATCGGCGTAGAAATAGGCAGTACCGGCCCCGGTTGTCAGGTTAATGATACCGGCAAGGACGCGCCCATCACTGCCAAAAGAGCCACCACCGCCCGTGAAATAGCCCTGTTCGCGGTTGAACACGACATAATCGGCTACACCATCGTTATTTGAGTCGACGTAAAAGTCGAATTCTGCTGGTGTGACCGGTGTGGCGCGCTCGCCGTAGGTAGTCGCCGCGAATTGTAGATAAGCCCCTACATCCTGGACCCCAAAAGCCTTGAGGTCAATCTTGACATCATTGCTGCCGGGGCCGGGGGCCGGGGTGGATTGCTGGCCGTTTTGGCCCAGCAACTGGAAAACATCTACATTACCAACAGTCGGACCGCCCAGGTCATTAGCCATTTGTAAGGTCGTAATAGGGCCATTGTAGTTACCCTTTTTGAGACCCCGAACCGAAGTATCGGCTACCCGGTGTGGGAACACCTGCCAGGGCAGGGTCACACTATTGTCCGCGCCGCCATCGAGCAGGATGTATCCGTCATATTCCAGTTCGTCAATGGTCGTACCATCGTTACCGTTTAGACCTGCGTCCAGGTTCCAGGGTCGCAGTTTAGGGCCGTTAATCATCATCTGAACGGTAATGTCCTGGGTCTGGCCGGGGTTAAGCCAGAACTGGGACGGACCCTGGAAACTTACGGCCCCGGTGGCGGCGTCTGCCGGGTCGCGGAATTTAGGCGTGTACTTGTATAGGCGCCCGGTTTTTGTCAGGTTCGTAACCTTGACCGTCTTTTTAAAGACTTTGACATTATTGTTAATGGCCTGGTAGCCAAACGAAAGGCTGCCGGTGCCATAGGTCACGTTACCTTTACTGGTCCGCCCGGTTTCCACTGCATAAGCTAACAGCCCGTTCTTGACCGCCTGGTTTACGCGGACTTCGCCGCCGCCAATCCGGGTGATAGGAGCGGGCTCCATACTGCCATCATAGTTAAGGCTTTCGACGTTGGTATCGGCGGTGTTCATCAGGAGTGATTTAATCTGGTAGGCGTTGAAATTCGGGTATTTCTGCTTGAGCAGGATAGCCGAACCTGCCACGACCGGGGCCGCGCCGGAAGTGCCACCAAAGGCCGAGGTGCCGGTGCCGCTACCTACATTAGCCGAAACCGACGCGCCAGGAGCGCCAATGTCAGGCTTGATGTAGTTATTGCTCAAGAACGGTCCTCGCGCCGAAGTGCTGACGATAGTCCCGGCAATCGAAACGCCCGCTTTATCAATCGAAACGGTCTGGCCCACTTTGGACCGCAGCGTCAGGCCATCTTCGTAACCAATTGAGAAGCTAACCGCTGTAATCGGAGTGGGTGTGGTCGGGTCGTAAGAAAATGGGTAAGGACCGGCGGCAGCGGCGTTATTGGCAATCAAAACCGCGACTGCCCCACCCACGCTGGCGTTATAAGCCTTGATACTGGCCGAACAGGTACCGCGATCAACCAGGGCTACCTTCCCTTCCAGGCTGCCGGCGGCAGGGGCAGTACAAAGGAGTTTGTTCGTTCCAACACCATACTGCAAGGGCGCGCTGATACTGGTGTTAAAAGGCGGGGACCAGGATAACAGGATAACGTTTGTAATGGTCCCCCCAGGATAAGTGATAGGGAAAAGTTTATCGGAAGGAACGGCAGTCTGCGCCACGCTGATGGCACCAAAAGCAGTCGAAGAACTGCTGACC
The DNA here is from genome assembly GCA_001898225.1 of Chloroflexi bacterium 54-19. Taxonomy (GTDB): domain Bacteria; phylum Chloroflexota; class Chloroflexia; order Chloroheliales; family Chloroheliaceae; genus 54-19. The sequence goes on from MKTJ01000057.1 coordinate 215,211, forward strand.
ACATATGGCTTATTGCCGTCATTACCTGCGGAAACCACTGCCACTATACCGGAAGCGACAATATTATTGATAGCGTCACTGAGGTCATCTTCTTCCTGGCCGTAGGAAGCGCCGATGGAGAGGTTCATCACGCTGACCCCGGCTTTCGCGGCAAAGTCAACCCCTTCAAGGAGGGCCGTACCGCTACAGGAGGTTGCTACCGCGCTACAAACCTTGATAGAAATAACTTTCGCGTCCGGCGCGACCCCGCTGCTGCCCGCGATGATGTCGGCCACGTGGGTGCCATGACCTTCGGCGTCAATCGGGTTCGGGTCGGGCTGTAGACCGGTGTTCGGCCAATTTTCACCAACAAAGTCGTAGCCTCCAATAACTTTCGGGGCGGAAGAGCCAAAATAATTGGCGCAGGCTCCACTGGGAGCTACATTTCTCTGGGCGTAGCAGGTATTGTAGAAATCTACGGTGCCGGGACCGCCCAGCGAAGCGTGGGTAAAGTCGATGCCGGAGTCGAGGACTGCCACCTTCATCCCCTGGCCCCGCAGGTTATAGGGGGCATTTTGGGCCTGGGTGGCTCCAATCTGATTCAAAACATCTGAGTCCATCAGGGTATAGGTCTGGACCTTGTTAATGGACTTAACGTTGAGTTCCTGGGCCATTGCCGGAACTTTTGAGGCATCCACGCTAAAAATAACCGCGTTTAAGGCCGTATCCAACTGGGCCAACACCGTGGCATTGTATTTTGCCGCAGCCTTAATTATGCCGGTCTGCTCGTTGTCAATGATGTTTTTCTGGGCTGCCTTGCTCCCGGTAAAAGTAGCCAGAGGTTCGCTATTAAGCTGGACCACTACTTCGGTGGGGCCACTGGAAGCCAGCACACCTTTCCCCACTTTTGGAGTACCGCTTAAACCTGCCGCGTCCCCCACTCCCAACCTGCTGAGCGAGCTACCGGCTGCCGAGACCGTATCAAAACTGAGCGAGGTTGCCAGGAGGGAAAACATAAGCATTAATATGCTCAATACCCCCAGGTTTCGTATCTTGTTAACCCTTCGCAAAACTTTTCTCCTTATCAATAGAATCCGGTGGGCGTATTTTTTGTAATAAAAAGTAGCCAACCTGGAACAAGGCTGCTAAGCAATTTGGGTAGATTTATACCTTGAAGAAACTTGCACACCCCTAATTTTGGAAGGTAGTTAATTTGATATAGATTTTTAACCCTTAAAATAAAGCCGAAATTAAGGTTCTATATCGCCGAAAAATTGATGCTTAGAACAAAGTAGAGGTATTTCCAGAACGGAATTATTGTGTACCTATCCAACCATTTGATTTTTATTAGGGATTTGGACCTATTGTATCAAATTCTATTACCCTGTCAATAATTAAAAGATTGTGCCAACCCCAGGTCACTTTTTTATTAAATTTTCCAATTGAATCAGGTTAACTCTTTTCAGCGTTCTCGGAGTAATATTGGGTATTAGAAGGGTTGTGGCAGGGCAGGGCCTTTTAAGTCCTTTTTATATTAAATACTTTCTCAAGCCAGTTTCTCCGCCAACCGGTCCGCACCAGCCAACTCCATAAGGCGACCAACCCGACCAGGAGCAAATACTCCCAGGGGTTTAGCGTTACCAGCCCCAGGAATTCCTGGAATGCGGGTAAGGCTAGGGCCATGCCAAAGAAAACCATTATTACCAATGCCAGCCAGGCCGGGCGCTTGTCAGAAGAAAGTTTTTCCCCACCAACCCAAAAATGAGCAGGCGGTTTGACAAATGGGATCAACAGTAGCCCGCTCAGGACTGCCGCCAGGAAAAGGGCGGTACGAGCAGCCGGGAAAGCCTGGGCTTCGAGGGCATTTTCAGGTAAGGTTGGGTTTTGCGCTTTGAGAGTCCATAAATACAGGAAAAAATAGGTCAGGAATACTACAAGCCCTAGAATGACCCGACTCAGGATAGCCGGTATGATAAAAGATTGAACAGTCCGAAGAAGGCTTCTTTTCCCGGTTTGGCCTGGCTGCGCCCAGACCGTCAGACCTACCACCGGCAAACCAACCGTTAGAAATACCATTGTTGAACTCTGGCGAGGTAGGAAGGGAAAACCAAGACTGGCAACCGCCATTGAAATTATGAGAATCGCCTCGAAGCCGATTCGGGGCAAATGTAGTTTCAGGTTATCCTGCATACCATTGCGGATGCGCTGCCCTTCCTTTAATGCTTCCGGTAAGCTTTCAAAAGAGTCACCCAGCAGAATTATGCCTGATACCGCCCGGCTTGCCTGGCTGCCACTTTCCATGGCGATACCCAGGTTAGCTTTCTTGAGCGAAAGGACATCGTTTACCCCATCCCCGATCATGGCAACATAGTGACCACCGGCCTGTAAGGCCACCACCAACCGTTCTTTTTGCTTTGGTGTAATCCGACCGAAGATAGTCGTTTCTCTTGCGGCCAGGGCTAATTCCTGATCACTCATAAGGTCAACTTCAGATCCGGTCAAAGAGTGGGTACCAGGCTCCATACCGGCCTGGCGGGCTAAAGCCTGGACCGTTTGAGGATTATCCCCGGAGATAATTTTTAGGGTAACCCCGGCCTGGGCAAAAGATTGGATGGTTTTACCGACCTGTGTCCGCAGCACATCACTTAAGGCTACCAGGCCCAGGGTGGTTAATTTTGCAGGCAGCCGGGGTTGGCCCGTCTGGTCGTGCAAACCTTCTCTAGCAGGACAGCTACCAAATATAAGGACCCGCAACCCCCGGTTCTGCCACCCGGTGATGGTTTCCTGGGCGGCCTTGTCCAAAACCGTGGCTGGGGCAAGGATTTCAGGCGCACCCAAAACATAGGTCCCTGCTAAATTTGCTCTTTCAAAGGTGAGGGCGCTCCACTTGTAGGCCGACGAAAAAACCACCTCTTCCACCACCGGTTCGGCCAGCCCACCGAAACTATCCAGGAGGGTCTGGCTCGTCCGGTTTCGACCGGTCGAACTTGCCACAAAAGTACCCAATACTTGTTTGAATTTACCTTCGCCAGGCCCAATTGGATAAATCCCGGCCACTTCCAGGCGATTTGCGGTAAGGGTGCCGGTTTTATCCAGGCAAAGCACCTCTACATTGCTTAACGATTCTACCGCATTGGCTTGCTGGATTAATGCGCCCCGCCTGGCAATCCTGACGGCACCCAGGGCATAGGCCAGGGTAATCATCATAAAAAGGCCGTTGGGTACCAGGGCCGCAATGACTGCCGCCATCTGCATGGTCTGGACAAGCGGTAGATGGTCTACCAGGGCCGAGACAGCTAACAACACTCCGAAGAAACCGGCAATCATGACTACCAGCCTGACTACCTGGTAAAGTTCACTTTGTAGAGGCGTCAAAACCCGTTGGAACAGCCGGGCATTAGAAGCGAGAGTGTTGGCAAAACTTTCCAGGCCCACTTTTTGCGCCCGGTACATCCCACTTCCGGCTGCACAAAAGCTGCCCGATAACACTGGCTCACCCACATGTTTTTGAACCAGGTCCGATTCCCCTGTCAATAAAGATTCATCTACTGACAGGCTGCTACTGGTTAAAACCTGCCCGTCTACCACTACCTGGTCCCCTGGACTCAGCACCAGCACATCATCCACTACAATTTCAGCCGGGTCGAGATTGTAAACAGTTCCTTCCCGTAAAACGGCGGCTTTTGGACGGGTCATAAGACTGATCCGGTCTAACTTCCGCTTGGCCCGGACTTCCTGGATTAGCCCGACCAGGGTATTAAAAGAAATAACCCAGATTGAAGTGACCGCATCCGTGAATTGACCGAGCCAGAGCAAAAGCAAACCAATCGTGAAGGGAACAGCGTTAAGGAATGTAAAGACGTTATCTTTGAGAAGGTTTAAATAAGTCCGGCTGGACGGTAACTTAACATCATTACCGAATCCCCTGGCCCGCCTTTCAAAAACTTCCTCTTGAGTTAGCCCCCTGGGATTTTTATCCTCCCTGGACCTGTTTAATTGCTCGGCCGAATTTACAGGTAGCGGTGAAGATAGTTCTTTGGATGAGGAAGCTATTATATTGGGGGAGTTTGTTGAGCCCAACTCATCTGGGCGGTTAGGGTTAGAGGTTAGCATAGCAATTCCTCTGGGACCAGTCAGCCCGGTTTATCAAAATCAAAACCCGGTCGCCCCGGCTACAATGAGGGTCATTCCAAAACTTCAGACAACTCTTGAAGTTGATAAGTAATAACCAGGATTTCTAGCCAATCAGGCATTTTCACGGTTTTTTACCAGGTTCAAGCAGTCTTATTCGCCTAACCGGCTAAAACCTGGTAACTTAAGCCGTCACATTAGACCTGGCTCCCGATTGAAGGGCCACGTGGGTTGGAATATGGACCAGAAGCACTGGCAACCGGCAGTGTCTCGCAACTCCCTCGGCTACGCTACCCAGGAGGATTTGGCCTATTCTACCCCGCCCCCTTGTAGCCATTGCCAATAAGGCTGGATGAGTCTTTTTAGCAAACCCTAAAATTTCCGCTGTAACATCACCTATCTGGATAGTTCGGCTGCAAGCCAGACCTTTCGTACTGATACGCTCTTGTAGTTGGTCCAGGTATTGATCAGCCTCTCGAATTTGTCTATCAAGTTCCTCTCCAATAACCTTGCCATACCTGGCGGCAATATCGCCATAGCTAAAGGGCACAAGGGGAGGTACCACGCGCAAAAGATGAAGAGGGATACCTATGGTCTGGGCCAAGCTTATGGCAGGCTCCAGCACCACTTCGGATTCGGGCGTACCATCCAGGGTTACTAACAGCCCTCCCTGGTCTCTCTCAAGCCTAAAATCAAATGGAATAGCTAAACTCTCGGATAAGGGGAGCCTGCCATTACCTGTTGAAGGCCGGATTGATAGAACCGGTATATTTGTATGCTGGATTACACTTGCCGCCACGCTTCCCATGATTAGCTGGGCCAACCCGCTTCGTCCGTGGGTAGTCATTACTATCAAATCGGCTTTAATAGCGCTAGCCTGGGCCCCCACTTCATATTTAGGATTGCCAAAAGCCACTTTTATTTGAACTCTTTCAGCCTGGATGGGCCGAGCCAATCTTGGTGCAGTTATAAATACTTTAACCTGCTGAAGGTATGTCTCAGCGCTCTTGATAATAGCCTCGCTATCAAGCGAACCCTGCAATACCGGGGGTAGTTCAACTACCTGTAAAAGGGTTAACTTAGCCTGTGAGTGCTGTAATAAACTGGTAGCGTACGGCAAAGCCTGTCCAGCAAGGGCTGAACCGTCTAAAGGAACCATCAGGTGTTGATACATACCAAAACCTCCTCGTCCTTGCTAAAGTTTTTGTAACCAATTTATACCGTAGCCCAGGCTTTTGCCCTGATTAAAGGTTTGAAAGATTGAAGGATAATAAACCAACCACCACCTTCAAACCCACTTGCCTTAATAAAGTTCTATTTTAATTTTACCGGGAGAACCAGGAAATCCAGGTAAAAATGGTAAACAACCCGTAACTTTCTTTACCCTGTATAGAACCGTTCAAAAATAACCTCCCACCTTTTGCGCTGGAAAACTGATACCGGTATCTTCCACCCGGTTACATTATCTGGCCCTGTTTCTAGCTCATTTTATGTTTTTACTTTATAAAAAAGGGGGTTGTGGTTTTAGTGTGGCTTGGCTTGCGAGGCTAACTTTCAGAAAAAGCTTATAAGTTAGATATTGCTTAATAAAGGGGGGATAATTACGATTGATATTTGGGTAAAAGGGTTAGGGTCGGGCTGGACCCTTAAAAGTCCAGCCCGACCCTATCTATGGAGTTGGCTATTTGTTGTAATTTTCAAATGCTTGTAAGTGCATATTGTTGGAAACATTCTTTAACTGGGTGAATACCCGCACCACATCCGGTTCGGTAACCGTTGTAAGGAAGCGGTCGTACATAGCGACATTATCCTTTTCATGCTGGATTGCCAGTTGGAAAGCTTCTGTCAGGGTAGCCGGGGCCTGCACCTGACCTGCAAAGGTATCTGCCGGTACGGTCAGACCGTGGTTAGTGAATAACCGGGTAAGGGCTGCTGCATGGGCACTTTCGGAACGAACAATATTGGTGAAGGGAAGTACCTGACCAAATTTATCTATTACCGCCTGGTACAAAGCCCGGTTCTGGTACTCGTCCAGGATTGCTTCGGTTAAATAATCTTTGGTCGTATCACTTAAAGCTCCGGTAGCCGTAGCTACACTTATGCCACTGCCCCGCCCCATTCCATCGTCCCTGTAACCATTCATCATGCCCAATCCTAAACTGTTAAAGTCTTCCGTATCGCTCAGGCAATAACAGTCGCCGTAGTTGAAGCCCATCCCATAGCCAGCCTGGGCAGTTACAGCGGGAGTATTTGTGGGGGTGGGCTGAGTTAACGGTCCGTTAAAAGCGGCAACGGTAGCGGGGGTGCTGCTTGCAACCAGCACGCCAAACATGCCGCTGATAACTACCAGGGCAATAACCCCAAGCCCTAACTTCGAATGCCTTTTCATATTAAACCCCTTTCTACTAAGGTGGTCCTGCGGTTTTTACTTACCGCCAGTTTTGTTTTATCAAGAGTTCTATTTCTCTTTTCCTGGCACCTTTAGTATCTCAGGGAAAAATCAAGGCTTAATGAGGTTTAGGTCAAGATTCGGTCAAGCAAAACCTGAATTAAGAGGAGTATTTAACACACTAACAATCAGGAAAGGGATTGGGATCGGGCAGGCAAAGTTGAGGTAAAGGTACGAGGTTATAACACGCTCAGTGGCAGGGTAAAACTAAAGGTAGCGCCCTTGTTCAGCCCAGGGGATGTAACTCCAATCCGGCCACCCATAGCTTCCACCAGCATTTTAGCGATGGTCAAGCCTATGCCGGAACCTCCTAGCGCCCGGCTCCGGGATTTATCTACCCGGTAAAAGCGCTCGAAAACCTGGTTTTGCTGTTCGGGGCTAAGCCCAATTCCGCTATCAATAACGCGGAACTCGACACCCCTGGGGATTGCCCGCAACCTTAGCTGGACTTTACCGGGGACGGGAGTGTAACGGAGGGCATTAGTCAGTAGATTGGTAAGCACCTGGATTGCCCGGTCTGAATCAGCTTGTACCAGGGGCAGGCTTTGGGGCAGGTCGGTGGAAAATTCCAGGCCTTTTTCCCTGAATTCGCCAGCCAGGCGCTCCGTGGCTATCCGGGCTATTTCGAGTGGATTTACCTGACCCAGGTTTAGCGGGACCTGGTGTGCTTCCGCTTTTGAAAGTTCCTGCAGGTCATCAATCAGGTGACGGAGCCGTCCTGCTTCATCATGCAGTTTGGCCCAGGTACGTTCGTTCGGCTCAATCACCCCATCCAGCAATCCTTCCAGGTAACCCTGGAGGGTTGCAACGGGAGTCCTTAGCTCGTGAGCGACATCCCCGACCAAATTCAACCGGCGTTGTTCGGTCATTTCCAGGGCCTGGGCCATATAATTAAAACTTATTGCCAGTTCACCTAGCTCATCGGGGCGATTTTTGCCTGCTTTACCCGGTAAAGGAACCCGTTCGGAATAATTTCCTGCTGCAATATTTCGGCTGGCTTCAACCATCCGGCGTACTGGCCGGATAACCCACCAGGTCACGAATAAACTGATAGTGATAGCAATCAGAAGGGCCACTCCCCCGGCAACGAGTAGTCCCTGGGAAAGTGCGGTTTGAAAAGCCTGGTTTAATAAAGCTTCAGCGTTAGCCGCGTTAAATCCCCCTTGAGAGGCCATCCGGCCTTGTCCCAAATCAAAACCTGGCCCCATACCCAGCATCCGGCGCCGCTGGGCTGCAAAACCGATCGGGGTTACAAAATCGGCAGTTTGCAGAAGCACTATTACCACGACCGCCACAATGACCAGGTATGAAACAAAGAGTTTGACTCCCAGGCTGTTCCAGCGCAGTTTGGGCAAAAATACTCGCGTAGTTAATCTGGCGGGTCTCACGGGGTTACCCCGGTTTTGGGATTGAAGCGGTAGCCTACACCCCGGATGGTTTCGACATACTCAGGATGGGTGGAATCGGTTTCAATCTTTTTTCGTAAATTGGCAACATGGACATCTACCACGTGGTCGTCATAATATTCGTCGCCCCAGACCTGTTCAAGCAGTTGGTTGCGGGTAAAAACCCGGCCCGGATAGCGGGTCAGGGTTGCCAGCAAATCAAATTCGTGAGCCGTAAGGGCGATTTGGATACCTGATTTTTCCACTTCATGACGGGCTTCATCAACCTGCAATTTTCCGAATTGGCGGGGCGGCGGCAAGCTTTCCGCTGCGCTGGCGGTACCCTGGCTGGCGTCGCCACTCCGGGGCCGCCTGAACCGTGCCTTGATCCGGGCAACTAACTCCCTGGGACTAAAGGGCTTGGTGATATAATCATCGGCTCCAAGCGATAGGCCAACAATTTTATCGACCTCTTCGGCCTTGGCAGTAAGCATGACCACGTAAGCATCCGAGAATTGACGAAGCTGGCGGCACACTTCCAGGCCGTCCAGTCCCGGTAACATCAGGTCTAAAATTACCAGGTCTGGCGAAGAAAGGCGAGCCAGGTCCAAAGCTGTTACCCCATTGTTGGCGGTGAGTACCTGGTAATTTTCCTTTTCCAGGTAACTCTGGATAAGCTCAAGGAGGTTAGCTTCATCATCTACAATTAAAACCTTTGGCATTTCAATACCGTTTGTTAAACTCTTACTTTATTCAAAAACCCAAAATAACCTGACTTTTATCACTTAGATTCTACCAACCAGTTATGAAGTAAGTATGGAAAAACTTTGAAGAAAGGTTAAAGTGTACGACCTTTACCAACCATTTTGCCATTATGTATTTGGCTTGAGCCTTGCTCCCTGGAAAAAGAGCCAGGATGAACTCACCTTTCTCTTTGCTTTGGCCTGTTCTGCCGTTATGTATCTATAGCAGTCTCCGGTTGTGATTTAACCTGGGCCAAATTAACACCGGAAAATTACCCTGACTTAAAACTTTACCAGTTACGGTTCCTAAAACAGCTTGCTCATACCGGCCGCGCTGGTTGGTTGCCATTACTACAAGTGCGTTGTTTTTCTGGTTGCATAATCAGTTATTACGCACAGTTCGGAAATCCTTGCGATTCTTAGCAACCCGGATACTCTTGCGCCTTCAGGCAGGTTACTTTCTGGCACCTGGGTTTAATGCTAATTTATTTTGCTAATCGTTATGATTTGGTAACTGGACTATCCGGCCAGCTTTTTAGCAGTAAGAAAGTATTTTATTTACCCGGTTTTTAACTGCTAAATCAAATAATTGCATTAATTGAGGTGTTATAAACTCAAAAGGAGGCAGAAATGGTGACCAAACACGGAAAGACTCACCTGTTTCGCTACCGGCAGATTGCCGCTGTCCTGGCGCGTCATGGGTTGGTTTTCCTGTTGGAAGCTTTTGGCCTGACTCGCTATGTTCCATTTCACCGGGTCATATTCAAAAAGATAGGCCGCCCTGCTACCTTATCGCCACCTGAACATCTCCGGTTGGCATTTGAAGAACTGGGGCCAACATTTATCAAGTTTGGACAAATTCTTTCGACCCGCCCCGACCTGGTTCCACCGGCTTACCTGGTGGAAATCGCCAAACTGCAAGATCAGGTTCCCAGTGTCTCGTCTGACAAAATCCAAAAAGTGCTTGAGAAGGAGTTTGGTAAACCGCTAAACCAGGTATTCGCGACTTTCGACAACAAGCCTCTGGCTGCCGCCTCAATTGGCCAGGTCCACGCGGCTACCTTGCCGGATGGAACTAAAGTGGTAGTAAAGGTTAGGCGCCCAGAAATTGTCAGCCAGATTGAAGAAGACCTGGAAATAATTCAGAAAATGGCTCTAAGCGCCACCCGCCACTGGCAATCGGCTTCCCAGTATGATCTGACAGGTATAGTGGGAGAGTTTGCCCGGACATTGCGCCAGGAGTTGGACTATATAAAGGAAGCCCATAACGTCGAACTGTTCACCGCAAATTTCGCCGGAAACCCCACTATCCACATCCCCCAGGTTTACTGGAAAACCACTACCTCTCAGGTTATAACTCTTCAACGGATAGAAGGTATTAAAATCAACGACCTGAGCGCGCTTGACAAAGCCGGGGTTAACCGTAAAGCCCTGGCTGCCAGGGCCGCTAAAAACTTTCTCAAAATGATTTTTGAGGATGGCTTTTACCACGCCGATATTCACCCCGGTAATTTTTTCGTTGAACCAGGTGGACGAATAGGCCTGGTCGATTTCGGCATGGTGGGCCGGGTTGATAAAAAGACCAGACACCAACTGGTTGGGTTAATTTTAGCTGTTGTTCAGCAAGATACCGATAGCCTTGTGGACACTTTTCTCGAACTGGGGGTGGCCCGTCAACCTATCAAACGCGAAGTGCTAAAGCGCGATTTGAGCCAATTTATTTCGCGTTATTACGACGCCCCTCTCGGAGAACTAAACCTGGGAAACCTGATTGAAGAGGTTATGGTCATAATAAGACTTCACCACTTGCAACTACCTTCCGACCTGGCCTTGTTGCTCAAAACCCTGGTGATGAGCGAAGGGTTAGGCACCCAGCTTGATCCTACTTTCAAGTTGACCTATTTTCTCCAACCTTATGTTAAAAAGATGATACAGGAAAGGATGGCCGTTTCCTATTGGCTGCCCCAGTTAGGCCAGGCCGGGCTAAATGCAGCCCAGGTTGGATTGGATTTGCCTGTCCAGGTACACCGGTTGCTCGAAGACCTCGAACACGGTAATTTGGAAGTGGGGGTCCAGTCCCAAACTTACCAGCCTTTTCTCAACCGGTTAGAGAGGTTGGTCAACCGTCTGGTACTGGGCATAGTGGTTGCCGCCTTTATTAACGGCCTGGCAATTTTACTGGCCTTTTACCATCCGCTTGATTGGCTAGAGTGGGGTAATTTTTTCTTTACAATCGGTATAATTGTGACAACCTGTATTGGTATCTATTTAAGCTGGGTTATTCTATGGTCCGGACGGCATCGTTAAATAAGGGTGGAATCGCAATTCAGCTAGAGCCATAAGAAATTTATAAATATCAGGAAAAGAAACGTTTCTAAAGCACTACCCGTGGCATTTCCAATAACCGGGTTTTTTTATCGGCCAGTTATTCCCACCCGGCATCTAAATTAGATGCCTCTACAAGTCAGTCACCTTTCGCCACCAATCTGCCTGCCTTTATCGGTTGGCCTGGGTTTACTTTTTGTGTTGTGAAGTTACCGTCTGACGGAAATCAAAAGTAAAGCTTCTCAACTCAGTTCCCGGTTAAAAAAAGCCACAGCTCGCCGGGAATATTCATCGGGTAATTTTGAAAACTCCTGGCATGCTCTGCTCCATTAACCAGCCAGTTTTCGGCTAAATTAACTCCTCCGGCCTGTTGCAAATGGTAGAATTCTGTCACCGGGATAGGTTGGTCTTTCTAACCATGAATAAGGAAGACTTTTAGGTTGCCAAGTTGAGCAAAAACTTTCTCAGGGCTGGACTGGCTTATATCAAAGCTGAACAACCGTTGAGCTGCCATCTTGATGCCAGGATAGAAGATGCCCGGTAGCCCGGTCCAGGTAGTAAAAGTTTGACCGGCCCCCCGGTCCAGGTCCCCATAACAAGAGTCAAGAAAGCCAGCTTTTATATCGGGAGTTTTAGCCCTCGCCAGGAGAGTCGCCAGGGCACCCATGTTCCAACCTACTACTCCTATTTTATCGGGCTGGAAGCCTTTTGCTTTAAGGGGATTTACCGCCCCAAGGACATCATATTGCTCGTTCAGGCCGAAAGAGTAAGTTACCCCCTCAGATTATTCCTGGCTGCGTGTATCAAAGAGCAAGATATTGTAATCTTCTTGCCATAACCGGGCGCTTATAGGTAGCAGGAAAGTGCGGGCGCCATATTCTTTAGACCAGGGTTCCGCCCAGGTAAGTAAATGATGTGAGTTTGCCTGAAAATTAAGCTTTATTCCATTTCAGGATATAAATACCACCTCTTTTACTTCTTTTCGAGCATTTGCTTAAATAGCCGGCGTTTAACAATTTCTACCAGTAACAGGTAAGTAGCAATGTAGATAGCCATAATCAGGAAGTATATCGGAGGTAGGGCTACAAAACCCATTAAATCGGCTAAAGGTGTGAATGGTATGACCATGCCAATTAACACCACCGATACTACCGTCAGGCTTAAAGGCAAACTTGGGCGGCTACGCAAAGGATTGCTCTCGGTCCTGATTATAAATACTACCAACGTTTGAGTCGCCAATGACTCTACGAACCAACCGGTCTGAAAAAATGAGGGACTGGCATTGAAAATCCATAAGAGTGTAAAAAAGGTCAGAAAGTCGTAAATCGAGCTTAGCGGGCCAATCCAGAGCATAAAGTTACGGATGAGGCTGATGTCCCAACGATGGGGTTTCTGGATAAATCCGGGGTCTACATTGTCAGTAGGGATTGTGATCTGGGCCAGGTCATACAAAAAATTGTTGAGCAGAATTTGGGTCGGCAGCATGGGCAGGAAGGGAAGAAAAAGAAAGGCCCCGGCCATACTGAACATATTGCCAAAGTTGGAACTCGTTCCCATTAAAAGGTACTTCATTACGTTACCAAAAGCTTTGCGTCCCTCGATAATACCCTGGTGCAAGACTTTTAAGCCCGGTTCCAGAAGAATTATTTCGGCGGCATCTTTGGCCACATCTACTCCACTCGAAACCGAAATGCCCACATCGGCGGCATGTAACGAGGGGGCATCATTAATGCCGTCACCCATAAAACCGACCACGTGACTGCGGTTTTTAAGGGCGATAATGATCCGGTTTTTCTGGGCCGGGGATACTCGCGCAAAGAGGGTGGTTTGCTCTACGGCGTGACTTAAAGCGGTATCGGTCATATGATCGAGGTCGGTTCCCAGAATAAGCCGGTCACTTTCCAGTCCGACCTGCTGGCAGATATAGCGGGCGACCTTCTCATTATCCCCGGTCAGAATCTTTATCTCCACCCCATCCTGGCGCAAAGCTTTTATTACTTCACTTACATTTTCCAGGGGTGGGTCATAAAAAGCCAGGTACCCTAGCAATACCAGGTCTTTTTCATCCTCGGCCCGATAAGCCTCTTTTACCGCCATTTTCCGGTAACCAAACGCCAGTACCCGGTAACCCTGTTCACTCAGTTTTTCAAAAACCGCTTCACACTTCAGGCGGCTATCCGGCCCAAAATCGGAAATTTGCCCATCCACCTGGAAGCTCTGGCAAATCGGCAGGATTCCTTCGGGAGCGCCTTTAGTGATAAGTATACGTTCAGGTCCGGTGGCATCCTCGACTACTACGGAAAGGCGTCTTCTTTCGAAATCAAAAGGCATTTCATCAAGCTTTTTGAATTTTTGAATATCCGGCTTGGGGCCCTTTAAGATTTCGGCATCTAAAGGGCTTTTTATTCCCGTTTCAAAAAAACTGTTCAGATAAGCCCATAAATAAATTTGGGAGTTCGGCTCTCCAAAAGGATCAAGTTTCTGAGCGAATACCATTTGCCCGCTGGTGAGGGTACCGGTTTTGTCACTGCACAGTACATCAATGCTGCCAAAGTTCTGGAGGGAGGCCAAATTCTTGACAATTACTTTTTGTTTTTGCATGCGGAGAGCGCCCTGGGAAAGAGTAACGGTAGTGATCATAGGTAAAAACTCAGGAGTTAAACCTACCGCCAAGGCGATGGCGAATAAAAATGATTCGAGCGGGTCACGCTTGAAAACCGCGCTAATCAGGACGATAAACAAAACCAGGCACATGATCGTCCACATAATCAAAAAGCCAAATTTGCGGGTGCCACGCTCAAACTCACTTTCGGGTGGTCGTTTTGCCAGCCGGGCTGCAATATCCCCAAAAGCGGTATTAGGGCCGGTTGAAAGGACCAGCGCGGTAGCGGTTCCGCTCACCACCGAAGTGCCCATGAAAACCAGTTGGGGCGCTTCAAACCGGTTAAAATCTTTAGCGCCTGTGCCTGACCTCAAATTAGCCGCTAAAGTAACTATGCCTTCTTTTTCAACTGGTAAAGATTCGCCGGTCAAGGCGGACTGCTGTACGTGTAAATCTGCCGAGCGAACCAGCATGGCGTCGGCACAAACCAGGTCACCGGCCATTAGTTGAACAATGTCGCCAGGCACCACTTCTTGCCGGGGTATTTCAAGCCACTGCCCGTCCCGTTTTACGGTTGCGGTTGAGGCAACTATCGCCTTTAACCGTGAAGCCGCTTTTTGAGAGCGATAATCCTGGACGAAATTCAAGGTCACGCTGAGTAAAACCATCACAATAATAATGGACGAATTTACAACCTCGCCCACTAATGCCGATACCAGGCTGGCTATCAGAAGAATGATTACTAAAGGGTTCTTAAAAAGCCGCAAAATTTGCAGCAGCAGGTTACTTTCTTTGTGAGGCGCCGGGTCATTTGGTCCATACTTTTCCAGCCGGTTGGCGGCCTCCTGTTGGCCCAAACCCTCGTTTGAAGTATGGAACTCCTGGAACAGGGTTTCCAAAGAGGCGTTAGCCGGTTCAAAGGTTAGCTTTTCACTTGCGGCAGAGGATTTTCCGGCTAGATTTAACTCCACCATTTTGCTACTTCCTTCCCGGGAGGGCCTTTGTTGCAAGGTAGAATCAAAAGGCTTCTCGCAAACCCTTCACAAAAGACTTCTAAAGGGAGGCAAGCGACTTTTAATTTACTTATTTTTAAGGATAAACTTCTATAATCAAAAGTCGGGTGAAATAAGGTTAAGTGCTGGTAAAACAGCGTAAATTCCTCGAAAAGACGCGACCCGTTCTAATTCAGAATTGCCCCAGAATTTAAATGGCCCTTTTTATGCAATAAAAGACCAACTAAAAAGGGTTAACAACTGAGTGGAAAGGGTAGGGTTATGCAAGACAAAATATGGATCTTTCCCGCAAACAAAAATACATCGGATGAACGGCAACTCGCTGTAACTTTTGGCGATGTCCTAAAGGCTGCCTGGAAGGGTCTTTTAATTGCGTTGGTCTGTTCGGTGGCCCTGGTCCTTCTTTTTGCACTGCTGGCAGATAAAGTTTTTGATAAAGGATTGGTAAATACTGACAATAGGATTGCCCTGTGGTCCTACAGCCTGACCAACCCGGTTTTGACCTTTGGTTTAACCGTCATAACTGAAATAGGCAGCCCCTTGGGTATAGCGATTTTAACGGGGCTTACCATCGGGTTTTTTATCTGGCGAAAGATGTACGCCTATGCTTGCCTGGCGGCCTTGACCTCCCTGGGTAGCGCGATAATAAATGAAACTCTTAAACAAATATTTCACCGGGTAAGGCCGGATTTGTTGCCGGGCGGCCCCCATTTAACCAGTTATAGCTTTCCAAGTGGTCACTCCACAGGCTCTATCTGCTTCTTTGGCTTTCTAATCTGGGCAAGCTGGAAACTATTGAAAAGCCAACCCCTGAAAATCGTTATAACTATCGCCCTCAGTTTGATGATTTTACTGGTAGGGTTCAGCCGGATTTACCTGGGATTTCATTATCCTACCGATGTTCTAGGCGCTTATTTATCGGGCGGCTGCTGGTTAATTGCGCTTTTAAGCAGTTACAATATTTTTTACCGCTACAGGCACTTCCATTCTAAGGATAAGCAGGCTTAAACCTATCAAACGGGTCAGGTTGATTGGGCATACTTTCCCTGGAAGAGTTGCTACCAATTAAAAGGACCGGTGACTACGGGTCACCAGTCCTCACAAGACGATAGAAGCCTGGGCTTACCGATCGAGTACAATAACCCAGGCAAATTCCTTTCAATTTCAGGCAGCAGGTTTAAGTAGCAGGTTGTCAGTTTTATACTGGCTTAATTTAGCTTCGGAAAACACGAAGGGGTGGTACTTGCCACTCAGCCAATCATCAATGTTATCACCATAATGCTGGTTGAAGGGTTGGGCAGACTGCCCGACGCTGTTCACTATCACCGATGCATCGAGATTAGCCAAATCTACTACCTGCCGGTACGAAACTCCTGAATCCAATTTGTAAGGTTGCCCATAACTGTAGGCCATCGCCGCTATTGTGGTATCATCGCCTCCTAGCTCGACCGTCTTTAAATTCAGTATGGCATTAATCGGGAAGGGGGCAGCCCCTCCAACCGGGTTCTGCTCGAAACTCTTGGTGTGAAGTTTGCCCCAACTCCACTTGTCCGGGTTATTCCCCAACTGATCGTTCAAATACCCGGCAGCCTGGTCGAGAGATTTCAATAGCAAAGCGTCCTCGCCTCCCGGACCCCACCATTCGTTAGCCGGGTCTTTTAGCAAGTTGTAGCTCAGAATTTCATGAAAATTTCGTTCCTGGATGTACGACTGGTAGAGGTCGCCCAGCCGAGCTTTGAATAAATTCTCCAGCATATACTGGTAGGTTACTTTGTAGATAGCCGCCGGCACCGAGTCTGCCGTCAGGCGCCCGTCCCAATCTTTCAATCGCTGGATTAGTCCCTGCAACATTGGGTCGGAACTTGAAAGAGCCCCCAGCTTTGCGGAAAATGTCTTGCCGAAGTTGGAAAAGTAATCGTTCTGGATAGCTATCATATCCTGCTGGCTGAATTTATCTTTAGCGCTTAACAACTCATTCAATCGCTGAGCCCGCCACCCTGGATTAAACTCCTGGCCGATATAGAACTTGTCGGTTGTGGGAGCCTGTTGATTATTGGCGGTGAAAAGAAAATTCTGGGCCGGGTTATAAGCGCTTGGTAGGTTATTAAAAGGGATAAACCCGGTCCATTCGTATTCTCCGGTCCAGCCGGGCACCGGCAGCAGGCCATCACCTTTGGCCCGCACTGGCCACTGCCCGGTAAGCTGATAGCCGATGTTACCTTCAATATCCGCATAAACAAAGTTCTGGGGAGCAATGGTAAAGCCCTGGAGGGCTTGCCTGAATTCAGCCCAGTTGGTGGCCCGGTCATATTTTAGGACCGCCCCGATTAAGGGTGTGTTACCCAGCGCCACAAATTTGAGGGCCATCGGAGATTTATCCTTCAGGCTGCTATGTACATCGTTGAGCAAGGGACCGTGCCTGGTTTGCCGGACGGTGATGGTTTGGGAGGGTTGATCCTTAACCTTGATAACCTCGGTAATGAGCTGCATATCCTCCCACTTCCCCTGGAATTCATACTGGTTGGGGTTGGCCGGGTTCACTTTTTCAATATAGAGGTCTTCAACATCTCCGGTGGCATCTGTAACGCCCCAGGCAATCCGGTCGTTGTGCCCGGCTATTACACCAGGTACCCCCGGAAAACTTACCCCAGCTACATGAAAATCCGGGGATTGTAAATCTATCTCGTACCAGATGGAGGGATTATTGATACCCAGGTGAACATCATTTGCCAGGAATGGTTTACCGGTAACGCTTTTGGCCCCGGCCACTACCCAGTTATTGCTGCCGATGCCAGATTGTTCACCACCACCAAATAGGCTGTTGAGGCTGGTTTGTAATTGTTGGAGGACCGGAGCATCTGCAAAATTATTGTAAGAGACCCCTGTGGGGACAACAAAGGGTGTATTTTCCAACGTGCTGAGCGGCATTAAAAAGTGGGCCTGGTCGGTACCGAATTTATCTACCAGGTTAGCCCGCAAAATTTCATAACTCAGGTTGATTGCCTGGTTATAAGCCATTACTTTACCCCAGGAAATCGTGTCCACACTACTCCAGGGTTCCGGCTTGTAGCCCAAAAGGGTGAATTCCAGGGGCAAATTATCCTTATGGGTATCAATAAAGGCGTTCACTCCCCTGGCATAACTATCAAGGATGGTGGCGTCGTCAGGGCTTAACGAATTGACCTCGGTCAGGGCCGCCTGGCGCAATCCGAGCGTTCTCAGGAACCGGTCCTGGTCAATAGCCCCACTACCCAGGACTTCCGAGAGGCGGCCTGCCCCGATCCGGCGGTAGAAATCCATCTGCCACAGACGGTCCTGGGCGGTTACATAACCCTGGGCCAGGTATAAATCCGAGGTATTGCTGGCTTTGATATGGGCTACTCCCCATTCATCTCGCCTGACCTCCACCTGGTTTGCCAGGCCCGGTATCGTGACCGAGCCGGAAGTCTGGGGCAGCGGTCGCAAGACCAGCCAGAAAAAGATGGATGTAGCGGCCAGGAATATCAATAAAACTAAAATCCCGGTCGTAATCAAACTAACCTTCAGCCAGGGAAAGTGTTTCCTTTGTGGGTGATTTTGTAGACTGGATTTCTTTGTTATGGCTGGAGAAGAAGTCTTAGTGGATAAATCGGCCATGGAAATACCTCCTTGCTCTCCTCATTTGGTTAATGAATATGGAATAGGAAACCCTTAGAAATAAAAGAGGCCACGGATAGGAGATAGCTATTTTTCCACTTTAAGTTTAAGATACTGCAATTTAGAAACGGGTATAAAAGGCAATAATAGCGTGAAAATTAGGGTCACCAGGTCGGGGGTTACTTTTGATTTCAGACAATACAAACAAAATAGGAAAATCCTTAAAATTTGGCTAACTACCTTTCGTGATTTGTATACTTGACGAAACTCGTCTTCGCATACTCGACAAAAGTGGTGCAACATCAGGTTTAACTTAACCATCCAATAGCACTAAACTAAAAGGGACCATTTGAATTCTGGTCCCTTTTAGTTACAACCAATTTAATCCAACCCTCGATATAAATCGAACCAAACTTCAAACCTGAGCGGAGGAAAAACATGACCTGCCACCTCAAAAGTTTAAACCTCGGTGGTCACCTCCGGTTGTTCCGCCGGGCGCCTGTGAAATAAAAAGTGTAATTGCAACAGGCGTTTGCGGTGGCGTTCCTCCTCAAGGTTACGGGTCCGGGCTTTCAGCAAATCGGTCAAAGAAATCATGCCCACCAGTTTATTTGAGTTTTTGTTATCAACGACCGGCAAACGGGTTAAGTTGGCCTCGGCCATCCGGTAAACCACCCCTTTGAGCGGTTCGTCGGCATAAGCTACCACCGGTTCACGTTTTACCAGTCCTACCATTCCTAAATTATAGGGTACGGTCATATCTTCCGAGTGAGAAAGCAACTTCAAAAGGTCTTTACGGGCGACTACTCCCACCAGTTTCTGGTAGGCGTTTACTACCGGGTAAAGATGCTGGCCTGCCGAATGTTGGGGTAAATCGGGGTTCTTTTCAGGATGACCTTGCCAGTTGACGGATTTGCCAATTTCTTTAAGGGTGGTCTGGTCGGGCAGAACCGCGATGTTGGTCCGCATTACTTCTCGCACAAAAAAGATTTCCAGCGGGTCGGTACTGTATTCCCGGCTCAGGTGAAACCCGCGCCGGCTGACTTTTTCCGTTAAAATAGAGCGCCGCATAAAGAGGACGGTAAAACCGTGCGCAACCACGGTGGCAATCAGGAGCGGCAACATGGCATTTAAGTCGTGGGTAAGCTCCAGGACAAAGACAATCCCGGTCAGGGGTGAGCGCATTGTGCCGCCCAGCACCGCTCCCATACTGATTAAAGCCCAGAAACCGGCCCCTTCATTGGGTAGGAAACCGGCTTCAAGGCTACCCAGCGCGCTGCCAATCATCAGCAGGGGAGCTAAAACCCCGCCCGATGTGCCGGACCCCAGCGATACGGCCCAGATTGTCGATTTAACGAGCAGCACCCCAAAAATTATTTCGGTGGTGGCTTTTCCAGCTAAAATGGTGCCTATGGTATCGTAACCGACCCCCAGGGCGCGAGGGAAAATTAGGCCGCCAACCCCAATAACCAGGCCGCCAAAAGCCGGCCACCACATCCAGTTAAGCGGTAAATGGCTAAAAGCATCCTCGCTGGCATAAACAAGGGTGGTCAAAATTAAAGAAAGAAGCCCGGCCAGGATTCCGACCAGCAGACAGCTTGCCAGGGCGACCGGGCCGATAAAATCAGGGTGAGAGGGCACCGGGAAAAGAGGCCCTGACCCCAGGAGATAGTGCCTGACAGTGGCGGCCATAGCACTGGCAACGGCTACCGGGACCAGGCTCCGGGGTTTCCATTCAAATAGCAACAGTTCTACCGCCAACAAAACTGCGGCTACCGGGGCGGCAAAGGTGGCTGACATCCCGGCAGCGGCCCCGGCTACAAGTAAAGTTTTTCTCTCCGAGTTGGTGAGGTGAAAGAACTGGGCGAAAATTGAACCAGCCGCTCCACCGGTCATAATAATGGGGCCTTCCGCCCCGAATGGCCCCCCGGACCCGATTGAGATTGCCGCTGAAACCGGTTTTAGTAAAGCTACCTTTGGCTCTATCCGGCTCCCATTTATCAAAATCGCTTCAATAGCCTCTGGAATGCCGTGACCCCGGATACGCTCCGAACCGTAGCGGGCGATTACACCGATTATCAAGGCCCCTATAACCGGTATAAAGATTTCGAACACCCCTAAATTATTGGCTGCCGGTGAAACGGAGTCTAAACTAAATTTACCAAAGAAAAAAAGATTGGTAAAAAAGCTGATCATGTTAAGTAAGACAACGGCTAAAAAGGCACTTAACACGCCCAGCCCCAGGGCAATTAATGATATTACCAGCAGCCGAGGGCCGGTCGTAAAATCGCCCAGTTTTCCGAGGGCAGGATGGTTATCTAAACTTACTAATTTTTTAAGGATGGCAATAGGGCTGAGTCTGGAGAGGGGTAAAAACGCTCTTTTCACAAATTTACTCCGATTTCTCTTGTTTTTCTTCTATTCTTTGGATTTTGTGACACCACTTGCTCCTTCAAATCGTTCCTTTAATCCTGGTAAAGATTAGTCAAATTGAGGGAGGTTGGGAATAACTAAGGTGGCTTATTCTGGGATTAATTATTGGTAATTCTATTGGATTAGTTTGAGGGAAACCGGGCAAGTTGAGGCAGGGGGCCCAGGTTTATAAGGTTGTTAAGACTTAGGCCCATAGAAAGTTTTCTAATTCAAAATGTGTTTGTATAATAATTCTAAAGGACACCAGGGTTCTATACTTTTAAAAGCTTTCGTCCCGGTTAGAATTGTGTGAAAGTCTTCGAAAGAAAGCTAAACCCACCCCAATAGAAGGAGTTCATTTATCGCTATGGAATTCGCCAGGCCCCTGGATGATGATAACGGTGTACCGGCTTTACATGGACAAAGTGCCAGGGAAATAAAAGCCTACCCGGATTGGAAATCATTTTTTGGCTTGACCGCCGCCCTGGCGAGGACTCTTAAAGCCCAGGAAGTGGTGGAGGTAATTATTAACCAGGGATTGGAAGCCCTGGATGCCCAGGCTGGCCTGGTCGTCCGGTTTATCGCGGAAAGTGAAAAGCTAGAAATTATAGGCTCGCTCGGTTACGCTAAAGAACTGGTCAGGGATTGGAACCATTTGTCGTTACAGACCAAAATCCCCCTGACCGAAGCTATCCAGACCGGCCAACCAATCTGGTTGGAAGACCTGGAAAACAGCCCAACCGCCGCAAAATACCCCCAGATGATTGCTAACCGGACAATTGACCACACCGCCGCTGCCGCCTGTGTGCCCCTTATAATCGATCAGAAGATAATCGGGGGGCTGGCCCTTAGCTTTAGTTCTCCCCGGACTTTCTCACCCCTGGCAAAAGAATTTATTGTGAGTCTCTGCTACCAATGCGCTACTGCCCTGGACCGGGCCTATTCCCAGGAGGAGCGCGAACGGCTGGCCGGGATAGAGGAACGGAACCTGCTGGCAAGCGACCTGCACGATGGTTTAGCCCAGACTATTAACCTTTTCGGCCTAAAAATTCAGATGGCCCGGCAGCATTACATAAAAGGGAACTTTGAGGCGCTCAACACTGAACTGGAACAACTCGAAAAAATTGCCCAGTCGGCCCGCCAGGATGTCCGGGAAGTGCTCTACGGGCTGCGCCACCACGAGGAAAACCTGACCCTGCCCCAGTTGTTAGCCGACCTGGTCCACCGCTACGCCGAACAGGGTAACAGTAATATCAGGCTGGTGGTAAAGGATGCGGTCACATGGCCCAACCTTGACATAATGGTCCAAACGCAACTTTTGCGGATTGTGCAGGAGGCGCTTTCAAACCTTCAGAAATATTCCCAGGCCAGCGAGGCGCAAGTTGAAGTGGAATACTCTGAGCAAACCAGGCAATTCAAACTTAAAATATGGGATAACGGGGTTGGTTTTGACCTGGCGGCGGTTAGCAAACCGGCTAAAACGGAAGTGCATCTTGGCCTGAATATTATGCAAGAACGGGCGGCCCGAATAGGCGCTAACTTGCGAATTGAGCCTGAACCGGGTAAAGGTACGGTGATTTTCTTAGTTTACCCCTCTAGCGGCAACTAAAATCAGCCGGAAATCCCTGGACCGGGCCGACCAACCCTTCCTTGATTGCCAGGGCCGCCGCCTGCTGGCGGTTGCGGACGTGCAATTTATCCAGGACGTTTCGCACGTGAACTTTGGCTGTATTTTCGGCAATTACCAGCCTTTGGGCGATTTCCCGGTTAGTCGCCCCGGCTGCAATCAAATTCAAGACCTCGCGTTCCCGTTCGCTTAGGCCAAGGGTTTCAGGGGCTTCGCTCCCGGTACTATCGGTTGGGTCGAACCGCTGGTTGAACTCTTTGAGTAACTTTACCGCCATAGATGGGAAGATTACGGCCTCGCCCCGCTTTACTGTCAGGATACCTTTAACCAGTTCGTCCAACGTGACATCTTTTAAGAGGTAGCCGGTCGCTCCCGCCTTGATAGCCGTATAGAGGTCTTTATCGTCTTCGGACAGAGTGAGGACAATAATATTAATTTGGGGCAGTTCCTTCTTTATAAGGACGGTCGCCTGCACCCCATCGCAGACCGGCATTTCAATATCCATCAGGATAACCTCAGGCAGCACCCGGCGGGCTTGCTCAAGGGCTTCGAAGCCATTGGCAGCCTGCCCGACCACCTGCACTTCAGATCGGCTCTCCAACAGGTTTACCAGGCCCTGGCGAAAAAGTTCTTTGTCGTCTACCACTAAGACCCTGGTAGAGGTTTTCTCCGAAGACTTTGAAATTTGTACCATCTAAAACCTCTTTATAATTGAGACTATCCCAGGTTAGCGGGCGTGTTTTAAAACCGCTGAGTATGGTTTAACCTGACTTACACTCTCTTTCTTCCAACCCGGCTAAGTTTCCTCATCCATAATAAGGCTTAGCCGGTTTTACTTCAATAATCCAATTTAGTTATTTTAAAGTTATCACTCTCCACTCAGACCTTTTTATTCTCATGACAAAGGTCTTAAATAAAGGTTATGGACCGGCAAAGGGGAAATTACTAAATAACCCTTTCTTTTATAAAGAATACTCCAATTTGATTATTCCAAAAATTACCTTTTTAGCCTACGCTTTTAGGGTAAGAAACTTTTGCCTTAACCTGGCTGTTTGGCCCGCCAGATCCTATCCCAGAAACCTTTTACCTTTCTTTCTTCAACAATTCCGCTCAATCTCCTGAATTCCCGTCTATTTCCAGCTCCTTCACCCTCTCCAGAATTACTTAATTGTTATTCTGGAGAGGGACCATTACCGCCTGTCTGGGCCTGGCAGTCTATATAACTTGAGAGATTCCGCGAGAGGGAATTGGGCTGACCGAAAGTTAAATTATAAAAAGGAAACAACAATGAAAGAAGTAAATAAACCGGTTGAAAAAAGCACCAATATCCAGCAGGCCATCCACCGGCTGGAAGGGTTGGAAAATAAAGACTCTTTTTCAGTTGAAGAAGCGGCCAACCTGACCCTGAGAAGCCCTATTGCCATCCGCCAGGCTGTCCGGCGCGGCGAACTTAAAGGGGTGATTGTAGACCACCATGTAATCTGTATCCCTCGTCAGTCCCTGCTCCAATGGCTGCAAACCCGGCCCAAGAACTAGCCCGCCAGGAAATGTTGGGGCAACCGTTGGGTTAAAGATTGGGGCTAAAAACAAAGAAGTTTGGGAGCGGGGCCAACCCATGAGGACTAAAAGGAGCTTTTAGAGCAAACATAGTACGCGGAACGAAACGAAAAGAAAAAGGAAGCTGAAAGGGAAATTAATATATGGCAGCAACGGCAAGTGATTATTTGTTGGAGCGGTTAAGTGAGTGGAACGTAGAGACTATTTTTGGTTACCCTGGGGACGGCATCAACGGGATTCTGGTAGCACTTGGCCGGGCCGGTAAAAAGTTTAACTTCATCCAGGCCGCCCACGAGGAAATCGCCGCTTTTATGGCCTGCGGCTATGCCAAGTACACCGGAAAGGTGGGTGTCTGTATGGCGACCAGCGGGCCGGGAGCTATTCACCTCTTAAACGGTCTCTACGATGCCAAACTCGACCACCAGCCGGTAGTAGCAATTGTCGGCCAGTCGGCCCGTACCGCCCTGGGGGGCAGTTACCAGCAAGAGGTTGATTTACAAAATCTATTTAAGGATGTCGCCAGCGATTTTGTCCAGACCGCCATGGTGCCGGGCCAACTCCGTCACCTGGTAGACCGGGCTTTCCGGATCGCCCTTTCCCAACGGACCGTCACCTGCATCATCATCCCAAAGGACGTCCAGGAGGAAGAAGCCGTCGAAGAAGAAGCTTTCAAACACAATACCATTCATTCGGGGCCGGGCTACCTGCCTCCCCTGGTTTTCCCGCCTGACGAGCAACTCCAAAAAGCGGCGGATATTCTTAACGCCGGTAAAAAGGTGGCAATCCTGGCCGGGGCGGGGGCGCGAGGTGCTACCGACGAATTGATCGAGGTCGCCGACCTTCTGGGGGCCGGGATTGCCAAGGCTCTTCTGGGCAAAGATGTGGTCCCGGACGACCTACCCTTTGTAACCGGCTCGATAGGACTATTGGGCACCAAACCAAGCTGGGACATGATGACCGGCTGCGATACCTTACTCATGGTTGGTTCAAGTTTCCCCTACTCCGAGTTTTTGCCCAAACCGGGCCAGGCCAGGGGCATCCAGATAGATATAGACGCCAAAATGCTCTCTATTCGCTTCCCGATGGAACTGCCCCTGGTCGGGGATAGCAAGGAGACCCTCAAACGGCTGGCAAAACTGCTCAAGCGCAAAGAGGACCGGGGCTGGCGGCAGGAAATCGAGAAAAACATCGGTGATTGGTGGAAGGTGGTAGAAGCGCGCTCAAGGCAGGATGGCTCTGATAACCTGCTAAATCCTGAGCGCGTCTTCTGGGAACTTTCCCCCAAATTGCCAGACAATTGCATCCTGGCGGCTGACTCCGGTAGCTCGGCCAACTGGTACGCCCGTGACCTCAAATTCAAGCGGGGAATGCTTGGTTCACTTTCAGGCAACCTGGCGACCATGTGTCCGGGCGTACCTTACGCCCTGGGGGCAAAATTCGCCTACCCCGACCGGCCAGTAGTGGCGGTAATCGGAGATGGCGCCATGGAAATGCTTGGCAATAACGGCCTGATTACCATCGCCAAATACTGGAAAGAGTGGAGCAATCACCAGTTAATCATCCTGGTGTTAAAAAATAACGACCTCAACCAGGTATCCTGGGAAATGCGGATTGAAACAGGTGACCCCAGGTACGAGGCCTCGCAAGATGTTTTCCCCTTCCCCTTTGCCCGTTATGCCGAAATTATCGGCCTGAAAGGTATCAAAATGGAAAAGGTCGAAGATATTGAGCGGGGATGGGCCGAAGCGTTCGCGGCGGACCGGCCCGTAGTAGTAGAGGCGCGCACCGATCCTAACACCTTTGTCTTGCCACCACATATCACGCTCGAACAGGCCAAAAACTTTACCTCGTCCCTGCTTAAAGGTGATGCCGACCGGGTTGAAATGGTCAAACAGGAAACCAAGAGTATATTACAGGGTATTTTACCCCACTAGGAGAATTATGACTGCTACTGGTACATCTCCTACACCCCAACCTATCTCGGATTCTCCGGCGGTTATCACTCCCAATGGTAACCGCCTGGGTATCCCTATCGACAAGCTGAGCGTTTCCGCCTACACGGTGCCGACCGATTTCCCGGAGGCCGACGGCACCATTAGCTGGCAGGAAACTACCCTGGTGCTGGTGGAAGTTACCGCCGGAAACCTGACCGGGTTGGGTTACAGCTACGCCGATACGGCCACGGCGAAACTTATCAAAGATAAGTTGGCCGGGCTGGTTACCGGCCAGGACGCCCTGAATGTTACCGCCTGCTATTACACGATGCTCCGCGCAATTCGTAACCTGGGGCGACCGGGGATAGTTTCGATGGCAATTTCCGCCGTAGACACCGCTTTGTGGGACTTGAAAGCCAGGCTCCTGGAGGTGCCGCTGGTATCTCTGTGGGGCCAGGTGCGTGAAAGGGTTGCTATTTACGGTAGCGGCGGCTTCACCAGCTACTCCCTAGACCAGCTCCAACGACAGTTGAGCGGCTGGACCAGGCAGGGTATCGGGCGGGTTAAAATGAAGATAGGGACCGAGCCAGGGCAGGACCTGGGGCGGGTAGAGGCGGCCCGTGATGCTATCGGCCCGCATACCGAGCTTTTCGTTGACGCCAATGGAGCGTATAGCCGCAAACAGGCCCTCCTGTTTGCCGAACAATTTGCCGACCTGGGAGTGGCCTGGTTTGAAGAACCGGTTTCTTCGGACGACCTGGAAGGGCTACGACTTTTGCGGGACTGGGCTCCCGCCGGGATGGACATTGCCGCCGGGGAGTATGGCTACGACTTGTGGTATTTCCAGCGGATGCTTGAAGCGAGGGCGGTAGACGTATTACAGGCTGATGCCACCCGGTGTGGCGGCTTTAGCGGTCTGATGGGCGCGGCCAAACTGGTAGAAGCCCGCTCAATGCGGCTTTCGGCCCATTGCGCCCCGACTTTACATGTCCATGCCGGTTGCGCCCTGGCCCCGATGCGCCACCTGGAATACTTTCATGACCACGCCCGTATTGAAAACATGTTTTTCGAAGGAGTGCCCCAACCGCTTGGTGGTGCCTTAGCGCCTGACCTGTCCCGGCCAGGGTTAGGGCTGGAATTTAAACGGGCCGACGCGCAAAAGTATGCGGTAAATTAAACAAAGCTTGGCAGGATTAAAAACGATGTTACAGCTAAACAAGGCCGGAAATAGCCTTAAAGACGCCGGTCTGAACTTAGATTTGCTTGAGCCGGG
This sequence comes from Chloroflexi bacterium 54-19, assembly GCA_001898225.1. Taxonomy (GTDB): domain Bacteria; phylum Chloroflexota; class Chloroflexia; order Chloroheliales; family Chloroheliaceae; genus 54-19. The sequence goes on from MKTJ01000057.1 coordinate 242,277, forward strand.
AGTTTTCGGCCACGATATTATCCTGGTTGAACAGCATATCCGGGAGGGGGAGTTCCAGCGCAGCCTGGCCCTGATAACCGCTTTTTCCGCCCTGCTGGGTGGCCTCGAAGTCTGGTACGAGCATTACCGGGGCAGTTACAGCCAGCGAATAATGTACACCCCGGTAATATTAAGCGCAATGCTGGCCTTGGTCAGCTTTTGCAGTCTCTTTAGCCGGAAAGTGGCCCGGACGCTGCTGCCGCTAATCGCCTTTGCAATGCTGGTGGATGGGCTGGTAGGGTTTATCTTTCACGTGCGCGGTATCGCCCGCAAACCGGGCGGTTGGCGCATCCCAATCTTTAACCTGGTAATGGGTCCGCCCGTACTCGCGCCTCTACTGCTGGGGATTAGCGGCTTCCTGGGGATAATCACCGCTTTCCTGCGCCGCGAGGACGACCTGGCTGCTCCTGGTGACAACCCTTCTTACCTTCGCCCCGGTGGCTCCCGGCTGAACCCCTGGGGAGTTTCCCGGCACCATCGCAGCCTCGAACAGGATATACGGGAGGGTCGTTTTCAACGGGTAATGGCAGTAGCCGCTGCGCTTTCAATCCTTTTCAGCGGGTTTGAAGCCTGGTATTCACACTATAAAAACAATTTTAAATACCGGGTCCAGTGGACTCCGATTCTGTTGACCCCGGTGTTATTCCTGGCCGGGATAGGGTCGGTCTGGAGTCGTAAGATTGCCCGGACGCTCCTACCAGTGGCTTCGGTCCTTGCCCTGGTAGATGGTCTGGTAGGCGCTTTCTTTCACGCCCGCAATATCCTCCGGCGACCGGGTGGCCTTAAACTACCCCTTTACAACATCATGTACGGCTCACCAATCCTGGCCCCGCTGCTTCTGGCTGCCAGCGGCTTTCTTGGTCTGCTTGCCAGCCTCCTAAGAAGAAGGGAGGATTAAGCCCGTGGCAATCGAACCTGCTTCCGGTCAGACGGGGTTTTCAGGTGAAACGGAGGCCACCGTCAGGAGCAAATCTTCAAAGGAAAGTGGTCTGAAGGCAGAAACACTCCAACCGGCTAAAAAGCCCGGCCTCCCGCTTGACCCCGTAACCCGGCAGCCCCTTTCTCCAATGGCTACTCCCGGCTACTATCCGGGATTTAGCACCCTGTCCCAGCAAAACTTCTGGGACGAGACCACCCGCCAGGTAGTCCTTGAGCGGGTAAACAGGCCACCGGAGATACGTTTCTTTAACGACCCGGCAGAACTGGCTCTCATGACCGCCGTTTTTGACCGCATCCTTCCCCAGGACGACCGGGACGAAGCGCATAAAATCCCAATCGTGCCGCCCCTGGACGCCCGGTTGTACCAGGGCCGGATTAATGGCTACCAGTACGCGGATATGCCTTCAGACCGGGAGGTTTACCGGCAGGGGCTAAAAGCTATCGAGGCGATTGCCGAATTTTTACATGGACGGGCTTTTGTTGAACTGGGCCCGCGAGAACAGGACGAAGTCTTAAAGACAATTCACGACGGTAAACCTCCGGCGGGAGAAGAATACTGGCAACGGCTGAACGTCAACCGCTTCTGGCAAATGTTGGTGCAGGATGCGATTGAAGGTTACTATGCCCATCCTTACGCCTGGGATGAAATCGGCTTTGGCGGCCCGGCTTACCCGCGTGGTTATATGCGGCAGGAATCGGGTGAACCGGAGCCATGGGAAGTGCCGGAAAAACGCTACGAATGGGATACTCCACCCGACTCCCTTTCCGGTGAGTATTCCCCGGTTGGCGGCCAGGGTGAAACCCAGTCCCACGTAGGCCAGGAAGGCACCCATTAGGTTACCAAAAGGGCTGGAATAATTTCGAGCAAATTTTAGGGGTTGATTCGAGGTTGGATTTAAGGTGATAAAAGGTAAAGGGAGCAGCATGAAGTCACCATTATTTGGACCGTTTACCACATTTGCTAAAGAAAACACTAAAAGCCTGGGACCTATTCAAAAAATTGAAAGACCCATGCGCCGCTATTCGCACGATGATGAAGTTGATTTTGCGATTGTCGGGATTGGCTCGGCGGGAGGTGTCCTCTTGCAGCGCTTAGCCAGGGCCGGGTTTCGAGTAGTTGGTTTCGAGGCCGGGCCGTTCTGGGATACCGAACGCGATTGGGTCAGCGACGAGGCCGGTTCCCACAATCTCTACTGGAACGACCTGCGTATTACCGGCGGCAAAGACCCACTTTCACTGGGGAGCAACAACAGCGGCAAGGGGGTAGGAGGGGGTTCGGTCCACTGGGCCGGGTTTACCCCGCGCTTTCATCCGTCCGACTTCACGGTTTATCGTGATACCGGGTTGGGGGCAGACTGGCCGATTAGCTACCGGGACTTAAAACCTTACTACGAACTCCTGGAAAAAGAAATCCCGGTCTCCGGTCCAGCCTATTTTCCCTGGGGCGACCCTCACGGCTACCCCTATGGGCCTCACCCGGCGGCCAGGGTGCCGAGCATCTTAATCAAAGGCTGTACGGAACTTGGAATAAAGGTCAGCGCCGGAGGACCGGTCGCCATCAACAACGGGTCGCACGCCGACCGCCCTCACTGTATCTACCGGGGATTCTGCATCCAGGGCTGTAAGGTCGGGGCCAAGCAAAGCACCCTGGTCAGCCACGTCCCGGACGCTCTTCGCTATGGGGCGGAAATCCGGGATAACTGTATGGTGGCGCGGGTTGAAATGGGTCAGGCAGGCCGGGTAAGCGGGGTTAGCTATTTCGATAGCGAAAACCACCTCCAATTTCAAAAAGCTAAAATTGTAATAGTGAGTGGTTACGCCATTGAAACACCCCGTCTGCTGCTCAACTCCACCACTCCCGGTTGGGAACAGGGCCTGGCAAATTCCAGCGGGACCGTGGGTAAGTACCTCATGGCCCAGGCCGGTAACGTGGTGCTGGGGCGATTTGAAGAGCCTGTCCGCATGTATAAAGGGCCTCCGGCCAACTCCTTGACCGAAGAATTTTACGAAACCGACCCCAAACGGGGTTTTGTGCGCGGGTTTGCTGTCCAGACCGTGGCTCCCCTGCCGATAGCCTTTGCCAAACAGATGATGGTTGCCAAGGGAGCCTGGGGCTGGGGTCTGCGCCGGGTGATGATGGATTACAACCACTGGGCCCCCCTTGGGGTACTGGGAGAAATTCTACCCTGGGAGGACAACCGGGTAGGACTGGCCGAGCAGACCGACCGGTATGGTCTACCGGTGGCTAAAGTGACTTTTGAGTTGCATGATAACGACCGTAAGCTTATTAATTTCGCGGTTAAGAAGGTCGAGGAAATATTAAATGCAGCGGGTGCCCAGGAGACCGTCCAGGAAGCCCGCTACGCCCACCTGGTAGGCGGGTGCCGGATGGGCCATGACCCCGAAACTTCGGTGGTCAACGCTTTTTGCCAGTCTCACGATATTCCAAACCTTTTTGTCTGCGATGGTAGCGTGCTACCGACCCAGGGTTCGGCTAATCCCGGCCTGACCATCCAGGCCCTGGCCGCCCGCACCGCCGATTACCTAATCAGCCAGCGTGAAAACATCTTAGCCTCTCAAGTCCTCCGGCATGTTGCACCCCCGCTCTGGTCAGACCTCTCTCCTGGAGGGACCTCCGGCAGAGGTGTGCCAAGAATAAAATAAGCTTTCCAGAGGCCGCCTTCCGCAAATTCTTACCCCTTTACGGTCTAAGCTCGACTTTACACATTTTTGAGAGGAGAAATGGATAGAAATTAGAAGAGATAGGCAAATGCATTGCCACTTGAGGTAATATACGTTCGCCAAAACAACACTACTTCAGGAGAAAACAATGCATTTGCCAGACCCTATTATAGCAATTTTTATCCATTTTCAACCGCTTCTAACTGCCCCAACCTATCGTAAAATGCTGCTTTTGGTCTGTGGCACTTTACTGGCAAAAGGCAGACGAACTGTTACAGCAGCCCTTAAAATGTTAGGGCTAGACCAGGATCACAACTGGCCCAAGTTCCATAACGTCCTTAACCGGGCCAAATGGAACGGTTTAGCCGTTAGCCAGGTACTCTTAAAACTTTTAATTGCTACCTTCTTGCCACCAGATGGACCCGTCGAAGTGGTGCTGGATGAAACGTTAGAGCGACGCTGGGGTCGTAAGATTAAGAAAAAAGGCCACTGGCGAGATAGTGCCGCTTCATCTCACGGTTTGCATGTTTCCACCATCGGATTACGCTGGTTGGTGGCAGGGTTAGTTGTTAAGTTACCCTGGTCGAAACGACCCTGGGTTTTACCTTTTGTTTCAGTGTTGCTGACTACGCCCAAGGTCAGTAAGGAGTTAGGTCTGCGCCATCACACCTGTATTGACCGCACCGTTCAACTGGTTAAATGGCTCAGGCGCAATCTAGGTAGCCGACCAATCAAACTAATCGGTGATGGTGCCTACAGTGTCATCAATCTGGGGCTACTTTGCCAGAAGTTAAAAGTAACTCTGATCGCCCCGATGCGCTTGGATGCGCGCTTGTTCGGACCAAAGCCTCAGCGAGAGGCTGGCACAATGGGTCGTCCAAGGGGCGTTGGTTACCGCCTTCCCTATCTGCGAGATCTGGCAGTAGACGTTTCGCAGCCATGGGAACTAGTAGAAGTAGGCTGGTACGCTGGCAGCACTCGCCAGATGTTGTTACTAAGCGGTACTGCCCTTTGGTATTCGACCTTGTGGGGAGATGCACCACTGCCAGTGCGCTGGGTACTGGTCCGCGACCCCCAACAAAGATACGAGACTAGGGCATACTTCTCGACTGACCAGAACCAGACACCTTCCCAGATTGTGAGCGATTTCGTCAAGCGGTGGAACATCGAGGTAACTTTCGAAGAAAGCCGAGCTCATCTGGGAGTGGAAACACAGCGCCAATGGAGCGATGCAGCAATTGAAAGAACGACCCCGGTGCTTTTTGGAATGTTCAGTCTGGCGTGTTTATTCGCCAAGGCGTTACATCCAGATGGTAAAGTGCCACTTTACCAGGCGGCGTGGTACAGTAATAGTGATGCGAGTTTCAGCGATATACTGGCAGCAGTGCGTCACTGTATTTGGGGCAATTTCGATTATGAAACAAGCCCTTTGCGAGGGGATGTTTGTTTAATACCACGTTCAATTCTGGACAGGCTCGCTTCGCAGCCTGCTATTAACTTGGTAAAGTTCTAAATGTGTAAAGTTGAGCTAAGATCACACTCGAGATCAACAGCGATGGCGAAATCGCATTGAATACCGACCTGGAAATTGACCTGCCTCCCGCTATGATTGGGGATACGGGGGTTGTAATCGAGGCCCGTCAGATCAAATTCTGCTTTGATCCAACCAAGCAACGTGGCGTGCAGATCGAAAAGGCAAGCCTGTATCTACCAGGTGAATTGGGCGCTCTTGTAGGAAATCTCGAGTTGAAAGATGCCTTCATTGGAAATGGCGGTTTCACTGGCACGGTAAAGGACACTTGGACGCCGGCCCTAAAGGGTGAGCTGTTTGGGCTTAATTTCACACTCAAGGGAGTTTCAATTGGTTTTGTACAAAATGCGCTAACCGCTTCCTGCATACTCGGTACCATTACCCTTCCGTTCTTTAATGAGGACGTTGAGGTTGAAATTGCAGTCAATTTGAATGGTACCTTCTCCGTCAAGCTCGGGTCGAAAGGGATTGCATTACTCAAAAGGGAGGGATTGTTCAGCTTTTCAGTTGATAGCCTCGGCTTTTTGGTTCAAGATGGCTTATTCACGGCAAAGCTCAGCGGTGAGTTAAAACCTCTCTTTGGCGATCTAGATTGGCCCAGTTTCAAGATAAACGAACTATCCATCGATTCCGACGGTAATGTTCATCTTGCCGGTGGTTGGTTAAACCTACCCAATCAGTACAGTTTCAGTTTTTATGGCTCCCAATTCGAGATCACCAAGCTCGGCTTTGGCAAAACCGAAGACGAGGGCAAATGGATCGGGTTCTCGGGCGGTATCAAGCTGGTGGAGGGCCTTCCCGCCGGAGCTTCAGTTGAGGGACTGCGTATTACCTGGTACGAGGATGGCCGGGATGCCAATATCACCCTCAACGGTGTTGGTGTGGAGTTCGAAGTGCCCGACGTGCTCCGATTTAAGGGTTCTGTTTCCTACCGTGAGCTCCCAGGCGAGGTGCACCGTTTTGATGGTGATATTAAGTTGGAACTCTTGGCCCTTGATCTCGAAATCGATGCCACACTGGTGATAGGCTACGACAAAGATGATAAATATACCTTCTTTGCAATCTATCTGGGCGTGGAGTTGCCAGCGGGCATTCCGCTGTGGTCCACTGGCCTGGCGCTGTACGGGATGGCAGGACTTTTCGCGCTCGAAATGGAACCGGATAAATCATTACCGGAACACGCCAGCGAGGAGTGGTACGAGAACTCAGATGGCAAAACACCTGGCTGGTACAAGCGCCCTACAGAAGGCGTCACCGATCTAAGCAAGAAATGGACGAACCGCCAGGGCAGCCTGGGTCTGGGTGCAGGTATCACTATAGGCACCGTGGCCGACAACGGTTTTACCTTCTCGGGCAAAATGTTGTTCGCAATCGTCTTTCCGGGACCGATCTTGCTGATTGAGGGTAAAGCCAACGTGCTAAGGGAGCGTTCTAACCTCGGCGACAATCCGATCTTCCGCGCCCTGGCGGTGCTGGATGGCCGCGCCGCCACCTTCCTTGTCGGCGTCTCAGTACATTTTGCCTACGGCGACAGTGGTCAACTCATTGACATCGGTGGCAGTGTTGAGGCCTTTTTCAGCTTCACCGATGCGAGCAAATGGCATCTCTACCTGGGCCAGAAAGAACCCCGCGAGAAGCGTATCCGCGCCGCGTTTATCTATCACCTGTTCGAGTCCAATTCCTACTGGATGCTGGATGCCACGAAGCTGCAAACCGGCTCATGGGTGGGCTGGCAGGCCCATTGGGATTTTGGCCCGCTGGGTTTAACCGCTGAAGCCTGGATTGAGGGCAACGCGGTCATCAGCTGGAAGCCGGTTTATTTCCATGGTGATCTCTGGCTACACGGTAAGGCAGCGCTGAAAATCTTCTGGTTTCGCTTCGGTCTGTCGCTGGACGCCCGGTTGGCCGCGGATGTCTTTGATCCCTTCCATCTACTAGCAGAGCTCAAGGTGGGTGTGGATTTGCCCTGGTTCCTGCCAGACTTTGACATATCGATCAATTTGGAGTGGGGACCCGAGCCGGAGAAGCCATTGCTTCCTTTGCCCCTCAAGGAGATCGCTGTCGAGCATTTCAAGGTCAGCACGAGCTGGCCCTTGCCACGTGGTCAGTTGCTTCTGCCTGTATATGATAGCGATGGTGATGGCTTCCGGGAGGACGGCGATAGAGACGGCATTCCTGATGGTCCAGTAGGGAGCAGCGAACCAGCCGACTGGAACACATTGCCGGTTGTGCCATTGGATGGCCGGCCACACCTCACCTTCGGGCGAACGGTGTATGATGACGCCCTGGTGGGCGTTAACCCACAACCGGTTCTTCCCAACTCTCAACCTCCCGGCTGGGAGTAGGTAGGGAACCCAGACGATAACGAAGGCCCGGTGCGGGTGCGCTATGGCCTGAAAGGCATTGCGCTACATACATGGGAGCCACAACCACCTCAAGGTCAGGAATGGAAATTGGTCGCCCGCCAGGGATCTACCGGCCCGGCAGACGATGCAATCCCCGCCCTGCAACTGTGGGGGTCGTCGGAAGACGACGACGCCATCGGCATTGTGTTCCGCTACCAGGATGGCGACAATTACTATCGCTTTTCTATGGATCGTGAACGCGGA
>MKTJ01000058.1:0-66110 GCA_001898225.1 Chloroflexi bacterium 54-19
CCACTCTGAGGGTCTTGTTCCAAGAGCGGTTAAAGCCTTTTTGGACATTCTTTGATTTATGTCCAACCTTCAAATAATTGTCTGCCACTAAATTAGGGAGGAAAAGAAAATGTCGGAACTAATTTTGACCCCGGATACGACCGTGCATAGCTTCGCGGAGTATTTCAAGGCTGAGTTTAACGAAAAAAGAACCCCGGCGGAATTTGCCAAGAATTTGATGCGGATGGAAGAAATCGCCCAGACACCGCCGGGCACCGATAGCACCACCGTGAGCGAGGCGGTGTTGAGTGTGGTCGAGCAGATTGACGACCCGCTTATCTTCGGGTTCGGGGTCTGCTGGCTGGATAGCCGGGGCTTTGGCAATAAGCCGATGGACGAAGTGCTCCGGCTGCGGGGCGGCATCCTGCCTAGCGAATACCTGGGCGGTAAAACCGCACCTATCATTTAACCATCTTTTTAGAATACAAAAAAGACCGGCTACCCGACTATTTTAGCCACCAGGGAAAGGCCGGTCTTTTTATTTTATACTCAGGCGATTTCGAGCGGAGCGATACGGTCCCGCAGTTCGGCAAGGCTGTCCACGGCATCGGCCAGTTCGCGGATTTCGCGCACCACGTCCAGGAAAGCCTGCAAGACCGGCGAGGGGTCGTTCTTGCGCCAGACCACGCCCAGCGTCAGGGAGGGCGGGTCGGGATAGAGCGTTTTGAAGACGACCCCGCTAACCCGGATGCTGCTGGCGCAACCCGGCACCAGGGCCACGCCCATCCCCGCCGCCACCATATTGACCGAGGTATGAATCTGGATGACTTCCTGGGAAATTTTGGGAGTGAACCCGGCCTGCTGGCACAACCGGATAATCTGGTCGTAAAAGATGGATTTAACTTTGTGAGGGTGCATTATAAATGCTTCGTTCGCCAGGTCTTCCAGCCGGACGAAAGGCTGCCCGGCCAGCGGGTGATTTTCGGGCAGGGCCACGATAAATTTATCCTCGAAAGCGACCTCAGAGGAAAGGGCCTCATCCTGAATTGGCATGATAGCGAAGCCGACATCAATCTGGGAATTATGGAGGTCGGCCAGTTGCTCGGCGGTCAGGAGTTCGCGCAGGACCAGTTCCACTTCGGGATAGCGGAGGCGAAAGACCCGCAGCATTTCGCGGGGAGTGCTGTAAAAGGTGGTGTTGATGTAGCCCACGACCAGGCGCCCGATTTCGCCCCGGCTAATCCGGCGGGCGTCCTCGATGGCGAGGTCCATCTGGTTGAGGATGCGGTAGCACTTTTCGAGGAACAAAGACCCGGCCCTGGTCAATTGCACCTGGCGTTTGGAGCGATCGAAAAGCTGGAATTGCAATTCGTTCTCCATATTCTGGATTTGCTGGCTGAGCGGAGGCTGGGCGATTTGCAATCTCTCGGCGGCGCGAATAAAACTGCCTTCTTCGGCAATTGCTACAAAGTAGCGGATGTGTCTTAGCTCCATTACTATTACTACCTACCTGCCAATAATCTATATCTATAAAGTATATAACTAGACAAAAAGGATATTGGACATATTAGAGGGTTTATTATATCATGCTTTTCATCAATCAAAGCAAACAACTGACGCAAGCTGCCACGATACACTGCGTGTTATCGTAAAATATTCGACCTTAAACAGCGAACAATATAACCTTAAATTAAACCAAAGCTGGCCGGTCTGGAACCCGAATATTAGTCGGAGGGAACTTTTTGTTGTCAAAATTTTTTCCTTCTGTCTAACCCTCCCAGGCGGTTCGGTTTCCAACGCCTGGTAAGGGTTCAATTGTATAAAAGCGGCGTAATTTCGAGGAGGAAATACGATGAGCCAGGGGCGCTCTCTACCAAACCTGTCCTACTACCCTTCAAATCACCCATTTCGCAACTCGAATAATCCTGGCTTAGCACGGACCCTGACCGGCCCGGTGTTTCGCGACGGAACAAAACACCGGGGATAGTGGCAATAACCCGGTCCGCCAATTCAGGTTTTTAAATCTTAATTACTGGTTGTTTCCTGGGTAGTTCTGGCAACCCAGGGGGGTTAGTATCGACTTTTCGGCACAGCTAAACCGGGGATTTTAGATAGATAAGCTAGGATTATCATCATGAATTTGCAAAATTTCACTTTCGAAACTTTCGTCTTCCAGGTTTTGAACGGGCTTTCGACCAGCATGCTGCTCTTTTTGCTGGCCGCCGGTATGACGCTCATCTTCGGGTTGATGGAAGTGGTTAACCTGGCGCACGGTACTTACTATCTGCTGGGAGCGTATTTCGGCTACTCGGTGATGAACGCGACCAACAATTTCTGGCTGGCCCTGGTAATCGCGCCGCTGGGGGTCGGGGTGGTCGGCTTCGTAATGGAGCGCTTCTTCTTGCGACCCCTCTACAGCAAAGCCCACTCCAACATGGTTATCCTGACGCTTGGTTTCGCCTACCTGGTCGGCGACCTGACTACCCTTATCTGGGGCGGCGACCCCAAGAGTATTCCCGCTCCGGCCCCGTTCGACCACTCTATCGAACTGTTGGGCCGGAGTTTTCCGTCTTATCGCCTTTTCGTGGCGGGGTTGGGATTGTTGCTGGCCCTGGGTCTGTGGCTGTTGCTCGAAAAGACCCGGATTGGCGCGATTGTGCGGGCGGGTGTCTCGGATAAAGAGATGGTCCGGGGGATGGGCATCAATATCAGCCTGGTCTTTACGGCCCTGTTCGTCTTCGGGATGGTCCTGGCCGGACTTAGCGGGGTGGTAGCCGCGCCGTTCCAGAGCTTTGGCCTCGGCGACGACCTGCGCATACTGGTCTACTCGTTACTGGTAGTCGTTATCGGCGGGTTGGGCACCTTATCAGGCGCATTCTGGGGAGCCATTGTAATCGGGTTGGTCGACTCGCTGGGAGCAGCCTACTTCCCAAGCTTTGCCCAGTTTGGAATTTATATCGTCATGGCCCTGGTTTTAATGGTGCGCCCGACCGGGTTGTTCAACAAAGCCCAGGCTTAGCGGCCCATAAACCACATCCGTTGCAGGAATTAGGGGGATAGGAACTGTGAGTATTGACAATATAAACAAACCGAAAGCCGAAATTGCTGACTCAAACGTGGCCGCCACTTCGGTGATGGGCCGGTTAATCCAGGGCCGTTTCGCGACAGGTTGGTCCTGGGCCGTGGGTGGAGTAGTCGTGCTGGCCCTGATAGCTTACCCGTTCGTCAACCCGTCCGATACTTTTGGGATTAACCTTTTAGTCCAGATTTTAATCGCGGCCATTTTCGCGCTCAGCTACGACCTGATTTTCGGCTATACCGGCCTGCTTTCGTTCGGCCAGGCGTCGTATTATGGCCTGGGCGGGTTCGCGGCGGGCTTGTTGGTCGCCCGGTTCAACATTTCCAACTTCTGGCTTAGTTTATTAGTCGCAATCGTGGTCGCCAGCCTCGGGGCAGCCATCCTGGGGATTTTCTCTATCCGTACTTCGGGGGTCTACTTCATGATGCTGACGTTGGCCCTGGCCCAGATGCTTTTCTCGCTGGCCTCGAAGTGGGATTTCACCGGCAGTTCGGACGGTGTGACCTTTACCAGGCCGGAATTCAGCATCTTTGGCTTTAGCCTGACCGACCTGGTGCCGTTTTACCTGTTCGTCCTGTTCGCCTTTGTCGTCTGTTTTCTGGTACTGACGATGGTCATCCGGTCGCCGTTCGGCCAGGCTCTGAAAGGTATTCGCGATAACGAAAACCGCATGACCGCCGTCGGCTACCAGACCCGCAATTTCAAGCTGGTCGCCTTTATCATCGCCGGGGCTATCGCAGGGCTGGCCGGGGGGTTGAACGCCCTTTCCAACGGGTTCGTTGGCGCGAACACCCTGAACTGGGTCAACAGCGGGGCGGTGCTGGTGATGGTGCTTTTGGGCGGCAAAGGGACGCTGGTGGGACCGGTCGTGGGCGCGTTTTTCACCATCTGGCTCCAAAGCCAGATTCAGGGCTCCGGGAGCAGTATCCCACTCGGCAACTACACCCTGGCCGACCGCTGGTTGAGCGTGCTGGGTATCATCTTCATGGTCTTCGTGCTGTTCGCCCCGAACGGCCTGGTCGGGCTGGGCAAGAGCCTGGTCAGGAGCAAATTGGTCAAAAATCTGCTGGGGAGGGTCAAATAATGCCAGCCATAGCCACCGCTACCGCCCTGGAAGTCAACAATGTCCGCAAACAGTTCGGGGCCCTGGCCGCGATTGGGGGCGTCACCCTGACGGTCGGGCAGGGAGAGCGCCGGGCCGTTATCGGGCCAAACGGCGCGGGCAAAACCACCTTTTTCAACCTTATCAGCGGGGCTTTACCCCTGACCAGCGGCAGTATCGTCCTGAACGGGGCCAACGTGACGACGGTCCCGGCCTGGAAACGGGTCCGCATGGGGCTGTCGCGAACCTTCCAGCGCAACAACCTGTTCCTGAGCCTGCCGGTCTACGATAATGTCCAACTGGCAGTCCAGCGCGAAAAAGGGACCAGTTACAACCTGTTTCGCCCGGCTTCGGGCTTTCCCGAAGTGCGCGCCAAGGTCCTCGAAATCCTGGATAAAGTAGGGTTGTCGCACCGGGCCGAGGTCGAGGTTGCCAACCTTTCCTATGGCGAACAGCGCCAGGTCGAGGTTGCGCTGGCCCTGGCAAGCGACCCTAAAATTTTGCTGCTGGACGAGCCGACGGCGGGAATGTCCATCACCGAGACCCGCCGCATGATTGACCTCATCAAGGGGTTGCCCCGCGACCTCACCCTGATGATTGTTGAACACGACATGGAAGTGGTCTTTGCCATCTCGGACTATATCACGGTGCTGCACCTGGGGCAGGTCCTGACCGGGGGCACGCCCGCCGAAGTCGAGGCCGACCCGCGCGTCCGCGAGGTCTACCTGGGAGAGGAGTAGAGTGGGCTATGAGTATGCTCGAAGTTAACAATATCAATACGTTTTACGGCAAGAGCCACATTATCCAGGGCCTTTCCCTGAGTGTCGAGGAAGGCGAGGCCGTGGCGCTGCTGGGTCGGAACGGGGTCGGCAAGACCACCACAATCCGCAGCATTATCGGTTTCACGCCGCCACGCAGCGGGGACATTCTTTTCAAGGGAAAGCAGATTGCCCGGCGCAAGCCCGAGTCCATCTCCCGGATGGGTATGGGACTGGTGCCGCAGGGACGGCGGGTCTTTCCGAACCTGACGGTGAAAGAAAACCTGACGGTGGCGTCCCGCGGTTCGGCTAAAGGCGGCTGGGATTTGGAGCGGGTCTATAAATATTTCCCGCGTTTGAAGGAGCGGGAGAAAAACCTGGGCAGCCAGCTATCCGGCGGCGAACAGATGATGCTGGCGATTGGCCGGGGTCTGATGATTAACCCGGAACTGCTGCTATTGGACGAGCCTTCGGACGGTCTCGCGCCGATGGTGCTGCACGATATTGCCGACATCGTGGTGCAACTGCAAAAGCAGGGGTTGTCTATCCTGCTGGTGGAGCAGAACGTCAAGATGGCCCTGAAAATCGCCAGCCGAGCCTACGTGCTGAACAAAGGGCAGGTGGCCTGGGCGGGGGCGGCGGAAGAACTGCGCAATAACGAGGAGTTACAGCACCAACTCCTGGTCGTCTCGGCCTGAGACGGTTCAGGTTAGAAAATACCCTTCAGCAACATCATATCTAACTCACATTCCTAACTCTTTGGTTTACGCCACTAAACCCGGTCGAATGGCCGGGTTTTTATTTGCGCTCGCAACAATTTCTTTAGCAAAAAACCTGGCCTAAAAGTTATATAATGGGAAAAATAATAAAAAAAGGCTTTGCGAGGAGGAAAAATGACGGCTACCGAACCCACGAAGACCGGCGAAGAAACGCAAACTGACCCCTACAAACCGCGAAAAGAAGATAAATTCAGCTTCGGCCTGTGGACGATGGGCAACCGGGGTCACGACGGTTTCGGGGAGGCTACCCGGCGCGGGTTCAAACCGGCCTACCTCCTGGAAAAACTGGCCGGGCTGGGCGCGTGGGGCGTGAACTTCCAGGACGATGACCTGGTCGCCTCGGAAGCGCCGTTAGCCGAGCGAAGCCGAGCCGCCCGCCAGTTCAAACAACAGGTGGAGGATAACGGCCTGGTTACGCCGATGGGCACGACCGCCCTTTTTGTAAAACCGGTCTTCAAAGAAGGAGCCTTTACAGCGGTTGACCCCGGCGTGCGGGCTTTTACGCTCCAAAAGACCTTGCGGGCGATTGACTTCGCGGCGGAAGTGGGCGCGCCAATTTTCAACCTATGGGGAGCCAGGGAAGGGGTGGACGCCGAAGGGAGCAAAGACCCCCTGGAAGCCCTCAAACGCTACCGCGAGGCTATCGGCTTTATCTGCCGCTACGTCGAGGACCAGGGCTACAATATAAAATTCGCGCTTGAACCGAAGCCGAACGAACCCCGCAGCGACAGCTACCTGCCTACCGCCGGGCATGCCCTGGCCTTTATCGCTACCCTCGACCAGCCGGACCGGGTCGGCGTAAATCTCGAACTGGCCCACGAAACGATTGCCAACCTCAACTTTTACCACGAGGTCGCCCAGGCCCTCGAAGCCGGGAAATTATTTCATATTGACCTGAACGACCAGAAGGTCATGCGTTACGACCAGAATATGCGCTTCGGCAGCGAGAGCCTGAAAATCGCCTTCTTCACAGTTAAGCTTCTTGAAGAAAAAAACTACGCCGGGCCGCGCCATTTCGACGTACATCCCTACCGGACCGAGGCCGAAGCGGACGTGTGGGACGCCGCTCTTGGTTCCATGCGGACCTACAAAATCTTGAAAGAGAAAGCCCAACGTTTCGCCGCCGACCCCCGCATCGAGGCTATCCTCGGCCAAAACCGCCGCTCCGACCTGCCGGGCGACCTCCTGACCGCCCGGTATTCTCCCGAAACTGCCCGCCGCCTGAAAGATTACCGGTTCGACCCCGACCGGCTCGCCCGGAAAGGCTACCGCTACGAAAAACTGGACCAGCTTACCATCGAATACATCCTGGGTATCGCGTAAAATAGAGCGCGCTAGGTTATAATGTAAACCTCCTTTTCAGGGCGGCTTATCGGCATTTTTTTAATATTTCTTTTAATATTTCTATGGAAAGGTCCGTAAAATTTCTATGGGGACACAGGACTATGATGTAATCGTGGTGGGGTTGGGCGCGATGGGGAGCGCGACGGCGTACCATCTCACCAGGCGCGGCTACCGGGTGTTGGGCCTGGATGCCAATGCCCGCCAGCATAAAAACGGGTCGTCTCACGGCAGTAGCCGGATTATCCGCGAAGCCTACATGGAAGGCCCGGACTATGTCCCTATCGTGCAGCGCGCTTACGAACTTTGGCGCGAACTCGAAGCCGAAACGGGCCAGAAATTGTTAAACATTACCGGCTGCCTGACCATCGGCGCACCGGACAGCGCCTTCGTGAAAGGGGCGCTTGCCAGTTGCCAGCGTTTTAACCTGCCGCACGAATACCTGTCCGGGCCGGAAATCAACCGGCGGTTTCCCGGCTATACCCTGCCGGAAGACCTGCACGCCGTCCTCGAACCAAACGGCGGGTTCCTTTTCCCGGAAGAATGCGTCATGGCGCATCTCGACCTGGCGGCCCGGCACGGCGCGGAAATCCGGCACGAAGAAGCGGTTTTAAGTTATTCCGCGCCGGGCGAAAACGAGGTAATCGTCGAGACCGCCCAGGGCCGCTACCAGGCCGAACGGCTGGTAATCACGACCGGGCCGTGGGCCGCAGAACTGCTGGCCGAACTGGGAATCCCTTTGGAAGTCTGGCGGATTGTCAACGCCCATTTTGAACCGGAAGACCCGGCCCGCTTCCAACCGGCCAATTTCCCGGTCTGGCTCCTGGAAGCGCCCGAAGGGGATTTTTATGGCTTCCCGGCCCTGCCAGGCCAGGGTATTAAGCTGGGCCGCCACGACCTGGGGGAAATTACCACCCCGCAGACCATCAACCGGAACGTTGACCCCGCCGAGATTAAACTCTTAAAAGACCTTGTGGACAAATACATGGCAGGTGGGGCCGCGACTTTTAGCAAGAGCCTCACCTGCATGTACACTATGACCCCCGACCACAACTTTGTGCTGGACCGCCACCCGGCCCACCCGAATGTCGTCTACGGCTGCGGGTTTTCGGGGCACGGCTTCAAGTTCGCGGCGGCTATCGGCGAAATCCTGGCCCAGATGGCGGTGGACGGCCAGACCACCCAGTCTATCGGGTTCTTGTCCGCCGCCCGTTTCCGCCAACCGGTCCGCTAAATCGCCGCCGACTCCCGCTCCGGCAGCGCCAGGCCGGGTTTGACCGGGGCGGGCGCTTCAGTCTCAGGTTCCTCCACTTCGCCCAGGTTAAGCCGCCGGTAGAGCGCCGCCAGCGGTCTGGGCGCCCACCAATTGTATTTGCCCAACAGACGCATGGTAGCCGGGACCAGCAACATCCGCACGAGCGTAGCATCTACCGCCACGGCCAACCCTAATCCAAGCCCGATTTGCTTGATAAACAGAACTTGCCCGGTCATAAAGCTGCCGATAACCACCACCAGTAGCAGGGCGGCGGAGGTTATTATCCGGCCCGTATGCTGCACCCCGGCGGCCACCGCCGAAGTGGTGTCGTTAGTGCGGTTGTAGTTTTCCCTGATGCGGGAGAGCAGGAAAACCTCGTAGTCCATTGATAGGCCAAAAGCGATGGCGAAAATCAGGACCGGCTGCGAGGCATCAATGCCCCCGGTCGAGGTGAAATTGAGCAGGTTCGCAAAATTGCCATCCTGGAAGACCCAGACCATCGCCCCGAAACTGACCGAAAGCGACAGGATATTGAGCAAGACAGCCTTGATAGGGATGATGATACTGCCGAGCATCAGGAACAGCAGCACGAAGATAACCGCCACGATAACCCCAAAGGCGTAGGGAACGCTGTGTCCGAGACTCGCCAGCATGTCTACCGCCTGGGCGGTTGTGCCGCCGACCAGCGGGGAAAGACCCACCGGGGGGGTCAGGCTCCGCAGGTGACGCACGAGGTCTTGATTCGCGCCGGAAACCGGGTCGCCATCGTAAAGCACCGAAACCAGGCTCACATTATTTTTGGAAAAATTCGCGGCGAGGGTCTTTGCCTGGGGCGCGGCGGCGTAGAACTGTAAATAGTCGGCCTTCTGGAACTCTTTGCCGGTCAGGGCGGGGTCGAGATTGACCAGGCTATCCACCCGGCGCACGCCCGGCACCGCCTGGACCTGGCGGGTGTAGTCGTAAAGGGCCGAAAGGTTGGCGGGGCTGGTGGCGTCACCGCTGGTCTCGACCAGGATTTGGACCGGGGACGTTTCGTTGGCCGGGAACTGGCTGTTCAAAATATCGAGGACGACCCGGCTTTCGGCGGTTGCGGGCAGACTGCGGGCGTCTGTCGGCACAAAGTTGACCCGCAGGAAGGGAAGACCCAGGAAGACCAGCAGGGCCAGGGTCACGGTCATCACGCTGATAGGGTGGCGCATTACAAACTGGCTGCTGCGATACCAGAAGCCGCTATTTTCAGTCCGGGCGGTAGCGGTTGCGCCGGTAGGGGAGCGACGCCGGAACAACGACCAGACCGACAAGGCATTGATGCGGGTGCCGACCAGGGCCAGGATGGCCGGTAAGATGGTCAGGGCCGAGAGCATGGCGACCAGCACTGCCGCCGAACCGCCCAGGCCCATGCTCTTTAAGAACATCTGCGGGAAGACCAGCAGGCTCAAAAGGCTGATTACCACGGTCAGGCCGCTGAACATGACGGTGCGCCCGGCGGTCTGCATGGTCTTCAGGAGGGCCGGTTGGACCGCGCCATTGGAACGGGCCAGTTCTTCGCGGAAACGGCTGACCATAAACAGGCTGTAGTCAATCGCCAGGCCCAACCCCAGGATGGTAATTATATTGATGGCAAAGATGGAAATATCGGTAAAGTTGGCAAGTATGCGCAAAATCAGGAACGAACCGAGGATAGCCACGACCCCGATAATGAGCGGCAGGGAGGCCGCGACCACGCTGCCGAAAATAAGGACCAGCAACACGGCCAGGATAGGAAAGCTGGCGGTCTCGGCCAGTTCCAGATCCGCGCTGACCTGGTGGTTCATGTCCTCGGAAACGGCGGGATAGCCGCTCAGGCGGACCTGCAAGAGGTCGCTGGTCAGGAGCGGGCGGACCACTTTCATGGTCTGGGCCTGGACATCGTCGTCCCCGCTCAGGCCGACCACCGCGTAGGTCGCGTGTTTGTCGGCAGAGACAAGCGGGGCGGCGTGGGTGGTGTAGTAACTGGTGATGGTGCCGACCCCTTCTTTGCCCTGGACCTTCGCCAGGGTGGACTGGACCGCCGCCTGGAAGGCGGGTTGGTCTACCGTTTCCCCGTTTTTAGCCTGGAAAAGAACCAGCAGCGAGGCCGGGTCTTGCCCCAGTTTTGTGTGGAGAGCGTCCGTGACCTTGCTGGAGTCGACCGCCGGGTCATAAAAGCCGCCGCTTTTTAGCTGGCTGAACAGTGAGGTGCCATAAGAGGCGCTGGCGACCAGGAAAATGATACCGGCCACCACTACCAGCCAGCGACGCCGGTAGACCAGCCTTCCCAAAGTTGCAAACATAATTTTCCTTTCCTTATTTTTCTTCTTCTCATGTTTATGAATGAAGTTCATTCAGTTATTTTTAAGCGCAAAAACCCCCGGTGCAAACAAAAATAGGCCGAGAGGGAATTTTGCCTTACAGAATGAAGTTCATTCAGTTATTTCGAGGTAAAAATCTGGCAGACTTTTCCAGGTCGCAAGTCTGCCTTTAAGCGAACCAAGTTAAGATTGTGTTACAGGTATTCGGGCTCGAACAGCCAGCGGCTGATACTGTCTACCAGCGAATCAATATACAATTGCTGGTTTTTGCCATTATCCACATTGAAACATTGTTCGAGGCTGGCGTTGACCATCCCGTGCCCAATCACTGCGGCTATATAGGGGTCAACCGGGCGAAAGGCTCCTTCCGCGATACCCTGCTTTATCCAGGTTTCGACACCCTGTATCATCACCGAAGAGTTCTTAATAGTACGTTTGGCCTCGAATATCTCTCCGATTGCCTGGGGCGGCAGACCCAGCAGTTGGATACGCTCGGTATTCTCGGCGCAGACGTTAAAAATGGACTTGATTAACGCCTGAAGGCGCTGCCGGTGGGGAAGATTATTCGCCCCGGCGTGGGCCATCATTCGGGCAAAGGCGGCATCAAAGTCGTACTTGACCGCGTAAAGAATTTCCTGCTTGTTTTTGAAATAGAGATAGACGGTACCGACCGCGACCCCGGCCTTTTTCGCGATATGGGCAATCGTGGTCGTCTCGTAACCGCCGTTGGTAAAAAGGTCGGTAGCGGCCTCGACAATCGCGTCACGTTTGCTCTGTTGTTTCGCCGAAAGACCGGCAGCTTCCGGGGCAGTTCGTTCGACCGGGGAAGTCTCAAATAAACCTTCTGGCATTTAAATCTAGTTTATCCTTCACAGTTACTCCAACCATTTTTGGCATTTCGACAAAATGAATGAAGTTCATTCTTATGATAGCACCACTTCCGGTTTTGTCAAGAAGTTTTTTCCTTGAAGTTTGATTGTATTATATAAGATTTGGCGATGGAACTAAACCGGGAGCGTAAGCATTAAAAGGGTAGTGAAGTGTTTAGTTTTCAGTGTTTAGTGTTTAGTTTTGTCACATCAGCAGGTGCGACCGCAGCGACATATAAGCACGGAAGAAGTCAGGGAATATTGTAAAAAAGTAACCCGGATTAGAGGAAAATGGTAAAACTTGACCTGCATTACGTGGACCCACGCCTGGTAGCGCTCTATGACCTTGAAAATTCCAGCCGGGCCGATACCGACTTTTATCTCAACCTGGCGACCGAGCTAGAAGCCCGGCGTATTTTAGACCTGGGCTGCGGGACCGGAGTCCTGGCACGAGAGTTTGCGGGGCCTGGTCGCGAGGTGACCGGGATAGACCCTGCCCCGGCTATGCTGAGCTTTGCCCGGCAGCAACCGGGCGCGGAGCAGGTCAGGTGGATTGAGGGCGACTCCACCAGCCTCGGTAAGCCGGACGCCGACCTGCTGGTGATGACCGGGAACGTAGCCCAGGTCTTTTTAGACGATACCGGGTGGGAGGCGACCCTGCGGGATATTCACGCAGCCCTCCGACCGGGCGGTCACCTCGCTTTTGAAAGCCGCAACCCGGCGGTCAGGGCCTGGGAACACTGGAACCGCGCCGAAACTTTTGAGGAATTCGACTCGCCCAACGGCCCGATGGAAAGCTGGCTGGATATTGTTCGGGTCGAGCCGGGGCGAGTTCTGATGGAGGGTTACAACATCTTTAAGGATACCGGTGAAGTGTTGAAAGTATCGAGTGAGTTGCGCTTTCGCAGTTTTGACGAAATAACTGCTTCGCTCGAAAAAACCGGCTTCACGGTCGAGCGGGTCTATGGCGACTGGACGCGTGGACCTTTCACCGAAAAGAGCCGGGTGATGGTCTTTGTCGCCAGGTCCGGTTAAAACCAGCTTAAAGCCGGGAAATAAAAAAGCCGCCCAAACGACGGCTTCTTTTTATTCGGGAGAAAGTTAAATTGCCACCTCGTACCGGATGCGCTCTCCATTCTGGTCGAGCAGTTCGTGGACCGGGCGGAGATGCTTGAAGTCAATCGGCTGCTGCATGAATTGCAACTGGCCGCTTTCCGTAAAGAGACGGACCATTTCCAATAACGACCGCCGCATCCTGATTACCGCAATATCGCTCGCGCCCAGGTGTTCTTTGGAGCGGTCGATAATCGCGCCCTGGCTCTCGGTAACGGCCAAATCCTCGACCGGCAGCGAACGGAACCCGACGCTGTAAGGGTTATTTTTCATGGCCTCGCGGTCCTGACCCCAGGTCTGGTCGGCTTCATAGCGGGGCTCGTACATGTTATCCGGGTTGGGGCTAAGCTGGCCCAGGTTGAGAATTTTATCAACTTTCGCGGCATTCAGGGTTTCGCTGGTGGACCAGTTGATAGCCCAGAAATCGGTGTTGTAGTCGTCAATCGGCATGACGATATTGACGTTCCAGAGATTTTTGACGGTGCTGGGAATCATGCAGAAGAACGGCAGGACGTATTCGGTCTTGCGGTTGACGTAAGAGCCGTCCTGCAACTTGCGCCGGGCGTTTGCCATGTAGCCGTAGGGGCGGTCGTGAATCTCGTAGTTGACCGAAAGCGCGCCCATCATCCCGGCATTCGGCCCGGTCATGGCGTCGTCGCCGTGGGGCAACCACTGGGTATGCAGCGAGGTGACGTGGGAGGAGTCGAGCAAACCTTCCAGCAGGCCGACCCAGTTGGCCTTTACGATAGACTTGCGGACGAGGGTATTTTCGAGCGGGACATCCCCAAAACCAAAATCGGGAAACTGGGGCGGGGTGGCGGCTTTGCCCAGGTAGACCCAGACCAACCCGGCGACCTCGTGGGTCGGATAGTGGTTGACCCGGACTTTTGAAGCCAGGTTAGAACCCGCCGGTTCGGACGGCACTTCAACCACCTGACCGTCCACGTTTATTTTCCAGCCGTGAAAGATACAGCGCAACCCACATTCTTCGTTGCGGCCCAGGGCCAGCGAAACGCCCCGGTGGGGGCAACCTTCATCGAGGAAGCCAACTTTGCCGTTGGTATCGCGGAAAGCTACAAAGTCCTGGCCGAGCAGCCGTACCCGCTGGGGCGCGCCATCGGTTTCCAGGCGGGCCGAACGAATTGCCGGGACCCAGATTTCCCGGATAGCCGTGCCCATGGCGGTACCAGGGCCGATACGGGTTAAAAGTTCGTTTTGTTCTTTACTAA
Organism: Chloroflexi bacterium 54-19; assembly: GCA_001898225.1. Lineage (GTDB taxonomy): Bacteria > Chloroflexota > Chloroflexia > Chloroheliales > Chloroheliaceae > 54-19. The sequence goes on from MKTJ01000058.1 coordinate 13,835, forward strand.
GCATCGTAGCTTCCTCTCTCGTAAAACGACTTACTTTTTATCTCTCGAACACTGATGATAAAATTTTTGGCCCGGTCCGGCTTTCTCTAACCAGTTTTAGGGGAAATTAAGAAATATTTGGCAGTTAGAATTCTTCCCAGGCAGACATTTTAATCTTTTATGATAAGATGATGGCGTTTTGAACGGCGTATTCCAAAGCAAGATTTACTTTAAGATATGTGTATAATTATCTTACAGGCACATTTTTTAGATGTCCAATATTTGTTTTGTCTTTTAATATATTTACAGGATATAGATTAAATTAATCCCACTCATTTATTAACCGATGACTTCCCGGCAAATCTAAGCAACTTCAATTCACTTGTTATATTCCATGGAATATAATTACAAGGTATTTACTTCCGCGTAATATTAGTGTTATAATGGCTTAAGCTTGCTTGGCTTCTGGAATTTGCCTGGAAAGAGGATTAAACACACCAATGGATGAAAAACTTGCCGAGAATTACCCTGGCACCCGGTGGCTAATAGACCTGGTCCGGCTCGAAATTGCCCTCTGGGAGCGGCTGGACGACCGCCTTAAAAAGGAGCATGGCCTTTCGCTGGCCTATTTCGAAACACTCTACTTCCTCATGCAGCAAAGCGAAAAAAGCCTGCGGGTGGGCGACCTGGCAAAAATGCTCAGGGTGACGGTCGGCGGCACCAGCAAACTGGTGGACCGGGTCGAGGCGGACGGGCTGATCCGGCGCGAGGCCGACCCGACCAACCGCCGGGCCTCTCTCATTTTCCCAACTGTAGCCGGGGAGACCGCCTTTGTCGCCGCGCGCACCACTTTCGAAGCCGAGATGGCGAGAATATTCGAGGGTGTGCTTGGCGAGGCCGAGCAGCAGCAGATGTACGATTTTATTGCGCGGCTGCTCAAGTCGGACCTGGCGGCAAGACCGGAAGCGGGGAGTTAGTTTTAAAAGAGAAAGTCATCATAATAAGGGGTTATTAAAAGCGGGATTTTAGGGGTAAAAATGAAAACAACAATGCGGGCAATCGTGCTAAAAAGTCCGGGACCAGTGGAAAATCTCGAAATGAAAGAGCTACCAATGCCGGAACCGCCGGAGGGCTGGGTGAGGATTGCGGTAAAGGCTTTCGGCCTGAACCGCTCCGAATTGCATACCCGGCTGGGGTTGGCGGAAGGAGTAACTTTTCCCCGTGTTATCGGTATCGAGGCGACCGGGATTGTTGACGCCGCGCCGGGGAGCGACCTCGAACCGGGCCAGCCGGTGGTGACGATGATGGGCGGGATGGGCCGGACCTTTAACGGCGGCTATGCCGAGTATACTATCGTTCCGCGCAAACAGGTTATTCCTTTTAAGTCCGAACTGCCCTGGGAAATTCTTGGGGCTATTCCCGAAACGCTGCAAACGGCCTACGGCTCCCTCACTACCGGGCTGGACCTCCAACCGGGCCAGACTTTGCTTATACGGGGCGGCACCTCGGCCCTGGGGTTGGCGGTGACCGGGCTGGCAAAGGACCTGGGAGCAAAAATCTTTTCGACCACACGCCAGGCCGGACGAAGCCAGTTTCTAAAAGAGATGGGCGTTGACCATGTGCTGATAGACCGGGGAGAAATTAAAGACGAGGTCCGGCGCCTGGTGCCGGGAGGTGTGGATGCCGCCCTCGAACTGGTTGGCACACCCACCCTGCCGGATACCCTGGCGTCCACCCGCGTCCACGGGACGGTCTGTATGGCCGGGATGCTATCGAACCAATGGCTGGTGCCGAATTTTTACCCGATTGGCTATATTCCAAAGGGAGTGCGCCTGACCGGTTACGGTGGTTCAAGCGCGGACCTGCCGGGCGAAGTTTTACAAGATTATCTAAATAAAGTGGCGGCGGGAACTATCAAGCTCGCGCCGCCAAAAGTCTACAAGTTCACCGAGCAGGATGTCCGGCAAGCCCACGCTGATATGGAAAATAACCGGGTAGCGGGTAAACTGGTGGTCAGGCTGGACTGACCCGGTTATTTGGAAAAATCGGTATTGATAAAGTTGCGCGGGTCGGTGATGATACCGTTCACGCGCACTTCCCAGTGGAGGTGGGCCCCGGTTGAACGCCCGGTGCTGCCGACCTGTCCGACCACGTCCCCGGCCTGGAGTTGCTGGCCGACTTTCACATTAATTGCTGACATATGAAAATAATAGCTGGTAATCCCCATGCCGTGGTCAACCGCGACCGCGTTTCCCCGCGCCTGAAGCAGCCCCGTATAAACCACCGTCCCGCTGGCTGCGACATGGATATTAGCTCCTTCCGTCCCGCTATTGGGAGCAAGGTCCAGGCCGCCATGGAAATAAAGGGTATCCAGTTTGCCGTTATAGGTCCGGCGCTGGGCAAAATTGGTGGTCAGGGTCCAGGGCACTTCAAGCGGATAGCTCCAGGCGCCCTGCCAGAGGAATTTAGGCGTAAAGATGTTATAAGCCCCGGCCAGTTGGGTATCGTCATACTCATCGGCCTGGTGGTCGGCCAGGGCATCGAGGCTACCTTCCAGGGCCAGGTCCTGGGTACCGTAATCGTGAGCGTTAACCTGGACGGAGCGAATAAGGGCGCGGGACACACCGTTTTTATCGGTAAAAGTCAGCGTCAACGGATATGCCTGGGGGTCGAGGCCGGGGTCTATCCCCTGGAAGGCCCGGAGAACCGGAGAGTCCGACCCCGCCAGTTTGAGCGAAGCGAATTTCAAGGCGGTCGAGCCAAATTTACCCTGCAAATCGGTCGGGGACCAGCCTGCCGAGTTGGAAAGCTGGACCAGCAGAGTCCCGCCCTGGATAATCGCCAGGTTGGGCGGCAAGTTGAGGTGTAAATCAAACTTCTGAGGGGCAGGCCAACCCTCCGCCGCCACCAGCAGGTCTCCGCTATTGCTGTAATTGACGGCTTTGGTAGCAGGATTGGCTTCGAGACGACCTCGCTCGAAATACTGGACGCTCAGGCCGTCCTGGTCGAATGCCTGGCTGATAGGATAGCCCAGGAACTTTATCAGCCCCTGGCCAAACCAGAAAGATTTGAAAGGTTCGGCCAGGGTGTGGCCGGTTTCGGGAATAAATTCTTCAGCGGTGGTATCTGCCGGTTTGGCGACCTGGGCAAAGGCCGCGTTTGCACCGATTAGCTTCTGGGCCTGGGCCAGGTCGCGTCCCAGGAAGCCGAGGGTAATTTCACCGGGTTTTCCGGCCTGGTCGGGATGGTATTCCAGTAGGGCCTGTTCGAAAAGCTGCACCTGTAAACCGTCCTGGGTATAAACCTCGCTGAGCGGGTTGCCAAAGACCGGGTAGCCGCCAAGTTTCTGCCAGTATGCCAGGAACGGCGCTTTTATAAAGTGGCCAGTCTCACCGACATAGAGCGAATCGGGGCTGGTGGCAGACGGAGGTGGTAAAGCCTGGGTAGGAGCCTGGGCCAGTCCAGGGGTCTGGCTGGATGGGGTGGCTGCAACAGTCGGGACACCGGGAATGACGTTGCCCTGGGTGCCACCGGTCGGGCTGGGGGTCGCTTTATTAGCATCACCGGAAGCGGTCGAACCGGGCGTCAGGGTCGTGGAAGGAGTGGTACCAGGGCTGGTTTCGCCGGGTAGGGTGGTGGCGTCACCGCCACAGGCGGTCAGGACAAACGAAAAAAGGAGCAGGAGAAGCAATAAAACCGGCCAAATACCCGCCCGTTTCGAGTAAGGAGAGAAATTCAATTATTAACTATCCCCATAAAACTAAGAAATTAAAAGGCGCTTAAAGATTTACCATCTTTTCGCTATAGTACCAAGTATCAGGGTTTATCTCAACTTTTAGGTTTAAAAGAAGATTAATACCGGATAGATGGAGCAAGGGTACTCGTTCAAAGTATAAAAGAATAAATCTATGTGATGGTTACGCTCCGGGTGGGACCTGGTTTTCCACCCGGCGGTTTACCGGCTTACCAGTTGGCCCCATGGATAACCTGTCACCCAGGGCATTTTTCACCGAAGTATAGAGCAAGGCCAGCAGGAAAAGCACCGTCAGGGCCACGACCACGCACGCGCCGGGGGCGAGGCCCAGGTGATAGCTCGCCAGGACACCCACCAACCCAGCTACCACAACCACCCCCACCGCGATAATCATCATCCTGACCAGGCGGTCGGTCAAAAGCCGGGCGGTCGCGCCGGGCGTAATCAGGAGGGCAATCATCAAAATGTTGCCGACAGCGGGCAGGCCGGTCACGACAGTCAGGGCCACCAGGATTAAAAAGACCAGTTTGAGCCGGCCAACCGGCAGACCGAGGGCACGGGCGGCCTGAGTATCGAAACTGACCAGGAGCAATTCTTTGCGGATTAAGAAAATTAGGCCCAGGACCAACAGACTCACAAGCAGGGTGTTGAGGACATCGTTCCAACCGACCCCGAACAACTGGCCGAACAGGAAATTATCCAGGCTGCCGGTGCTGGCCCGTTTGATACCGCTCACCAGGACGATGCCGAGGCCGAAAGCCCCGATATAGAGGACGCCAATGGCAGTGCTTTCGCTGACCTGCTGGTTGCGCTCGGCCAGGCTGATGCTGACCACAACGATAAGCCCGGCGGCCAGACCGCCCCAGAAAAGGTCGCCGCCCACCAGGTAGGCGATCACGATACCGGGAAAGACCGCGTGACCGAGGGCGTTGACCAGAAAAGCCACCCCGCGCAACACCACGTAGGAACTGACCACCCCGCACAAAAGACCCAGCAAGAGCATTTCGAGCAAAGAACGCTGGACAAAGACCTGGTTTAAAGGGTCGGACAAAAAGTTTAACATCAGGCCCGGCCCTCCGGTTGGGGTTTCTCCAGGCCGTTCTGGCTGGCCCGGCGGAGCTGGTTGCGCCACTGCCGCCACTGGCGCACCCGCACGAACAGGCCGGAATGAGGCGAGACCAGCAGGCCGATGATAAAGAAGCCCGTAGCCACTACCACGACCCCGGCGCTCCCGGCCACGTTGGCATAATAGCCAAGATAAATCCCGACCAGGCTCGAAAGCATGCCGATAACAACGGCGATGGGCATCATCAGGTAAAACCGGTTGGTAAAAAGGCGGGCCGTCGCCGAGGGCGTCACGAGGAAAGCCAGCACCAGGATGTTGCCCACGGCGGGCAGGCTGACCACCACCGTCGCGGCAATCAGGAGATACAAAAAGAGGTCGAGCCGGACAACCGGCAGCCCGGCGGCCCGCGCCATTACGGCGTCAAAGGCGCTGAAAAGAAGTTCTTTGCGGAAAAGGAAGATGGCCCCCAGGATGAGCAGCCCGACGATACCGGTCACCCACAGGTCCAGGGTGGTGATGCCTAGAATGTCGCCAAAAAGAAAGCCTTCCAGGCTGCGCCCGTAGCTGCGTTGGCTGGAAAGCAAGACTACTCCCAGGGCAAAGGCCCCTGTAAAGATAACACCGATAGAGGAGTCTTCGCTGACGCGGCGGTTGCGGGCGACCAGGGCAATTACCAGGGCTACGGCCAGGGCCGAAATAAAGGCCCCCAGGAAGAAATTCGCACCGATTAGAAAAGCGATAACCACGCCGGGGAAAATGGCGTGGGTCAGGGCGTCCACTATAAAGACCAGGCCACGCAGCACGATATAGGTGCCGACCACCCCGCCTATTACGCTGATAATAAGCAGTTCCCAGAAGGCGTTGCGGATAAGGCTCCCGGCGTAGAGGGAGTTGAAAGGCTCAGCTAACCAGTTCCAGAGGTTGTTGAAAAAATCGGCCATCGGCTAGAACGCGTTCCTTTACTGGATTATCACCGTTTGACCGTCCGGGGTGTTGCCCACCGCGACCGTCAAAACGTTGCCGCCGTAGGTTTCGGCCAGGATTTCCGGTTTGAAGACCTCCGCAGGAGGACCAAAAGCCACCAGGCGATGATTGATACAGGCGACAAGGTCGCATTCCCTGGAAGTGGCGTTGAGGTCGTGGGTCGCCATGATAATGAGCTTACCCTGGTCGCGCAGTCTTTCGAGGAGATTGATAATCACTTCCTGGCTGGTGGTATCGACACCGGTCAGGGGTTCATCGAGCAGCATGATGTCGCCTTGCTGGGCCAGGGCGCGAGCCACAAAGACACGCTGTTGCTGCCCGCCCGACAACTGGCCGATTTGACGCTGGCGGAACTCGGTCATGCCGACCTGTTCGAGGGTTTCGGCGACAATGCGGCGGTCTTCCTTGCCAGGAAACTTGACCCAGCCGATATGTTTGTAGCGGCCCATCATCACCACTTCCTCGACCGTCACCGGGAAGTCCCAGCGGACCTCGCTGCGCTGCGGCACATAAGAAATGCGCAGGCGGGCGTGGGCGAGGCTTTTCCCGGCGATACTGACGGTGCCGCCCGTTGGGACCATCCCCAGCAGACCTTTTAGCAGACTGCTTTTACCTGCGCCGTTGGGGCCAATAACCCCTACAAAACCGCTCCCCGGCAGGGTCAGGCTGACATTTTGCAAGGCCAGGACCGGGCCATAGGCCACGCTTAAATTTTCAATTTTGAGTAGAGGTGGTTGGGTCGCAACTTGCGAGCCGGTGTCCGTCATACCAGTTTCACCAAATTTCCGAGTCAATGCCAGATTCATCATAGCTTTATGCGTCCATTTTACTATAAACGGGCGACACTTGCCTCTGTGTAACAGGGCAAGCGCAGCCGGAGAAGGAGTAGGTGTTAAGGTTTACTGCTGAAACCCGGCGGCCATATTTTTGGCGTTGGAAAGTTCCATTTTGAGATAGGTATCGCCATCGGTGCCGGGCGCGCCGAGCGCATCGCCGTAAAGGTTGGAATAGATTTTCACCCCGGCGGCCCCGGCCACCTGCTCGGCGATTTTGGGATTGATAGTGGTCTCGGTGAAAATCACCTTGACGTTGTTATCCTTGATATTCTTGATGAGTTCGTTAATCTCCTGGGGTGTCGGCTGGGCCGCGTCGCTAAAGCTCGGAATGACCGACCCGACCACCGTAATCTGGAATTCGTCGGTGAAGTAGCCAAAGGCGTCGTGGTTGGTGACAAGCTTGCGCTTTTCGACCGGGACCGGCGCAAAAATCTGGGTAATCTGGGCCTTGAGGTCATCGAGTTGCTTCTGGTAAGCGGTAAGCTGGGACTGGTAATATTCCTTGTTGGTGGGGTCAACCTGGGTTAAACCTTTGGCGACATTAGCAACCATAATCTTGGCGTTATCGGTCGAATGCCATATATGGGGGTCACCCTGTTTTTCTTCGTCCGAGCCATTCCCGGCCCGTAACTTGATGCCTTCGGAAGTATCAATCAAGGGGGCTTTGGTGCCGCTATTGGTAATGATTTTATCGAGCCAGTCGTCCGTACCTACACCATTCTTTACTATTAGCTGGGCGGCGGCGGCATTCTTGGAGTCGTCGGCGGTCGGGTCGTAATCGTGCGGGTCGTCGTCCGGGCGGAGAATTGTCGTTACCTCGACCCGGTCGCCCCCGATGTTGCGGGCGAAATCGCCAAGCTGGGTGGTGGTCGCCAGGACTTTAATTTTACCAGTCGTACTGGTCACCGCGCTGTTGGTGGCAGCAGTTGTAGCAGCCCCGGAAGTGTTATTGGAGGCGGTGCTAATTGAAGCAGCGGTGGGGGCGATGGTCGAGGTAGCATCACCGCAGGCCGCCAGGCCAGTAGCCAGGAAAAGGCTTGCTAGTAACCAGGCCAGACCAATCTTGAACTTAACCAATTCTCCTTGTTTCCTTTCCCTTTGGGCAATTTTTCAAGCAAAAACTGCTTCTATAATCACGATGGATAATTTGGAGGGCGTCCCGTGCCCAGGTTCAAGCTTCGTCGCCCGCAACCTCTATCTTTATTGATAGCTATTATCATTCAACGATGCAATTTTAGCAGTCTTTGTCGTAATTGTCAATGACTATCAATTGCGTTTTTTATATTTCTGCCAGATTCTCCAATTTTGAAAAAAGTCCCAGGATTGTTATAACGGGGCTTGACTGTATAATGTGTTTGAGTAATAATAGGTCTATTAGACTTATTAAGAGAAGTATTGATAGACCTGGTACAAATAAAAGGTGTTATCAATATTTGAGAAGAAGGCTTGTAAGGCGTTACCTATGTACGAACTGATTATCCTGTCGCTACTAATGCGGTTGAACCGGCCCGGCTATCAAATTGCCAAAATCACTAACAGCAAAATCGGACCCTGGGCCAAGGTCAGCAACGGCACCCTCTACCCGATGATGAGCAAAATGGCCCAGGCCGGTCTTATCGAACGAGTGGCGGACCCCGACCAGACCCAGGACGACCGCAACCACACCATCTACACTATCACCCCGGCGGGCCGCCAGCGTTTCCACGAACTTATGATGGATACATCGTCGAACCTGGGCGACTATCAGAAAATCTTCCGGCTCAAAATCCCCAGCCTGAATTATTTAGCCCCCCGCGAACGCCTTTACCTGCTCAACCACTATCTAAATTATTGCCAGGCATCCATTCTGTTTCTCCAAACCGAAGCAGAAACTATGGCCCAAAAGTTCAGGGGTAAAGAAGATACCTCGCCCTATTCTCCCGAACTCGCCATAGATTTGATGCAGCACCAGGCCCGGCAATGGCAAGCGGAATACGATTGGACCATGAAGTTACGCGCGGAAGTGGCAGCCCAACTTGAGGCGGGAACACCTGCACAATAATTTCAAAGCGTCCATAAAAAGGAAGTATCTATCTTCATGAAAAAGCTCGAATATAAGTGGCAAGTTTTGATGGTGGTCATTTTTGGCAGTTTTATGGTCATTCTCGACTCAACGATTGTCAACGTAACCATTCCCACCTTTGAGAAAGTTTTTAACACGGATGTGAACGGCATCCAGTGGATTTTGACCGGGTACCTGCTGGCTCTCGGCATCATCACGCCCGTGGCGGGCTACCTGGCCGATAATTTTGGCATTAAAAAAGTCTATCTGCTGTCACTGGGATTCTTTGTGATAGGCTCGGCTTTGTGCGGGTTGAGCGACCTCATCCGGGATTCGAGCGGGCATCCCTATATCGCCACCCTGATTTTCTTTCGGGTCTTGCAGGGTATCGGGGGCGGCGCGACTGTGCCACTGGCGAACGCCCAACTTTTCGCAGCCTTCCCGCCCGAACAGCGCGGCCTTGCCAACGGCGTCTTCGGAGTACCACTCCTGGTGGCCCCGGCCCTCGGTCCGACCCTCGGCGGCTATATCGCCCAGTATCTTCACTGGTCGCTCATCTTTTACATCAACGTGCCGATTGGCATAATCGGGATACTGATGGGTCTGTGGCTGCTCAAACCGAGCGAAATCCGCAAATCACGGCGGTTTGACGCTCTCGGTTTTGGCGCGGCGGCGATTGGTCTGGGGTTATTGCTTTACGCGCTGTCGGAAGCAGGCAATTCAAGTTGGACCGACCCGCTGGTGCTGGTCTGCTTCGCGGTAGCGGCGGTCTTCCTGGCCTTTTTCGCCTATAACGAACTGCGGCGCGAGGATACCATTGTAGACCTGCGGCTTTTCAAGAACGTCATATTTACGCTGGGTTGTATGGTCAACTGGGCGACGGTTATCGCGCTTTTTGGCTCGGCCTTTCTGTTGCCGCTCTATCTCCAGAACGTGCGAGGGCAGAGTCCTTTCGAGGCCGGGTTGATGCTGCTGCCCCAGGCGGTCACGGCGGCAATGGCGGTACCTTTTACCGGGCGGCTATTCGATAAAATCGGGCCGAGACCGCTGGTCGTCACCGGGCTGATAGTGCTGACGGTCACCTCCTTCTTTTTCACCCGGTTCACGGCGAATACCGACCTGTTTATGATTGAGGTGGTGATGGCTTTGCGAGGTTTCGCGCTCGGCTGTACGGTCCAACCCTCGATAACGACGGCCATCAGCGTGATGCAGCGCCAGGCTATCCCACGCGGTAGTTCGCTGATTAACGCGGCCCGGCAGGTAATCCAGGCGCTGGGTATCGCGGTCCTCAGTACGGTTTTCACGACCCAGGTAGCCGGGGTGATGGGCCAGGGCCAAGCAAACCCGGCAGCAGTTCAACAGGGCTTTATCGCCGGGTTCAACGATGCCTTTATCGTGGTGCTGGTGGTAGCTATCGTGGGGGTAGTGGTGAGCTTCTTTTTGCCGGGGTGGCCGGGTAAATGGCCGCTAAAGCAACCGGGTGACCCGTCGCGCAACCAGGGCCAGGAACAAGGGCGAACTGCTAGGCCACCGGGAGGTCAGCCTGGCAACCAATTAAGCGGCCAACCGAGCGGCCAGCCGAGCGGCCAACCAAGCAAGGAAACAAACAGTTAAATCCCATAAAATAAGGATAATAAAAAGGCACCTTTTGGTTGGGTGTCTTTTTATTTTTACGGAATGATAAAGTTAAAATCTTTTTCTGTAGCTGGAATTACTTACCTGCCCGCTCATAGTGGGCAATAATCACGCCGTTCGCCAGGATCTGGTTGCTCGCCAACTGGAAAGCCCCAGGCCGGATACCCTCGTTAAAAAGACGTTTGCCTTCGCCAAGCGTGAGCGGGTGCGTCCAGATGTACATTTCATCAACCAGGTCGTTTTTGAGCAAGGTCTGAATCAGATTGCCGCTACCCCATACCCACAGGTCCGGCCCATCCATTTCCTTGAGCTTTTTGATTTCGGAGGCTACATCGCCCGTCACGATAGACGAATTACCCCAGGATAACTCATTTTTAGCGTGGGAAACCACATATTTTTTAGTGGTGTTAAAAGGGTTGGCGATTTGGGGCGCCGCCTCGGTGTAAGGCCAGAAGGCGGCCCAAATATCGTAAGTCTTTCTTCCCAGGAGCAGTTCAAACGGCATTTTCATGAAGCCGTTGATAATCTGATCGCCTTTTTCATCATTGAAGTTCATCTGCCAGCCGCCGTGGGTAAAGCCGCCCTCGTTATCTTCTTCCGGCGCACCAGGTCCTTGCAAAACACCGTCCATGGTTACAAAAGTCGTCGTAATGATTTTTCGCATAAATTTTATCCTCTTATTCCTTTCTCGGATAAGGTACAGCTTTATTCTGTTCCAATTTGGATTGTAGCGGGGTAACTGTCTCTGCTATTAATAATCTTGCTATGCCCGATGAAAGTGCCAGTTATACATCGGGAGATATTTTGGGGATATGTAGCTTTTATGTCCTGAAGTTTAATTTGTTTTACAGATTTTTCAAACTAAGTTAGTAATTTCCTAATATTTGAGGCCAAAATTTAGAGTAAGATTGTTATGCAAATTCTGCTAGGATTGGTCCTACTTAAAGGCTAAATCTTAAAAACCTCGAAGCAAAAGTCTATCAATTGGGGTAGGTCAGCTAAAACGCCTGCCCGCCGGGAGTCGTTATTTTCCATCAACCATATAAAAATCCAAAACTCAGCTTCAGGGAATCTATTTTTTATTTAAGGTTAAGTAAGTAAAAGCGGCGGGCCTCCAGGTAAAAAGCCCGCCAGAGTCCAAGAAGAAGGAATGTTATGCCTCAACAATCCACCGGAGCCGCCGAGCGCAGCGATACCGCGACCCCTAAAACAGCGGGCAATCCCCTGGTCGAGCATCTTTTATTCGAACTAAAGAAGGTTATCGCCGGGCAAGATTATTTGCTTGAGCGGGTGCTGGTAGCGTTGCTGGCCCGCGGCCATATCCTGCTGGAAGGCGTGCCGGGCCTCGCCAAGACCCTCACCATCAAGTCGCTGGCCCAGGTAATCGGTGGGACTTTTGGCCGGGTCCAGTTCACGCCCGACCTCGTACCCGCCGACCTGACCGGCACCCGGATTTTTAACGGCAAGACCGGTGAATTTACGACCGAACTCGGCCCGGTCTTCGCAAACCTCTTGCTGGCGGACGAAATCAACCGGGCCCCGGCGAAAGTCCAGTCGGCCCTGCTGGAAGTGATGCAGGAGCGCCAGGTCACGATTGCCAAGCAGACTTACAAGGTGCCTGACCCCTTCCTGGTCATGGCGACCCAGAACCCGATTGAATCGGACGGCACCTATCCCCTGCCTGAAGCCCAACTCGACCGCTTCATGTTCAAGGTGCTGGTGAATTACCCCTCGTTCGAGGATGAAATGATTGTCATCGAACGGGTTATCGGCACCCCGGCCAACCTGCGCGCCCTGCTTACACCCGAAAAGCTACAGGAAATGCAAAAAGAGGTAGACCAGGTCTATGTTGACCCGGTGGTGGTCTCCTACGCGGCCCGGTTGGTGAGCGCCACCCGCACTCCCGCCGAACACGGTCTGCCCCAGCATGCCGAGGCCATCCAGTTCGGGGGCAGCCCTCGCGCCTCGATTAACCTGGTATTGGGGGCAAGGGCGCTGGCCTACATGCGGGGCCGTTCCTACGTGCTGCCCCAGGATGTCACGGCGGTAGCCCACGACGTGTTGCGGCACCGCCTGGTCCTGACCTATGAAGGTTTAGCCGCCGGGGTGACCGCCGACTCGATTATCAACGACATTTTGAAACGTTTCCCACCAATCCGCCTGGATTTGGGTGACCGCCATGTGGCCTAGAAAGAACGGTCGGGAAATCAAACCGGCCTCGCCCAAACCCGGCAACGATCTCCCGGCCCGGCAAGACCAGGCTTTGAAAGCGCTCTTGCACCGGCTCAACTGGAAGTTGCTCCGGCCCCTGGCGACCCACTTTGGCGGGCAGGAGCGAAGTATCCTGACCGGGACAGGGATGGAACTGAGCGAGATACGCGAGTACCAGCCGGGTGACGATATTCGCTTTATTGACTGGAATGTCACGGCGCGGGCGTCCGGCACCTTCGTCCGCGAGGCCCAGGTCGAACGCTCGTTGGACGTATGGCTGCTGCTCGATTTGAGCGCCTCGATTGATTGGGGTACCGCCCTTTCGTCCAAGCGGGAGCGGGCCCTCGAATTCGTGGCGACCGCCGGGCAGCTACTCAGCCGGGATGGCAACCGCCTGGGTGCGGTCCTCTTTGCCGACAAAGTTTTGAAGGTGATACCGCCCAGCACCGGGCAGGTCCACCTGGTGCGGCTGCTACGCCAGCTTACCGAGATGGCGACCAAAACCGGCCCGCACAACACCGGACTGGCTGCGGCCCTGGACTACGCCGCCAGGATTATCACCAGGCGTTCGCTGGTGCTGGTTGTTTCGGACTTCATCACGGAAGACGACTGGGAAAAAGGGTTGGGCAAGCTGACCTACCGGCACGAAGTGGTCGCAGCCCAGGTCCGAGACCCCCGCGAGAGCGAACTGCCGGACATGGGCATCATCACCCTGGAAGACCCCGAAACAGGCCAGCAACTGGTAGTGGATACGAGCGACCGGAAGTTGCGCGAGAATTTCAGGGTGGCAGCCCAGGCCCAGGCCGAAAAACTGGAAAACCAATTTAAGAAAAGCGGGGTAGACCGGCTGGTTATCAGCACCGGCGAAGACCTGCTGCCCGGTCTGGTTAAATTTCTCCAGGCGCGGCGGTTTCGGCACCGCCGCCCTTTGAACCCGGTGCGTTAATCAGCCCGGCGGCCTGGAGTTTTAATCTTATAATCTAACGCAAAGTATGAAACGAGTACGACTATGACCTTTCAATGGCCGTTAATGCTGCTTAGTCTCGGCCTTATCCCGGTCCTGATAGTGGCTTATCTACTGATTCAACGCCGTCGCCAGGCGTACACGCTCCGCTTTACCAACATGGCGCTCCTTACGAAGGTGGCGGGACGCCGTCCCGGCTGGAAGCGGCACTTACCGCCGGTAATTTTCGCCCTGAGCCTGGCGGCATTGCTGGTCAGCCTGGCCCGGCCCATGGCGGTTATCTCGACCCCCAAAGACCAGTCGAATATTGTTATCGTGATGGACGTTTCTGGCTCGATGGCTGCCAGCGACCTCCAACCGACCCGCCTGAGCGCGGCCAAACAAGCCGCCCAGGACTTTGTAAACAACCTGCCTGGCAACGCGAAAGTGGGCCTGATTAGTTTTAACACGGTGGCGCGGGTCGAAGCGACCATGACAACCGACCACAACGCGGTTGACCGGGCTATCCAGAACCTGAACGCCGGGGGCGGGACCGCCATCGGGGAAGGTTTGGACGAAGCCCTCAAACAAATCTCGGCCCAGGCGGACAAGGCTACCCCGACCGCGACCGCCTCGGCAAACGCTACCGGGCAGCAAGACCAGGCCACGCAGGTCCCGGCGGTAGTGGTGTTGCTCTCCGACGGCAAGTCAAACTCAGGGGTTTCGCCCGAACAGGCCGCCGCCAACGCAAAAGACGACAACGTCAAGGTCTTTACGGTCGGCATCGGGACGCGTGGGGCCACCCCGATTTTGAACGGACGCTACAATCCCGACGCGGGCCTGGACGAAACGACCCTGCAAAATATCGCGAGTGAAACGGGCGGGCAGTATTTCTACGCGGCGGAGACCAAGGAACTGCGGGACATCTACACGGCCCTCAGTTCACAGGTAAGCTGGGTGACGGAGCAGACCGAAATCACAGCCCTGGTAACAGCCCTCGGCACCATCTTGATGATAATTGCCGGGTTCCTGAGCATGCGCTGGTTCCACCAGGTCGCCTGATAAGAATATTTTCTATAAAAGAGACCCATCCTGACTAACATCGGGATGGGCCTTTATTGTTTTTCCAGAGAATTGCGTGGTAAGAAAAGCTTTCAAGCCCTTACGACTGTAATATTGTCTAACGGACCGGAGACACCCGAAGGGCGCGTGCGTAGCACGGAATATCCAACGCACCGGAGACACCCGAAGGGCGCACCTGCGGGGGTGTGTCAGAGCCACGGAATGGCAAAATCAAGGTTCGCGGGTATAAAAAAAAGCGAGGCCACATCGCCCCGCTTTCAAGAAAAACCTTATTTCGGGATAGAACCGTCCACGCCTTCGACCAGGTAGTCAATCGCGGTAATCTGGTCGTCGGTCAGGGTCGCGCCCTGGGCCACTTTAACGGCCCCGGTGTTGTCCTTGATAGGCCCGGCGTAAACATCGAGCGTACCGGCTTTGAGAGCGGCTTTCTTCTCGTCCACCATCTTTTTAACATCGTCCGGCACGACCGAGTTAAGCGGGGAGAGGTCTACCACGCCTTCTTTGAAACCGCCAAAATAGCTGCCGGTCTTCCAGGTGCCGTTCATGGCGGCTTTCACGCGGTCGATGTAGTAGGGGCTCCAATCCCAGTAAGGCGAGGCCAGGTGGGCTTTCGGGCCGTAGGATTCCATAATCGAATCGTTGCCGAAAGCGTATTTACCGGCTTCCTGGGCCGCTTGCAGGGTCGAAGGAGTATCCTGGTGCTGGGCCAGGATGTCGGCCCCGGCGTTCAACAAGCTCTGGGCGGCGGTCTTTTCGAGACCGGGGTCGTACCAGGTGTTGGTCCAAACCACTTTGACCTTGGCGTTCGGGTTGACCGAGCGGACCCCAATGGTAAAGGCGTCAATACCGCCGACCACTTCGGGAATCGGGAAGGCCGCGACATAGCCGATGATGTTGGTCTTGGTCATTTTCCCGGCGACGATACCGGCCAGGTAGCGGGGCTGGTACTGGCGGACCTGGTAGACCGCCAGGTTGTCGGCGGTCTTGTAGCCGGTGGCGTGTTCGAATTTAACATCGGGGAATTTCTTGGCGACATTGACCATGGGGTCCATATAGCCAAAGCTGGTGCCGAAGATAACCTTGTTGCCCTTCTGAGCCAGTTCGGTAAAGACCGCTTCGGAAGTGGAAGGGTCTTCCGCGACGTTTTCGAGATAGGTGGCTTCAACATTCGGCAGGGCCGCAACCAGTTTCAGGCGGGCCTGTTCGTGGGCGTAGGTCCAGCCGCCGTCACCGATAGGTCCGACATAGACAAAAGCCACTTTGAATTTGTCGCCGGTAGCGGCGGTCGAAGCGGCCGTAGTCGCGGCCTGACCGGCGACCGTGGTCGAAGTAACGGTCACACCCGCGGCGGTAGTCGCGGCAGCCGGGGCGGTGGTCGCGGTATTGTCACCGCAGGCCATCAACAACACAGAAAGGGTCAAAAGCAAGCCGGACAAAATCCCGGCATAGCTCATCCTTTTCGAATTTTTCATCAAATCTCTCTCCTCAGATAATTGGGGTTTAAAACCACCCAAAAGGGTTTTGCAAAACGAAATAACCTCAACCACGTTCTCGCCTGAGATAAAACAATCCCAGGCCGGAGGGAGCCGCGCTGCTCGCTCGCCCGGTTTGGTCCTTTAGTCTCCATTGAGTAAAAACCAGGGCCGCTATTGTTAATAGGTACGGTAACATTCTAAGAAAATAACTGCTTATAGGCACCCCGGCCACCTGCAAACTGAACTGGAAAGCTTCCATGCCGCCAAAAAGATAGGCGCCCACAAAGGCCCGCCAGGGGTTCCAGAGAGCAAAAATGACCAGGCCAACGGCAATCCAGCCGCGCCCGGCGGTAATATTTTCCTGCCAGTTCGGGTTCGAGCCGAGCGAAATCGACGCGCCACCCATCCCGACCAGGGCTCCGCCGAGCAGGGTATAGAGGTAGCGGGTGCCGATAACCGAAATTCCCTGCGCATCGGCGGTGGAGGGGCTTTCGCCGACCGCCCGCAAGTTCAGGCCCGGTCGGGTCCGGTAGATAAAGTAGAACAGGGCCGGGACCAGCAAAAAGCTGAAATAGACAAACAGGTTCTGGGTAAAAAGAATCGGGCCGATGACCGGAATATCGCTCAAAAGCGGGATGGGCAGGGTCTGGAATGAGTCTTTGGCGGCCTGGCCGACCAGGGGTTTACCAAAATAGGAGGCAATGCCCGTCCCGACCAGGGTCAGGGAAAGACCGCTCACCACCTGGTTGACGCCTATCGAAACGGTAAAGAAGGCGTGGACCAGGGCCAGGGCCGCCCCCGCTATCAGCGAAACCGCGACGCCTATAAAGACGTTCCCGGTAGCCGCCGTAGCCGCGAACCCGGCCATCCCGCCGACCAGCATCATTCCTTCCAGGCCCAGGTTCAAAACGCCGCTCCGCTCGGTCAGGATTTCGCCGAGGGTCGCGTAGAGGACGGGCGTCCCGGCAACGACGGCGGAGGCGAGGGTTTTTACAACGTCAATATCGGCCATGCTTAACTTTCCTTATCCTTTAGCTGGTCTGGACCCTGGTTTGAACCCTGGTTTGAACGGCGCAACGCGGCCTGGTAGAGCAAGCGGCGGTAGAGGCTTTCGCCACCCAGGACGCAAAAGAGAACGATACCCTGTAAGAGAGTGACGAGGCCGGAGGAAACGCCGACCCGCTGCATGGTAAAGCCACTGGAAACGAGACCGCCAAAGAGCACCGCCACCAGGATAATCGCCCAGGGATTGAGCCGGGCCAGCCAGGCGATAATAATGGCGGTGTAGCCGTAACCGGGCGAGAGGTTTTGCTGGAGCCTCCCTGCTATACCGGTAACCTCGCTCATCCCGGCCAGACCGGCCAAAGCCCCACTCAACAGGAAGGCGATAACGATGTTGCGAGTGATATTTATCCCGGCGTAACGGGCCGCTTTGAGGTTATCGCCCATCACTTTAAGCTCGAAACCCCATTTGGTCCGGCTGACCAGAAGCCAGACCAGGGCCGCCGCGATGATGGCAAAGACGAGGCCGAGGTGAATGCGGGTATTTGTGACGAGAACCGGGAGGCGGGCGGCATCGGAGAAAGTGGCCGTGACCGGGAAGTTAAAACCCTTGGGGTCGCGCCAGGGGCCGAAGATAAAATAGTCGGTCAGGAGAAGCGCGACATAGTTGAGCATCAGGCTGCTGATGATTTCGTTGACATCGAGCCAGGCCCGCAAGAGACCGGGCAGCAGACCCCAGATTGCTCCACCGAGCAGACCACCCGCGACCATCAGCGGGATGATGACCGGGGCGGGCAGGCCGGGAAAACCCAGGGCCAGGGCCGTTGCCACCAGGACCCCGCCGTAAAACTGGCCTTCCGCGCCGATGTTCCAGAGCCGCGCCCGGAAAGCCAGCGACACACCCAGGGCCGCCAGGGTCAGCGGAATAGCTTTGACGACAGTCTCAGAAAAG
Organism: Chloroflexi bacterium 54-19; assembly: GCA_001898225.1. GTDB lineage: Bacteria > Chloroflexota > Chloroflexia > Chloroheliales > Chloroheliaceae > 54-19. The sequence goes on from MKTJ01000058.1 coordinate 31,796, forward strand.
TTCTGGATGAACGAGGTATGGACAATTTCGGTCAGGATAAAAAAGGCATCCTTGCCGCTCAGAAAAAGGATGATAGCGGCGATGACCAGGGCCACCAGCACCGACAGGACCGGGGTAGCCACGGCCAGGGCGGCAGTCGAGGGGTAAATCTGGCGCGGCGGCAGGGCCACCAGGGTCTTTTGAATTTCTAACTCTTTAACCGCTCTTTGTCTAAGGCTCAATTTTGGTTCCTCTAAGAGTGGGTGGCCGCGAGGCTAGAGCCCGCCATCAACAGGCCAATATTTTCCAGGTTGGCCGCCGAACGTACCGGCGGCAGTTTGCCCATAATCCGGCCTTCATACATCACCAGCAATTGGTCACAAAGCAAAAAGGCTTCGTCGAGGTCTTCCAATATAAGGAGGACCGCCGCGCCCTGGTCGCGGGCCTGGCGCAACTTGTTGTGGACGTAAGCCGAGGCGTTAATATCGAGGCCGCGGGTCGGGTTAGCCACGATAAGCAGTTTAGGCTGGCTGTTCAGTTCGCGGGCCAGTAGTAGCTTTTGAAGGTTGCCGCCCGAAAGCAAGCGGGCCGGGGCGTAGGCATCGCCAACCGCAATCGAATACTGCCCGATGGCCGCGCCCAGACCTTCGCGGACAGCCTTGCGCCGCAGGAAGGGACCGGCGCTGTATTCGGGACGCCAGTAGTCACGTAATAGAAAATTATCTTCGAGATTTAACCCGGCGGCGCTGCCCACTCCCAGGCGGTCTTCCGGCACGAAGGCAACCCCGGCCCGGTGGACCTGGCGGGCCGAGCGGTTGGTCAGGTCCGCGCCGTTAAGGGTGACGTCGCCGCGTTCGGCCCGGCGCAACCCGGCCAGGGCTTCAGCCAGTTCGCGCTGCCCGTTCCCGGCCACGCCGACCAGCCCGACCATTTCCCCCGGATGGACCTCAAAAGAGACATCCTTGACGGTCGAGTTGAGGACTTCGCCTTTAACGTGGAGACCGCGCACCTGTAAAGTCAGCTGGGCCGAAACGACTTCCGGTATCGGGGCGGCCTTTTTTTCGAGCGGGACTTCATCGAGCATGCCGAGTTCGAGTTCGCTCTGGCTATCAGCTTCCCGGCCAATCATCAGGCGGGCGATTTGTTCTTTCTCGCCGGGCAAGCCTTTGAGGTCGAGGGTCGCCACGGCCTTGCCGCCCCGCAGGATGGTCGCGCGTGAGGCCAGGCTGACCACTTCTTCGAGTTTGTGGCTGACAAAGATAATGGCATAGCCCTGCTCGGCCAGGCGCCGGATCGCCGTAAAAAGCCCCTCGGTCTCTTTGGGGGTCAGGTTGGCGGTCGGTTCGTCCAGGGCCAGGATGGTCGCGCCCAGGTAGAGCGCCCGTAATATTTCAGCCCGCTGCTGCTCGCCGACCGAAAGAGTACCGACCCTGGTGGCGGGACGGACGGCCAGGTTGTAATTCTGACCCAGTTCGGTTAAATCATTTTCGATTTTCTTGAGATTGAGAAGGAAGCGAGGCTGGCGCATACCGAGGGCGACGTTTTCGGCGACGGTCTGGTTGGGGACCAGTTTGAAATGCTGGTAGACCACGCCCACCCCTTTTTTGATGGCGTCGGCGGGACCGCGCAGGGTAGTTTTTTCCTCTCGCAGAAAGATTTCGCCTTCTTCGGGGCGGTAGAGCCCGGCCAGGATATTGAGGAGGGTCGACTTCCCGGCCCCGTTTTCGCCCAGGAGCGCGTGAATCTCCCCGGCCTTTACTTCGAAATTAACCCGGTCATTGGCGACAATACCGGGGAAACGTTTGGTGATATTTTTTAGCCGGACGGCAGTGGTGCCAAGGGCAGGCGCTTCGGACTTTGAGAGCATCAGGTCCGCCTCTGGTGAAAATTAACCATTCAAACAAAAACTTTCATCTGAAAAGGGAAAGCGCGGGCCTGTGGAGGCTTTGCCATTCCCAAAATCTGGTAGCCCTGAAAGGTGACTGCGAAGTTTGGGATAAATCTACCAGTTGGTAAAAGTGACAGCCAAAAACAAGGCCGACTTGCATTTTTGGGCTTTTTAACCGCAATTTTGTAAAATTCTAGAACTCAACCTGACACTTTTGCGTTCTGAGCAAAACGCTTGTGGGTACTCTTTATTATAATCCCGGACAAAAAAAGTTACAATGCACAAAAATAACCAAGGAAAACCGGAAATTTTTGTGCATTTTGCCGAAAAGTACCACCTAAAACAGCTTTACAAATGTTCAAAGTCACCAATAATAAGATTCGCCAAAACCAGCAACCTTTCCACATCTTGCGGAAAATGATGGCGAATTGACCAGTCAATTTGGGTTAAGACCGTATATACCAGGTAGACTTTAAGCCTTTCCGGCCCGGTGATTTCAAGTAGATAAGTTGTCAATAAGTGCCGGACCGGGTAATTCTCATAACAATAGAAAAGCAGCAAGCCAAGGTCAAACGCCCGGTCACCACACCCTGCTGCATCCCAATCGACCACCCCGCTTACCCGGTTTTCTTCCAGCAAGATGTTGCCAGGTGTTAAATCGCCATGAACAATATCCCCGGTCTTATTACATACGTCTTCAAGGCCGCATACAAAGTGGCCTAACCGGGTTAGTAATTCCGCACTTTCTGTAGAATAATTATGTAAAGTTTGTTTCCAGCCGGAAATATCATCAAACACAACCGATTTAATGTAAATAGACCAGTTTTGTTTTTGAGAAAGGGCTTGTCCAGCCTGTAACTCGTTAAGACCGATTAAAGCACGGGCCTGCTCCACGGTTAAACTGGAAGCCGGATTGCCTGGAAAGAGGGTTTGCAACCAGTAGTTTGCGCCTTCAGGAAAAGCGCCCACCAGAACGTATTCCGGCACCAGCGGACTTAACCGTCGCAAACGGTCCGTTATTTTGCGGGCAAGCTGGATGCGGGCCAGCCATCCGGGCCGAGAATTCCATTTCAGAACTAATGACGTGTTACCGGTATCTATTACTCGGTAAGCGCCCTGGTTCTCCCCTTCAAGATAACGCCTTACCAGCTTAAAAGTGGTGCCATGCCGGGCGTTTATCCCCTCGACAAGTTGTATAACCTCTAAATCTTTATCAGGGTTAATCGGAAACTTCCTCGATAGAAAAATCCTGGGCGCCTTTCCACAAAACGGTCTCGCCGATTTCCTTTAATTCCTCGCGGCTGGCCTGGAGGGTGGCGAAATGATTCCCGGCCAACTGGCCCATATCGGCAGCGAAAGTGCAGCGCCCGTAAGGGACCAGGATTTCGGTTTCGCTCAGGTCGCCGGTATAAATGAGGATTTCGCCCGGAAAAGGATGGCTGGTCTGGTTCTCGTAGCCGACGCCGACCTCGAAATCGCCCATCGGCACCCAGGCGGCCTGTCCGCTCCACCGGGCCTGAATCAACTTGCTCTTGAAGGGTAGCATTTTGCGGATGGCCGTGACGGTCCTGGGGGCGTTCGCTTCTTCCAGAGTCGCCTTGAATTTCTTGCCGCCAATGGTTATCTCTAACATTTAAGGGAAAATCCTTTCAAATTGCTTGACTGCTTCTGATGATAGTTGGATAGAAAGCATTATACTCAAACTGTCCAACAAAGCCACCTCTGATTATGGTTTGCTAAATAACAAACTTTCCCAGGTATTAACTATTGACAAATAGCGGCTTTCAATTTATACTTGCTATATAACAAGCAAGTATATTTTTTATTAAAAGGAAGGTGTCCTATGTCAGTTTACGAGGAATTGGGAGAGCAAAAGGCCATAGAGTTAAGCCAGGGTACGGTCAGCTACCGGGAAACAGGCCAGGGCCAACCACCGGTCGTGCTGATTCACGGTCTGCTGGTAAACGGCGACCTCTGGCGCAAGGTGGTACCGGGGTTGGCGGGTAACTATCGCTGCCTGGCACCTGACTTGCCCCTGGGCGCCCACTCTACCGGCCTCAACCCGGACGCAGACCTGACCCCGCCCGGCATAGCCCGCCTGATTTCAGACTTTATCGAAGCCCTCGATTTGAGAAATGTTATATTGGTCGGCTCGGATACGGGCGGGGCCTTCTGCCAGCTTGTGATTACCAGCCAGCCCGACCGGATAGAGCGGCTGATTCTAACCAACTGCGATGCTTTTGAAAACTTCTTCCCCGCCCTACTGGCACCGATGCAGTGGCAAGCGCACCTGCCGGGCGCGATGTGGGGCCTGGGCCAGTTATCAAAGTGGTCGGCCTTCCAACGTCTGCTTATCTGGTTGGTGGCAAAATACCCGGTAGAGCAGCGCGCCATCAAGTCATATGTGGGGAAACTCGGCAAAGATAGGGAAGTGCGCCGGGATTTAGGCAAGGTTTTGCGTGGTATCTCAAAGCGTCACACCCTCGCCGCCGCCAAAGAGTTCGGTAATTTTAACAAGCCGGTCCTGGTAGCATGGGGTAAGCAAGATTTTCTCTTTCCGGCCCGTTATGCGAAACGCCTGGCGGCAGCCTTCCCCCAGGCCAGGGTAGAATTCGTGGATAACAGCCGGGCTTTTGTAGCGGAAGACCAGCCGGAATGGTTGACCGATGTTATAAAGAATTTCCTGGCCGAGACAACCGGTAGCGGTTTGGAATTGTCCAGGTAACCGGGCTTGCTCAACTCTTTGCTCTTGTTTGAAAGTTATGTTATAACGAGCAAAATTTCTTAAACAAGAACGAGGCAACTTTGAGCGAGAATAAAATCAGGGACTGGTCGCGAGACCCGGCGCGGTCGAAGGAAGCCATCTTAAACGCCGCCGAAAAACTGTTTGCCAGCCAGGGTTACGAACAGACCAGTTTGCAGCAAATCGGCCAGGAAGCAGGGGTATCGCGAGGGACGCCGGGTTATTTCTTTGGCTCAAAAGAACAGCTTTACGGCGAGGTGCTGGACCGGCTATTCGAGGCGGAATATGCTTCGGTCGAAGCCGTGTTACAACAAACGCCCCGACCGGACGAATCACCGACCGAGCGACTGGCCGAGGTCATCGGTAAATTTTACGACTTTTTGCTGGTCCGCCCCACCTTTATCCAGATGATAGAGCGAGAGGCTATTAACGGTGCGAAGTTTTTGCAGAACCGGAGCGGCTATTTAAAGCTTATGAACGAAAGCCTGGCCCTGATTGGTCCGGCCCTGGTCGGCCCGGCTTTTCGTCCGCTCGACCCTAACCAGTTGCTTCTAAGTATAATCGGGATGTGCTGGTTTCCCCTGGCGCACACGGCGACCTTTTTGACGCCGGTCGGAGTGGACGTGGCGGACCCGGCGTTCTGGCAGGCCCGCAAAAATCACATTATTGATTTAGTCTTGAACGGTATTTTGATTAAACCAGTTGATAATGGTCGCGTTTGATATATTTCCCGTTGCCCGCCTTGCCCACAAAAACCCGGTCCTCAATGACGGTCTGGCCGCGTGAAAGGACCGTTATGGGGACGCCGGTCACTTCCCGGCCCTCGAACAGGTTATAGTCAACCCTGGTATGGTGGGTTTTGGCGCTGAGGACCAACTTCGCTTCCGGGTCAAAGATTACGAGGTCGGCATCGCTACCGGGCGCGATAGTGCCTTTGCGCGGGTAAAGCCCCATCAGGCGGGCCGGGTTGGTACTGAGCAGTTCGACCATCCGGTTGAGGGTGATACGGCCCTGCCGGACCCCGCCATCGTAGACCAACATCAGGCGCGACTCGATGCCAGGCGCGCCGTTCGGAATCAGGCTGAAATCGTTCAGACCGATTTCTTTTTGCTCGCGGATACAGAAGGGACAGTGGTCGGTGCTGATAACGGACACGTCGCGCCCGGCCAATCCTTTCCATAAAACGTCCTGGTGCCATTTCTCGCGCAGGGGCGGGGTCATTACATACTTGGCCCCCTCGAAACCGGGCCGGTCGTATTCCTCAATCGAGAGAAAAAGATAGTGGGGGCAGGTCTCGGCATATACCGGCAAACCAAGCTGGCGGGCGTCGCGGACTTCTTCGAGGGCGTCGGCGCAACTGAGATGGACGATATAGACCGGGACGCCGACCATTTCGGCCAGGGCAATCGCCCGGTGGGTCGCCTCGGCCTCGGCCTTGGTGGGACGGGTCAGGGCGTGATATTTAGGCGCAATCTTACCTTCGGCCAGGGCTTTTTTTACGATAAGGTCAATCACGTCGCCGTTCTCGGCGTGCATACAGACCAGGCCGCCGTTTTCACCCGAACGCTGCAAAATCCTGAAAATTTCGGCGTCCCCGACCATGAGGTCGCCGGGATAGGACATGTAGAGCTTGAAACTGCTCACGCCCTCGTCCCGCACCAGCAAATCCATTTCGGGCAAGACCTGCTCGTTCAGTTGCCGGATGACCATGTGGAAGCCGTAATCTATCACGGCTTTGCCAGCGGCCTTGCGATGCCAGGTCTCGTAACCCTGCAAGAGCGAACCGCCCCTGGGTTGGGTGGCAAAGTCTACAATTGTGGTGGTGCCGCCCCAGGCCGCCGCCGTAGTGCCGCTTTCGAAATCATCGGCGGTAACGGTGCCCATCTGGGGGGCGTCCAGGTGGGTATGCACGTCCACCGCGCCCGGCAGGACATATTTCCCGGCGGCGTCAATTATTTTATCGGTCTGTTCAGCCGGGAAAGCGAGACCAATCGCGCTGATTTTCTCGCCCTCTATTAAAATGTCGCCAGGATACGTCCCGACCGCCGTCACGATGGTCCCATTTTTTATGATTGTTCGCATGAAATCTCTCCGTTAAACGTCTATTTTAGCTTCCCCGGTAGGTACTGTACGACCAGGGCGAGGCGAGTAGCGGGACGTGGTAATGGTCCGAACTGTCGGCGATACCGAACCGGACCGGTACCCGGTCCAGGAACGGGGTAGCCGCCTGGACCAATTTTTGCTCTTTGAAATAGTCACCCACGGCAAAGACCAGTTCGTAGACGCCGGTTATGAGCGCGCTGTCTTCCAGCAAAGGGAGGTCGGTGCGCCCGTTGGCGTTGGTTCGGACCGTCTTCAAAAGAGTGCGCTCACCCGTAACCTGATCGAGGCGCCACAGTTCGATAACCATGTTAGCCGCCGGGCGACCCTGGGCGGTATCCAGCACGTGGGTGGTTAAACGCCCCGCCATTATAAAATTCCTCCTGACTTAACCGTTCCGGCTCATGGTGAGCTTGATGAGGCCATAGGCAGGGAAAGCCGCGCTGTAGACTTTGACCTTATCGTCGGTCGGGGAAACGCCGAAGGGGTCGGGGGTCTGGTTTTTGGCCTCGAACCCGACCTTTTCCAGTTGCGGGAACCGCTCTAACAGCCGTGAACCGATTTCGTGAATAAGATGCTGGATCGATTCGCTGACAAACTCGTGAAAGACCACCTGGGCAATGTCGCGCACCTGCTCCCCAGGAATATAATAGGAATGGTCCGGGTTGAGCATGGCGGCGGTGTCGGTGTACTTCCAATAAATATTCATGTGGATGAACAAGGGGCGGTCGCGCCGGTCGGGCAGGGTGGTATAGCCATCACGCACGAAACTGGTAAACGAACTCCCCGTTACCTTGAGCAGTTCCATGTCAACCCGCCCGCAGCGGTGGTCGGACAACACTGCGCCGTCACCTTCCCGCGAATAATCCATTGTCACGACGGTATAGTCGTTGTGGGAACGGCTGTAAAGGACCGGGCTTTCCTCGAAACTGCCGCCCGCGCCTGGTACCGTAACCGGGACGAAGGGTAGTTCCCGCCCGGTCAGGCGCAAGCCCTCCATCTGCGAATAAGTCTTTAACAATTCCTGGCCGAGAAAAGCGAGATAACCTTCCAGAGTCGCACCGGTATAAGCCAGCCCTTGCCGGATGATAAAATTCTTCATGCTGTCGGTAGCGACCACCATCGAGTTATCGCCCTCGGTGTAGGACGGGAGAAAATTGTCGCCCAGCACTTCCACGTCCGCCTCGAAGGCCACCAGGTTATTGCTCCTGCCGCTAAAGTTCGACTCGCGGACGGGCGTGACGCCGGTCAGGGGGGCGGCATAGGCGCGGTAGACCGGGACCAGGGTCTTGCCATAGCTGATTTGATAGGTAAAATCCGAACTCATAATTTTCTCCTAACAGTAGTCAGGGGTCGGTAGTCAGCCAACAGTAGCCAGTAGTCAGTTTTTCTTACTAATTGTTTGGGCTTGGAAAATTGGTTAAAATCAATCATCCAAGCTGTTTCAAGGTGAAAAGCTTTATTTAGTTGACCAAGTTTATAGAAACTTACTGACTACTGACCTCTGGCTACTGACTACTTTCCACAGCATCCTTCAAACGAAACTCTAAAATCTGGCAAATTTCATCCAGGGCGATCTGGATTTCCTCGTCGCGGCGGTGCTGCATGCGGACCGGGAAAGCCGCCAGGATGGTGGACTTGTGATGTTTACGGGCGCAAATAATAAAAGGAAAGCCGAACTGGGACCGGTAGGCCCGGTTATACTCGTTAAACCGGGCCACTTCCTCCGGGGAAAGGTTGGTCAGGCCCGCCTTGGCCTGTTCGTTTTGGGACTGGCTGGAAAGCGTGCCGCTGACGGCCTCGCGCCCGACCAGTTCGGGATGGCTCAGAATCAGTTCGAGTTGCTCGGCGGGGCTGGCCTGGAAAATAACCTCTGTCATGGCTTTATAGAGGTCGTCCAGGCTGGCAAAGGGCCGTTTTTCGAAGGTCCGGGCGGCGACCCAGGCATTCTTTTCAAACAATTTGCCGATGGCCTGTTCGAATTCAGCCTGACCGGTCGTATTCAAATAATCGAGGGCCGCCTTTGGCTTTGCTTCCGCCATTTTGAACCTTTCTTATTTCTCTTAACGTTTTCCAGGGAATGTTAAAACTGCACTAAGGACCAAAGTATATCATAAGGAAATCCCGGCTTGCCTGGGCATTGTGCTCAAATCGGCGAAGATTTTTTTAGACGAAACAACCATAGATATTTGCGAGTCGGCTCTTTATAATTCAGTTCGACTATGCTAATTGTATAAAATGTCCTGCTTGTGGTAAAAATTGAGCGACGCTCCTTAAAACGAATCGGGTTATAGTATATAATAACTTATTATTTACCTTACCGCCGGTAAGACCATAGTTTTACTAACCTTTACTACCTGAAAACCTATGTTAAACATAACCGATTATCACCGGCCTACCAGCGTTAAAGAGGCCGTGGCCCTGCTAACTCCTGGTCGAGCGGTTATCGCCGGGGGAACCGACCTCATGGTAAACCCGCGCTACACCCAGGGCGTCAGCGAACTGGTCGATATAACCGGGCTGGGCCTCTCTTATATCCGGTTAGCCAACGGGTCGAAGACCAGGGGAACCATCTTTTTAGGCGCTGCCACCACGATGTACGAAATCACCGGTTCCAGCCTGCTGGCCTCAGTTGCTAACGGAGTCCTGGCCCAGGCCGCCGGGACGTGCGGTTCGCCCAATATCCGCAACGTGGCGACCATCGGCGGAAACATTTGCTCGGCCCTGCCTTCGGGCGATACCCTGACCACCCTCCTGGCCCTTGACGCCCGCGTGACCCTTGAAGGGGCGAACGGGCCGCGCGAGGTGGCCCTGGTCGATTTCTTTTTAGGGCCGGCCAAAACCGTCTTGCAAAATGAACTGGTCGTGGAAATTGCCTTCCCGGTGCCGGAACTACCGAGCGGGGCCGCTTTCTATAAACTGGGCCGGACCGAAGAAGATATTTCGATTGTCAATGCCGCCGCCCGCTTGCGCCTGGACCCGGAGGGCCGGGTCATTGAAGCGCGAATAGCTGCCGGGGCCGTTGCGCCTACTCCCTTGCGGATTTTCCAGGCCGAAGATTTCCTGCTGGGCAAGCTGCCCGAACCGGCGACCCTGGCCGAAGCCGCCCGGTTGGCGCTGGAAGCCGTCAAGCCGATTACCGACCAGCGCGCTACCGCCGAGTACCGCCGCAAAGTGACCGGGGTCTGCGTCCGCCGGGCCCTGGAACAGGCTGCCGCCCACGCCGCCGGAAAACCGTAGTATATTAAGGAAGACACCGCATGATTGAAATGAAGCTGGAAGTGAATGGCCGGGAAGAACAGTGGCAGGTCGAGCCGGGCGAAACCCTGCTGGAAGCGTTGCGGCGGCATCACTACAAAGGGCCAAAGCTGGTCTGTGGGACCGGCGACTGCTGCGCATGCACCGTCGTTATCGGCAACAAATCGGTCTGCGCGTGTTGTCTGCCCGCCCTCAAAGCCGACGGCCAAGAGGTGACGACCGTCGAAGGGCTGGCCGAGGAGGGCGATTTGCATCCGCTCCAAACAGCCTTTATCGAAAGCGCCGCCTCTCAATGTGGCTTTTGCACGCCCGGCTTTTTGATGCGCTCCTACTCCTTCCTTAAAAATCGCAACCCGGCTATTTTGCCGACCGAAGGCGAAGTGCGCAAAGCCCTGGCCGGGAACATCTGCCGCTGTACGGGTTATGTAAAGCCGGTCGAAGCGGTCCTCAAGACGGCCCTGGTGCTAAAAGAGAAAGCGAGCCGGGAAAATGGATAATGTAATAACAGCCGAAGCTGGCTTACCCGGAGGAAATGAGCCACTATCGGTGGTCGGCACCTCGGCGGGACGAGTGGATGGGCGCGGCCTGGTCACGGGGGCCCCGGTCTACACCGTGGATTACGAAATGCCCAACATGCTTCACGCCCGGATTCTACGGTCACCCCACGCCCACGCCCGCGTCCTGAAGGTGGATGCCAGCAAAGCTCTGGCCCTGAAGGGGGTCCAAAAAGTGCTGTGGTGGAAAGATGTGCCGCAGATACCGCACTCCACCAGCGGCGTACCCCATCCCGAACCGGCCCCTTACGATACCTGCGCTCTCAACTCCACCGTCCGTTACAAAGGCGAACCGGTCGCCCTTGTCGCCGCCGAAAACGAACCTTTGGCCGAAAAGGCCCTCAAACTGATTGAGGTCGAATACGAAATCTTACCGGCGGTCTTCGACCCGGCGGAAGCCATCAAACCGGGCGCGCCCCAATTGCACCACCAGGTCAAAATGGAGCCGGGCTTCAAAATGATTTACGACCCGGAACACAATATCGCGGCCCACGGCGAGTACGAATTTGGCGATGTCGAGGCGGCTTTTGGTGAGGCTGACTTCGTTATTGAGCGCCACTACGAAACGCCGACCATGTGCCACTGCGCCCTCGAACCGCACGCCAGCCTGGCCTTTCTCGACGCGTACGACCGTTTGAACGTGGTGACCAGCACCCAGGTGCCTTTTCACGTGCGGCGGCAACTCGCCAGGGCGCTCGACTTGCCGCTGCGCCGGATTCGGATCGCCAAGCCACGGGTCGGCGGGGGTTTTGGCGGCAAGCAGGAGATGGTCCTCGAACCGTTGGCGGCGGCCCTGGCCCTGGCGACCCGCCGTCCGGTCCGGCTGGTCTTACCACGCAATGAAGAATTTGCCGCTTCCAGGGTCCGCCATGCCTCATCTATTACGCTGCGGGCCGGGATTACCAGGGAAGGCCAGATTACCGCTCTCGAAATGAAAGCCCTTACCAACACGGGCGCGTATGCCTCGCACTCCGATACGGTCGCCCACGCTATCGGTCACAAGACTCTCGGCCTCTATAAAGCCAGGGCCTATCGCTACCTGGGCCAGGCGGTCTACACCAACCGCCCGGTGGCCGGGGCTTTCCGGGGTTACGGCGCGACCCAAGGCTATTTCGCGCTCGAATCGTTTATTGACGAACTGGCCTTCGAACTGAAAATGGACCCCCTGGCCTTCCGCCGTCTCAACCACACCGGCAAAGGCGGTTACGACCCGATGGACTACCACGAAGGTCTAAACGGCCTGGAACCGGGCCGTTCGATTACCTCCAGCGCCCTGCCCGAGTGTCTCGATGTGGGAGCAAAGCTGATTGGCTGGGACGAGCCGCGACCCGCAAACGAGGGGCCAATCAAACGCGGCTTTGGCATGGCGATATGTATGCAAGGAAGCGGCGTGGCTAACCGGGAACTGGGCGGCGCGACCCTCAAACTGAACGACGACGGCTCTTTCAATTTGCTGACCGGGGCGACCGACATCGGCCAGGGGAGTGACACGGTCCTTTCGCAGATTGCCGCCGAAGCCCTGGGCGTCTCGATCGAAAATATCCTCCTGGCCTCGGCGGATACCGACCTGGCCGTCATGGACTACGGCGCTTACGCTTCGTCCACGACCTATATCACAGGGATGGGAGTCAAAAAGGCCGCCGAAGACGCCCGCCGCCAGATACTGGAAGTGGCCGCCGAGATGTGCGAGACCGACCCGGCCAACCTGACTATCAAAAACAACGAGATTTGCGGCCCTTACGGCAAGACCGGCCTGACAGTTTCGGACGTGGCCTATGAGACCCTTTACGGGACGAAAAACCGGACCCAGATTATAGGCAAGGGCGATGCTATCAGCACCGAATCGCCGCCACCGTTCTTCGCCCAGTTTGTCGAACTGGAAGTCGATACCGAAACCGGCCTGGTCACACTGCTGCGCTCGGTCAATGTCCTCGACCTGGGGAAAGCGGTCAACCCGGCCCTGGCAAGCGGGCAGGTTGAGGGCGCGGTGACGATGGGTTTTGGCTACGCCCTGACCGAAGAACTCCGCTTCGACGATAGCGGGACGGTCCGCAACGCCGGGTTCGTGGACTACAAGGTTTTTTCGCCGCTGGATATGCCGCAGATGCAGACCGTTTTAATCGAAGACCCCGAACCGACCGGGCCGTACGGCCTGAAGTCTGCCGGGGAAGTCGGTATTAACGGCCCGGCCCCGGCCATCGCCAACGCTATTTTTAACGCCACCGGGTTGCGACTGCGCAACTTGCCGATGACGCCGGTCAGGGTGCTGGAAGGCCTGGAAACCATTGCGAACCAGCCGGACCTTTCCAGGTAAATTTTAACAGGATAACCATTAATAACCCTAAAAAAGAATCAATTTAAGGAGAACCCATGTCCCAGGTAAATCAAAGTAAGATTTATGATTATGTAAAGCAACATGGCAGTATTTTAGAGGAATATCTTGAAACTCTTGGCGCATTCGGCCAGCTTGAAGAAGGCGGGATTATCCGGCCTGTCTATTCACCCCAATGGTTAGACGCCCAGAAACAGGTCGCGGAATGGATGAACGAAGCCGGGCTTGCCGTGCGGACCGACGGCATCGGCAACCTCTGGGGCAAACTGGAAGGGACGGAGGGCGGTAAAATCTTTGCCAGCGGCTCACACCTCGATACCGTAAAAGGCGGTGGTAAATACGATGGCGGGCTCGGTATCCTTTCGGCCCTGGTAGCTTTGCGCTTTCTAAAGGAGGTCTACGGCCAGCCCAGGTATTCGCTCGAAGTGGTGGCGTTGTGCGAGGAAGAAGGGAGCCGCTTTAACAAGACTTTCCTCGGTTCGCGGGCTATCACCGGCACCCTGCCCGTCGAAGAACTGGACGAAAACGTAGACCCGGCAGGTATTTCCATCCGGCAAGCCGCCATCGAATGCGGTTTCGACCCCTCCCAACTGGAAGCAGCCAGACGAAGCGACCTCGACGGATTTATCGAGTTGCATATCGAACAGGGCCGCCTGCTGGATGATGCGAAACTGGAAGTCGGTATCGTCCAGGCCATCACCGGCACCCGGCACCTGGGCGTGACTTTCGAGGGACAGGCCGACCATGCCGGGACGACTCCGATGGACCTGCGCAAGGACGCCCTTGTGGCCGCCGCTCACGCCATCACCCGGATTCAGGCTATCCCCCTGCAAATGGGTCGCCCGGCAGTAGCGACGGTTGGCAAACTCTCCCTCGAACCGGGCGCAACCAATATCGTCCCGGCCCTGGTCCATATCACGGTGGACATCCGGCACTCCGACCAGGCCAAAAAAGAGCGTCTTATCAGTGAAATAGAACTGGCCTGCCGGGAAGCCGCCGCCAGCCAGGGTGTTACCGTGCATATCGAGCAACACCAGGACCGCGTCCCGGCCCCGATGACACCAGCTATCATAAATCTGTTGCAGGAAACCGCCGATGAACTGGGCATTACAAACATGCCGATGGTCAGCGGGGCCGGGCACGACTCGCAGGTTATGGTCGAGCAAATCCCCACCGGGATGATTTTTGTGCCGAGTATCGCCGGGCGGAGCCACAGCCGGGCCGAGTATACACCCTTACAGGAGATTTTACCTGGGGTGGCGCTACTGGCCCAGGCTCTTTACAAATTAGCCTATTAATAAGGTTTTAAAACGGTAAGTTTGACTTACTATTTAAACAGAACGACTCACTAAATGGATGGTTTGAGGCTATTACAACTGTTGCAACTGGCCGATAGCGCTTTACCGACCGGGGCCTTGAGCCATTCTTTTGGTGTGGAGTCGCTGGTAGAAGAAGGTTTCCTCAGGGTAGAAGGGCTGGAAGCCTTCCTGACCGAATACTTAAAAGAAAATGGCCTCCTGGAAGCAAACTTCTGCCGGCAAGGTTTTCACCTGGCAAAATCGGGCGAAGATTTCAGCCGGGAGTGGCAAAACCTGAACGAGCGGGTCAGCGCGTTTAAACCGGCCCGCGAATCCCGCCAGGGGAGCGTGTCGCTGGGGAAGCGGCTAATCGCCCTGGCCCTGCAACTCGATGACTTCCCCCGGTTGCGGCTAAACGCAGGCCAGCAGGTCCATTACTGCGCCGTCTTCGGTCTGCTCGGTGGGTTGCTGGAAGTAGACGAGGAAGCGGCGGTCCTGGCTTATTTGCAACAGACGACTGGCTCACTAATCTCGGCCTGTCAGCGTTTGATGGCGCTCGGCCAGGGACAGGCGGCCCTGATAAACTGGCGGCTGAAACCGGCCATGCTCAAGACGGCCCAGGCCAGCCGGGAGAATTGGCAAGAGGCGGGGGCTTTACAGTGTTTCGCGCCCTTGAGCGAACTGGCTTCAATGCGCCACCCGAATTTACGCACCCGACTTTTTATCAGTTAGCGGTCGGTAGGGTTCTTTTTACTTCAAGTCCGGTCAGATTATAGTCATACCCTATTGGTGTGGGCGCACTCGAGGAATCTCGATTTTACAAACTGACGACCGTGATATGGTCCAACGGACCGGCAGGTACCCTTTGGGTGCCTTCACTTCGTTCAGGATGACAAATCTCTTATTTATTTTTGGCGTTTTCATCTATAACCCATCTCAGATATGAGGGATATGTCGTTAGGGGAACTGCCTGATAACCCGGCTACCGTCCGTGGGCGCCTGGACCTCCTGTTTGAAAACCAGGAAGGTCAGACCATTTTAAAAGTGCGCCGCCAGGAGCAGCCGCTAAAAGTGGTGCGGGCCTTTCCCCTGCCGGGCGGCGGCTCTCTAGTCCACCTGCATAACCTGTCGGGTGGGGTCCTGGGCGGCGACAAACTCGAAGTCAGGGTTGAGGTCGAACCGGGCACAAAGGCCCAGCTAACCTCGACCGGCGCCACCCGGCTTTACCGGAACCTGCCCGGTGTGGAGGCTTCCGGCCAGCTTTACGTTTTCTCGATTGGAGAAAATGGGCTGCTCGAATACCTGCCCGACCAGCTAATCCCTTTCGCCGGGACGCGCTATCGCCAGCAGACCCGGATTGAACTGGCCGAGGGCGCGGGGCTTTTCTGGTGGGAAACCGTCGCGCCGGGCCGGGAAGCCAGGGGCGAAGTCTTCGATTATGATTTGCTGGAACTCTCGGTGGCCCTGACTAAAGGGGGCCGCCCTCTTGCCCTCGAACAATCTATACTGGAACCAAAATTACGGCCACTTACCTCAACGGCGCGGTTGGGCCAGTTTCGCTATTTTTCGACCTTTTATATGGTAAAGGTAGGGCTGGAAAAAACAGCCTGGACCCGCCTGGAAACCTGCCTGAACGACCTGGCGGGCCAGCTTAGCGTACCGGGCGAAACGCTCTGGGGCGCGAGTTGCCTATGGAGCGATGGCGTGGTAGTGCGCTCGGTCAGCCGGAACGGGCGGGCTATCACCAGGGGTCTGTTCGAAATGTGGAAACTCGGCAAACAGGAACTCTACGGACAAACGCCAACCCTTCCCCGGAAAATCTACTAAGGCATCTTTCTTTTAGAAAATAGAAAAACAAGAAGGAGGAGAAACGATTGCACCTGACTCCCCGCGAACAGGAAAAGCTGTTGATTTTTGTAGCCGCCGAACTGGCCCGCAAACGCCAGGCCCGAGGTCTTAAACTTAATTACCCCGAAACCATGGCGATTCTTTCCGCCGAGATTATGGAGGCCGCCCGCGACGGCATGAGCGTGGCCGAAATCATGACCTGGGGCGCGACCATCCTCACCAAAGACGATGTGATGGACGGTATCGCCGAGATGATTCACGAGGTCCAGGTCGAAGCGACTTTCCCCGACGGCACCAAACTTGTGACGGTCCACGACCCGATTAAATGAAAGGAAATAGCATGAAACCGGGCGAGTATTTTTTAGATGAGGAAGCCGGGCCAATCACGGCTAATCCGGGCCGCGAGGTAACGACCCTGCTGGTGCGCCACACCGGGGACCGTCCCGTCCAGGTGGGCAGCCATTTTCACTTTTTCGAGGTAAACTCAGCCCTCGATTTCGACCGGACTGCCGCCTATGGCAAACGGCTCAATATCGCCGCCGGGACTGCCGTCCGCTTCGAACCGGGCGAGGAAAAAGAGATTGTGCTGGTTCCCTTAGCCGGGTCGCGGACGGTCTACGGCCACAAAGGTTTTGTAAACGGCGCGCTGGACGACCCTGCTACAAAAGAAGCCGCTCTCAAGAAGGTTTAATTTAGACAAAGGAAAAAGTGATGAGCCTGGAAATACCACGCCGGATTTATGCCGACCTGTATGGCCCGACTACCGGGGACCGGGTGCGGCTGGCCGACACAGAACTGATTATCGAGGTCGAAAAGGACTTTACGGCTTACGGGGACGAGATTACTTTCGGGGGCGGCAAGGTTATTCGCGACGGCATGGGCCAGAGCAGCGGCGCAACCAGGGCCGGGGCGCTCGACCTGGTCATTACCAACGCCCTGATTATTGATTACTGGGGCATAGTTAAAGGCGACATCGGTATCAAGGATGGCCGCATCGTGAAGGTGGGCAAGGCCGGAAACCCCGATACCATGCAGGGGGTTGACCCGGAACTGGTAGTCGGAGCCAGCACCGAGGTTATCGCGGGCGAGAATATGCTTGTAACGGCGGGCGGTATTGACTGCCACATCCACTTTATCGCGCCCCAGCAGGTCTACGAAGCTATCGCCAGCGGCGTCACGACCATGATAGGCGGCGGCACCGGCCCGGCCACCGGCACCAACGCCACCACCTGTACGCCGGGAGCCTGGAATCTCGCCCGGATGTTACAGGCCGCCGAAGCCTGGCCTGTCAACTTCGGCTTTCTGGGCAAGGGCAACACCGCCCAGCCCGAACCCTTAAACGAACAAATCGAGGCAGGCGCCTGCGGTCTTAAACTGCACGAGGACTGGGGTACCACCCCCGCCGCCATCAATACCTGTCTCGAAGTGGCCGACCGCTACGACATTCAAACCTCCATTCACACTGATACCATCAACGAGGCCGGGTTTGTGGAGGATACGATTGCCGCTATCGGCGGGCGGACCATCCATACCTACCATACCGAGGGCGCAGGCGGCGGCCATGCTCCCGATATTATTCGTATTGCTTCCTACTCGAATATTTTGCCAAGTTCGACCAACCCGACCCGACCTTATACCCGCAACACCATTGCCGAACACCTCGACATGCTGATGGTCTGCCACCACCTGAATCCGCTGGTGCCGGAAGACGTGGCCTTTGCCGAGAGCCGTATCCGGCCTGAAACCATCGCCGCCGAAGATATTTTGCACGACCTGGGGGTCTTTAGCATGATTTCGAGCGACTCCCAGGCGATGGGCCGGGTCGGGGAAGTCATCATGCGGACCTGGCAGACCGCCCACAAAATGAAGGTCCAACGCGGCCCCCTGGCGGGTGACTCTTCCCGCAACGATAACAACCGGGTCAAACGCTATATTGCAAAATACACTATCAACCCGGCCATCACGAACGGGGTCGCCCACGAAGTCGGTTCCATCGAACCAGGCAAATTGGCCGATTTAGTATTGTGGAAACCGGCCTTTTTCGGGGTCAAACCGGAACTGGTGGTCAAAGGCGGGTTTATCGCCTGGGGCGCAATGGGTGACGCCAACGCCTCTATTCCAACCCCCCAACCGATTCTTTACCGGCCCATGTTCGGGGCTTTTGGCCTGGCGACCGCCCCTACCAGCCTGACTTTTGTCTCGAAGGCGGCCCTCGATAACGGCATCCCCGAAAAACTGGGATTACGCAAGACCGCTGTAGCCGTCAAAAACACCCGCAATATCGGCAAGGCGGATATGGCGCTTAACTCGGCCACCCCGACAATTGAGGTAGACCCCGAAACCTACGAGGTCCGGGCCGATGGCGAATTACTTACATGCGAACCGGCGGACAGCCTGCCGATGGCCCAGCGCTATTTTCTTTTTTAGACGTTGAACGTCTTCAAAAAGGTGCGGAAACTGTTTAATTATTGGTGATTTCGAACTTTTAAAATTCTACATTTAACGTTCACCCTAAAGGGCGCGTTAAACGTTCAACGAGGTGTACTATGACAATGATTGAAACAAAACGGGCCTTCCGGGTGGGCATCGCCGGGCCGGTGGGTAGCGGCAAAACCGCCCTGGTGGACCGCCTGAGCAAACGCCTTCTGGACCGCTACAACCTGGCGGTCGTCACTAACGACATCTACACTCGCGAGGACGCCGAATTTTTGCTACGCCAGGGCACTTTACCGATGGAAAGGGTGCGCGGAGTCGAAACCGGCGGCTGTCCCCACGCCGCTATCCGGGAGGATGCCTCTATGAACCTGGAAGCGATTGCCGACCTTGAGGAAAACATTCCCGGCCTGGAACTTCTCTTTGTCGAAAGTGGTGGCGACAACCTGGCGGCGGCCTTTAGCCCGGAACTGGTCGACGTTTTTATCTATGTGATTGACGTGGCCGGGGGCGACAAAATCCCTCGCAAGGGCGGACCGGGCATTATTCGCTCCGACCTCCTGATTATCAATAAAATTGACCTGGCGCCATACGTGGGGGCTTCGCTGGAAGTGATGGACCGCGACGCAAAAATGATGCGGCCTAATGCGGATAAACCCTTTATCTTCACCAACCTGAAGGACGAAACCGGCCTGGATAAAGTAATTGCCTGGCTGGAAACACAGATTGCCCTGCCGGTCGAGCAGCGCCGGACCCTGATAGATATAAACCAGCCCTTTTTCACGATGCCGGACCCCGAACACTCACACGGCCATTCTCATTCGCACTCCCACGACCACCCGCACGAACATTCCCATACTCACTAAAGAGGCAATAAAAGAGGCGTTCCCATTTTTTGTCGGGAACGCCTCTTTAGTTTCACGTGTGACAATCCTGGAACTAAGCCCGCAACTCCTTTTCAAGGGCTTCCAGTTCGACCCTTAACTCGGAGAGCGTCTTTTGCAACTCTTTCTTTTGTTTGGCCGGGACCTGTTGCAGACTCCCTCGCGCCTCGGCCAGGGTTGTTTTAAGCTTCACCCACTCGCGCGGCCTGTACTTCCAGGCTTTCGGAGCGGACAAAGGGTTATCTTGTGAAGCGTGTAACAATTGCGTATTTTTTACGCGGTCCGGTTGGAGCAAACGCATGCGCTGGTCAACATAGCTGGCGCTCTTGTGCAACCCCTCGGCAATCTGGCGGTTCGAGAGATTATATTCCTCGGCCAGGAATTTGAAATAGCGGGCTTCGTCAAGTGGTTCAAGGTTCTGGCGTTGCAAATTCTCAATCGCGGCGACCGTCCGAGCCTCACGGTCATTATAAGGCCGGACTATGGCCGGGACCTGTTCGAGACCGGCCAGGCGGGCCGCCCGGCAGCGCCGTTCCCCGGCGACCAGTTCATAGCGTCCGCCCGCTCCCCCCAATGGCCGCACGATAACCGGCTGTAAAAGGCCCCGCTCACGGATGTCGGCAGCAAGCTCGGCGTCCTGTTCGGGGGTAGCGGTCTGGCGGGGTTGGTCGGGGTTCGGCTCGATAGCGGCCAGGGTAATCATCTCGATAGTTTCGGCGGTGCTGTCTGCCGCTTTTTCCTCGACCTCGTCCACCGGCTGCCCTGCCGCAATCTTTTGCATGCTATTGCTGCGGGCCTTCAGGCTGGCAAAGAAATCGGGACGGGCCGGGGTTGCGCTTTTGGCGGCGCGGGTGGATTTGGGTTTGCTGTTATCTGGCGTCGACACGGCTGATAAGCTCCTCTGCAAAAGCATCATACTGCTGGCTGACGGAATGGCGGGGGTCCCAGAACTGAATGGGGCCGCGCTTGGGAATGGTGGATAGAGCAGTGGAACTGCCAATCCGGGTCTTGAAAACCAGGTCGCCCAGGATTTCGCGCACGTTCTGCTCAACCTCCCGCGAGATGGCGGTCCGGCCATCATACATGGTGAGCAGCACCCCGGCGATTTTTAGCTCCCGGTTGACCTTCTGGACTAACTCAACCACGTCAATAAAAGCCTGCAAACCCATAATCGAAAGTAACTGGCATTGGACCGGCATCACTACCCAATCGCAGGCCGCCAGCGAATTGACTGTGAGAAGACCCAGCGAGGGCGGGCTATCCACCAGCACATAGTCATAACCGAGATTGTCCAGGCCCTGGAATTTTTCGGCCAGCACCTGTTCGCGCTGGAAAGCCCCGACCAGTTCAACCTCGGCAGTGGCGAGGACGATATTGGAAGGAATCAGGTCGAAGCCCCATTCAGTCGAAACGATAGTGTCCGCAATTTTTAGACGGGTGTTTTTGAAAAGGTCGTAGGTGCTGTAACGGGTGGACCCCGGCTCGATAAGACAGGAGGTAGTCAGGTTGGCCTGGGGGTCGCAGTCCACCAGCAACACTCGCTTGCCCTGCTTTGCAAGACTCGCCCCGGTCGAAATAGCGGTCGTCGTTTTGCCAACGCCGCCCTTTTGTAAACCAAAAACGATCTTGTCCAACGGCTTTTCCTTTCCCGAAAACTTGAAATCTGCGCGCTCTTTAGCAATTTTGTCTGGTTTATTTTACCATTTATTTGCCCGGTTGAACATTCGTTTGGACCACCATGCAAGATAAAGCTGGTAAAGAAAACGCTTTAGTCCACCAAATTTCCACAACAGCTTTACATAACTTTCAGAACATGTGTATAAATATCGCTATCAAATAAAGACTCATGCCTGTCATGTATGATAAAATCAATCAAACGGGCCCGCAAAATAATATTATCGCCAGGCAATTAGCAGGCAAGAAGTATTGGATTTATGGCAGAACAGGATAGAAACCCTTCTAACAAGACAAAAAAAATAGCCAGCCAACCCGCCCTTTTTGGGGATAATTCAGGCGCACCTGACCCGGATGATGAAAGGTTTGCCCAGGATATTTTAGAAGAAATCAAAGAACTCTATCCCTTGCCTGATGACGAGACCCAGGCCGAGCGCGACTGGACCTCCCAGGAACTGGCCGCCCTGGCGATGGATTGGGCTCGCCTGCTTAAAAACAGGGATACCACGACCCGCAGCAAAGACCTGGAAGAACTGGGCGCAAAAATTTCTAACCTGGTGGCCTTGCCCGAAACCTTTGACGACGAAAGCAACCTGACCGTCCTCAGCCATGCCATCTACCAGGCGTTGCGCGAAGCCCTGGCCCAGAATAATTTCCAGCGTACCGACGACTCGCCCTGGCCTACCGCCACTCTAAAGAAAGGCGGCGCGACCGGACACGCCCAGTTAATCCCACCGATTGTTGAAAATGACCCCCTGATGCCGACCGAGCAGGTCGCTGCCTGGGCGCAGTTGATGTGGGAACAGCAAAAAGACCTGACCGACCTCGACGCCGACGCCCTTGATTTACTCAGTCATATCTGGCTCACCCAGGCGAAAACACCCAAAGATTACGCCATCGCCAATGTAGACCAGTTTCTCTCAATGCGCGGCCTCGAACAAAAGCAGAAGGAAAAGGGGCGGCGCGGCGGTTATGAACCCGAACAGCGCGCCCGGATGCTCCAGGTGCTATCCCACATTCAAAATGTCTGGCTCAACCTGGGCGAGATTGAAATCTACGAGCAAGACCCCCGCCGTAAAGGGCGCAGCAAAGCCACCAAACAGACCTTCCAGAGCCGCGCCTTTATCATTACCGACCGGATGGGCCAGATGCGGCTGGACGGTTATCTCGACGTGGAACGGTTTATTTTCCAACCCGGCCACCTTTTTGCCCAGTTCCTGTTCGGACCGGGCCGCCAGACGGCCCTTCTTTCGGCCAGGGCGGTCCAGTACGACCCCTACCGCCAACGGGTTGAGAAAAGACTGGCCCGCTATCTTAGCTGGCAGTGGCGTATCCAGGCCCGCCAGGGCGAGTATTCCCGCCCTTACAGGGTCAATACCCTCCTGGAAGCGGTTGGCGAACAACTTAACGAGCGGCGACCTTCCGCCACGCGCGACCGCCTTGAAAAGGCCCTCGATACCCTCCAGCAGGACGGTGTTATCGCTTCCTGGCAGTATGACCGCTGGGATGAAGCAATAGCCCAGCAGCGCGGTTGGGGCCAGGTCTGGACCCAGGCGACCTTACTGCTCGACCCGCCCCAGGTTATCCGCGAAACCTACAAGAGCTTGCAAAGCCACCGGAACCGCGACCGGGACAA
Organism: Chloroflexi bacterium 54-19; assembly: GCA_001898225.1. Taxonomy (GTDB): domain Bacteria; phylum Chloroflexota; class Chloroflexia; order Chloroheliales; family Chloroheliaceae; genus 54-19. The sequence continues at coordinate 54,423 of MKTJ01000058.1, forward strand.
AGACGATGAAATTTTAGCGCTTAAAGAGCCCAGGCCGCTCCAACAGCCACGCCCGGCCAGCCAGGAGGCCGATTCAGCCCTGGCGGTCGATGAATCGCTGGCCCAGCGCATCAAACTTCACCGCAAGAAGATGGGGCTTTCTCAGACTGAAGCCGCCGACCAGCTAGGCATTGTGCAGAGTTATTTAAGTAAAATCGAGAAGAACCATCTCCGCCCGGCCCTTGACTTGCACCAGCGGATATTGGAATGGCTCGAAACCCCGGCTACCAGGGCCTCATAATTCCCCGGTTATGATTAGCCTTGCCCAACCCCGACCCGGCTACGGCCAAAATTATTCATAGAACCAATTTATGAATCGGGTAGGGGGGTAATCATGTCCGAAGATTCATATTCCAACCCATTTTATGAATCCATAATTTCGCGATTCATATTCCTTCAAAACAACTTTACCAGCCTCAAAATTATGAATAATTCTGGCCGTTAGGGGGGTAATCGCTTCCCTAAAAGCATATTTTCGGCCTCAACAGCCTGGTTTGGGCCGGTTGGTTATGAATAACCATGGGTTAATCTGGGGGGTAATCGTTACCCAAATTGCATAAGGATTTGGGGGGTTTTCAGGCATATTTGAGAGCGATTCATAAATTTGAGGGGTAATCGCTACCGAAAAAGAATATTCCCAGCCCGGATTCGGCATAAACATGGTTGAATATGAATAGCATGGGGGGTAATGCGGGCCGAGTCGGGGGGTAATCGTTACCGTAATGGGGGGTTATGACTACCAAAAATATTCATAATTGAGGCTAGAATCGGCCTTATTCATATCTTATAATATTAATCATGTTAAAGCGCTCATTATTCCAAAATATGAAAAAGGGCCTGAATTATAATATTCCCAGTAAACTGAAAGAGGAATATTATGTTCGAGCATGCCAAGGCAGCACCTCCCGATACGAATATAATAGCAGACCAGGAAGCCCGGATTATTCCGGCTGATTTGATTCTACCGCCCCCGGCCCTTTTATGGGAATGGCTTTCCTATATTTACCAGACTACCGGGGAATGGTGGCGTCCACCGACTGTTAATAACACCTTCAAAGCTGCTCCCGAACCCAGGACAGCCTCTGTGGTGAATGTAAAAGATTTCCAGGGCTATGCCCGCTCAACTCAACCGGCCACTTTTCCTGCCAAAAAGATGAAAAGCCCTTCCGCTAAAAGTCTTTCCGGGCGGACCGGCTTTGATTACCGGGCTTCCACTTATTATGAGGCGGCAGGCCGCTTGCTGAAACAAACAGACTCTATTCATATTTCCGAAGATAATTATGATGAATGCCGGTTGGTCCTGGCGCTCATAATCGCCTGGTCCCACTTCCCCTTATTTGAAGGCTTAAAAGTCAAGGGAGCGGGCTGGATGGCCCTATCCTTCTCAAGAGGCGCCTGTGAGCTAACGATGCGCGCCAGCGCCTTCAAGAACTGCCTGGAGGCCCTGGAAGCGGCAGAACTGCTCCAACTGGTCAATCTATCGGATGGGTTTGTAAATGGAGCTACCCTGGTCGAACTGCAAAAACGCCGGACTAACCTGGACGGTGAAGCGGCCAGTCTCTTTAATTCCCATTTCTTTCAGAAGAATACAACCCTCTATATCCTGTCTGCCAGCGTTGAAAACGACTTGCCGGTATTTATGCCGTTCGGGGAAAGACTTGCCGAGGCGGGAAAGACTTCGGAACCTGTTGCGGCCACTTCCACCAACCCGGCAAGTCCTTCCGGGCCTTTCCAGAAAACTTCATGTAAATATGAATCAAAAAATGAAAACGATGTTTTTTCTTTTACTGATGCTGAAAATGAAAATACACAGGCACCAGAAGCCAGGAAAACCCCTACAACTGACCGGCTTGAAACTGGAATACAATCGTTGAGTAATCAACAACAGAATATTTATAGGTTTATTACCCAGGAAGCGAAGTTTGATGGTTTTTGTCGTTTAGATGATGGCCGGGAAACACTTGACGACTGGGAAGGGCTTAAGTTTGCCAGCAGTGACCGCTATACCCTCGAACAGGTGGTAAACCGCTACCAGCAGGTTAAGGAGGTATGGGAAGGTAAGGGCAGTTGCCACAATCCCCTGGCGCTTTTGCATTGGACCCTGACTAACGATGTTGACCCGCGCCGGGGTAAAGTTAAAGCTTCCATGCCGACTGTGCCCACTAAACCTGTCAGTTCACAACCGGCAACCCGGCGGCCCTCTTATGAAACCCTGAAGGTTCGGCCCCAGTTGAGTTTTCAGAAAAGAATGTTTTCGCCTGCTGATGTGGCTTCTCATAAAGAGGTTGAAGAAGTCCTTCCTGTTGCGGAAAGCCTTAAATTATTCGAGCCTTCAAACGAACTAAAAGACCCCGGCGCCTTGTGGAAGGTTATCTACGAGGATTTGACCGGGCGCTTTCAGCTTTCTGCGGCAAAACTGGCTTTGTTACAGGATGCGACTCTCCGGGTAACAGAAGAAACCCCAGGTCAGGTAGAGGTAGTCTTGCGTTCAATCTGGGAGGAGCGCCAGTTGGATAGCTCAACGCGCCATCTGGTCAAACTGGCTTTGCGCCAGCGGCTCGGACCCGGCCTGGAAGTAACTTTTATCTCGAAGTAAAACTAAAGTAGTGAAAGTAAAAAGCGGGTTTGCCAGCGCCTGTCACTGGCATAACCCGCTTTTTACCGGCGTAAAAGAAAGGAAAGGCTGACCCGATTTGAGCAGAATAAATCAGGCCGCTGTTCGTTCGTAAACTTCCGCTTCTTTTATCTGAGATGGTGTGACGATTTTCTCCGGCCTGGGGTTCGGATTGAAGGCCCAGAAGCGATTGGCGAAGAAGTTCCAGAGGAAGACCAGCCCGGTGGCCGCGATTTTAGCCGGGATATAACTATAAGAAGCGTTCTTCATCAAAGCATTAAAAATCACTTCAAAACCCAGCAGCAGCACCATGTTCAGCACCAATCCGACCAGGTTGATAAAGATAAACCGGAATAACTGGACGTGCGAACGCTGCCCTTTAGTTTCAGGATAGACCCAGTGGCGGTTCAGTATATAGCTGTCCAGCATGCCACAGGAATAAGAAATCAGGTTAGCCGGTAGGGTCGGCCAGCCAAAAAAGAATTTGAGGCCGGTCAGAATGGAAAAATCAAGTAAGGTTGCACTTAACCCTACAATTCCAAACCGGAAAAACCTGGTTACCTCGCGCCGCCATTCCACCCCTGCCTTAAGCCCTTGTTTAATTGACATAACTTCCTGTCTATTCTTCCCAAATATTGATAAATGTTCGCGCGGCAGGCCCCCGGTTCTGGTGAGAGCCCTGCCGCTCCTGGAAATAATGTGGTCAAATACCTAGGCGGCGTGATTGTATTCGCGCTGGGGTTGGGCCGGTACAGGTACGAACTCCGTTTCCGGTCGAACTTGAAGGCCCTGGCGAGCCGGGATTTCCTGTAATTTCCCGCCACCCATCCAGAACTTGAAGCGCATACGCCACAACCCTTTTAGGTCTTCGATGACCGTTTTGCGGATATTAACCCTTGAATCGGGGTCTTCGATCCAATCTACCGCGACTTCGTGAATTCGCAGGTGATTGTGTTCGGCCAGCAGCAAAAGTTCGCTATCAAAGAACCATTCATTGTTCTCGATTAGACCTAACATTGGCATAATCAGGTCTTTGCGGACTGCTTTGAAGCCACACTGGGCATCACTGAAGACCGGCCCGAATATTAGTTTTATTAGCAAGTTATAGACCCGCGATGTTACCTCCCGTTTGAACTGGCGTTTGATTCTAGCGCCACGGGCCAGGCGGCTACCGGTAGCAATCATACTGTGTCCGGTGACGAGCGGGGAAATGAGCGGTAAAAAGCTATCTAGCCCGGTCGATAAATCCACATCCATGTAGCTGACAATCTGGGCATCGCTACAGGCCCAGGCGTACCGCAGGGCCCGGCCCCGGCCTTTCTGGTCGAGATGCAGGGCTTTGACTTCGCCGGGATAACTTTGTTCCAGGCGGCGGGCGATTTGCCAGGTCTGGTCCTGGCTGGCGTTGTCCGCGATAGTGATACGCCAGCTATAGGGAAAATTCTGTAGCAGGTACTGGCGGAGGGTAATCACACTCTGGGCTAATTGCGCCTCTTCGTTATAGACCGGTATTACGATGTCCACTACCGGCGCGGCGTTTTCTGGTGTCATGGCTGTTTCCTGGCCTTTCTATCCTGGCCCGGTGACTGGACCGGGTTTCGGCTACAGCCCGTCAGGCTGTAAGAGAACTTTTAGAGTGGTTATAAATTTTATTATTCATTTAAGACGGCGGTGAAATTTTGGATGAAGAAATATTTTATTTCACTCTGCCGCCTTACACTCTAATTTTAGTTGAGGCGCATTTATTCTTAATTGGAAGTTTATGTGAAATTTCTAATTTTTGGGCAGAAAAACGGAAGATTTATGCAAAGAGTTCTTTAAAATCTAAAACCCGGTCGGAGTATGGGCAAACCTGCCTCCAACCGGGTTTGTTAGAAAGGGTTAGCTCGCTTTGACCGCTCCACAGTCGTAGAGGGTTTCCTGCGAACTGCCCATCTGGAAGTTCTGGCCGCCGGTCGAATTGGCCCCGGTGGTCGTCGCGGCGGTGGAATACGCGCTGCTATTGACGACCGTACATTGCTGTGTGACCCAGCTATTGACCGAGGTAGAACTGGCGCCTCCGCCAAAGCCGCCCCGGTTCCCTCCGCCACTTATCAGGAAGTACCGTACCTGTCCTGAAGAAACCATCTGGGCGGCCTGGGTTGCGGTCAGGGTGTTGTCACTACCCATGAACCCGCCGATAGACATGACCGCCTGGCCGGTTTCTAGGATAATCGGCGCGGCCTGGCTGGTGTTGCTGACGGCCACCAGGTATTTCGCGCCATCCTGGTTGGCTTCCAGGTACTGGATTAACCCCTCGTTCGGCTGGTTGGTGGTGCTGGCCGATTTTGCGGCGATGGTTTCGTTGGCCGTCGCCCAGGTAGTGTTGGCCGAGCAACCACTCACGGCGATAGCCGCGACCAGCGCTACCGAGGGAAAGACCAGGCCCAGCTTCCCGGCAAACGGCCTGACCGAGCGAACCAGTTTGAAGATTACCAGGGCCGCGACCGCCGCCAGCAAGGCCAACGGCAGGACAATGGTGGCGAAGTCGGCCCAGAAGGGTTGGGACACACCGTCCCAGATGCTGCGGTTGCCGAGCATACCCAGTTCTGTCTCTGCGCCGGGCCGGGCGCTGGGAAGGGTCGGGTTGACCGGGGTCACGTACAACTGGTTGATAGCCCACGCCGCCGGGGCGACCAGCAGACCAAGCGTCAGGGCCAGGCCCACCCGGCTAATCCAGTCGTGGGTTTTGGGGAAACGGGTCCGCACCAGGCCGCTCACGACCAGAGCGACTGCTCCCGCCACGCTCGTGGTGAGGATAACCGGGTTCAGCCAGGAACCCCAGGCCGGGTAGGCCGCCAGTAGATAGACCTGGTAGGCGGCGTTAGCCAGCAGCGCGACCGGCATCAACCACCCGAGCCAGTTACCTTGCCGTAACTCTTTCCAGAAGGCCATCGTACCCGCGCCAAACAAGGCCGCGACCGGCGGGGCCAGCATGACGAGATAGTAGCTATGGAAAGTGCCTTCGGCCATACTAAAGACGACCCCAAAGCAGGCGAACCAGCCGAGCCAGATTAAGATAGCGGTGTTGCGCGGGCTTCTGAATTTCTCTTTACCCTTTTTGAACAGGACGACGCTCTGGATAATCAGGGCGATAACACCGAGCAGCGCCAGCGGGGCCAGCCAGTTGACTTCCCCGGCGATGTCATTTAAGAACAGGCGCAGGGGTCCGGCCCGACCCGCGATAGCCGAGTTTCCACCACCAAAACCGCCGCCATTACCGCCAAAGCCACCCCGGTTGAAGTTGCCGCCCGGTTGGCCGCCGTTATTACCTGAGAAACCGCCCTGGTTAGTGGGGCCGGTTTGATTCCCGTTTGTCGAACTTTGACCGTTGTTGGTTGTGGTTTGATTATTATTAGTCGTAGTCTGGCCGTTAGTGGTCGAGGTCTGACCGCTTGTACCCTGGTTCGAGGCCGTGCCGGATTGGCCGCTCGACTGGTTGCCCCTGGTAAACTGCCCCTGTTGGCCGGTCGGCATCCCGCCGCGAGTGAAATTGCCGCTCGGCTGGCCGCCGGGACCACCTCCGCCAAAGTTGCCGGTATTCCCTTCGACCCGGCCCAGGCCGTTATAGCCCAGAATCAGGTCTGAAACGGTGTTATTGGAACTGCTCCCGATATAGGGGCGGGAGTTGGCCGGGATGGCGTCCACAATCAAGGTCCAGGAAAGGGCCACGACCGCCAGGAGCAGGGTAGCCGCGCCCAGGTGCAGGATGCGTTTCCACCAGCTTGTCCGGGCCATCAGGAAGTAGACCCCGTACATGGCCGGGAGAATGATAAAACCTTCCAGCATTTTGATATTGAAAGCAATCCCAACCATTCCCACGCTGACCAGCAGCCAGCGCAGTTGCCCTTTCTCGGCGGCCCTGGTTAAAGCCCAGACCGCCAGCAACAGGCTCAGTATAAGAAGACTTTCGGGGTTGTTGTGGCGGGTCATCACCAGGAAGATGGGCGTCAGGGCCAGGGCTAAGGCCGATAGCAAGCCCGCCCCGGGTCCGAAGACTCGCTTTACCAGGTGGTAAATGATGGCGACACTGGCAACCCCCGCGATAACCTGGGGCAGCAGGATACTAAAGCCGCTAAAGCCAAAAAGCCAGGCGCTAGCAGCCTGTATCCACAAAAAGACCGGCGGTTTGTCTACGGTAATGTAGCCTCCGGGGTCGAAGGCCCCGAAGAAAAAGTTCGACCAGCTTGTCAGCATGCTTTTGACTGCCGAGGCGTAATATTCGTTGCTGTAGCCGAGGTCTTCCAGCCGGAAAAGATAAAGCGAGGCGCTCAAGCCCATAATCCCTATCAATCCCACTTGCTGCCAGGTCAGGTGATAGACCTTCTGGAGCAGCCCAGCCACCCGGTTTCTGGAAGCTTTTTGAGGTTCTAATTTGGGTAAAGTTGTTATTGTTTCCATAGTTTTCTTTGTTTGTTATCTCACAAAAATTGTTTCCGGCTGAAATGGACCAGGGAGCGCCTCTTGCAAGACGCTCCCGGCCCTTTTTATTAAAAATTGTTGGTTAGCTACCGCAGACGTAAAGCTGTTGCTGCTGGTTGCCCATTCCCCCGGTGCTGAAGCTGCGAGTGTTATCACTGCCACTAGCGCTGGTGTTGTTGCTCGTGTTGCTAGTTGAGGTCGTAGAAGTGCCGTTTCCGGTCGCAACCGCCCCGGTCGTGGTGGTAACCGCCGTGGTGCTACTTGCACTGGTGCTCGCATTGGTGCTGGAATAGGCGCTGCTATCCACCAGTTTGCATTGCGAGGTCACATAGCTGCTCACCGCGCTGTTGCTGCCCTGGCCGCCGCCCTGACCACCCAGCAGGAAGTACCGGACGGTGCCGCTGGAAACCAGTTCTTCCACCTGGCTTGTCGAGGTATAGATGTTGTCGCTACCCGAAAAGCCGCCGAGAGAGATAACGCCCTTGCCGCTTTCGAGATAGAGCGATGCCGCCGAGTTCGAGCTACTGACCGCCACAATATTGGCGTAGCCGTTTTGATTGGCGACCAGGTAGGCCAATAGTTCGCTGTTGACATCGCCGCCCATATTGCCGCCGCCGAAGTTAGCTTGCGTTGTCCGGGCGGCAGTTGTGGTGGTTTGCGCCGAAGCGGTCTGGGCCGCGCTGTACCACCAACCGGTGCTGCCTACTACCAGGAAGACCAGCAGCAGACCTGTCAGGACCGGCTGGCTCAGGAAGCGTTTTTGCCGGAGCAGGTAGGTCAGTCCAAAGAGGACCGCGCCGATAATCAGGACCACCGCCGCCACGATTAGCTGTCCGCCCAGGTTTTGCTGGATAAAGGTCAGCCAGTTGCCGCCTCCGGTTGTGGTCGCGCCGCCCATCCCGTTCGAAGTGCCGGTCGGGGTGCCCGATGGGAAGGTGCCGGTGATGGCGGTAAAGACTACCTTGACCGAGAGGGCCGCCGGGGCTACCAGCAACGCCGCCATACTCGCCCAGGTGATGCCCTGGCTCAGGCGATTGGTAAGGGTGCTCTGCCGGAACAGCTTTGCCACGACCAAACCCACGAAGGAAGCGATACCGACCACGATTAGAACCGGGCTAAGCCAGGTGTTCCAGGAGGTGTAGCCGCTCAGGATATAGGATTGGTAGAAGGCCGTTGCCGCCAGCGCCACCGGTAAAATCCAACCCGCCCAGCCGCCCCTGCGATACTGTTTCCACATCGCCACCAGGCCCGCACCAGCCAGGGCCGCTATGGCCGGGGCCATAATGGTCAGGTAGTAGTTGTGGAAGGTTCCTTGCGAGAAGCTGAAGACGACCGCGAAGGTCAGGAGCCAGCCGCCCCAGAGGACAATACCGCGTAACTTCCGCAGCCGTTCGTCGTCTCTGGCCTTGCTGAACAGGGTGCCGATACCCATAAAGATGAGACTAATCAGAGCCATTGGACCGAACCAGTTGAACTCAGCCGCCAGCGAAGGGATTACCAGGCGGGTCAGGCCGGGATTGCCGCCAAAGCTGCTGTTGTTGTTCATGCCGCCGCCGTTGCCGCCGCCAAAGTCCCCGCCGGGAGGGGTGCCGCCACCGGGAAACCCGCCCTGGGTGCCCGTGCCGGTGTTTCCGATCGAGGTCGCGCCCGTGGTTGTAGTGGTGCCAGTGGAAGCCGCGGTCTGGTTCTGGTTGTCAGTATTGGTCGTTGTGGCGGAAGTAGTGCCACTGGTGGTAGCGTCGGTCAACTGGCTGTAGGAGCCGTCGGCGTTTCGAACTGCCGAAGAAAATCCGCCACCGTTGCCGCCACCGCCATTTTCGTTGCCGAGAATCCGGCCCAGGCCGTTGTAGCCTAAAATCAGGTCAAGCTCGCTGTTCTGGGTGCTGCTATCCACGTAGGGCCGCTCACTGGCCGGGGTCAGGTCGACCGCGATAGCCCAGGAGAGAGAAATCGCTACAATAACGATGGCCGCCAGGGTCAGATGGACGACCCGTTTCCACCACTTGGTCTTGGCAAAGAGGAAATACATTGCGAAGAAGGCCGGAAGGACGATATACGCCTCAAGCATTTTTACGTTGAAAGCTACTCCGACCATCACGGAGGCGAGCATCAGCCAGCGCAACCTGCCTTTTTCGGCGGCCTGTAACATGGCCCAGGCCGCGACCAACAGGGTAAACACCAGGATGCTATCCGGGTTGTTGTGCCGGTTCATGGCGACAAAGATGGGCGTAACGGCCAGGATCAGGGCGGCTATCAGGCCGGCGCCCTGGCCCCAGGCTTTTTTAACCATCAGATAGAGCAGGAAGACCCCGCCTATCCCGGCCAATGCCTCGGGTAGCAGGATACTCACCCCGCTAAAGCCGAAAACTTTGGCGAAAGCAGCCTGGACCCAGAAGGCCACCGGCGGTTTATCTACCGTGACAATGCCGTTGGGGTCGAAGGAAACAAAAAAGAAATTGTGCCAGCTTGTCAGCATGCTCTTGACTGCCGCCGCGTAGTAATCGTTTGAGTAGCTGTTGATGGAAAGGTTCCACAGGCCGAGAAAAGCCGAGAGCAGCAGGATAGCGGTCAGCGGAATATGCTCCCTGGTAAAGCGGGGCTTCCACTTTGGTTTGGGTCCGCTAGAAGGCTCCACCGGGGCCGGAGTATATTCCACTTCTACCGGGCGTTCGATTATCATGCTCATAATTTTTAGATTATTCCTTTCATTAACACGACTTTCGCTTTGGCCTGGAAAAGCAGGATATAGACGCTAAACTACCTTAAAAGGAGTGTTTCAAGCGAAAGTCCGAATTAAGAAAACAGGTCTGCCAGAAGATTATTTTTCGAACCTACCCGGTCCATTGCGACTTCCCTGTCTTACATTATTAATTTTAGATGGGCTTGTTTAGGCTTCTATTGGAATTAAATGTGAAATTTCTAATTTTCCAGGCTTACCGGAAAGGCACTTTTTGAGCTGAAAACAATGTTATAATTAGCGTGATGGAAAGAGTTACTACTTACACTTTTGGGGGATTTAATGGGAAACAATCAGGACAAAAATAATAAGCAGCCGGGCGAACGTCTCGCCTCCTCGGAAGAAAAAGGTTACACAAAAGACGTGGTGCTGGCCGGGGAAACGCCTGACCTGGGCACTAATCAAAAAGCCTCGTTGCCGGGCGGTAAAGACTCCACCGGGGTAAAAGATGATACCGAGGGGGAATATATCGGGCCGGACGGGGCCGACTCGGCGGGCGGGGACGGTGAAACCCTGGAGCGTATCACCGGGCAAAATGTCGTGCCTTAATACTTCTCTTGATTCAAACTGACGGTTGCCTGTACCTCTTTCGTACAGGCTTTTTTATTTCGATTAAGAGTTAAAAGCGGTTAAAGGGAGTGTGACCGGGAATACAGCCTGGGAGAGTTTAAATTGTTAGAATGGCCTCCGGCACGTAAAGAGTGCCGTAAAAAATAACAATAAAAACCTAATTTATAAAAAAGGAAAATATTAAAAAATGGCTTCTTATACTCCAAACCAATCTCAGACACCAAACCAGTACCAGGCCCCGGCTCAACCCCAACCGCCCTACGGCTACGGCCAGCCAAACAGCCAGTCGCAACCCTACCACTACCAGGCCCAACCTTATGCCGCTGCCCCCGCCCCGGCTAAAAAAGGCTTGCCGGTCTGGGCCATAATCGGCGGAATCGTGGTCGTATTGGGCCTGGTGGTCGGTTTACTGGTAGCGACCGGCGTCCTCAAAGGCTCCGTCACGGTCTATGGCGGTGGCATGCGGGTGGCCGATGTCGTCCTGGCGAAAGGTTACAGCAACGAGGAAGCCGTCAACCCGTCTACCACTTTTAGCCCGACCGATAACCCTTTACACGCTGTTGTAAAAATCGAGAACACCACGGCAGGGGCGCGCGTGACCGGGGTCTGGACAGTCCTGGCGGCGGGCGGTGAGACCAATCTTGAGTTGGGTCGTAAAGAGCTTTCGCTGGAAGGCGGTAACACCTACACCGCGCACTACTCGCTCGAACTGAACCAGCCGTGGCCGGTCGGCAAATACAAGTTCGAGGTCTACGTCAACGACAAACTCGAAAAGACGGTCGAATTCACCGTTAAATAAAGTCGTGAAATTAAAAAGGGCGGTGAAGGTACATATCCCCTACCGCCTTTTTCTTTCGAAAGTTGACCTAGACAACCGTTTCCAGCCAGGTCAGGCAATCGCCGGTCCAGCAGTCGTTTAACCCGATGCCGTGTCCACCGTACTCGCCCCGCACGTAACGGTAGGGGATGCCCGCTTTTTCCAGGCCGGCGACATACTGGTCCGAGTTCGCCACCAGCACGACATCATCGAGGGTCGAATGAAACAGGAAAGCCGGGGGTGTCTTTTCCGTAATCCTGGTCTGGTTGCTAAAGTTTTGGACCTGTTCGGGGGTCGGGTTTTCGCCCAGCAGGTTAAGGCGCGACCCGGCGTGTCCTTCTTCTCCCATCGAAATTACCGGGTAAACCAGGATTTGAAAGTCGGGCCGGGCCGATACCCGGTCTACCGGGTCGGGCGCTGCCGGGTCAGGCTCGGTCAGGTGAGTAGCGG